>JAFQZL010000055.1 GCA_017405945.1 Acidaminococcaceae bacterium
AACCACCAGCCGTTTCACCCCGGTGCTGATCAACAAACGTATCTGCCACAGCGACCATGTGATCCTGACCGGCACCATCGTGCACCACTATTTCGCCGGCTACGGCGGAGGCCGCAAGGCCGTGCTGCCCGGCTGCGCCGCCACGGAGACCATCCGCCACAACCACAGCTTCATGCTGGACCCCCGGGCCGGCTTAGGCGCCATGGACGGCAACCCCGTGTATGACGACCAGATGGAAGGCGTGGCCCTGTGGGCGGAAGCCATGAAGAAACGGGGCACAAGCATTTTCCTGTTCAACGCGATCCTGGACGCGGAGCACCGCTTCCTGCGCATGTTCGCCGGCGATTACATCGCCGCCCACAAAGAAGCCTGCAAGTTCGTGGACCAGGTGTATGGCGTAAAGATCCCGAAACAGGCCGACGTAGTTATCGTATCCTGCGGCGGCTATCCGAAAGATATCAATGTGTACCAGATGCAGAAGACCATGGACAACGCCGTGCTGGCCTGCCGTCAGGGCGGTGTGGTGATCTTGCTGGCGGAATGCGAGGAAGGCAGCGGCAGTGCCGTTCTGGAAGAAACCTGTAAACGTCTGGGAAGCATCGATGCCATTGAAAAAGAAATCAAAGACCGGTTCGTCATCGGCGCCAACAAGGCCTATGCGGTGACCCGGCTGTTCCGCAAAGCACATTACATCCTGGTGACCGGGCTGGACCGTCAGATGGCGAAAGATATGCTCTTTGACGGCGCCGTGGATACCGTGGAGGAAGCCCTGGCCGCCGCGGAAAAATACGTAGGCAAGGACTACAGCGTAGTACTGATGCCGACAGGCAGCCTGACAGTGCCGCTGGTGGAAGGGTAACGGCAGAACGGTATCGCGGGTAAGACAGAACCATACGGATCCCGGTTCGCACAGTGACCCGTCGATACCTGATTTACAAACAAAAGCCTCTCCGGCAAAAAGCGAGGATGCTTGGCCGCGAGGGGCTTTTTTACGAAAAGTGAAAATTTCTCATTCCATGAAAGAAGACAGTTTCTCATGCCATGAAAGAAGACAGTAAAGAAAACATTAAACAAGAATCCCGTTTCACGGTATTTTTACGACAACTGCAAACAGACCTGAAAGGCTTTGTCTGGTTCAATGTATTGTTTTTCCTGTTCCGGATTGCTTTTATCCTGTTGTTCGGCAGCCAGCTGGTCCGGGGGCTGTTTACGGCGGATACGGCCGCCGCGCTATGGCTTGGGCTGCGGATGAGCCTGAAGACCTCCGGTTTTATCATGCTCATCGGCGCCGTCCTGAGCACGGTCCCCAAACTGTTCTTCCTCCGATGGAAAGCAGACAGTATCCGATATTACTGGTATGTGGTGTGCAACTTTGTTTTTACCCTGCTGTTTATCGCCCGCATCCCATACTATAGAATTTTTAATTCCGGTTACAACCTGATGCTCATCAACGGCAAACACGATGACACCCGGGCCATTATCCTGACGGCCGTACAGGAATACGGACTTTTGTGGCGGCTGCCGCTGGCCATCCTGTTAACAGCCTGCCTCTGCGTGCTGCTGAAAAGATGGCTGCGGACCCCGACGCGCGCTTTTGTGTCCCACAGCAGGGGAGAAACTCTCGGCAAATCCGTGCTGATCCTGGCCGGTATAGCCGTGTTCTGGGTGTTTGTCCGGTTTGGGGGTGCCTTTGGCTATACCCATTCCGTCAACTGGGAAAACGCCTCGCGCCTGCGGTCGAACCTGCTGAATGAAGCGGTGCTGGACGACGGGCAGGCCCTGTACCGGGTCTACAGCATGCACAAACGCATGAAAAAAACAACGGAAGTCACCTTTAACGCAGAAGAACTGCGCCGGAAAATTGCCGCAACCGGCGGCAACCCGGACAAAGGGACCCTTGACGAAGCCTATCGGCACATTATTACCGAAGAGAAAATGCGAATCCAGCCCCGCCACATCGTGCTGGTGCTTGGGGAATCCTATTCCCAGTGGCCGTTTTTGCCAAAGTTTGACAGTGTGGGCACATACCTGACGGAAAAAGGACGCAGGTTCGCCGCTTCTCCCCGGGCCATGCAGACGCAGTATATGCTGGCCCACGGCACCGGAACCATGCCGGCGGTGAACGGGTTTGTCTCCGGCCTGCCGGATACGGGCATCTACCTCAATTACGAAAAGGAAAGCTACGAAGAAACCTACGGCGCCGGCATCGGTTCCGTCATGAAGCAGCTGGGCTACAAAACGGTTTTCTGGTACGGCGGCTTTGGCGCCTGGCAGAACGTAGAGCGTTTTGTTACGTCCCAGAATTTTGACGAATTCCGGGATGCCGGCAGTTTTACCGGCGAACGGGGGGGCAACGCCTGGGGCGTGCCGGACAAGGTTTTGTTTGACAATGCATTAAATTATATCAGACAGCATAAAAGCGAAAAAATCTTCCACATGATCCTGACCACTACCAACCATCCACCCTACACCATCGATCTGAAGGCAGCGGGGTTTGACAGCGAACGCGTCAAAAAGAATCTGCCGGACACCATTCCCGGCGATGCCAACACACTGAACGAACTGGGGCATATCTGGTACGCAGACCACGTCATGGGGGAATTTGTGGAAGAAACAGAAAAAGAAATTCCGGAATCCCTGTTTGTTATTACCGGCGACCACGGGGAACGGTTCAGTTTTGCCAGGGAAATGGACCTGCAAAGCCTGTCCTCCATTCCCTGCATCTTTTACGGCAAGGGCATCGACCCCGCATGGATGCCGGAAAAACAGTTCGGATCCGCCCTGCAGGTCGCTCCCACACTGGCCGTGCTTATTGGTCGTAAGGGAGACACTTACAGCAGTCTGGTGCCGGATCTGCTGCAAAAACAGGATTTTGTATTTAATCACCGGCTGTGGGGGGACGCGGCCGGAATGCATGAACAGCGTGTATCTGAAACAGGCCGGGATCGGACAAAAAAAGCCATGGCCCCGGCACACCGGAAGCAGATAGAACAACTGCGGCAGATTGCGGCCTGGCGGATCCTGAAAGGGAACCGGATAAAATGATGTCCGCAATGTTTTCATTATACGTTAAAAATGGTATAATAAAATGATAAGTAATAACTGATAGTACAGGAGACCACAATGGATGAATCAATCCTGCGGGAAGCAGGGCACCGCCTTTACGTAACCAGCCGTCTGAAAGAGATGAAACGGTATCTGGTGTTCCGTGCCCGCTGCCGCATGCACAAGGATGTTGTTGGCGATCTGCTTGATTTTTTTGCGGAAACCCAGCTGCGCAAAGATATGTTAAAAGGGATGCCTGCCTTTATCGAGCAGGTGACCCGGGCTTTCTTTTATAAAGATTCGGATTACGCGGGACGCTCTGAACTGATCAAAAACCACATACGGTATATGGAAAAGCGCTTTACGAAGGAAGCGCTTACGAAACTCTACATAGATGTAGACGTAAAAGAGAATGCCGGCCAGAAAATCCCGCTATGGGAAGATACTTTTGAAGGCAAACCGCTCCGTATGTCGCTCTATTTCCATGCGGGGCAATATAAGGAAGGCTGCCTTTCCCTGATCCTGACATGGGACGGGGAAGCTTTTTACCAGATCATGTTCTGGTTCGGTCCCGACATGGGGAAAACCGGCGACGCCGTCTGGGTCGGCGCCCTGCAGGGCCCCAATCACGACAGCGATGCCATCAAGCGGATGACCAAGGCGTTTTTCGGTTACCGGCCCAAGAACCTGATTTTCTACGGACTTCGCAATCTGGCCCGCTGCCTTGGCATCAGCAAAATCTACGGGGTGACCAACGAAGGCTACTATGCCATGAATCATATCCGCCTCGACCGCAAACTGAAAACCGACTTCGCCGCGTTCTGGAAAGAATGCGAAGGCGAACCCTGTGAGGCGGACAAGCGCTTCTACGTGATGCCGGTGAAAGAATACCGCAAAGACATGAGCGAGCTGAAGCCCTCCAAACGGGCCCAGCACCGCCGCCGGTTCGGGAAGCTGGACACCATTGACGCGGCGTTTGATGAAAGCTGCAAAAGGCTGCTGAAAGATTAAATAAATGCATTTTTAACAGATAAGGGTATGCTAAGCGTAATCATCTTAACCAAAAATGAAGAAAAAGATATAGAAGCGGCGATCCAAAACGCCCGGCAGTGCGCGGATGAGGTGCTGGTTGTGGATTCCGGCAGTACGGACAGGACGGTGGAACTGGCGGAAAAAAACGGCGCCCGGGTAGTGTTCCGCGCCTGGGACAACGATTTTGCCGCCCAGCGTAATTTTGCCCTGTCACAGACAGACGCTGACTGGGTGCTGTATCTGGATGCGGACGAGCGCATGAATGACGAGCTGACCGGCGCTGTTAAAAAAGTTGTTTCCGCCGGCCCGTCAGATGCAGGAAAGAAGCAGTACAGACTGCAGCGGAAGTCCGTAGCGTTTGGGAAAAAATTCAGTTACGGCCCCCTGTATCCCGACTGGGTTACCCGGTTGTTTCCGGGGAAAAACGTGACCTGGGCGGGGAAGGTGCATGAGCATCCGGAATGCAGCCTGCCTCTGGAAAAACTGCCCGGACATATTGAACACTACACCTACCGGGACTGGCAGGAGTGGGAAGAAAAAATGAGCCGCTATTCCACCATCTGGGCGGAAGAAGCCTGGCAAAAAGGCAGACGCGCCTCGCTGCCTGAGGCGCTGCTGCACGGGATCGGAAGCCTTTTCAGCACGCTGCTCCTGCGCCGCGGTTTTCTGGACGGCTGGATGGGGATATGCCTGAGCTGTATGTATTTTTCCTATACAATGCTGAAGTACCTGAAGCTGTATCATAAGCAGAAAACGCCTGAGTAAGCACAAAAAACCGGGTTAAAACCCGGTTTGCCATGATAAAACACGGTTTCCGTGTTTTACAGATAAAGGTTGCACATAGGAGTCGGAATGCCTGAGTTATCGGTTATCGTGCCTGTATATAAGGCTGAAAACTACATACACAAATGCATTGATTCCATCTTAAACCAGTCCTTTCGTGATTACGAGCTGATTTTGGTGGATGACGGTTCTCCTGACCGCTGCGGCGTAATTTGTGATGAATACGCGGAGCGGGATGCCCGGATAAAAGTAATCCACAAACGGAACGGCGGCGTCAGTGAGGCGCGCAATGTGGGGCTGGATATTGCCGGGGGTACGTATATTTCCTTTATCGACCCGGACGACTGGGTGGAACCGGAGCTGTTTCATGAGACGGTTGGTTTTTGTAAAAACAGGCAGACGGATATTGTCTGCTTTGAGGTCTGCGAGGTAAGAAACGGCAGGAAACGGTTCCACTACCGTTTTGATTCAGACAAAGTTTTTACTGCAGGAGAAGCTTTGGAAAAGATTCTTGTGGATATAATCGACAATTCGCCCTGCAACAAGATTTATAAAAAAGCAGTATGGAACGGTGTGCGCTTTCCCGCCGGCAGACGGTTTGAAGACGTCGCGACGATTTACAAAACGTTTTGCAATGCGGAAAAGATCGGTTACATAAAAAAGTATTTCTATTATTACCTGAAACATGAAGGCAGCGCCATTGCGTTGTCCTTTGACGCGCAGCGGCGGTATGAATGCTTTCTGGGATATAAAGAACGTTACGAATTTTCCGGACAGTATTGCAGGGAAGCGGAAGAAAAATGTAAAACTTTTGCGGTGAACGCGGCTGTTTCCACTGTAACCGCACTGGCAGCGGGCAGCGGTCATATTGGCGAAAGCGAGAAAGAAAACCTGTACGGTTTCCTGCATAACCTGCAGGGGGACATTAAATACCTGAAAGCAAAAAACAGGCTGCTGTTGTGGGGAATCCGTCACTGTCCTTTCATCAATAAAGTTTACGGGAAGTTATCGTTGTGGAGCAAAAAGCTGAGATGATTTTTTATCGGACTTTTTTGGCCTGGAGTTAACTGTAAGGCATGGATATCAAAAACAGAGAGTATAAAAACATCCTCATTATCAAAATGAGCTCGCTGGGTGACGTTTTGCACACCCTGCCGGCTGTGGCGGCGTTGCGGAAAGGGTTCCCCAAAGCCCGGCTGACATGGCTGGTGCACCCGCAGTTCGGCGATTTTGTGCCGGACCCGCCCATCATTGACGAAGTGCTTTATTTTGATAAGGTAAAATTTAATAAGATGGGCCCCGGGGGAAAATGGTCGTATTTCAGGGAAATGCGGGATTTGCTTCACAGCCGTCATTTCGATCTGGTCATTGATATGCATGGCTTATTTAAAAGCGCGGTGCTGGCAGCCATCAGCGGCTGTGATAACCGCATCGGTTTCTGTGAGATGTGGGAAGGCAGCGGCTATATAAGCAAACCCATCCGGGGAGAACATGCCGAAGGCCACGCAATCGAGCAGTATCTGGACGTGGCCCGTTATCTGGGCTGCCCGGCGGACGAAATCGTGTTCCCCCTGCCGGACCTGCAAAAGGAATGGCAGGCCGTGCAGCAAAAAACAGACGCTGTCCGGAAACCGTATGTGGTGCTCGTTCCCGGCGCCCGCTGGGATACCAAAGTCTGGCCGGCGGAACATTTCGCAAAACTGGCGGACATGATCCTGCGGGACGGAAAACAGGTCGTGCTGGCCGGGGACTCGGAGGATGCCCCCACAGGGGCGCAAATCGCCGGGATGACGCCCGGGGTTACAGACCTGACGGGAAAGACCGGCCTGCGGGAGCTGGGGGCGCTGATCCGGCATTGTACGCTGTATATCAGCGCGGATACCGGTCCGCTGTTTATCGCGACGGCCATGAAAAAACCGCTGATCGCCCTGTACGGGCCTACCCGCCCGGACAAGACCGGCCCTTACGGAAATGAGGACGCGGTGGTCATAAAAGCGCCGGTACCCTGCGCAGGCTGCCTGAAGAGGCATTGCCGGAAATGGATCTGTATGCAGTCCATCACGCCGGAAATGGTGTTTGAAGAGTATAAGAAAAAAGTGCAGTGAAGAACGGTTGATCCGGTTCAGCCGTGGAAGAAAGGTGATTGACTTGCCATATCCCGAAGACCGCAAACTGGTAAAATACATGGCATTTTTTATCGGGCTTATGATATGTGTGTTACGCATTTCAACAGCAGCCATGCAGTCGGCCTGCGGAATCGCCACTTTATTGGGCCTTATCTTATGGTATAAAAATAAAGACAGCCTTGCCATTTCTGAAGAAATACAAGGCTATCTGAAAGCGTATGGAGTATTTCTCCTGTCCTTACTGCCTTCCGTTATCTTTTCCGATAATCCGGCCGCAAGCGCAAAAGAGTTTGCCAATTTATGGATCTGGCGGTTTGTAGTCTTTGTTTTAATTGTGGCTTTCATTAAACAGAGAGAGTATCTGGTCAATATGCTGACAGGCGTCTTGACGGTGATTTCCGTGGAATGTCTGTTTACACTGGTAGAAGTATTGAAGCACACAAGACTGGACGGGCGTGGCGCCGGGTTTGACCGCCTGGTGCTGCCGCTGGGAGGCATCATGTGCATGATGCTGCCCGTCGTATTAGTTATTCTTATGGATTCCCGCTTTGAGAAGAAACTGAAAAAAGCCGCTTCTTTTTCCACAATCAGCATTCTGGTGGGGCTGCTTTGCAACAAAAGCCGGGGGGCCTGGCTGACAGAACTGGTCGTGGTTCCCATTGCAACGTTTCAATATTTAAAACAAAATAAAAAACGCCTGCTGGCGGTTGTGGCTGTTTTTTTAGGAATTCTGGGTTTCATGCTGAGCAGTCCCCATTATGTGCAACGGATACAGTCTATCACCAATACCACTACGGACCGGTCAAACGCGGACCGGATCTGGTCCTGGAAATCGGCGGAAAAAATGATCCGGGACCATCCGGTAACCGGGGTCGGTGTGGAACGGTTCCAGAAACACTATCAAAAATACAGATTTAAACAGGAAAAACAGAATCTGGGCCACACGCATAATAATTTTATTCATATAGCTACCGAAAGCGGAATCACAGGTCTCGCAGGCCTTATCTGTTTTCAGGGTTTCTGGCTTTATACAAGTTTTCGGAATTACCGTAAGAACAAAAACCCCTATGATATTCTTATTTTTACAACCTGTCTGGGTTATATCTGCATTTTCGGGCAGATCGACTATACGCTGGGTATTTCGGACGGGATGCGCATCATGTGGTTTTTGCTTGCGGTGCTGTTGCAGCTGAAGGAAACAGAAAAGCTGTGCCAATCAGGCCCTGCTGAAATAAAACAACACATTTTTTAAGAGGGGGATTCGTATGTCAAATTTATTTGGAGCATCACATCTGGAAAACTTTAAGGCTTCGCTGGACGAAAGGTCCCGGGCCGCCGTTACTTCCGCCATTGAAAGAATTACAGAAATAAAAAAACGCGGCGGAAAAGTAATGGTCGTAACGGGAAGCGGCCCCAACATCCACGAGGGCGTTACCACCCTGATCGCCGAACTGATCCGGGTCGGGATCGTAGACGCGGTGTCCACCAGTTCCGCGGTCATTTCCCATGAAATGGCAGGCTCTCTGGACCGGGTGTTCCGCGTTGATGCCAAAGCCCTTGGCATGGACATGGAAAAAATGCCCCGGGGCGATGTTTTTGAATTTACCTGCATGACGGATGAAGAAATTGCAAACTTAAAGCGCGAAATGCCGCTGGACGACGACCTGTTAAAACGCGGCAGGGAACTGCCCAAACAAAACGAGATCATCAAAGCAGCCGGGAACATGGCCTATCCCATGGGTCCCAGAACGGAGAAAGTCGCCCACGAAATCCTGGGCATGGCGAGAATGTACGGCCTGCCCTTCGAGACGGTGGCCGGCTGGGGCTGCGACGAGCATACCATGCTGGGCGCGGCCGCGCGGAAAGGCGTTCCGATCCTGGTTACCATTCCCCAGCTGATCGGCGGCGGCGCTGTGGGCATGTCTATCGGCGATTCCATCCCCGTATCCCAGCGTTCCATGCGTCTTTCCCGGATGCTGGCTTCCTGCGATGCGATCATCGAAAGCGCCGTGGCCCTGACCCAGGAAATCCACGACGGTCCTTTTGAATGTTACACAGGGCACGGCATCTGGGCCTGGTGGTCCGGAGAAAACACCTACGACCTGCGGAATAAGAGCCTGATCCGCTTTGACCTGGATGAAAACCTGCGCAAAGCAGTGGAACTGAACAAGACCGTGCAGGAAGCCATCGACAAGGGCCTGCCCAAGACGAAAGCCGCCAAAATCCCGTTCCGTATGGAAATGTCGGCCTTCGCGCGGCACGAAAACAGCATCCCGGTCATTGGCGATATCGGCAAGGTATGGCCGCTGGTGGCCGCCGGCGTGGCCAAAAATCTGGGCATTGAGCTGGAATTCCTGTCCGCGTCCCAGGATACCCCGGAAGGGGCGGCCATGCGGGAATGGATCGTAGAAAACGTGAAACCCTTTGACAGGGAAAAAATGCTTGCCCATACAAGGAATTATGAAGTGCTGTAATAGAAAATACAGAAATCTTCAGGAGGCTGATCCATGAATACAAAGAAAGCCGGCCCGGGACGCGTTGTCCTCCTCATCGACGATACCCGGGGACATTTTCACCAGTCACGGGGCATTGCCCGCTGGCTGGAACGGCTTTGCGGGGCGGACGTCCGTGAAATCCAGGTCCCGATCCTGAAAGGGCTGCGGCGTTTTCTTGTTCTCAAGATACAGGGCCGCCACCTGGATTCGGCATCCCCGGAAGAGGCGAAGGCCTGGCTGCGGAAGGCGGGCTTCTCCGTCGAAGCGCACGCGGATATCCTGGGCAGCGGGCCGGGGACCCTGTTTATGGCGACCGGCAACTCGGCGTCTTCGTTCTGTCTCGCGCTGGCAAAGGCGCTGAAAGGATATTCCGCCGTCATTATGACCCCCGACGTGGTGGGGACGCGGCCCTTTGACTTTGCCATCGTCCCCGAGCATGACCGCCCCGGCCGGTCGGATAAGATCCTGACGACACTGGGGGCGCCCAATCACATATACTGCCCGGATCTGGAAGTAGAGGCGGATAGGCTTTTTGCCCCGCTGAAACCTTTCCCCGGGAAGGTGGTTTCCCTTCTCCTGGGCGGAAGCGACGACAACTATGAACTCACGCCTGCCTGGATCCGCACAGTGCTTCCCTCACTGCGGGAAGCCGCGGAAAAGCAGGGGGCCGCGCTGCTCGTTACGACCTCGCGCCGTACCGGCGCGGAGGCGGACCGGGCCGTGGAGTCTGTGTTTGCCGGAAGCCCCGCCACCCGCTACCTGCTGCTGGCATCGGAGAGCGCGGAGAATCCCGTTCCTGCCATGCTGGGCGCGGCAACCCACGTCCTCGTCACGGAAGATTCCGTCTCCATGGTGTCGGAGGCCGCCACGGCCGGGTTCCGGGTAGGCCTGCTCCGGGTTGGCCGGAAGCAGACCCCGAAGACGAAATCCCGCAATCTGTTCGGGGCAGGAACCGTGCGGTTTGACGAACTTTTTGAGAGAATGGCCGGAAAAGGGCTGGTGGAGGATCTGGGGGCCGCCCCGGACTTTGACGCCTTCCTGACCCATGCGGCCCGCAGGACAGAGGTTCCTTTTAATGAGGCCAGGAAGGCCGCGGAATGGATCATGGACCGCTGGCCCGGCCGGAAAGAAGGAACATGACATGAGGATTCTTCACATCGTCCCGGAGTTTGAACAGGGGGGCGTGGAGCGTTACGTGATCGAACTTTCCAGGGAACAGGTATCCCACGGGCATCAGGTCTCTCTGGCCACGGCGGGAGGGAAGCTGGAAGCGGAGCTGCCCCGGGAAGTGGAAGTCATCCATCTGCCGGTCCAGCGGAAGAATCTGTTCACGGGGCTGTACTGTGTGTACCGCCTTGCGCAGAAGCACAGGCAGTGGGATATTGTCCACGCCCATTCCCGGGTTCCCGCCTGGATTACCTGGTGGACCTCGGCTTTGACAGACATGCCCTGGATCTATACGGCCCACTCCACCTATTCCCTGAATGCAGGGCTGACACCGTTGAAGCACGCAAAGGGCGTGATCTGTGTTTCCGACGCGGTGCGAAAGCATCTGGCGGATTATCTTCCGGAACGCACGGTCACCCTCACCAACGGGATACGGAAGCCTTCCTGCTTCTGGGAAGGCAGGGGCTTTCCCGGACATACCCGTTTTCTTTTCGTGGGACGCCTGGCCCGGCCGAAAGGGCTGGACATGGCGCTCCGGGCCCTGGGACAGCTGAAAGACCGTCCATGGACCCTGGACGTGGTCGGCGACGGGCCCCAGCGTGGGGAATGGGAGGCCCTGACGGCAGAGATGGATCTGCAGGACCGGGTCACCTTTCACGGTTTCCGGAACGATGCGGAGGCGTGGATGGCCCGTTCCGCCTGTCTGCTTTTCACGTCCTATCAGGAAGGCATGCCGCTGACGGTGCTGGAAGCGTTAAGTGTCGGCATCCCCATCCTGGCTTCGGACATTGAACAGTTGCGTCCCCTGGCTTCCGGTCCCCTGGTTCCTCCCCGGGACGCGGAGGCATGGCGCAGGGCCATTGAAAAAGTGCTGGACCGCGGAGAAACGAGTCCGCTCTCTGCGGAGAAACTGACCACGTTTGAGGAAACGGCAAACCGGATCGAGGCGTTTTACCGGGAGGTCCTGGATAATTGAAGGTTTTACATTATGTTGACTGCGCGTCCCTTTCCTGGGGCGTGCCCTACATTGCCCATATGAAAGCCCTTGCCGGCCTGGGCGTGGAACAGACGCTCCTCTGCCGGGCCGGGGACAATCTGGAGCGCCTTGCCCGGGAAAACGGGATCCCCGTCCGGACATGGCGGCCCCTTACTTCGGCGCTGCCCCAACTTTCGCCGGGCTTCACCGGCATCGTGAAAGAACTGGCCCCGGACATCATCCATACCCGGCTGCTGTCCGCCGCCGGCATTGCGGGAACCTGGCGTTCCAAACTGGGAATCCCGATTGTGGCAACATTTGATAAACCGGGGAAAGCAAAATATTATAAAAATATTGACCGGTACATCTCCTGCGCCAGCTGGCTGAAGCAGTATATGGCCGAACAGGAAGGCCTGCCTGCGGTTAAGATCGACGTGGTCCACAATCCCGCGGACACGGAACGTTTTGCCCGCAGCGAGAACAGCCGGAAAGAGGCCCGGGCGCTGCTCAATATCGCGGACGATGAGATCCTGATCTCCGGGATGGGGATCTATATCCACCGGAAGGGTTTTGATGTACTGCTCCGCGCTTTCGCGCAGCTGCGTCCCGGAGGGAAGAAGCTGCGCCTGGCGCTGATCGGGGGCGGCGGGGACCAGCGGGAAGCCTACCTGAAAATGGCTGATGAGCTGGGCATCCGGGAAAAACTGCTGCTGCCGGAAAGCTTCGTTAAGGACGTGCGCCCATGGCTCTGGGCCTCCGATATTTTTGTCATGCCGTCCCGGGAAGAGGGATTCAGCATCGCCCTGCTGGAAGGACTGGCAGCGGAGCTGCCCACGGTGGTGTCGGACATCGCGCCCTTCACGGAAATCATCCGGGACGGGGAAAACGGCCTCATCGCGAAAAAAGATGGCCCGGAAGATTTTTCCCGCGCCCTTCAACAGATGCTGGATATGACCCCGGAACAACGCAATCAGCTTGTGCAGAACGCCCAACGGACCATACGCGATTTTACGCCGGAAGCCATCGCCCAAAAGACCCTGACCGTCTACCGGAAGGTATTGGGGCAGGGGGCATAACCGGGAGCCTGAGGCTTCTTCTGCATAAAAAAACGGGCTTGCGCCCGTACCTCTTCCAAAGAAAGAAAAACGCTATGCACAAAGAAAATACATATCCGCTCATCAGTGTTGTCGTGCCCGCCTGTAACGCTGAGACACGGATTGCCGGCACGCTGGAGGCCATCCTTGGGCAGGACTATCCGAACCTTGAGATCATCGTCGTCAACGATGCCTCGCAAGATAAAACAGAGCAGGCCGCCCGGCGCGTACTTGAAGGTTGCGGGCGGCCTTTTTCCGTTATAAGCCATAAAAAAAACCGCGGTGTATCCGCGGCGCGCAATACAGGCACAGAGGCCATGCACGGGGAGTTCCTCTGGTTCATGGACGCGGACGACAAGGCGGAGCCAAACCTGGTTTCCACGCTGTATGCCCTGCATACGAAATACCCGTGCGACCTGTCGTTCTGCGGGTACCGAAACACCTATGAAGACGGAAGCCCCGATGCATATTTTCCGGTAAAACTGGAAGGCGCTGCTCCTCGCAGCGGTGAAGAACTGTTGTGGCTGCGCATATTTAATAAAGTCGTGACGCCTGTCTGCGGTACGTTATTTCGAAAACAGTTTTTACAGGAAACCGGACTGCGTTTTCACGAAGGGTGTACGGCCGGTGAGGACGTAGAATTTCTGCTGAAGGTCTTTTGCCGTGTCCGGCAGGCTGCTTTTACACCGGACTGTCTCCATATTTATGTCCACCACGCCGGAATGGGCTCCATACACGAAAACAACAGTAAAGAAAAACAGATCCGCCGCTACCGGGATAACACGGATGCTCACCTCAGGGCAGCCCGGTATCTCAGCGAACACGCGCCCTCTGAAAGGATAAAGGAATTAGCGGATCATTTTCTCATGCCCCAGGCTCGCATCCGCCAGCTTACGCTGTGTGCGAAAACAAATAACCGGGCGGAGTTTGACGCGCTTCTCTCCGATAACGCTATACGAAAGTCACTCAGTGCGTCGAAAAGCTATTTTTTCAAAAAGCCGGAAGTCTGGCTCAAAGCGTTGGCGTTGCTCCATTTTCCGGATATTTATTTCAATCGGCGTAGGGGGTAGACTGCAAAAGCCTGATCATGATGAGGCAGGGGAGATAATCAGAAACCGCTGAATACTCCATTTCCCCGCATTACTATTGTTTCAGCAGATGCCCGTAAAACGTTTCATTGCCGAAGGCGGATTCTTTGTACGTCTTTTTCCAGGTCAGCTTGAAAAACATGGTTTCTGCCGTCAGTTTTTTATAAAGGGTTTCATCGAACCGGGAGGACATTAAATCGTCCAGGTTATACAGTTCGGGGTTGCTCAGCGGCACACTGTCGAGAATTTCCCTGCAGGCCGGGATCTCGTTGTACGCCAGGGCATACACGTAATCAATTAAGAGATAATGGATTAAGATTTTCTGCTTTTTCCAGTATTCAAGGAAAAAATGATACACAAAGTCACTTAAAATATTATTGCTCTCGGAAGCCTGCAAAAAACCTGTCCAGCGTTCTTTTGAAACGTTGCGCACATTTTTTTCAGCATGCTTTACCGTAAAATAGTTCCTGTCAAAAATCCCTTCGGGGATTTTTTTTGTGGTAAAAATGGTGGCGTCAAGCCACATTCCCCCATGATGTAATAACAGGCACACCCGTATTAAATCCGATAAATGCGTGTATGAAATCTGTCCGGATTTCACTTTATCAATAATGTATCCGGGGATGTCGGCATAATCAAGATAATTCTCCGCGGTTAAGATTTTCAAAGGGTGGGATCCGCAGTTCTTTTCCATGTTTTTTAGGCACATTCTGACAACGTCCGGCTGGACTTCGGGGCTGTCGCCCTGCAGCCATAACGTCCAGACTGTTTTTGAGTTTTTGTTTCCGGCATTTTCGTCGTAATGTTTATGCCGGTATTCGGAGATGAAATCCCTGTATTCTTCTTTCAGGTATTTCAGGATGTTTCCGTTCCGGTAGTCGGAGGCGCCTTTATATATCGACGCGCAGACGGATGAAAAGGCAACATCAAAGCCGAAATTCTTATGGAGTTCTATCGCCTGGGATACTTTCATCTTGCAGTTTTCCCTCCGGTTTATTTCCCTTCCGCATCTTCTGTTATTTTCCGTTTTCCGTACATGGTCATAAAACGGTTCAGGTCATGGTCATACCGGGGCGACGTAAGGTCGTTCTCCGGCTCATACAGGGCGCTGTTCTGTATATCCATAATGCCCAGCATCACATTAAAAATCAAATCGTTGGTAAAGTAATAATTTTGCGCGGTCCTGAGGGAGGTGATTTTCTGTGGGTGCTTTTGCCGGTACGCTTCGGAAAAATACATATACATGGGAATATAGGTCATTTCAAAAACAAACGTGTCCGGATTATGGTTCAGGTCGTGAGCGACCCCTTCGCTGTGATCGGAAACGTAGACCAGACCTTTAAAATTTGGCCAGGCGCTGACTTTTTTTACCAGCTCTTCCATTACATAATCATTATACAATATGCTGTTATCGTACTCGCTGCGTTTTCCCTCACCCTTAAATTTATTGTATTCCGCCGGGTACCGTTTTTGGTAGGCGATGTGATTCCCCATCAGATGAATTACGATCAGCATCTTATCGGAAAGCCTGAGATCCTGTAACCGTCTGACCAGTTCGATATCCTGGTAATCCGCAGGCGCGTTCGCAGCATTTTGGGTGACGTGGGAGTTGATCCAGATCTGCCGGCCGGCCGCGCCGGCAATTACCGTAACGGGAGTGTCCCAGAGCCCGTACCGCATCTGGTTGCTGAGCCAGACCGTCTGATAGCCTGCGGCATTGGCCACATCGATGAGGGAAACAGCTTCTTTCAAATCCAGGGAATTATACTGGTTCTTTGCGGTTAACGCGTAACTCAGCGCAGGTACAGTCTGCACATGGCAGGAATACGCGTTTTGGAACAGCAGCAAATTATTGCTTTGCTTCGTTTCCTTCAGCCAGGGGGTCGTATCTAAATGATACCCGTAGGCAGACATACGGGTGCGGTTCTGTGACTCGCCGATAACCAGAACATAGATTCCCGGTTCGCCGGCGTTTTCTGTCTGCAGCGTGTCACGCAGCCGTTGTTTCCGGGTTTCCGACAATTTAATATATTCATTATAATTATCCTGATAGAGTTTGGTTTCCAAAAAGACCGTGGTTACAAAATTATCGACGATTCGGCCGGTCCGCACCATAAGCACAACATTCAGAATCAGAAAAACCGCTGCGCCCGCATAGATTTTCCGGGATCTGCGTTTTAATTCCAGCCTGCTGCCAAAGGAACCGCATATAATGGTTAGCATAAGATAAAAGGAAACCAGGATCAGGGCAACAGAACGCAGCTTATCCTGCAGATATTCGGCGGCTTCCGCCGTATTTGTCTGCAGGATGGCCATGACCCCGTCCACATTCAGCCAGGAGGATTCGGAAAAATAGTAACCCCAGAATATAAGTATGGGAAGAAAAACAAACAGGCCTGCCGCCCATAACACAACGTTTTTCAGCTTACCCGGGGCCGGCAGCAGGCTTACTGTTATCAGAAGGATGTTTCCCAGGGCAAAACAGAAACTTAAATAGGTGTCAACATCCCAGACTTTCAGTGTGGCGGAACTGTAATAACGAATTACAAATACAGAGCACAGGACTGCCATAATGAAAGCGAGAGCTTTGTAATACCATTTCTTCTCTTTGACCAGGTTTCCGCCGGCTGCCAGCAGGATGGCGTCCGCCAGTAAAAACAGGGTGTGCCGGAAACTGAAATCCTGCATGACTGCCGTGGTTACTGCTGTCAAAAAAACATAAATAAGAAAAGTATAAAGCAGATGTTTCATAACCGGGAAAATTCCTTTACAGATGGTTTATGATATGAACGAACTTTTTGCACAAATTGCAGATAACAATAGATTTTTTTGTTACCGTTATGCGTGTCCAAATTCCAATACGCCAATTATTAAAACATATTTCAATATAACATATTATAGCACAGTTTGTACCGGAATTAGAAGACAGGTTCTCCGGCGATAGCAGTCCGTACCGGAAGCGGGAAGGCGTATTTGCCATTACTATTAAAGTTTGCTATAATTATTAAGATATAGGAAGAATCTTTTTTCATGACAGGGATTGGCTTGGAGGAGGTCCTGTGTCCGGGAAAAAACCTGAATATAAGCAGCAGCTTACCGCTGCCGGAAAAATAAAGAAGACGAACAAATACGCGTATCTGTTTGTACCCCTGTTGCTGGTGCTGGCAGATTATGTTGCTGTGCTTTGCGCGGAACAACTTTCCTTTACGCTGCGGAATTACCTGATCACCAATAACGGTGTATTGCGTATTACCCCTTTTACCTTTTTTGTTATTACACCGGTCATCTATCTTTTTTTTCTGCATATTTTTGAACTGTACACCCGGCAGACACAGTTCTGGCGTATTATTGCCGGTATTTTTAACGCGAACCTGTACGCCATCATAACCTGCATTGTACTGCTGTACATCCTGCATATCGGGGGGAACATCTCCCGTCTGTATGTGGGGATGCTGGGTATCTTCAGCTTTATATTCATCGTGGTCCTCCGTTATATCCTGAAAGCCCTTTTCGTTAAGCTGCACGTGTTTGAAGAAGCGGTTCTTTTGCTGGGAGCCGGCCGGACCGCGCGCAACCTGCTGTATCATATCAGCAGTGACGTGGGATTAAATTACCGGTTCATCGGGTATCTGGAAGATAATACACCCAATGCGGAAGTGGCAGCACAGTTACCGTGTCTTGGCAGATTTTCCGATGCGATTGCTGTTATTAAAAAAACCGGCGTGAAGCGGGTACTGGTTACTGCTCCGAGGCTGGAATCCGGCCAGCTGCAGAATATTATCTATGACGTGCAGCCCCTGGTGAACAGTGTGGCCTTTATACCGGATACAGGCAATATGCCTCTCTCCAATGTGGATTTTGAAAGTCTGGTTGACGGCCGCGTGATGATGTTCCAAATCCGGAACAACCTGCGCAGCCGCTGGAACCGCCTGCTGAAATTCACCTTTGACTGGTGTCTGACGCTGGCAGGGACGATTTGCATTTCCCCGATTTTGCTGGCCATCGGTATATGGGTATATCGCGATTCTCCCGGTCCCATCATCTTTAAACACCGGCGCATCGGGAAAAATGGCAGGGAGTTTGCCTGTTACAAATTCCGGAGCATGTGCGCAGACGCGGACATAAAATTAAAAGAACTCCTGGAAACGGATCCGGGAGCCCGGGCTGAATGGGACAGGGATTTCAAACTGAAAGACGATCCGAGGATTACCAAAAGCGGCGCCTTCCTGCGCAGGACCAGTCTGGACGAACTGCCACAGATCTTTAACGTGCTGAAAGGGGAGATGAGTCTGGTAGGGCCCCGGCCCATCATCCGGGAGGAAATACCCCGTTACGGAAAATACATTAAAGATTATTACATGGTGCGTCCGGGCATCACCGGCATGTGGCAGACCAGCGGGCGCAGCGACATCGACTACGACGAACGGGTGCAGATGGATACCTGGTATGTGCGGAACTGGAATATCTGGTTTGACATCGTACTGTTATGGCGCACATTTAAAGTGGTAATAAACGGGAAAGGCGCGTATTGATCTGTGGACATCAAAATCCTGATAGCAGCCCATAAACACTATTGGATGCCGGACGAGCCCGTCTACCTGCCGTTGCATGTGGGGGCGGAAGGAAAACCGAATCTGGGCTATACAAAAGATAATACAGGGGATAATATTTCTGCCAAAAATGCGAATTTCTGTGAATTGACCGGCCTGTACTGGGCGTGGAAGAATCTGGAAGCGGATTACATAGGGCTGGTGCATTACCGCCGCTATTTTACCCGCAGGGAAGTGCGGGATGTCCGATTCAAAAAGGAACAGATTTTACACGCGGAGGAATGGGAAAAGTTATTATCGGAACACAGCGTGGTAGTGGCGGATAAGCGGAAGTATTATATTGAAACGAACCGCAGTCATTATAATCACGCCCATCCTTCCATCGGATTGGACGAAACAGAACGGATTATTGATGAAAAATATCCGGAATACAGCGAAGCGTTTACAACTGTCATGAACCGGACCTGGGCCCATATGTTCAACATGTTTGTGATGCGCAGGGATCTGTTTGATGCCTATTGTCAGTGGATGTTTGCCGTTTTGTTTGAACTGGAAAAGCGGCTGGATATTTCTTCCTTTGATGCTTACAATGCCCGTGTATTCGGTTTTGTGAGTGAACTGTTGCTGGATGTGTGGCTGGAAAAGAATCAGATAGCCTGTAAAGAGCAGAACGTCTCATTCATGGAGCCACAGAACTGGATCAAGAAAGGCGGACTGTTCCTGAAGCGGAAATTTTTCGGAAAGTGAAACTTCAATGATAAATTGTAAAATGCGCTGCGCCGTCTGACATTGAAACCCGGATTTTTGCAAAGGAACTTCGGAAAGTAACATGGTAATAAAAAAAAGAGAGTCTGCGCCGGTATTCAGCATTGTGATGCCGGTTTATAATGCGGAACCGTATCTGGAAAAGTCGCTGCAAAGTATTTTACATCAGACATTTCCTGATTTTGAACTGATCCTGGTAAATGATGCATCCACGGACCAGAGTTACAAATGCTGCGAATCCTTTGCTGCAGCAGATAACCGTATTTCTGTTTTGAATCTGAAAAAGAACCGTGGCGCAGCAGAGGCCAGAAATAAGGGAATGGATGCTGCAAGGGGAAAATACCTTTGCTTTGCGGATGCGGACGACACGGTAGAACCGGATTATCTGGAACGGTTTTATACTGCGTTGCAGGAAGAAGAATACGATTTTATAAAATGCGGCGCGTACGAGGAGTATTTTGATGGGGAAGAAACACCGGTTTATACAAGAAAGTGTATACTGCCTGAAAGGATATGCACGGGGGAAAAAGAAATCACAGAACAAATCATAGATATGGAACAGGTACCCCTGTTCGGCTATTTATGGAACAGCGTTTATAACATGGCGGTTATCAAAGCCAATCAACTGCACTTTGACAGTGCGTTACAGGTTAATGAAGATTTTGCGTTTAATATGCAGTACCTGCCGTTTGTCTATAAAATGAAGTGCCTGTCGTATTGCGGGTATCATTATGCCAAGCGGAATGATACAAGTCTGAGCAGCCGGAAAAAGAATTACGATTATGAAAAGCATTTACTAAAAGTCCGAAGTTTTTTAGCGTTGCTCAAACAAAATCAAATGGAAACACAGGCTCTGCTGGACAACGTGTACTGGATGTTTACCCGCTTAACATTTTCGGCGCTGGAGGCAGGCACTTCCCTGGAAGCGGTTCGCAGAGAACCGGTATTTACGGCGTATCGGAAGCATAGTTTTGGCCCGGTTGGAATCAAGAAAAAACTGTTGACCGGCATCTTACAAAGCAATACCGTTTTATTGATCCGGCCGGCTGTGATCGTAATGGGATTTGTAAAGCAGCATCTGCCGTTTTTTTTCGCAAAGGTAAAAAAATGAGTTTGGAAAGGTATCTGACATGCACAGTTTACCTGTAAAAGTGTTACAGATAGGTATGACCCGGAACCATGGCGGGCTGGAGACATATCTGTTGCAGCAGTTCCGGGCGCTGGACAAAACCAGAGTAACCTATGATTTTGTCAATATAACGGGGGAATATGACATTGTGGCGCAAGAGGAGCTGATTGCCGCTGGGTGCAATGTGTTTGCAGTCAATTCCCGCCACAAAAACCCGGTAAAACATTACTGGCAATGGTTAACACTGCTGCGCAAAGCACATACACAGTATGATGCCATTGTCTTAAATACAAACAGTCTGGAATATGTATTTCCGCTCTTTGCCGCGAAACTTTTCGGGATTCCCAAACGCATCATCCATTCCCATAATGCAGGATTTGAGAATCAAATCGGGTTATTGAGAAAACTGCTTATACGGTTTAATACAGTTTTATTGAAACATAGCGCTACCCATTATTTTGCCTGCTCCCAAGCAGCCGGCAGGTGGATGTTTGGAGCGGAAGCTGATTTTACCGTTATCCATAATGCGATAGAACCGGATAAATTTGCCTTTAATGATGAGAAACGGGAAAAAATCAGGCATCAGTTAGAATTGGAAAACGCATTTGTCATCGGCCATGCAGGCCGTTTTTCTTACCAGAAGAACCACGGATTTCTGATCAACGTGTTTGCGGAAGTTGTGAAACGAAAAGAAAACGCCATATTGTTACTGATTGGCGATTACGTTGGGGATGATACATACTGGAACCAATGTAAAAAGCAGGTTGCCGAATCGGGGCTTACCGATAAGGTACGTTTTCTGGGAGCGCGGAAGGATGTGCCGGATCTGATGCAGGCCATGGACTGTTTTGTTTTACCTTCCCGTTTTGAAGGACTTCCATTAGTTGGTATTGAAGCACAAGCTTGCGGACTCCCCTGTTTTTTTTCAGATAAAATTACCCGGGAAATAGGAATTACGGAACAGGCTCATTTCATAGATATCAAAGATGCCAAAGCATGGGCGGATAAGATTCTGTCCTGCTGTCAAAACAACCGCCAGCGCACTGACGACGAAATTAAAGCCGCGGGATACGATATTGCCGGGGAAATTGAAAAAGTACAGCAGTTTTATCTGAACGTACGATAAGGAAGAATGCCATGGGACAGGGAATTACATTCATTGGGGAAAAGCCGGCGCCGAACAACCACGCGGGGAACAAGGCGCGTGTGGATGCAGACGCCATATTACGGGAAAAATACGGGAAGCCTTACGAGAATCTGGAAGAAATCGTTTTTACCGGTCTCGCACAGAAAGTAAGGTATTTGCTGAATCTCTCCAACATGAAGCAAATATGCAGAATCCGGCAGATGCGTTCCCAAAAGGTCATCATGCAGTATCCTTTCTATTTTAACCCCGTCTTAAAAAAAGCGCTGCGGGATACGCTGGGTAAAAACGAAGTGATTTTCCTTGTTCACGATGTGAACGCGTTGCGCAGTTTTCTGGACGCGGATATTAAGAACGAAATCAGTGAACTGAATCTGGCAAAGGCTGTCATCGTTCATAACGACAGTATGGGGACGGCTTTGCAGAAATTGGGGTTAACCGTTCCGTGGATCAGTCTGGAACTGTTTGATTATTTGCTGCCGGACATACCGCAACGGTCCTTTTCAAAAGGTACAACCGTGGTATTTGCGGGAAATCTGGGGAAAAGTAAATTTTTACGCAATGGGGACATGGAAACCCTGGGACTGCATTTTAATTTATATGGCCCCGGCTTTAACGAAGAAGTAATAAAATGGAAAAATCTAAGTTATAAGGGCAGCTTCCCGCCGGATGAGATTCCTTTCCAAATCGAAGGTAATTTTGGCTTGCTGTGGGACGGATCCGCTGTCAAAACATGTGACGGCCCCACGGGAGCTTACATGAAATACAATAATCCCCATAAGCTGTCCCTGTACATTGCGGCCGGGCTGCCCGTCATTGTATGGAAACAGGCGGCGGTTGCTGCATTTGTTACAGCTTATAAGATTGGCATTGCCGTGGAATCGCTGACGGATGTTCCGGAAAAAATACAGGCTTTGTCGGATGAAGAATATCACGCAATGGTCATGGCTGTAAAAACGTTGCAGAACCAGGTTGTACATGGCAGGTTTACCCAACGGTGTCTGGAAAGGGCAGAACGACAGGTTTTTAGTTGATGGTTTCAAAGAAAGGCTTTTTGTAAAAGCCGCAATCGTTTTTCTGAAACAGAAGAATCATGCCAAAGCAAAAATCAATCAAAGTCAACTTTATAATGAACGCGGCTCTGACCATGTCGTCCTTTGTTTTTCCGCTGATTACATTTCCCTATGTATCCCGCATTTTGTTGCCGGAAGGTATGGGAAAAGTGGCCATGGCCACAGCAGTTGTTGCCTATTTTGCGTTATTGGCCCGGCTGGGGATCCCCATGTACGGGATCCGCGCCTGCGCGGAAGTGCGGGACGATAAAGCGCAACTCTCAAAAGTAGTGCATGAACTGTTCCTTATCAATTCTGGCATGACAGGAATCAGTTATCTTTTGTTTTTTGCAACGGTTTTTACAGTGCCTGCGTTCCGGTCAGAATATACACTATATCTTATTATCGGTTCTACGTTGCTGTTCGAAATGATAGGGGCAGAATGGCTGTACAAAGGATTAGAAGAATACAGTTATATAACGTATCGTTCAATTTTCTTTAAGATTGTGGCCCTGGCAGCCACTTTCCTTTTTGTCCATACCCGGGCGGATTATATAAAATACGGGGCGATTACGATTTTAGCGGCATCGGCATCCAATCTGCTGAATTTATATAACCTGCGCAAGTATATAACTTTCAAACCGTTTCCGGAGTACAGTTTTAAACCGCATATAAAACCGGTGCTGATATTCTTTGCCACGACCTGCGCAATCGTCATTTATACACAGTTAAATACCGTTATACTGGGTCTTATGAAAACCAATGTGGATGTAGGTCTGTATGACAGCGCCATGAAAATCAAAAATATTCTGGTCAGTGTGGTCACCGCCCTGGGTGCAGTACTGCTGCCCCGGGCGTCATACTATGTAAAGCAGGGCCTGGTTCAGGAGTTCGCAAAAATCAGTACAAAGGCAGTCCTGTTTGTGATTGGCCTTTCCCTGCCGTTAATCGTTTTTTTTACATTGTTTGCTGACAACGGAATCCATTTTCTTTCCGGCCGTTATTTTGACGGCGCAATATTCCCCATGCAGATCATCCTGCCGACGATTCTTCTGATCGGGCTGACGAATATTCTGGGGATACAGATTCTTGTGCCGCTGGGAAAGGAAAAAGAAGTTTTTTATTCTGTCGCCGCGGGAGCCGTTGTTGACCTGATTGCCTGCCTGGCGCTGATTCCTGCATTTGCGGTTGTGGGGGCGGCTGTCAGTAATTTACTGGCAGAAGCCACTGTATTCGTGGTACAATATTATTATGTAAGCAAATGCAGGGACTGGGTGGATATCAGCAAGGCTTTCCGGCAGGTGCAATACGGAAAGATTGCGTTGGCAGTGTTCGTTGCTGTATGGCTTCCATATTATTTCTTTAAGGCACTGGCCTGGAACGACTTTGTTATTTTGACGGTTTCCGGGATGACATTTTTCGGTATATATGGCATAGTTCTGTACATAGCAAAAGAAAGGTTTTTTATGGAATTGCTGGAGCCGGTCCGGAAAAAATTATCGGGAAGATAATAAGGATTTTATTCTTTGCATTCTCCAACCTGCGTAAAAACGGATAGAGCTTGTTTTTTAGAGGAGACGCTAATTTATGTATGATTTTCTGATTGTCGGCAGCGGTTTGTTTGGCAGCGTGTTTGCCCACGAAGCGAAGCTGCGCGGTAAATCCGTATTGGTAATTGAACGCCGTGACCATACGGGCGGCAATATTTTCTGTGAAGAAAAAGAAGGGATCCATATCCACAAATACGGAGCCCATATTTTCCATACCGATGATAAAGAAATCTGGGAGTACGTGAAACAGTTCGTGGAGTTTAATAATTTTATCAATTCCCCGATAGCCAATTATAAAGGGGAATTATACAACCTGCCTTTCAATATGAACACCTTCAGTAAAATGTGGGGGGTGGCAACGCCGGCAGAAGCAGCTGCTTTAATAGAAGAACAGCGGAAAGTCATCACCGGGGAACCGAAAAATCTGGAAGAGCAGGCTATTTCTATAATTGGTACAGACATTTACGCCAAACTGATCAAAGGCTATACGGAAAAACAGTGGGGCCGGAGCTGTACCGAACTGCCGGCGTTTATTATCCGGCGGATTCCTGTGCGATACACCTTTGATAACAACTACTTTAATGACCGGTATCAGGGGATTCCCGTGGGGGGCTATAATAAACTGACTGACGTGCTGCTGGCCGGTATTGAAGTCCGGCTCGGCGCGGATTATAATGAACAGCGTGACGCGTATAAAAACATGGCAAAAACCATAGTTTATACTGGACCCATTGATGCCTATTTCAACTATAGCTTAGGCCAACTGGAATACCGCGGTCTGCGGTTTGAAACAGAACGGCTGGAAGAAGCGAATCATCAGGGCGTAGCCGTGATGAACTATACGGAACGGGACGTGCCCTATACCCGCAGCATTGAGCATAAGCACTTTGCATTCGGAAAACAGCCGGTAACCTATGTGACAAAAGAATACCCGGCCGACTGGAAACCGGGGGAAGAAGCCTATTATCCGGTGAATGATGATAAGAATCAGAAGTTATACAGCCAATACGTGGCATTAGCCAGGAAGGAAAAAAACGTGATTTTTGGCGGTCGACTGGCGGAATACAAGTATTATGACATGGATGACGTAATCAGGAGCGCGTTGACCAAGGTGTCTGATATGTTATAATGCAACCATAAATTGAATCTTACCTTTACACACTCTTATTTACCCGACGTACTGCAGGCGCAAGAATGGGTGGGAGCTGTTTATAATAGTAACGTTGGCCGGAGGCGCTTTCCATGGATGAAAGACTGGTATTCATTAAAAATGCGGTTTTAAAAAAACTGGGCTTTATCATGCTCTGCGGACTGGTGTGCGCAGGGCTGTTAGTGCTGGAAAAAGCGTATTTTACTAAATTTTCCATTCAGGCCGGCGGTCCGGTCACCGGGGAGTATATTGTTTCCGTAGCCGATCCCAAAGACCGCACCACCCCGAAAAAACAATTGAATTATCCGGCCCTGATGCACAGTGACGCGAATCTGGCTGATTTTATTAAATCGCTGGAAACAGAGAACCGCTTTGCGTTTGCAAAACTGCATCCGAACTGGAACCGGTTAACGGACATACAAAAACGGCAATGGCTGCGGCAGCATGTGCGTATTTATAATTATCAGGGAAATAATTTCCGCATCTTGTTAAGTCTGAATCAAAAAGAAGTGTATGACCTTGCATTTTTGCAAAAGCACAGCGGGCTGTTTATGGATACGTTTATGCAACAGACGAACCGTACTGTAAAAAAACTGAAACCCGGCGTTGCCATTAACGTGGTGAAGCAAAATTTTGCTTTTCCCAAAGAGTTACCGTTAGACCGGAATGATATACTGGTAAAATATGGGATCATCGGGTTCGTTCTGGGGATTCTGCTGGCAGGTTTAGCGGTCATTATTCCGGCAGCGCGAGGATTTACCTATGGTTTATGAAAATGCTTTTTATGTGCTGCTGCCTGTGTTACTTGTAATTACAGCCGTTGCGTATATTATGTCCGAATACGATGTGATGCATCCCTTCACGGTCGTTTCCGCAGTCATGACCATCAGCACTGCCGTAGCTATGCTGGGAATCCCTGAATGGCACTTTTATATGGGTATTGATGCGGTCCTTCTTATTACAATATCTGTATTGGTTTTTGGCGCAGCCAGCCTTTGGATCGATGCTGTTACAAAAAACAGGGCTGCAGTGAACAACGGAAAAAACCTTTGTATTGGTCAATATTCTGTGGACCGTAAATACCTGTGTCTTTTTGCTGTTGTAATTATAGGTTTCACCTGTTTGCAGTTTCAGGAAACTTACAACATGGTTCATAAAATCAGCAAAAGTATTACATACAGCAATTTCATGTATTTTGCAAGGCAGGGCATGGTTGCCGGCAAATTTAAATACGGGCGCTGGTTATCCTATGAAATGGTGATTTTATTATCGTTATCCTGCAGCTGCCTTTTTGTGGCCCTTTCCAATTTTATCAGCTGCGCGGGACAAAACAGTGTAAAAGAAAGAATCCTTTTGAATATAAAATATCTTATTATTCCTGTTTTGTGCCTGCCTGCTTTTTTTCTGGAAACCGGAAGAGAAAATTTTTTAAATCTTCTTTTATTTACCATGGTTACCGCTGCGGTGCTGGTGCAAAAAAAGTATGGTTTCTCATTGCAAAGTAAATATACCGTTTTGCGGGTCGCTTCTTTTGCCTGTGCCGCGTTTTTAATCCTTTTCCTGTGTTTTGGTTTTATCAGGAGCCGGTCAGGGAATCCTGATTTTCTAAGAAGTCTTATTGCCTACATGGGTTCGCCGATTCCCGAGTTGTCCTATTTCGTGGATACCCATGCCTTTCTGGAAAACCAATATATTGGGGGAACTACGTTGTTTGGCATATACAGCAATCTGAAGAGTCTGGGTTTTGCGCTTCCCAAACCGGTTTTATTTTTGGAATTCAGCTATATTCATCAGACTTTCGGTACAAATGTGTATACCATGCTTCGCCGCTATATTGCGGATTACGGATATGTGGGAACCTGTCTGATTATGGCAATTATGGGGATTGTGTATACTGCCGCATATAATTATATCCGGTTCTATGCAAAGTCATTCTGGCATATGATTGTATACGGATGTCTGGTCAGCCCGTTGTTTCTGGCCATGTATGATGAACGGTTTCTAATGTTTATCATCAACACAACTACGATCTACAAAATGGCGGTTATTTACCTGGTCTGCAGGCTGTTTATACGAAGGGAAGTAGCGCCATCCTGAATACGTTTGTTTCGTTTGTCAGTATTTTCCCTATGCATATGTAAAGTTGTGTAAAAATATGATATAATAACTATTACCATTATTTAAGGAGTATCTGCTGTGAGACGCTATATGCTGCCGTGCATCCTGCTGATGACGGATATCCTGATCATGATTACTGCCTGCTGGCTTTCCGTGCTGATCCGGTTCTCCATCAACGAAGCGGGATATACCTTTTTCATGACGGCCATCATGGCCAACCTGCCGTTTTTTATCACCATCCATCTGATATTTTTCGCCGTCTTTAATCTGTACAGCCGGGCCTGGCGGTATGCGGGCAAACGGGAGCTGCTGGCCATTATTGCGGCTAATGCCTGCGGCATTCTGGTCTCGTATTTTTTCATCCAAGTGCTGCCACTGCCGATTTTTACCGGACGGGGTATGTCCCGGGGCATTTTTGTTACCTGCTTCTTTATTGATACCTTCTTTATGGCGGCCAGCCGTTATTTTGTGCAGTGGGCCAGCTACCGGGTGGACAAGGAAGACCGGGCGGGCAAACGGCTGCGGGTGCTGATCGTAGGCGCCGGGGACGCCGGGAATATCATCCTGCGGGACATCCTGCAGCGGGATAACCGGAAAGTGGTTGGGTTTGTGGATGACGACAAAGCCAAATGGGGCCAGATCATGAACGGCGTCAAGGTATACGGAGGCCGGCAGGATATTCCTATCCTGGTGAAAAAATTACGGATTGAAGAGGTCATCATCGCCATTCCATCCCTGGAAGCAGTGGCCATGGCGGATTTGGCGGAGATTTGCGCGTCCAGCGGGGCGGTGGTACAAATTCTGCCGGAATTTTTTACCAGCCTGGACGTAAAGGATATCAACGTCCGGTCATTACGGCCATTGTCTATTGAAGACCTGCTGAACCGGGATCCGGTACGCATGAACATGAAGGAGATCGGCGGCTATATTACGGGGAAAACCGTGCTGGTCACCGGGGCGGGGGGCAGTATCGGCAGCGAAATCTGCCGGCAGGTATTACGGATGAACCCGACAAAACTGATTCTGCTGGGCCGGGGGGAAAACAGCATTTACGAAATCCACCGGGAACTGAGCGATACCGCGCCGAAAGGCGTGTTAGTGCCCTATATTATGAACATTACCAACCGGAAAGGAATGGAACAGGTGTACCGGCAATACCACCCCCAGGTGGTGTTCCATGCGGCGGCCCATAAACATGTGCCGCTGATGGAAGCAGAACCGGAAGAGGCGGTGTTCAACAACGTGGCAGGAACGCTGAATACGGCGGAACTGGCTGGGCAGTACGGAGTAGAACGGTTTGTGCTGATCAGTACGGATAAGGCCGTGAACCCCACCAGCGTGATGGGGGCCACCAAGCGGGTGACAGAAAAAATCGGGCAGGCCCTGAACAAAAAATACGGCAACACCAAATACATGGCGGTACGGTTCGGCAACGTGCTTGGCAGTCGGGGCAGCGTGGTACCCCTGTTCAAAAAACAACTGGCCAAAGGTGGCCCGCTGACGGTAACCCACGAAGAGATGAAACGCTACTTTATGACGATTCCGGAAGCCAGCCAGCTGGTGATTGAAGCCGGCAGTATGGGAGAGGGCGGCGAAGTGTTCGTGCTGGATATGGGCGAACCGGTGAAGATTATGGATCTGGCCAAGAAGATGATCAGCCTGAGCGGCCTGGTGCTGGGTCAGGACATTGAAATTAAAGTGACCGGCCTGCGGCCCGGGGAAAAACTGTTTGAAGAACTGATGACGGCGGAAGAAGGTACGGAAAAGACAAGCCACAAAAAGATTGCCAAAGCTATTCTGCACGACGAAGACCCAGATACCCTGTACCGGCAAATTGATACGTTGCGGTCCCTGAAGGATGAAAATGCGATTATCGGGCAATTAAAGACAATGATTCCCACCTATACGCCGAATCATTTTAAAGCAGAATAGGTAAAGTAAAAATGCTGACAGGGTATGATTTAGCGCGATTTTATGATATAATAATACGATAAAAACTGTACAATAGTATTAAGTAGTTTAACGAAAGAAAGTGCAAAAACATTCGAGACTAAAACCAAGGGAGATGCCTAACAACATGAAACATGATTTTATCAACGATTCCCGTTTTGCCGGGATAAAACCGTTTGAAAAGAAAGTGTGGCTCTCATCGCCTACCATGCATGGGGACGAACAGCATTGGGTGGATGATGCCATTACAACGAATTGGGTTTCTACTGTAGGGGCCAATATCAATGAAGTGGAACGAATGGCGGCGGAGAAAATCGGTCGTAAATATGCTGTGGCCCTTTCCTGCGGTACGGCAGCGCTGCACCTTGCGATTAAGCTGTGCGGGGAAAAATTGTATGGCCAGCCCAAGGTGGGTTACGGCGCACTGGAGGGGCACAAAGTCTTCTGTTCCGACATGACTTTTGACGCTACCGTGAACCCGGTAGCCTACGAAGGCGGGGAAGCGGTGTTCATTGACACGGAATACGATACCTGGAACATGGATCCGGTGGCTTTGGAGAAAGCTTTTGAAATCTATCCGGAAGTAAAACTTGTAGTAGTCGCTCATTTATACGGTACACCCGGCAAGATAGATGAAATCAAAGCGGTTTGCGATAAACACGGCGCCCTGATTGTAGAAGATGCAGCGGAATCTTTTGGCGCCACTTACAAAGGTGTGCAGACCGGCATGTTCGGCACGGAAAGTATCATTTCCTTTAATGGAAATAAGATTATCACCGGCAGTTCCGGCGGCATGTACCTGACTGACAGTGAAGAAGACGCCAATAAAATCCGTAAATGGAGTACCCAAAGCCGGGAAGACGCTGCCTGGTACCAACATGAAGAAATGGGTTTTAACTACCGCATGAGCAACATTATTGCCGGCGTCGTGCGGGGGCAGTTCCCCTATCTGGAAGAACACATTGCCCAAAAGAAAGCCATTTATGAACGGTATAAAGAAGGTTTAAAGGATTTACCGGTAAAGATGAACCCTATCGACTTTGCCAACTCCGAACCGAACTACTGGCTGAGCTGCCTGATTATTGATGAAGATGCCATGTGTCCGCATGTTCGTGGGGAAAAGGATGCGCTGTATGTAAGTGAACCGGGTAAGAGTTGCCCGACGGAAATTCTGGATGCCATTGCTGCCTTTAATGCGGAAGGCCGCCCAATCTGGAAGCCGATGCATATGCAACCAATATACCGCATGAATCCCTTTGTAACATGTAATGGTAACGGACGGGCGCGGAGCAATGCGTATATTAAGGAAACCGGTGCCATGGATGTTGGCGCGGATGTTTTCCAACGTGGATTGTGCCTGCCCAGCGATAATAAGATGGCACTAGAAGAGCAGGATATTATTATTGATATTATTCACAGGTGTTTTAAATAAATGAAAAAGACACATAAGCCCTACGGGCCTTATGAAAAATATATCAAGCGGCCACAGGATTTTTTGTGCGCACTGGCGGCGCTAATTGTCCTTAGTCCGGTGATGTTAATCACCGCATTACTTGTCAGAATAAAATTAGGAAGTCCAGTCTTGTTTTCACAGGATCGCCCCGGTATAGACGGAAAGATATTTAAACTTTATAAATTCCGAACAATGTTACCGCCAAAGGACGGAATTATTGATGCTTCTCAGGATGCATTAAGACTTACGCCATTTGGACGCAAATTGCGGGGAACAAGTTTAGATGAATTGCCAGAGCTGCTCAATATAATTAAGGGCGATATGAGTGTAGTAGGACCTAGACCTCTGTTGGTTCAATATTTAGAACGTTATACCCCACGACAAGCGCGTAGGCATGAGGTTAGACCAGGGTTTACCGGACTAGCTCAGGTCCATGGGCGTAATGCTATTTCCTGGGAGGAAAAGTTTAATTGGGATGTTAAGTATGTTGATAATATCACCTTTTTAGGTGATTGGAGAATTATATTTGATACACTCCGAATTGTACTGAAGCGGGAAGGAATAAGTTCAACTTCCAGTGTAACAATGGAAGAGTTTATGGGAACAAAGGAATAAAATTTATTCATGAAAACATTAAGAGTATTATTTACTGGTGTAGGCAGAAGAATAGAATTGTTACAGGCTTTTCGTAATGCTGCACTTGTACTAAACAAAGAGTTAAAAATATATGGCGCCGACATGGCAGGTACTGCACCTGCCTTGGCGTATTGTGACTTTACAAGAAAAGTAGTTGCAATGAAAGATGAAGAATACATTGATAACCTTCTTCAAATTTGTGATGAAGATCATATTGATTTAGTTATCCCAACTATTGATACCGATCTTTTGGTTCTTTCAGAAAATAAAGAACGCTTTGAAGCGATTGGTACAAAGGTTTTAATTTCCACACCGGATATGGTACGTATCTGCAGAGATAAGAACAACACATCGCAGTTTTTTGTAGATTGTGGTCTTCATGCGCCGATGCCGAGTAATGACTGGACACAATATAAAAGCGGATATCCGGCTTTTATTAAACCGAAAGACGGCAGCAGTTCTATTAACGCATTTAAAGTAGAAAACGAAAAAGAACTGGAAGTATATGCTTCACAAATTGAGAATTATATTGTCCAACCTTTTGTGGAAGGAAAAGAATATACCATTGATATTTTCTGCGATTTTGATGGTAAGCCGATTTCCATTGTACCCAGGGAACGTATGCAGATTCGGGCTGGAGAGGTTTTAAAAACCTGCATTACTATGGATGCGGTAATGATTGAGGAAGCAAAGAAACTTTGTACAAAGTTTAAACCTTGTGGGCCTATGACGGTACAGTGTATTAGGGATGTGCATACAGGTAGAGACTATTTTATAGAAATCAATCCCCGTTTTGGGGGTGGAGCCCCTCTTTCCATGAAAGCGGGAGCGAGAAGTGCAGAAGCTATTCTGAAGCTACTAGATGGCGAAGATGTGGCTTATTGCAAGGATATAGCTAATGGTGCAATTTACAGTCGATTTGATCAGTCCGTTTGTATTAAAGAAGGAAAGAACCAAATCAAAGGGGTGATTTTTGATTTGGACGATACACTATATTCTGAAAAAGAATATGTGAAATCTGGCTTCAGAGCAGTTTCAAATTATCTTGGCGGTGGGTATGAAGAACAATTGTGGAAGTTTTTTGAAGAGGAAAAACCTGCTATTGATGAATTGTTGAAAGAGATAGGACGTGAATCTGAAAAAGAAACAGTACTTGCGCTTTATCGAAGCCATAAGCCAAGCATTCACCTCTATAATGGGGTAGTCAATCTTTTAAACGAGCTACATAATAAAAGAATTAAGGTCGGTATCATTACGGATGGCAGACCTGAAGGGCAGCGGAATAAAATAGACACATTAGGGCTTGATGGGCTAGTGGATGACATCATTATCACCGATGAGTTAGGTGGCGTACAGTTTAGAAAGCCTTGTGATATTGCATTTAGAATTATTCAGACACGTTGGAAATTGCCTGCTTCACAGATGGTATATGTAGGTGATAACCTGATAAAGGATTTTCAGGCACCGCAGCAGCTGGGAATGAAGAGTGTGTGGTTATATGCTGAAGAAGGAATCTATTCGCATTATAATGCAAATGTCTTATTTAGATGGGTAATAATAAAATCAATCAAAGAATTAAATGACTTTTTGCTTGTAGAATAAATTGGTTTCTAAAATATTGGGTTGTTTGAGTCTTTTTATCGTGGTGATTAGAATGATAGATTTAGAAAAATATAAAAAAAAACAGTTGGAAATTTTACACGAATTAGACAGGGTTTGCAAAGAATACCATATTAATTATTACTTGGCCTATGGAAGTTGTTTGGGTGCTGTAAGGCATAAAGGATTTATACCATGGGATGATGATATTGACGTTGTTGTAACAGCCGAAGGTATGGATCGTCTACTTGGTGTTAAAGATTCATTTGGTGCCAAATACTTTCTTCAATGTAGAGATACCGATAAGAATTGGTCAATCATGAGTTGTTCACTAAGAGACTCCACAACTGCTTGCTTCGTGGAGGAAGAAGGTACCAAAGATACAAATCATGGAATAAAAGTAGATATTTACGTTTTATATCCCTATCCAGACAATCCCGTATTAGCACATAAGTTGATACTTGATTCATATATGTTGCGGCTCCTTTATATGAAATCATGTAATGAATTGCCACGAAACCATGGCAAGTTGGCGAAGATAAGTTCGTGGCTTTTGACAAATTTGTATTCTGATAAAACTGCGGCTAAAACGATTAAGCGCATTGAAAACAGACTTAAAAATAACGGTGGTACCAAGTACTATTCTGTATTTTTTGGAAATGATGTTACTCTGTTTACCAGCTTAAAGTTCCCTGTTGAAATGTTTAAAGAACCTAAGTATCTACCATTTGAAGATTTTATGGCACCATGTCCAAGCAATCCAGAGTTAATGTGTAAAATATGTTATGGTGACTCGTATATGGAATATCCGCCTGTAGAAAAACGAGTTTCAACACATGGTATTATTTATTTGAATTGTGATGAACCATATACTAATTTTGAAGGGTTATATTATTTTAAAGATAAAAAAACTAGAGATTAGGTGCTGTATATGAATGTATATTATACCGATTTAAAAGAGTTAAGTTTGGACGAGATACACGATAGCCTTCGTGAAATGTTACAAAAAATTAATTCTGTTTGTGATAAACATGGGATCATATACTTTCTTTCTGGTGGAACTGCCATAGGTGCAATAAGGGAAAAAGGTTTTATTCCCTGGGATGATGATCTTGATATTATGCTTCCCAGGCGCCACTATGAAAAGCTGATTACAATTCTTGAACAAGAAAAAGGCGGTTTTTTTAAAGTATATTCACTTCGTGATCACTCTTGGAACAGACCTTACAGTTGCCTTGTTGATGAACGAACAATTGGAAAGCATGAACTGGTAGATTACTCACATCTTGGTGTTACGCTCGATATATTTCCTATGGATGGGTTGCCTTCTTCTCCTTCAAGGGCGCGCAATTATTACAGATTGTTACGCCTCAAATATGCTTTATATTATTCTGCTTTAAAAGTTAGTTATGGGCCACAGGAAAAATTGATATTCTTAAAAAAACTCATTGCAGTTGTTACTAAAAAAATAGGTGCACATCCTATTTGCATGCATATTGATAATACAGCTAAGAAATGCTCATATGATAAGAGCGAATATGTAGGTTGTTCGGTATTGATTCATTTTATGGAAAAAGAGAGATTTAAAAAAGAATGGTTCGAAAAGCAATTATTTGTACCATTTGAAGGAGAAAAATATCCGGTCATGAATGGTTATGATGAATACTTAACTACCCTATATGGTAATTATATGAAAAGGCCGGAGCAAGAGGGAAATCCGGATCATCATACGAAATATTATTGGAAGTACAAGTAATATTTTTTTAGTAATATTAAGTAGGAGATAAAGCTTTTAAGACACTATGACCAAAGTATTAATGATTACCTATAGATTTATATTTGGTGGAATTGAAAAACTACTACTTAACATATTTGAAAATAAGAGCAATCCTTCGATTCACTATGATTTACTTACATTGATCGCCGAAACGGATAATGAATTAATTGAAAAGATAAAGTCGCTGGGAGTGGGTTATTATTCTTTGGAGTTAGATAAACATAGTACTTTAGAAAGGCAGTTTTATCACTATAAAGCGTTGTATAAATTTATAAAACAGAATCATTATGATGTTGTTCATATTAATATTACAAGCTATGCTAGAGCATTAGACATGGTGATAGTAAAGTTGGCCGGCGTGAAAACCCGGATAATTCATTCACATTCGGCTGATGAAATACTACCGTTCTCAAGGAAAATTTTAAGGCCGATGAGAAAATTGTACGATTTCTCAGCTACGGATTTTTTTGCATGTTCTGATAGCGCTGCTCAACATCTGTTTAGCAGTGATGTTTTTATCACTAAAAAATATATAGTTGTAAATAACGGTATTGAAGTAAAGAATTACCTGTTTTCAAGTATTGATAGAGATAGAATCAGGCATTCTTTAGGAATAAAAAAGGATACGTTGTTATTTGGTCATGTTGGAAGATTGACAGAAGCTAAAAACCATTTATTTCTTTTGAAAATTATTAGTGAGGTAAGTAAGCTTAAGCCCAACAGCAAGCTTTTATTAGTTGGCGACGGAGAGTTAAAGAATGAGATAGAAAAGGAAATTAATAATTTGGGAATAAAGAATAATGTAATAATGTATGGGGCGTCTTCAAATATACCTGCATTACTTTCTTCTATGGATGTGTTTTTATTTCCATCAAAGTGGGAAGGCCTTGGGATTTCAGTTGTTGAGGCTCAATGTAATGGTTTGCCATGTTATGTTTCTGAGAATGTACCTCAAACAGCTGTACTAACTTCAAATGTGTATCGTTTTAGCACTTTAAAAGGAGCAAGATGGTGGGCAAGGGAAATTTTAAGTAAGGTTAATAAGAGAGTTGATGAGACCAACAAGATAGTTCAAGCTGGATACGATATAACTTGTACTGTACAACAGTTAGAAAATATTTATGTACGAAATCGTAAAAGTTTATAATTTAAAAAAGTAGCAATAAAGGACAGTTGAAAGCTGTTGTAAAACAACATAAACCGTGGTAAATAATAATGATTAATGTTGATTATTAAAGAAAGGAAAAGTATGGTATCAAATTTAGAAGTTACCGTACTAGTTTTTTATGGCTTCGTATTTTTCTTTTAAAATTAAAATTCCTAGAGATTTTGTTTTAGGATTAGCGGTTTTATTGCTATGTATCCTTGAGTTTTTGCCTATTGTTAATATACTACATCCATATATACGGACAGCATTAAAAGTTTCTGCTATGTTTTTTTTCTTACTAAACGTAATGAGTTGTAATTTTAAGTTATTTACACGTTTTGCTATAATCTTGTTTATAATTACATTAATTACTTTACAGGCTTTTTATAGTTGTTGGTATCGACTTGAAACTATAGGTAGCTTTGTATTAACAAATTTAGCATGTTGGATTTATATGGAAATCGGGATTTTCTTATTAATGTACGGAACTACCGATATTAAACGAATGTTGCGTTTTTGTTTCCTTGCGATTTTAGTCGTAACAGCAATTACGTCTATTTTTTCTCTAGATATAATACCTGAAGCTGTTAGAAGTTTAGGTAATGGATCAAAAGGAATACGCGGTTATGAACAATATTTATACCGTAGAAATACAGCTACTTGGAGTATTTTATATGGTACAGTTTTTGCATTACCTTACCTGATAATGTGGATGAAAGAGCAGGTGAATAGATTAAAAAAAATAATATTGCTTTCAATAATTGTATTATTATCTTTTTTTATTATAAAGTCACAAGTCTTTTTAGGTATTATATTTTCAGTTGTTTTTTTCTCTTTTATTTTTTTTAAGCCTTTAGGTATAAAAAAAATAATATTAATTTCTTGTATTATGTTTCTTTTTTCTTCGGTTATCATGCTTTATTCTGGTGAACTGTTCTTCTATTTTAATGAACTGGCGAAAATCACAAACAGTGAGGTCCTGCAATGGCGCACAAGACAAGTGTATCTTTTGATTAGTGAATTTGAAATGACAGGAACAATACGAGATAGATTTGATCTCTATATAATGAGTTTGGTGAGTTTTTTAGAAAATCCAATAGTTGGAGTAAACTTGGAAGGGATACCGGAATTTACCATGGTTGGACAACATTCACAAATTTTAGATATGTTGGCAGTGTCAGGATTGGTTGGAGCTATTCCGCTAGTGTTTTGTTTAATATGGTTGATAAAATTGCAAACGAAATATATTCAAGATAGTCTTGAAAAGAAGTTTTATACGTGGTCAATAGCTTTGTTGTTTTTATTAATGTTTTTAAATCCAACATATTACGCAACGAGTGTGTTTTTCTCCGTGTTTTTAGGCCCGTTTTTGTTTCAGTCAGATAAGAAATATTATAATAAGTAGTTTAATATTTTCTTTACAAGCCATATCTTTTTTAATAGCGAAAATGGTTACCAGCGCTGTTACTCATACTTGCAAGCATATAAAGAACCATATAGTATAAGTGTAGATAAAGTTTTTTGAAAATCAGTAATTCAGCAGAGGTTGGCAAGTAATCTAACAATATAGAACTATTTCCCTGGAGAGGGAATCAATAATACTACTTTTGTTAATAAAGGAGTTATCTAATTATTATAATTACCATAATTAGATTATTCAAGTGTATATGAAAAAGATGTTCTTTAAAGGTTATCGTTTTGTTTTAAGTATAATTCGTGGCATTCTAAATATTATTTGTTCTTTTTTGCCGATGAACAATGAAATTTTACTTGAAAGTCATCCTGACTTAACCTGTAATACTTGGCCGCTATTTCAACATATGATAAAGGAAAAGCTAAATGAAAAATTAAAAATTACTTGGATGGTAAATGACCCCAAATTGTATGAAGAGAAGTATAATAATTTAAGCAATGTTTCTTTTATTGAGATAAGGCCAAAAGGTATTATAAAACGAGTAAAAAAGTATGTCCGATGCAATCGAGCAAGATGCATTATAACTTCCAATCGGTTTGTTCCCAAGAAATATGTTGGGAACAAGCAAGTAAATATTTATTTAGACCACGGTTCGCCACTAAAGGATTGTAAAAAACTTTTTGAAAAAGCAAATTTTGGTTGTGATTATTATATTTCACAAGGACCATTGTTTACTGAAACGATAATGGATCAATACAATTTGAAAAAATCACAAGTTATTTGTTTAGGTCTTCCAAGAAATGATGAATTGTTTTTAAACAAAAACAGTATTGAACTTTTATATAATGATATACATGATTTTGATAAAATAATTATTTGGGTACCAACTTTTAGAGAACACATGGATAAAAAACGCGTTGATGTAGACACACATTTTCCATTAGGTATTCCTATTTTATATACAAAAAATGATGTACAGGCTTTGAACAACTTTCTTCGAAAGAATAAAGTATTGTTAATTATAAAACCACATCCGGCACAAGATATTTCTGTTCTTAAAGATTTTAATGTTTCAAATATCAGATTTTTATATAATAGCGATTTAGAAAAGTACAATATCCAAACAAACGAATTGTTGGCCCAAACAGATGCAATGATTAGTGATTATTCATCAATATACTGGGACTATCTTTTGTTGAATCGTCCTATTGGCATTACATTGGATGATTACGAACAGTATAAGACGCAATTTGGTTTTGCTTTTGAGCATCCCATTGATGTTCTGATTGGCGAATATATTTATAACTATGATGATTTGCAATCATTTATAGACCATGTCAGCAAGAATATAGATATAATGAAAAAACAAAGGGAAACTATAAAACAGCAGGCTCAAGTTGGACCGGATTATGAGTCAACAAAAAGAGTTTATGATTTTATCATTAAAAAATTAGGCGGTTAAAGTTTTTGAACGCATTGTTGCTGACGAGGCGACTTGCCTCTACCCTCAAACGGACAAAAAGTAGTGGCGGTTATAACTAATGATAATGAATAAATTTTTACAAAAATATAATTCTTTTAATATACAAGTTAAAGCTGCATTTTGGTTTACCATGTGCAGCTTTTTTCAAAAAGGTATTTCATTTGTTACAGTACCACTATTTACCCGTTTAATGACGGTCGAACAATATGGAACTTTCACGCTGTATCTGTCCTGGTTGCAGGTTTTTACAGTTTTCTCGACATTATATTTGTTTAATGGCGTTACAGATAATGCGATGTCCAAATTTGAAGATGATCGTGAAAGGTTTATATCTTCCATGCAGGGGCTCACAATCACCGTAACAACATGTGTTATGGCTCTTGTTTTTTTCTTTTGGAGAAATATTAAAATTATAATGGGTTTAACCCCTGTTATGATTTTACTGATGTTTATTGAAATCTACGTGACACCAGCACTTGCATTTTGGTCAGGTAAGCAGCGTTTTGAATATCGTTATAAGAGATTAGTTTCCGTAACTGTTCTTAAATCACTACTGAATCCTTTTTTGGGATTGCTGGCGGTTTACTTTTCTAGCGACAAAGCGTTGGCAAGAATTATTTCAACTGTTGTAGTTGAAGTGTTGATTTGTGGTAGTATTATGATAATGCAATTTTCCTCTGGTAAACTTTTCTATGATAAACAATATTGGAAATATGCAGTTACTCTTGCTGTTCCTTTGTTGCCTCATTATTTAGCAGGCATCATTTTAAGTCATGGGGACAGAATCATGATTTCTAAATTGTGTGGTACCGGGGAAGTCGCTTTGTATGGTGTTGCGTATAATATTGGTATGATAATCCTTCTTTTTGTAGCCGCTATTAATAGTTCACTTACTCCTTGGATCTATAGTAAACTAAAACTAAAAGGAATTGAATCAATTCAACAAAGGTCACGCGGTGTTTTGTTTTTTATTTTTTGTGTTGCGCTTGGACTCATGCTTGTTAGTCCGGAAATAGTGTTGATTTTTGGTTCATCTAAATATGCGAATGCGGTTAACGTGATTCCGCCGGTAGCAGGAAGTGTTTATTTTATTTTTTTATATAATTTTCTTTCGTTTCCAGAATTTTATTTTGAAAAGACGTCTTTTTTAATGTGGGCATCCATAATTGCTGCTGGTTTGAATGTTGTGTTGAATTATATTTTTATTCCGGTATACGGCTTTATTGCTGCTGCATATACAACACTTGCTTGTTACGTTATTTACAGCTTAGGCCATTATTTTGTTGGTGGTAAAATTCTTCATTTAAATACGGGTTACAGTACAATAATTGATAGAACTGTTGCAATAATATTATCTGTTAGCATTATTCTTATAGCGGTAAGTGTCCATTTTACGTTTGAGTGGATGTTGGTTAGGTATTTAATAATTGCTATTAGTTTTATGTGTGTTTTTCTGAAACGAAAGGACATCATGAAACTTTTGACAGAGAAATCATGATTTTTGTTATTAGCACAACCAAAGAGAAAGTTTAGAGGTTCACTTTTTGGGTAGATGATCACAAACAGTAATTAAGGTGGAAAGAATATGCTTTTTACCAGTATTGAGTTTTTATTATTCTTTTTTCCCATTGTATTAACTATATACTTTATAATTCCCTCGAAAGCTAAAAACTTTTGGTTGCTCGTTTCAAGTTTGTTTTTTTACGCTTGGGGTGAACCGGATTTTGTTCTCATTATGGTGTTTTCAATTTGTTTTAATTATATTATGGCATTAGCCATTGATAAATTATTTTCCGGTAAAAATTTTAGAAAAGGGGTTTTGTTTCTATCCATATTTGTCAATTTAGGTATTCTGATGATATTCAAGTATCTAAATTTTATTACTGCGTCCCTTCACAGTTGGATCCCGATTACGAAAGAACTGTTTTGTGTAACGACCATAAACCTTCCTATTGGCATTTCTTTTTTTACATTCCAGGCACTAAGCTACATAATTGATGTCTACAGGGGTATTCCGGCACAGAAAAACCTGATTAATCTAGGATTATACATTTCTCTGTTTCCACAACTGATAGCAGGACCGATTGTACGCTATACAACTGTTATGAATCAGATTACATCGCGCAAAGCTTCAATAGATCTGTTTTCTAAAGGAGTCATTCGGTTTTTAGAGGGGTTCAATAAAAAAGTTCTTCTGGCAAATACCTTTGCATTAGTAGCTGATGCGGCTTTTGGTGCTGAAATGAACAGTGTAGGTATGGCATGGTTAGGGGCATTGTGCTATACATTGCAGATATTCTTTGATTTTAGCGGATATTCAGATATGGCGATCGGTCTGGGCTATATGTTTGGATTTCGTTTTTTAGAGAATTTTGACTATCCTTATATTTCTAAGACAGTTACGGAATTCTGGCGCAGATGGCATATTTCGTTGGGAACCTGGTTTAGGGACTATGTTTATTTTCCGTTGGGTGGTTCAAAAATTGATTCAAAAAAACGAATGATACTTAATTTATTTACTGTATGGACGTTAACTGGGATATGGCATGGTGCTAATTGGACATTTATTTTATGGGGTATGTTGTATGGAGTGATTATAACTGTCGAAAAGCTGGCTTCCATACCGCAAAGGACAACAAACCGGAATATTTTAACTCAATTTTTATATGGTTTGTTTACGTTTGTTGTGGTGATGTCAGGCTGGGTATTATTCCGATCAGAAACATTAGCAAAGGCGGGATTATATCTGCGAACAATGTTTGGCGCAGGTAGTGGTGTATTGATAGACGGTGTGTTTATATTCCATATTAGAGAATATTGTTTATTTTTGATAGTTGGCATAATTAGTTCTGTTCCGGTTTTTAAATTAGGAAAAGCAAAGTTGCGTTCATTGAATAATAGGTTGGGTGACGTTGCTGATAATGTTTATGTGTTTGCGCAATTAGGCCTGTTTATTATCAGTTTTTCATTTTTGGTAATGAAAGCGCATAATCCTTTTATTTATTTTAATTTCTAAAACAGGAGAATATAGGATGTGCTTGGTAAAGGATAAAGGCAAGGCTTTTGTAGCATTATGTTTTTTAGCATTTATAGGAATTATGTCATATATGAATGCAGTGCTTGTCATCAAACCTATTAGTAAATATGTGCACGGGGAGACAGTTGGGTTTAGACAGATTACAAAAACTATTGCTGCTAACTATGTCTCAAACTATTTAAAACACAAAAATCGTTTTATCGATTTAAATGGTTTGTTTGTAAGGCTATGTGGCAAGAGGGTACATAATGATGTTATTTGTCTAAGAAATAATATGCTTCTGAGATATGATGAGTGGAGATATAATAAACAAATTCTTTCCACAAATGCAAAAAAACTAGTTGACTTCAGTAGATTCTTGAACGAACAAAATATTCCTTTTATGTTTGTAACAGCTCCTTGTAAAGTTCCGATTACTAATAATATTCTCCCACAGGGAATAAATGATTATCCCAATAGGAGCATTGACTTTTTTATAAACGAAATATCTAATTATGGTTTGCCTACATTAGATTTAAGATGCTATCTGTCAATGACGACCGAACAGGTAAATAAGAGTTTCTACCGGACGGATCATCATTGGAATCCAGATGGCGCTTTTATTGCATTTCAGGTAATCATGGAAGAAATAAGAAAACAATATAATGATCGTGTAACTAAGCATTACACAGATATCGAATTATGGCAACGTCATGAATTAAAAAATTGGTTTTTAGGAAGTATAGGTAAACGGGTCGGGTCTTTATTTGCAGGTACAGATTCGTTGATTTATTATGCTCCGCTTTTTTCTACAGAAATGTCTTTGATTGTTCCACACCGCAACCAAATTTATAAGGGTGATTTTGTCACTGCTAACATACGGAAGGAATATATTAAAGATAGGGACTTTTTTAATAAGAATGCTTATTGTGTGTATATTGGTGGAGATTTCCCTCTATCTCAGCATCGCAATATAAATGCACCAAACAAAATGCGGATACTTTTAATTAAAGATAGTTTCATGCTTCCGTTAGAAGCGTTTCTGTCTACGGAATTTATGGAAGTAGATGTAATAGATCCCCGTCATTATAAGGTTTCCAGTCTCGCAGAATATATTTTGTGGACAAGACCCGACTTAGTGATTCAAATGAATAATGTATCAACATTATTTGATGATTCTACAAACAATAGTATTTTTTTTGATAACTATGGTGTTGACCCAAAAATAAGAATAGATAATCCAATGAAGGGGGAAGAGTTGCTAAAAGATTATAATGCCGAATTAACAGCTTCTAAATCGCAGTCGCATAGAAACAAAAGACTTCCTATATCAATACAAGCGGGAAAGACTTATACGATTCAAATTAAACAAATAAGAACAACATATGGAAAAACAGATGGAGTCAGTTTACTGTTATATGATTACAAAAAGAAAAAAATAGTACGGCATGAAATTATAGATATTGAATATTGTAAACAAAAAGGAATTCATAAATGGACTTTTAAAGTCCCTGAAAAAGATTCAGATTATGGCCTGTTGGTATATTCAGGAATCTTTGGAAAGACTAATAATATTGGAGTCAAGTATTCCGGGATAGAGGTATTTGAAACTGTTTAGTTTTTTGTAAGTTTTTCACAAAGGAAAAAAGAGGTACATAAATAATTACTAGCTGACCTCCTTCTTACGACATTTTGGTCGGACTGACCCGCCCCCATTATATGTACCATTTTCATTAATCTTATAACTTAAACGTCATAGGTCTTATCGATAGCTTTCAGTTCACGAAAAGTGTCAATTTCTACAATATCTTCTTCTAAGCACTCCCTAACCTCGACTTTATAATGATTACGACAGTAAACTAAAGGAACCTGTTCCCAATAGCGCTCCTTGCCGCCGGGTTGTTCATAAACTTCTTTGATATCGTATGAAAGTTTATGTCCGTCTTCCTCGTCCCAATACGAGATGCCTACCAGCTGCCAACAGTCTATTCCGCCAACTTTTTCATTAATAATAATTCCGTCCTTGACATCAACGCACCAATCATCGGTGCGGTCTTTTTTGATAGAAAGAAAGTTAGAAGTATAGTGATACTTTTTAATGATTTTGGGGTTGGAAATTAGCAAATCTGCTTCAAACACATAGGCATTAGAAAGCATATACCGGGCACACATGGAGGATGAAATATTATTAGCCTCATTATATACTGGATTTTCCAAAAATTTTATCATGGGATATTTATACAGCAGTTGATCAAACTGTTCTGCAAGATAGCCCCTTACAATATAGATTTCGTTGATACCTGCCTCCAGGCAGGCATCAAGCAACCCGTCTATAATTCGCTTACCATGTACTCGTACCAATGGTTTTGGTGTGTTGAACGTAATAGGAACAAGACGTGAACCAAAACCTGCAGCGATAAATATCGCTCGTTTAACCCGATAAGGTTCTAATGCAATAAAACCATTATCGGTGATGTTTCCATTTACAACAAAGCCATATTCAGTTAGTTCTTTCATTACTTTGTTAATTGTGCCTAAAGAGTATTTTGTTAATTCTTCCAATTGACGTTGTGTTAATGGATTGTTGTTTGTGGCAAGTGCTTCCAATAAATCAAATTGTTTTCTTGTAAGTTTCATAATTATTATATTCACCTCGCGTTAATCATATTATTATCAATTTAATCACTTAATAATATTGAGAATGTTTATACATAGGAGTTTGCTATATGTTATTTTAACCCAAGTATAAATATATAGCAACACGTGAGTTCATAGTTTTTATATAAAATGATTAAAATACACTATTGACACAGTTCAAATTTTGCTGTATTATACTTGAAAATGAACATAAGCGGTTATTTTTGATTGATGTTTTGGGAGCTTGTTAATGAATGATAGCCAGGATATTTTAGAAATTAAAAACCTGTTTTACAGCGTAGAACAAAAACAGATTTTGAACGACATTAATTTTACCGTTCAAAATGGTGAGTTTTTGTCCATATTAGGTCCGTCCGGTTGCGGTAAAACAACAATCCTCCGGTTGCTGATCGGCTTATTGCAACCCGATTCAGGCCAAATCATAAAAAACGGGCAGGACATAACTTTCACGCACCCTTCCAAGCGCGGTATGGGAATCGTTTTCCAGAACTATGCCCTGTTCGAAAATATGACTGCGTTTGAAAATATTGAATATGCATTAAAACTGAATCCGAAGTTTAAAGCCCGGTCAAAAGACATTGTAAATGAACTGCTCATTCAGATGAACCTGATGGAACACGCTGATAAGAAACCCGTTAACCTTTCCGGCGGACAACAGCAGCGGGTTGCTATCGCCAGAACACTTGCAATTAATCCTGACATTATTTTATTTGATGAACCCATGTCTGCCCTGGATGTGGAAACACGTTTAGTCCTTCGTAAAGAATTAAAAGATCTGCAGCATAAATATAAAAATACCATGATTTATATTACCCACGATCAGGAAGAAGCTTTCGCTATGTCTGACCGGATTATGGTTATGAGCGAAGGGAAGATTCATCAAATCGATACACCGGAAAACCTGATTACCCATCCCGCAGACGACTACGTGAAACAGTTTGTCGTTCATAATCTGCGCGTAAAAATGGATTCTTTGCTGAAGCATTTAGGCGGTATGTATGAAAAGTAAATTAAACTGGATCCAGGTAGTGCTTGGCTGTTTTTTCCTGTTTGCGGTTATCGGTCCTTTGTTAACAATGTTCCTTACGATCGATATTCCTCACCTGACTGCCATTTTTTCCAATAAAGCGTTTAAAGCGGCAACGTATAATTCCGTAGTCTATTCCGGCATTTCTGCTGTTTTATCTATCGTTCTGGGTGGGACTGCCGCCTGGTGTCTGACCCGTTCAAGAGTTAAATTCAAGAGTTTTTTTATTCTTATTCTGACGATACCTATGCTGATTCCGTCTATATCTCACGGAACAGGGTTAGTTATCCTGTTGGGCGCTAATGGCATTTTAACGAATTTGCTGGGATTAAAACTCCCTCTCTACGGTGGATTGGGGATAATCCTTGGTTCCATTATGTATTCCCTGCCGGTAGCTTTTTTGATGTTTTATGACATACTGAAATATGAGGACGCACTGCCTTATGATATGGCGGAGATACTGGGAGTAAACAAGTTGCGCCAGTTTAAAGACCTGACGCTCCCCTATTTATATAAACCGCTGATTTCCATTATCTTTGCGATTTTCACTCTTATTGTTACCGATTACGGCGTACCTTTGACCATTGGGGGGCATGTAAAAACACTTCCGGTCATGATGTACGAAGACGTTATCGGGTTGTTAGATTTTGTGAAAGGAAGCGTAATTGGTACATTCCTGTTATTGCCTGCCGTTGTGGCTTTTGTTATTGATTTGCTGAATAAAGGAAATGCTAATGCGAGTTATGTTAGAACTCCGTTTCGCCTGAATAAAAGCTTTGCGCGGGAATGTTTCAGCTACCTTTATCTTGGGCTTATTACCATTATTGTTTTATTACCGCTAGTCACCTTTGCGTTCCTGTCGTTTGTAAAAAAGTATCCTATGGATTTAAGCTTCACAACCTACCATATACACCGGTTGATAGAGATGGAAGGACTTGTTTATTTAGGCAACTCTTTTATTATTGCTATCAGTGTAGCTGTGATTGGTACCCTCGGCGCTTTTGTTACAGCGTATCTTTCCGCCCGTATTCAAACCAAGACCTCTTATTTTCTTCACTTAATGACTATTACGTCTCTGGCCATACCGGGTCTGGTTCTCGGTTTATCATATGTGTTGTTTTTTAATGGGACTTTAATATACGGAACGCTGGCCATGCTGATACTGGTCAATATCGTTCACTTTTTTGCATCGCCCTATTTGATCATGTACAATACTCTGAATAAGGTAAACCGGAATCTGGAAGACATTGGTATGATATTGGGTATTTCCCGTTTTAACCTGATTACCCATGTCATTATTCCACAGGTGGCACCGTCTTTAAAAGAAATGGCTGTTTACCTTTTTGTAAATTCCATGATGACAATTTCGGCGGTGTCTTTCTTAAGCAATGTGGCTACCAAACCAATAGCATTAATGATTACACAGTTTGAGGCCATTATGATGCTGGAGTGTACGGCAGTTGTTTCCCTTATAATATTGGGGGTCAACATTGTTGTACGTACCATTGCGTTACGCAATTAAATCTTTAGCTTACTATTGTTTTTCATTTATATTTTTTAAATAAAAAGAAAAGGAGAAAAAAGAATGAAAAAAGTTTTAGTTATGGTCATGGCAGCTGTGTTCTGCCTGGCAGCATTGGGATGCGGCGGTGGAAAAGCAGACAAAAAGCCTGCCGAAAACAAAGACGCAGGCAGCAAGAAAGTTGTGATTTTTTCCAGCGCGGAAGAGTATAAAAATGAGTTCTACAAAACAAAACTCAAGGAAAAATTCCCGCAATATGATATTGTCATCGAATATCTTTCCACCGGGAAACATGCTGCCAAGCTGAAAGCGGAAGGCGAAAAGACGCTTTGTGACATTTCTTTGGATTTAGAGCAGGGTTACGCGCAACAGCTGAAACCGATTTTTGCGGATTTAAGCAGCTATGACACCAGCAGATATATGGAAGATCTTCTTTCCAAAGACAAAAAATATTTACCTGAATGTCGTGTAGGCGGCGCCATTATTTTAAACACCGAAGTATTAAAGGCAAAAGGCTTAAAAGCCCCCCAGTCTTATGAAGATTTGCTGAAACCTGAATATAAAGGACTTATTTCGATGCCCAGCCCCAAAGCTTCGGGTACCGGCTACATTTTCTTAAAGGCATTGGTAAATTCTATGGGTGAAGATAAGGCATTTGCCTATTTTGATCAGTTAAGCAAAAATGTTTTGCAGTTTACCAGTTCCGGTTCCGGTCCTGTTAACGCGTTAATCAATAAAGAGGTAGCTATCGGTTTAGGTATGACTGCACAGGGCGCACTAAAGAAAACCGAAGGCGCGCCTTTTGAGATCGTTTTCTTCAAGGAAGGTTCCCCCTACACGTTCTACACTGTAGCCCTGATTAAGGGAAAAGAAAAGAACAAGGCTGTTAAAGAAGTTTTTGATTACCTGAGCGGTCCTGTCATTGAAGGCCAGGTACAGAAATATTATCCGGAAAAACTTTACAAAGATAAAGACTATACCATCAAAAATATGCCTGAAAAAATCAAATATGCGGACATGAAAAATAATACGATTGAAGAAAAAGAACGCCTGCTGGCTAAGTGGAATCACTAAGATTTATAAGGGAGGGGAAAACAGAATGCTGTTTTCCCCGTTATCTTTTTTTGAACAATAAGAACAATAAGATAGGATAATCTGTTCGTTAATAATATAACCGAACAAGGTTTGTTCCTGACAGAAGTATTAATTTTTATTATAGAAAGTGAGATATGATAATGAAAACTGCTTATGTTTGTTTCTGTACAGATGTAATTCACGATGGGCATTTAAACATTATAAATAACGCAAGAAAATACGGACGGGTCGTTGTTGGCTGTCTTACAGATAAAGAAATGGTGCGCTGCACAAAGTTCCCTACTACCACTATTGAGGAGCGAATCAATTTATATAAAACAATTGAAGGCGTTGAAGAAGTAGTGATTCAGGACAACATGTTATATGACGATGTAATTGAAAAAATTCATCCGGACTATGTTGTGCATGGTGATAACTGGAAAGAAGGCGCGGAGAGAGCTGTAAGAAATCATGTTGAAAAACTGCTTTCTGCCTACGGCGGACAAATTATTGATGTTCCTTATACATACAATGAAAAGGTCAGAAAAGTAGACCAACGTTTGAAAGAAAAACTGGCAATGCCCGAATACAGGAGAAAGCGTCTTCGCCAGCTTATTGAAATGACTCCTGTGGTTAAAACAATGGAAGCGCATTCCGGTCTTACCGGCTTGATTATTGAGAAGACGGTTGTAGAAGAAGAAAACGGAAGACTGGATCAGTTCGATGCAATGTGGGTATCTTCTCTTTGTGACAGCACCGACCGCGGAAAACCCGATATCGAGCTCGTAGATATGACGTCCAGGCTCCGTACCATTAACGATATTATGGAAGTAACAACCAAACCTATTATTCTTGACGGTGATACCGGGGGGCTTACCGAACATTTTGTTTACAATGTAAGAACCTTGGAACGGATGGGCGTAAGCGCAGTCATTATTGAGGACAAAACCGGACTGAAAAAGAACAGTTTGTTTGGAACCGAAGTTGTACAGACACAGGACACGATAGAAAACTTTTCTGCAAAGATTTCGGCAGGTAAAAGAGCACAGCTTTCCGATGATTTTATGATTATCGCACGGATAGAAAGCCTTATTCTGGAACGTGGTATGGAAGATGCGCTGAAACGGGCTTTTGCGTTCAGAGACGCGGGTGCTGACGGGATAATGATACATAGCAGGAAAAAAGATCCTGCAGAAATCCTTGAATTCTGTGATAAGTTCCGCGCTGAAGACAAAAAGACCCCGATTGTTGTGGTGCCGACCTCATTTAACCAGATCACGGAAAACGAGCTGGCTTCCCACGGAGTTAATATCGTTATATACGCAAATCAGTTAATGCGGGCGGCATTCCCGGTTATGAAGCAGACAGCAGAAGAAATTCTCCGCGCGCATCGCGCAAAAGAAGTTGATTCCAAGTTAATGCCGTTCAAAGATATTATAAGATTAATTGACGAGTTATAATACGGTAACTGAGGAATAAATAATGGAGCAAAAATATCTGATCCTGTCCGATATACATGGAAATATCAGTGCTTTTGATTCTGTTCTTTCAGACTGTAAAGAGGAAGACTTTACAGGGGTTATCTTGTTAGGCGACTGTATTGATTACGGCATGCGTTCCAATGAAACCATTTCCATGTTACAGGAACTGATTTCAGGGAAATGGAAAGATAAAGTTCTTGTCAATATTTGGGGTAACCATGAACAGCTATTGACAGAAAAGAATTTGGAACGCCTTTCATCAGACCGGGGCAGGATGATTGCAAATTATACGGCAGAGCACATTTCGGGTAATTCCATGGCGTATATCCTTACTGCAATGAACCGTAAAGGACAGGAGTGTTTCAAAATTCATGACTTGAAATGTCTGGCGGTACACGGTTCGCTGGAAGATTATTATTGGAAAGCAGTATCGCCTGATAATGCAAGAGGCGATTATAGTGATTTTGATATTGTTTTTTCCGGACATTCACACTATTCACATTGTTTCACAAAGTTTTATTCCACGGATAATGAGGAATTGCGGAACAAGAAAGCAGTGATTTTCATTAATCCGGGTTCTGTAGGGCAACCGAGAAACCAGAATCCCTGCGCGCAATATGCGGTACTGTCTCTGCCATCAAAAAGAGTGGAATTACGGTGTGTACCGTATGATGTGGAATTCGAACAGTCTTTGTTTCCAGATGTATTAGATGCATTTTATAAAACGAGACTTACCAAGGGCATATAAAGGAGTACATCAACAATGTGTAAGCTTTATGTAATCAGCGGTGTTACCGGTATGACCGGCAACGAGTTGGTACAACAGATATTGATTGATAAAGAATGCAAGGATCATATTATCGGCTTTGATAATTTCTATGCATCGTCTATAGAAACTGTAAAAGATTTTTTAGATGACAGGCGCTTTGACTTTTTAGAGTATGACTTAAACAACAAGCAACAGATGGACGACGTCGAAAAACGAATACTGGCGATGAAGAGCCAATACGATGAAATCATCTATATTAACTGCGCAGCTGTTGTTCATACCGAACATTTCTATCATGTATATGAAACATTCGAAACGAACGTTACAGGTATGAATGAATTTCTTCAGCAGGCGATCCGGGTCGGTGCCCAAAAGTTTATTAACTGCTCAACGTCTGAAGTGTATTCGATGGAATCGTGGAACGAGAACGGTGGTGTGCGTGAGGACAGCTATTTGCTTATTTCCCATGCAGAGCACAGTCAGCGGACCAGCTATGCTGTAGGCAAACTTTTAACAGAGTTTTTCATGAAAGACGCTGTGGATACGGGTAAAATCAAAGGTTGTTCTATCCGTTTTGCCAATGTTTACAGTAAGAATGAACGGTATCCCAAACATATTATTCCGTTCATTATTAACAGTTTAAAAGACAATGGAAAAGTAACGCTTTTGGAAAACTCCAGAAAGAACAGGAGAACGTTCCTGAACAATTATGACAGCTGCAGCGCTGTGCTTGCTCTTGCAAATACAGATACCGCACTGGACGGAAGTATATATAACGTTGCTACCGATGAAGAGATTACAATTATTGCTTTGGCTGAACTGTGCGCGGCCAAAATGGGAATAAAGAACCCGGTTATTGATTTTAAAGGATTCAGAGCTTCTGATCCGGAAAGACGGTTGTTGTCTACAGAAAAGATCAGAGCACGTACATCCTGGAAACCGGTAGTTAATCTGGACAAAGGCCTGGATGAATGTATCGAAAACTACCTGAAAGAGGCCGCTAAATGAAAGCTGCGATCATTACTGTTGCCGGAGTATCCAGCCGGTTTAATGAAGGCATTCCTGAAGAACACAAAGCCCTTAAATCAATATATTGGGAAAATGACTGTAAAGATACTTTGCTTTATCATCTTTTGCAAAAATGTTCCTGCGCTGATTTTATAGTTGTTGTTGGCGGATACAAGTTTGATGCATTACAAGAATACTGTAAAAGCCTGGAAAGTGAATTGAAAGGAAAAATGCTTTTAGTTTACAATGAACACTTTTCAGATTTGGGATCCGGATACAGCCTGTATTTAGGATTAAAGGCTGTATTTGACAAGGGAGCAGAGGAAGTTTTGTTTGTTGAGGGTGATCTGGATATTGACGAACCGTCTTTTAATAGAGTTGCCCACGCAAAAGGGAACGTCCTGACATATAATTATCTGCCCATTTACACAAACAAAGCTGTTGTTCTTTATAAGGATATAAAAGATAACTACCGTTATGCCTTTAACAGCGACCATGGGTATTTAAAAATAGAATCTCCTTTTTCCTGTATCCTTAATTCCGGTCAGGTTTGGAAATTTACGGAAATGGATAAGTTGAAAAAGGCTAACGAAAGATTCTTTGAGGAAAACAGGGTCGGTACCAACCTGAACATTATACAAAACTATCTAGATGATAATACCCGGTGTGATATTATAGGGCTGAAACGATGGACAAATTGCAACACGCGTGAAGATTTTAAACAAATCAGGTCATTTTGGGAGGAAGAATGATGAAAACGTTAAATGATAAACTGCAAGTCGTCGAAAAACACGTACAGGAAGGCACAATCAAAATAATGATTATCGGGCTGGGCAGCGTCGGTTCTTATTTGTTGGACTACCTTGTCAGCAAAAATGATCCGGCAATCAAAATTATTGTTGTCGGCCGGAATGCTGAAAAACTCGAGACGAAAGTTAACATTGTTAAAATTGCAGGACTTATCCGCCATTCCAATAAGTCCGTAATCGAAATTGAAAACAATGTTGACCTGACAAATATCGAAGCAATTCAAAAAGCAATTGAAAAGCATCAGCCGGATTTTATCGTTAACTCAAGTCGCGCCTACCCGGGCCTGAAATACGGCAGTATCTCCTGGTCAAATGTCAGAGCTTATGGTATCTGGAGTCCGCTGTCCATCCGGTTCACGAAAAACATAATGGACGCATGTGAACTGGCAGATACAAATGCCGTTGTAATCAACACGTCATATTCGGACGTGGTAATTCCCTGGCTGAAAAGCGCAGGAAAGGCATACCCGGATTTTGGCAGCGGCAATTTAAATCATTTGGTTCCCCGTATGCAGTTTGCTGTTGCAAATATGCTGAACGTGGAAGATTTTTGGAACGTCGATATCATGTTCGCGGCCGGTCATTTCCATGATGTTTGTATCAGTAAAGAAGGGCATACTGAGGGCGTAAACCTGCCTCTCAAAATCTATTATAAAGGCGAAGAGAAAGATCTTCCCCATGATAAAATCTTTGCTGCCTGCAAAATTGCAATGCCGGTCGACCAAACCCGTAATATGATGAATGCCTCGAGTAACTATCAAATCATTACAGCGGTTATTGATGCAATCCGGACCCGGAAAGATCAAAAACTCTTTATACCTGGTTTTAACGGAAACATTGGAGGCTACCCGGTAATCATCGGTTATCGGGAGAACAGACTCTCTGCCTGGATTGATGATTCGGTCTTCAGTTTTGAAGAGATGAACCGGGCAAACCGGGAATCCATTGCTCTTGACGGTGTAGAAGATGTTGTTGGGGGAAAAATCATTTATACTGACGCCTTGATAAAGAAAGCGATAAAGGCTTTTGGGGTAGAATTGCCTAAAACAGTCGCCTATCAAGATATTGATACTACGGCAAAGTTTATTATTGATAACATTATTATGCCGCAGCTTGCTAAAAAAGACTGATAAAACCGGCTCGATGCTATTGAGACGGAAAAACAAACATCAAACTATTGGGGGTATTCTGATGCGAGTTGAAGATTTTGTAAAGATTATTGGGGCAGATTTTTATACAGGTGTTCCGGATTCGCAGCTTAAAGCTTTATGTTATTATTTGATGAACACCTACGGCATTGATTCAAAGCATCACATTATCGCGGCTAATGAAGGAAACTGTGCTGCTTTGGCTGCAGGCTATCATCTGGCAACAGGAAAAGTTCCTGTGGTTTACATGCAAAATAGCGGCGAAGGAAATATTATTAATCCGGTGGCCAGCCTGTTAAATGAAAAAGTGTATGCAATTCCTGTCATTTTTATTATAGGCTGGCGCGGCGAACCGGGTATTCATGATGAACCCCAGCATATTTATCAGGGTGAAGTGACAGTAAAGTTGCTGGAAGATATGGGAATTGCTTCATTTGCTATTGGGACGGATACAGCATTTGAAGAAGTTGCTGCTGTCATGGCAGAGTTCCGTAATAGTCTGGCAAAAGGCAAAGATGTGGCCTTTGTGATTCGTAAAGAAGCTTTAACCTATGATAAAAAGGTAAAATACGAGAATAAAAACACGTTATTGAGAGAAGAAATCATACAGCACATTGTAAAAGCTTCCGGCGAAGATCCCATTATTTCCACAACGGGCAAAGCAAGCCGTGAATTGTATGAAACCAGGGAAGCGAACGGGCAAAGCCATAAATATGATTTTCTCACTGTAGGAAGTATGGGACATTCTTCTTCTATAGCGTTGGGCGTTGCTGTTAACAAACCGGGACAACGTATTTGGTGTATTGACGGCGACGGTGCCGTACTCATGCATATGGGGGCCATGGCATTGATTGGAGCAAACAGGCCGAATAATCTTGTTCATATAGTTATTAACAACGGCGCTCATGAATCAGTTGGCGGAATGCCTACGGTTGCCGGTTCTGTTGACCTTGTAGCAGTTGCAAGAGCGTGCGGCTATCCTTCTGCTGTAAGTGTAGATAATTTTACTGACTTGGACAAAGAACTGGAAGCGGCAAAAGCACGGAAAGAACTTTCTTTGATTGAGGTAAAGTGTGCTATTGGTGCCAGAGGTGATTTGGGCCGACCCACAACGACCGCGTTGGAGAACAAACAGGGATTTATGGAGTATTTAATCGAATTATATAGTCTTCATAAAAAATACTAAATAATGTTTTAAGCTTGAGGTCCTTTATAGAAGAGCATAAATGTGAGTTTCAGCTGACACATATTGATGCGGTATCTGACAACTTTCTGTTTGATATTGGAACGACCGGGGAATTGAGCGTACAGTTGACGGACTGGGAATACGCTGGTATGCAGGATAAGCATGTAGATATTGCCATGTTTGCCATATATAGTATGTATGATAAGACACAGCTTGACTACCTCATTGATCTGTATTTTGCAGAAGAAGGCGAGTGCGACATGGTTACAAGGGCCAAGATTTATTGTTATGTTGCGGCTTGCGGTCTTTTATGGTCCAACTGGTGTGAATATAAGCGGCATTTAGGAGTTGAGTTTGGCGAATACAGTCTTTATCAATACCGTTATGGAAAGGATTTTTATCGTTATGCTGAAGCACTGATAGCAAAGCTATGAGGAGGGGTAAGCTTGAAAGTAGACAATGCGATTATCATGGCGGCCGGAACTTCCAGCCGGTTTGCGCCGCTGTCATATGAAAAACCAAAATCACTGATAGAAGTTAAAGGGGAAGTTTTGCTGGAAAGACAGATTAGGCAGTTGCAAGAGGCAGGCGTTCCGGAGATTTTTATTGTGACGGGTTACAAGGCAGAGCAGTTTGTGTATTTAAAAGAAAAATTTGGGGTTCAACTGATTAATAATCCGGACTATTTGACAAGAAACAATAACGGATCTATTTGGTGTGCCAGGAATATTTTGCACAATACTTATATTTGTTCATCAGACAATTATTTTACTGTTAACCCATTTGAAAAAGACACAGAGGAATGTTATTACGCAGCGGAGTTTTCGGAAAGGCATACTGCAGAATGGTGCATGACTGAGGATGAGAATGGATATATTGATTCCGTAACTATTGGCGGGGAGAATGCATGGTATATGTTAGGGCATGCATTTTGGAGCGAGGAATTTAGTAAAAAGTTTTTGGAGATTTTAGAAAGGGAATATAGTCTTCCGGAAACAAAGGATAAACTTTGGGAAAAAATATTTATGGCGCATCTGGATGAATTAAAAATGAAAATACGAAAATATCCGCCCGGTGTGATTTTTGAATTTGACACCATCGATGAGTTGCGCGCATTTGATGCCAGTTATAAGACAGATTCCCGTTCTGTCATTATGAAAAAAATCGCAGAAGACTTGTGTATTTCGGAAAGTGAAATTGTAAATCTTGTGTCCGTTAGAAGCGCAAATACAGAAGCAGCTGGTTTTATATTTGATGTACCTGCTGGGCATTATCAGTATTTATATGACACGGGTGTATTGAAAAAAGTAAGATAACGACTGCAATTATATTACAATTAATTATATAGGTTAAATCCTGAATCATAATTCGTTTAATAATACAGGAAAAGGGGTTTTATGATGGCAGAATTAGTGCGGCAAATAGTGGAGGAAGATATTCCGAAGGTGAAAGAGCTTTTGTATATAGTCTTTTCCGACGGGGAGTATCAACAGATTGAAAGGCTTGGGGGCATGACGAATCATTCATATAAAGTGACACGGAATGACGGACAGGAGTACCTGGTTCGCATTCCAGGCGACGGTACGGATGGGATGATTAACCGACTCGATGAACGGAAAAGTACAGAACTGGCTTGTAAACTTGGGATTGACTCGGAACTGCTTTATTTTGGTGATGACGGAACTAAGGTAATGCGTTTCATTCATAATCCGAAACCCATGAACGAGGAAGTGATGAGAAGAAAAGAAAATCTTTTGCAGGCGGCCGAAATTTTCCGAAAATTACATACCTGCGGGGTGGATACGGGTGTGCGGTTTGAAGTTTTTGAAATGGCTGCACTTTATGAAAGAATTATCCGGGATGCCGGGGTTGCTTTTTATGATGACTATGAAAAAGTAAAACAATGTGTAATGGATATCAAAAAGGCGGTTGATGGTGTCGGTGTTGCACCGCGTGTACCATGCCATAATGATTCCCTGATGGGGAACTGGGTTCTTGGTCAAGATGGGAAGTTATACTTAATTGATTGGGAATATTCTGGAATGAACGAAGCTATGTGGGATTTGTCCTGTCTCTCAATCGAAGCAAATTATGCGGAAAAGAATGACGGCGAGCTATTGAATGCATATTATAAAAGAGAAGCAACGATTGACGAAAAGAAGCGATTCGTAGCAGCGAAATTATATGTAGATTATTTATGGACGTTATGGGGTTTGACAAGAATACCTTTTGATGGTGAGTTTATGCAGGAATATGCTGATGGGCGATATTTACGTCTTAAGAATAATATAGACGTATACAAAAAATTAGGCTAAGAGGGAAATAAATAATGATTGCAGGAATTTTAGCTGCCATAACATGGGCGGTTGAAACGTTAACTATCGGGATTGCTATGGCCATGTCGCCATTTGTTTCTACAGACCAGGCGGTTTTGTTGGCGCCTTTTGTAAGTACCTTTTTACATGACTTTTTTTCTGCAATATGGGCTTGTGCCTATAATGGGATTAGGGGGAACCTTGTCAACGTAATAAAAGCATTAAAAACCAGAAGCGGTAAATATGTCATTCTGGCAGCTATTATTGGTGGACCAGTTGGAATGACGGGGTATGTCCTTTCTATCAACAACATGGGAGCTTCCATTGGTGCGGTTGCTAGTGCTATTTTCCCGGCAATCGGTGCCGTTTTGGCATATTTCTTTTTAAAGGAAAAAATGCAGTGGTACAGATGGATTCTCTTAATTGTTACCATATTAGGCGTATATGGTTTGAGTTATTCGCCAGAGATTAACATTACGAATTTTTGGCTTGGTTTTGCAGGTACTTTAATGTGTGCGTTTGGATGGGGTATCGAAGCAGTTATTCTTGCAAAGAGTATGCAAGACCCGGAGGTGACAAATGAAATTGCGCTGCAGATTCGGCAAACAACATCTGCTATTGTTTATGGATTGGTTATTCTTCCCTTTATAAAAGGCTGGGGATTCACTGTCAGTCTATTTAGCGGTACGGAAATGCTGATTCCTACGCTTGCACTGGCAGCTTTTTTTGCTACGATTTCATATCTGTGTTATTACAGGGCTATATCTCAGATCGGTGCGTCAAAAGCCATGGCAGTAAATGTTACCTACGCAGCCTGGGCAATTGTGTTTACGATATTGGTTTTCAAGGATACAAGCGTATTGAATCCGATAACAATTATTTGTACCATAGTGGTACTGGTGTGTGGTGTATTGGCGGCAGCGGATTATAAGGAGTTATTGGGAAAGGAATGAGTATTATTACCACCGGAATGGTTTGTAGGATGTGGAACTGATTTTTTATTAAATCAGTCCGGTCGCTCTTCATCGTGTCTATTTTACTTCGCGAAACCATCCGACGGAGTCCGCAGATTACAGCTAGCCAAATTACATATAGAGTAGACGCTGAACATAAAACGTTTGGCGTCCTTTTTTATATATGATATAATAATACATAAATATTTAATGCATCTGGGATCAGGCGTTGTATATACATTGTTTTGGTCTGTAGCATTAATTAACATTGACCAGTATCAGGAGGAGAAACATGGCAAATATCGGCTTGATTATTGCAGGAGGTTCTGGAAACCGTATGCATCAGGACATACCCAAACAGTTTTTGACGGTAAATGAGCGTCCAGTCATCGTATATACACTGGAAGCGTTTGAAAAACATCCGGAAATTGATGCAATTGCCGTGGTGTGTATTGCAGGTTGGGAACAGGTTTTATGGGCTTATGCAAAACAGTTTAATATCACCAAATTGGTATATGTGATACCCGGTGGCAAAAACGGACAGGATTCTATTCGTAATGGTGTCTATGAATTGGAAAAGCATTTTGCACCTGAAGATTTGGTGCTAATTCACGATGCAATACGTCCCATGGTGTCTGCAGAAATTATTTCCGATAATATTCGTGTAGCCAGAGAATTCGGTAATGCCATTACGGTGATTCCCTGTGCAGAAGCCATGATGCAGACGGAAGACGGCATTGTGTCTGCAGGCAGTTATCCCCGAGACCGACTGAAGCGGACCCAAACCCCACAGGCATTCCATATTGGTGACATCTGTGACTTGCACAGAAGAGCGTTGGAAGCAGGTATTACCAATTCCGTAGCTTCCTGTACGCTAAAGATTGAAATGGATGAACAGGTATATTTCTCTGCCGGCTCTGAAAAAAATATCAAACTGACTACAGTTGAAGATATTGATATTTTTAAGGCACTGCTTGCGGCAAAACGGTCAGACTGGTTAAAAGCGTGAGAAATGAGTTAGTAAGAAACAGAGATGATTGTTAGTAAAAAAGGCGCACATGATGAGTATTTATACTAGTAAGCTTTGGCTTGCTGATTTGGATAAAACAGTAGCTGTTCTTCCTGAACTGTCAGAACTGGCCGGTAAGAGTGTGATGGTAACCGGGTGCACAGGTCTCATTTGCTCTGCTGTGGTAGATGTACTGATTCGCTGGAATGAAATACATGCGGATAAGATTAAAATTTTGGCTGCGGGACGCAGTGAGAAAAAAATTGCAGAGCGATTTGCACCCTATGTTGCGAAAGACTGGTTTGTGTTTGTGCCCTATGATGCTTCGGCAGCAGACAACCATTTTTCAGAACGTTGTGATTATATCATTCATGGTGCCAGCAATGCCGCTCCGGGTAAGATTATGAAAGAACCGGTAGAAACCATGCTGGATAATGTGCTTGGCGTGAAGGGTTTGCTGGATTATGCTAAAGAAAGCAAGGCAAAGCGGGTGATGTTTGTTTCCAGTTCAGAAGTGTATGGAAAGAAGGAGAATGCGGAGCCGTTCCGGTTAGGGGAATACGGATATATTGATCTGCTGAATTCCCGTAATTCTTATTCGGTAGGCAAACGTGCTGCGGAAACCTTGTGTGTTTCCTATGCAGATGAGTATGGAGTGGAGTCAGTGATTGTGCGCCCCGGGCATATTTACGGTCCTACTGCTACCCGAAGTGATAACCGGGTTTCTTCTGTCTGGGCCTATGATGTGGCGGAAGGCAAAGACATAGTAATGAAAAGCGATGGGTCACAGGTACGGAGTTACTGTTATTGTTTAGACTGTGCTTCGGCCATTTTGAAAGTGTTACTGAAAGGTGAGAATTGCCATGCCTATAACATTTCCAACCCGGATTCGGTCATTAATATCCGGCAGATGGCGGAACTGCTGGCAAACTCTGCCGATGTGCAACTGCGTATGGATTTGCCTACCGAAGAAGAGAAGAAAGGGTTTAACCCAATGAGCAATTCGTCACTGGACAGTAAGGAACTGCTGGAATTGGGTTGGAAGGGATTGTTTGATGCTAAAGTAGGGTTTGCCCATACTGTGGAGATTTTGAAAGAGATAAAAAGCAAATGAAACTTACCCCGCTCACGAAGTGAGGCAGGAGCATGGAAAATGCGCCTGTGTGTATGCACCGGGGTTATTTGTTTAAGATAATTAATTGTAAAGGATGGATAGAAATATGCTGGAGACGTTGAAAGAGCAGGTTTGTGAAGCGAATCTGGAATTAAACCGGCGCGGGATTGTAATCTATACCTTTGGTAATGTCAGTGGGATTGACAGAGAAGCGGGTCTTATAGTTATTAAGCCCTCCGGGATTGCGTATGATATCATGAAACCGGAAGACATGGTAGTTGTGGACTTGAAAACAGGCGATCCGGTGGAAGGGAAGTGGAAACCTTCTTCTGATACAAAAACGCATTTGGAAATTTACCGGGCTTTTCCGGAAGTCAGGGGTATTACTCACACTCACTCTATTAATGCAGTAGCTTTTGCCCAGGCAGGTTTGGATATACCGGCATTGGGAACGACTCACGCAGATTATTTTTATGGGGCTATTCCCTGTACGCGTGAATTGACCAAAGAAGAAGTTGAAGAAGCCTATGAACTGAATACTGGCAAAGTAATCGTGGATTGTATCAAAGAACGTGGTATCGATCCTATGGCGGTGCCAGGTATTGTGGTAAAAAACCATGGTCCTTTCAGTTGGGGCAAAGATGCTGATGCAGCCGTTTACCATGCAGTGGTCATGGAGGCAGTGGCAGAAATGGGTTTGAAAACGTTGCTGTTAAACCAAACTGCTTCTATGCAACAATATGTGTTGGATAAACACTATAAGCGCAAGCATGGACCGGGGGCGTATTACGGACAGAAATAGTTTAAGGAAGTCGGTGGTGTTTTGCTATTATGAAGGGAAAAAAAAGAATACTATATGCGATGCATTTAGATTGGAGTTGGATTAAACAAAGGCCGCAATTTATTGAAGAAAGACTTGAGAATGAATTTGACGTGTATGTTACCTGCAATAGGAATTACAGAATTAGAAAATATTATAAAAAAGGCAATATGAGCGTATTTTACAGAATCCCATTTATTTCCCGTTACCCACAATTATGGAAAATCAATCATTTTAGGATGAAACAGTTCCTTTATAAACATATTGAACGGTTTGATCCGGATATTATATACGTATCATCACCTGATTTTATTGAAGGAATTCCACTATCGTACAAAGGGAAAATTGTTTATGATTGCATGGATGATATGATTGCGTTTGCGCTAATGCATAGAAAAGTAAATATGTTACAGCTTGAACAAAAGCTGGTTGAAAGGGCAGATGCGGTCATTGTTTCAAGTGATTGGCTAAAATCGGTGTTGTGCAAACGCAATCCGAACTATGCGTCAAAATTGCACATCATTAAAAATGGTTTTGATGGAAATATTGTGAAGGAAGAGCAGCACCCACAAAATCAGTTATATACATTTTGCTATTTTGGGACGATAAGTCATTGGTTTAATTTTGATATCCTTGTTAAAAGTTTAGTGGATTTTCCCGATATTCAGTATTTATTGATTGGCCCGGTAAGTCCGGGTACAACCATTCCAAAACATGACAGAATCATTCATGTACCGGCAGTTGGACATGGTGAATTGTATGAAAGGACTAAAAATGCAGATGCATTTATCATGCCCTTTAAAATAAACGATATCGTGTTGGCGGTGGATCCTGTAAAACTGTATGAATACATCAATTTTAATAAAAATATTCTTTGTGTAGAGTACCCGGAAGTGAAGCGTTTCGAACCGTTTGTTTTCTTTTACAATGACTATGAATCGTTTTGTAGTCAAATTAGAAAGATGAAAGAATTAACGGGAACAAAATACAGCAATAAGGACAGGTTGTTTTTTTTGCGGTTAAATACCTGGGAACAACGCGTGAAACAAATTGTTACTTTGATTGATGTTTGAATGGATGGAATACTTATGCAACCTATCGTCAGTGTCATAGTTCCTGTTTATAAAGTTGAGTTCTACTTACCCAAGTGTCTTGATAGCGTTGTTAATCAAACTTTCCGTCATTTGGAAATCATTCTTGTGGACGACGGTTCACCTGATAAATGTGGAGAAATTTGCGATGAATATGCGAAAACAGATGCAAGAATAAAGGTTTTTCATACAGAAAATAAAGGGCTGTGCGCTGCCCGGAACTACGGTATTGCAAGAGCCAAAGGTATATATATAGGCTTTGTTGACAGCGATGACTGGATCGAACCTGATATGTATGAAATATTGGTTAATGAAATTGAAAAAAATAAAGCAGATATAGTTAATTGTGGTGTATATGACGAGTATCCAACAAGAACCGTCATAACATCTGCCACGGATAGAATATTTGATAACAGCAAAGATTTAATCAAAGCACTGATTACTGCTGATATTGGCAACGGAATTTGGCATAAACTTTTTAGAAAAAGTTGCTTTACGAATATTGCGTTCCCGGAAGGCCACGTATATGAAGATATTGTTATGACGTACAGACTGTTTTCCAATGCAGCAAAAGTTGTTTGTATTTCCAAACCGCTCTATCATTACCGAAAAAGAAGAACCGGCGCTATAACAACAAATCATTCCATGGAGAATCTGAGAGACTATTGGCTTGCTCACAGATTACGATACGGTTTTCTTTTAGCTGACAAACAATTACCGAGTGATAAAGAACTGGTAGATATTCAACTCAATTACTGTGCAGCCGCTATAGCACGAACATGGAGATGGTATTACGCTCTGTCAGAAAAGGAAAAGAAAACATTGCATCCATTTGTAAAAGAAATGCAATATTTTTCCAAGCAACATCTTCCAATCTTTGGTATGAAGCACTGGTCAATCCATCTTCGGTTATCTATTTTTTTGACAAGGTTTGATAATACTATTGTTTATGCTTTGCTTAATAAAATTTGTGTATTATTATATAAAATGAATTATTTATTTAAAAAATGAACCCTCCAATAGCTTTTAGGATCCGTGTCCGTGCAGGACATCAGTGAGGGATTAAGCCTGATTACTACGTGTACCGTAAACATCACATATAAAATCGAATAATGGTGGACAATGTTTAAAAAGAAAAAACAGAATCTTCTGCTTCCATGTAAATTCTTCAGGAATGGTTTTTGTATTCAGGAGTGTTTGTGAGGCAAACAAATAGTTGGAATCGGATAAATCTTTCTCTTTCATAATACAATAAGTTAATGATTTTCTTTTAAATTCCAAATCGATTTTTTCAGGCGGATATATATCCCAGGATGAAAGATTCTGTAATAGTTGGCAATGCATTTCAAACCAGTCGCTCAAAACTTTTGCAGTTTTGAGAGTCGTTGTGCTTCCAGGCCGATAACTGTAATAGTATAAAACTTTGTTCAGACTGTAAATGTAATTGGCATTATAAATAACTATATTTATAAAAATATCCTCATAGTCATATCCTTCCGGAAATTTGTCTTTATCAAATAATGATTTTTGAAATAGCTTATCACAGGAAGAGCTTCCATATTTTACCTGATGATCTATGAGTTCTTCGCGGGTTTTATGACCAGTGGACAATGCATTGATAGTTTTAAATTGCAAACCGAGATTATTATGATTCACAACTCTTTGCATGCCGAACTTTACAATATCGGCGTTATTATTTATGGCGCACTCATAGGCGTCTTTACAAAAGTCTTCATGAACCCAGTCGTCACTATCAACGAACATCAGGTATTCGCTGGTTGCTTTGCGAATACCCAGGTTTCTGGCTACGGAAGTCCCCGCGTGCTTTTGGTGGAGTACTTTAAACCGATTGTCTTTTGCAGTATATTCGGCACAAATTTCATCGCATTTATCCGGCGAACCGTCGTCAATTAAAAGAATTTCTATATTTGTTAAGCTTTGGCGCTGCAAGCTATCAAGGCAGCGTGGCAGATATTTTTCAGTTTGATAAATAGGGACAATGATACTGACCAGGGGTTTCATGATGTTTTCTCCTTGCACTCTTTAACGGCAGTATTTGTTCAGCAGCCAAAGTTAGGCATCTTGATAGCGGGAAGAAGAGGTTTGCATAAAAAACTCCGATAATAATGTTGCAATAGCATTATTACCAATACTATCATTTTATGGTAAAAATTGGAAGAGATATGTAATGTGTGGTTCAAACTTACTGTAGATACCCAAAAGGCGTACTGACAGTGGTTCCCATTTAAAAAATTGTTGGATAGACATAAGTGAATTTCAAAGGGAAAGTTGATGGAGGGCGCTAAAAACGGATAAAAGCTGTTAAGCTTTATATTCAGTATGATAAAAGCTATGAGTTTGGGTAATAATGCTAATCGTCAATTTAACAGAACCCGTAACGTAGAGCGGAATGTGGTCTACGGATTGATAAACCGCTTTTTTGCGTTGTTGCTGCCATTTGTTGTGCGCACAGTTCTAATCTACCGGTTTGGCGCTGTCTATTTGGGCATGAACAGCCTGTTTGCTTCCATCCTGCAGGTATTGAATCTGGCGGAACTGGGATTTGGTTCTGCGGTGGTGTTCAGTTTGTACCTTCCTCTTGCGCGGGAAGATACCAATACAGTGTGTGCCTATTTGGGCACGTATCGCAGAATATACCGCGCCATTGGTATTGTGATTTTTTTGGCAGGGTTGGCGGTAATGCCGGTTTTGCCGCGCCTGTTACAAGACAGTGTTGTTCCGGATGATATGAATGTGTTCATCTGGTATTTTATTTTTTTGCTGGACTCGGCAATCAGTTATCTGTTATATGGTTATAAGACTTCTATTCCGTCCGCCCTGCAGCGAAACGATGTGCTCAGTAAAATTGATACGGTGGTGCTGATTGGGAAAGCGGGGATACAGATACTTTTTTTAGTATGTACGGATTATTTTTATTATTATTTGCTGACATCCCTGTGTTTTACTATTGCTCGGAATTTGTTGATTGCCCGTGTCACGGAAAAACTGTATCCTCAGTATGTATGTCGGGGCAGCATCAGCCGGGCGCAGTTTGCGGAATTGAAAAAATTGGTATACGGCTTGATGCTGAGTAAAATACGGGATACGAGCCGGCACGCTATCGACAGTATTTGTATCACAGCATTTATCGGGCTTACTATGACGGCTATCTATGCCAATTATTTCCTGATTTACACGGCGACGGTTTCCGTGTTTGGCATTTTGACAAACGCCATGACGGCTTCCGTGGGAAACAGCATTGCTACGGAAAGCTCGGAAAAAACATGGCAGGACATGCGTCGGTTCAATTTTTTGTATATGATGATGGCTGGTTGGGCTGCCATTTGCATGCTGTGCTTGTACCAGCCGTTTGTCAGTCTGTGGGTGGGGCAGGACCTAATGCTTGGCATGCCGGAAGTGGCGGCACTTTGCTTTTATTTTTATTTGGGACTGGCTGGAGAAGTTCGATGGATCTATTTTCAGGGTGCCGGCTTGTGGTGGAAAGCCCGATACTTTGTTATTGCTGAAATTTCGGCTAATATTGTACTGAATATCTTGCTGGCAAAATACTGGGGTGTGTTGGGAATCATTCTGGCAACGATTTTTTCTTTGTTCATTATTGATTTTATTAATGGCGCTCGGATTTTGTTTAACGAGTATTTTAAGAACGGAAAACTGTGGTTATTTTTTGCGGATCACGCAAGATATTTGCTTGTGACGGTAGTGTTGTCGGGATTCTGTTTCTATGTGTGTAATCAACTAAGCGCAATAGTTGTGGGCAGGTTTACAGGTGACGGCGTGATTGTGATTGCATTACGCTTGTTTATCTGTACGGCTGTTCCCATACTGGGATATGGTTTGGTATATCATCGCACGGAGCAATATGCGGAGGCAAAGAACTGGTTGCTGCAGAGGATTGACGTCTTATGATAAGAAAAGATGCTTTTGATATGATTATGAATGGTGTGGGAAATGAATCTTGGTGAGGTTTTTCTTCAAGGCGGGAGCATTTATGCTTCTGTCTAATTCTAAAATTGTGATAGTCTTATTTCATAAAGGCTAATAATATAATTTTAGTAAATTGTTGTTTCTGGAGACGTTAATATGAAAATATTAGTAGTAGTCGGCGGAGAAGTTAATTCTTTGCCACCAATACGAAATTTAATAGAAATCTTAGTGCGCAACAATCACGCAGTAACATTAATGGGCGAAGATAAAACCGGCTTAGTTTTAGATGTTAATCCTAATTACCGATTCATTAAAATACCCGATTATAGTGATGAACCACCGGGGATTCGATATTTTAGAAGAGCTAGTTTTATGCGAGAGCAAGTCATTGAAGAAATGTTATACCATGATATTTTATGGACAGCCTCTGATTCCACGGTAAGATATTTGGGAGATGTGGTTTTAAAGTACCGGCATGTAATGCAGTTAATGGAATTAATAAGAGATATACCCAGATGGCCCCGACAGAAGATTTTTGGTTTAAATATAAAAAGGTATGCACAAAAGGCTTTTAAGATAGTTGTCCCTGAGTATAACAGGGCACATATACAGAAAGTTTGGTGGACACTGCCTGACTTACCAACGATATTACCTAATAAGATGTCTATGCCAGATTTTGACAAGATGGAGGTGCCGGTTGATATTTTAAAAATTGTAGCATCGGTAAAACAAGAAAAACGCAGAATTCTTATATATCAGGGTGGGTTTGTGCCTGACAGGGATCTTGATAAGTTTGTAGAGGCTGTTTCGAAGTTAAAGAAAAAATACGTTCTCTATTTAATGGGACAGGAAACAGATTATAAAAAATGCTTATGCACGGCAGGCGGAGACGCTGTTGTTAATATACCTTATATAAAGCCGCCATTTCATTTGTTGATAACAAAACATGCATATATTGGTATTCTGCCATATAAAGCTGCTGTTGTTGCCCATTTTGATAAGATTAACGCTTTATTTTGCGCTCCAAACAAGTTGTTTGAGTATGCAGCATATGGCAAACCTATGATTGGCACAGACGTGCCGGGTTTGGTTTTGCCTTTTTACGGGCATGGCATTGGGTATGTGTGCCGTCCATATACTGTTTCTAAAATAATTGAAAACATAGCATTAATAGAAAAAAAATATACCGAAATGAGTTCACGTTGCATACAGTACTACAATTCCATTAATATGGATCAAATTGTAAACGACATTATTAACGGGAAATAAGTATTTTGCGCTTACCAAATAAAATAGACAGCAAAAAAGCCCAAATCCGTTGTTCCGGATCAGGGCTTGCTTACATGGCTTTGTTCGTAAAAATACGTTTGTTCTAATAGCGAAGAGATGTTATGACTGTTTTTTGGATACTCTCCAGCAATAGCGGCCGGTAAGGTAGGCGAGACTTAGGAATAGTCCCAAAAAGCCGCTGATGGGGATATATTTTATGCGGGAGATTTCTTCTGCCTCATCTACACGGCTGGGTACTAATTTCGCCTTGATAAGGGACAGCATTTTATCTTTCTCCTTCAGTTCTAGACGTTCTTTTAAAAGTTCCAGATATTGGGCAGCCCCTTGGGAAGTAACCGAGCCGTCCTGTAAGGAACTGTTGATTTTTCGCATTTCGTTGCGGACGGTATTGAAATATTCTTCACCAAATCTGATTTCGTGCAGTTTCATGAGATGGTCATTTATTTTGTTTAACGCATCCGTTGTATAGGCATGGCATTCTGTTTTGATCAGTTCGGGGTCGGTTCCTTGAAATTCAAATTTTAAAAGATTGGTAGAAACATTTCGGTCTTTCACAAATTCTGCCTTGAAAAGAGCATATTTTTTAGGGTCCTTCCACATCTTGCCGTGCCCTTTAATGCTGACCGCGTCTTCGTTAAAAATGTTTACGAAGCTGATTTTATCCCTGTCGCTTAGGGACCTGCAGTCCAATAATTGCGAGTAGGAATATTTCGGTGCGGTAAGCGCAAATACATAGAGCGCTGTGGCTGCGGCAAACAAAAGGGTGACGCCGATAATCTTGGCAATATTGTTTTTAAACTCCTGCAGCAGTTCCAGCAGGTCTATCTCAATTTCCTGGTTCTCGGTTTCGTTCATAGTTTTACGCTCCTTTTGGTGGTAATCAAATCGGGCCTTGCATTTTCTGCAGTATGTCTGCAAGAGGATGTTGTAATTTAGCAATTTATTATAACACAGGTTTTATTGTTTGGCTATATTTTTTCCAAGCTAAATGGTTCATATCCCCTCACGTGCTTATTTTTTATCGTTTTTCGTCTGGGTGTAAACTGGTTGTGTTCGTTTTATTTTAATATTTTTGGTTACATCACTGCTGTGCTTTCCCAACTTCCAGTAGCCTTTCCATCTTCTCCTTCCGTTCTTTAGTCAGCTGTTTATTCCGGCTGGTGTTGCGCAGGGTGAGGCAGTAGCAGCGTTCCTTCAGCCGGTCCACCGCTTTCTGGCGGGTGGCGTTCAGGCCCTGTTCCAGCGTGTCCTGGGCCATGGGCGTGATGACGATCATGGGAATAAATTTCCGGTAGCAGGTCTTGACGATCTCTTCCATGTTGATGTCGAAGAAGTTGCTGTTGGTTTCCCCGCCGAAATCATCAAAGACAAGTAAATCGTGACGGCAGATGTCGTCCAGGTATTGCTGCCTGTTCTCCCGGTTAAGGGAGAGCAGGTTTTTTACAATTTCCATGAAGCTGGTTACCAGGCAGCGGTAGCCATTGTCGCACAGCGCATTGACAATCTGGACGGCTGCGTAGGTTTTGCCGGTGCCTTTGGCTCCGAACAGAAAGAGACCATTGCCTTCTTTGCGTAGTTCCGCAAAGTGTTCCACATACTGTTTGAAGTAGCGGGTGGCCTGAGGGCTGCCGCCGTCGTCATGGGCGAAGGTCCACTGGTGCATGTACGGATAGGGCAGGGCGTGGTAGCGGCAGAGTTCCGCCTTTAGCTGCCGCTCCCGTTCTTCCCGCTCTGCCGCGATCCGCGCCAGGCATTCCTGCTGGCACCTGCAGGTAAGGGGGAAGGCCCGCATCTCTCCCCGCCACATGTGCAGGATCTGCCGGGGCGTGTGGCAGTAACCGCAGTACATGACCCCGTCTTTTTCGTAGTCCCCTTCGTGATAGCCCCCTTCGAAGGTATCTTCCGTGATGAGGCTGTAGCCGTATTTCGCCCAGTCGTAGCCGGTAGTGCCGGACAGGATATCCCTGACGGGCGTCAGGTCGTTGTCCATGTCAGTCCACCACCGTTCCGTAGAATCCGTTGCTGAAGGGGGCCGCCTCATCCCCCGGCTGGAACAGCAGGCTGTCGCCCCGGGGCTTTTTGTCCTGGTACTTCCCCTGCAGGATATTTTCCAGATGCTCCGGGTTCAGCATCCACCCCAGGGTGATGGACCAGCCCCGGTTGTTCCGGGAGTTGCCCAGAAGGAACCGGCTGTCGGCCACGTTGCTGACGGCTTTGCGGAGGGCTTCTTCCCCGTACTGTTCCAGCAGGGCCTCCAGGCGTTTCAGCATGGCGGGGTAGAGGCCCTGGAACTTGTTGTCCAGAGGCAGGGCGTTCCAGGCTTTCAGGATGTTCTGCGCCGGTTCCGGCAGTTCGGCCAGGGGGATCAGGCGGGTACCCTTTTGCCGGGTCTGTCCTGTCTGTTTCGCTGTTTGGTCATCCTTATCCGGGGTTGTGACCGGTTTTTTTGTTTCCGGTTCCGTCTGCCGCCGCGCGTCAGATATCGCGGCAGCGATATCCCCCTTTTTATTTTTCTCTTTACTCTTTTCTTTTGCTTCTTTTCTTTTCTCTTTCTCTGTTTCTTTTTCCGTTGCCGTTTCACTGGCGTCAACGGAGTGTTGCGCTTTGGAACGGCGGCCGGTACCGGCGCGGAGCTGCAGCCGGAGGGTGCCCTCTTCCGTCCGGGTCAGCAGCCGCAGCTGCTCCAGGATCAGGACGGCGGCTTCCACCGCTTCCGCCGGACAGTGGAAACAGTCCGCCAGTTCCGCGGTTGTCATGGTGAGGCCCGGCGTCAGCCGCACACAGCCTTCCGGGTCCCGGGCGGCCAGGGCCAGCATGCGGAACCAGGCGGCCAGAATGGCGTTTCTGTCTTCCCCCGCCAGGAATTCAATGGCGGCGAGGGTGTTCGGATCAAAGGCTTTTGCTAAGAGATGTTTGGTCATGGTTATCCTCCGTCAAAGTCTTCCCTGCGCAGGGTGTTTTGACCGGTTCCCCGCGCAGGGTTTCATGGTGTCAGATCAGTTTCTCTTTCAGCCCGGCAAGCACCGGGGTTGCCATCTGCTGTGACAGGGTCGTGCGCAGATGCCGCAGCCCGTTCTTATGCAGCCGGCAGATATTCTGGGGGGTACACTGCATTTCCTCTGCAAGTTCGGCAGCTGACCTCTCTTCGAAGTACAGCCCGTACAGGACTTTTTGTTCTGACGGGCGCAGGGCGTTCATGGCCTCTTCCACCGCCCGGTTCAGTTCCAGCTGCAGAAGTTTGTTTTCCGGTTCTTCGGACCTGTCCGCGATGTACGGTTCCGCTTCCGTTTCTTCTCCGGCCCGGCTCTCCGTTTCACAGGATGAAGAGAGCGGCTGCCGGTATTTTGCCCGGACCGATTCCCTGTGTACCTGGTTGAGCAGCGCGTTGCGCGCGACCCGTTTCAGCAGCCGTGGGATTTCTTCATCCGGCGGCCATTTGGAATAGCCCATAAGGAATTCCGTCATGGTCAGGGAAAGGACTCCCTGTACCTCGTCGCGCCCCAGGTTTTTCACAAAATACGGGATGTTGTAAAAAGGTCTGAGGACCTCTTTCGCCCGTTTGCAGAAAGTCCGGGCCGCGTTTTCATCACCCTGCCGGGCCTGCTGCATCAGCCGGGTCCAGGGTATGGCGTGAAGCGCTGTCCGACGGTTGCCTGCTGCCTGTTTGCCTTTGTTCAAATTGACATCACACTCCTGTGTTTTTCCCGAAGGCTCCGCTGTCCGCTTTGCGCCTGGTCCTGCGTGTTGGCGGCCGGCGTGTCTTCCCGGGGAAAGATCTGTTGCGGGAATCCGCGAAGGAGATTATACAGTAACGGGACTTGCGTTACAAGACGGCGTGTGCGTGGCAAAACGCCCGGGAAACCGGTCCTTTTTGCCGGAAATTTGCGGAAAATGCCTGTTTCTTTGCTGTTTTGCGCGGCATTTGGAAACTTGCGTAACGTTGCGGAGGTAAACGCTCAGGTTGATTATTCTCAAAACGTATATTTTTTTTTTGAAAACGTTAAGTATTTCTTTTAAAATCAATGATTTACTGCTTGATAGATTTTGAGATTGTGGTAGAATAAAAAAGCCGCCGGAAACAAACCCTGCATCCTGCGAAACGGATGCAGGCGGATGGCCGGCGGGAAAGCGCTGTAAATTCTTCCGGAATTTCTGTATTGCAAGCTTTGAGCATGGCTGCTTCCCTGTGGTTCTGCCCGGCAGGGCGGGGGTGGGAAGCGGCGGCTCGCAAAACTAAAAAACTTAATGAGGGGAAATAAAACATATGATAGAAGGTTTTATTTTTTATTCTCCGGAGCTTATCAGACAGGTTCGGAAAAAAGCTAAAATGACCCAGGCAAAGTTTGGAAAATATGTAGACAGGGTTTCGGCGGGCACGGTATCCCGATGGGAACACGGAAGAATGGTGCCGACCCCGAGGCATTTCGCCAAAATTGCCGAACTGGATGCCATGTATGCAAAGATCGAGTCCGCTGACGGGGGGGCGGCAGTTGATGAAAGGCAGGAGACTGCCACCGGAAAGACCCATGCGGCGGCAGGGGAGGAAGGTATCTGCCATTGTCCCACCTGCCGGCAGATTAATAAAATGATTCAGGCGCTGGAACACAGGAAACAGCTTCTTGTGGACTATAGAAACAGCGTACACAGCGGGTTGCCCGGACCGGTTCCCTGGCGGGAATGACGTTTGTGAAACACTGTTCGCTGCGTTTGCGTGAAGCGGGCGCAGGTTGCGGGAAACAGTGGCTCTTGTAAATAACCTTATATATTCAATATGGAAACTGCCGGAAAAGAATTACAGCTGGCGCCGGGGTTGTTCTGTTACGGAACGGCCCTGGCGCTCTTTTTATTATGTTTCGGAACGGTTCTGGCATTCGTATTATTTCCTTTCACGGAGACTGCCGGTTCAGGACGCGGAGAAAAAATTTTTAAGAAAATAAAAAAAGTGCATTTAAAAATCGGGGGTCAACTTGTTTGTATATAGTGTGGGGGTAATTTCGGAAGCGCTTCCCGGGAATCACTTCCCCGTGAACCTGATCAGGTAAATCCAAAAGAAGGAGAGTGAGGAACGTGCTGGTACAAAACCCTGAAGTCATTTTGGAAGGCGGGCTGCGGCAGATGGCCCGCGAGGCCGGAAGCGGCATCAGGAACATTTACCTGCACTGGACCGCCGGCCGCTACGGGCAGGTGTACGACGATTACCATCTGTGTATCGGCCGGGACGGCACGGTGTACGTGAACTGCAGGCATCTGACGGATATCAGGTACCATACCTGGATGCGGAACCACAGTGCCGTCGGCATTGCCCTGTGCTGCGGCGAGGACGCACGCTGCTGGCTGCCTGCGGGCCGCGACGGGTATGGGACGGAAGAAGCCTGTGAGTTTACGGACGGACCGCAGCAGGACTGTGCCCTGATTGATTACGGTCCGCAGCCGCCTACGGATATCCAGATCGAAGTCATGGCCGATGTGGTGGCGATCCTCTGTGAAGAACTGCATCTTCCCATTACCCCGGAAACGGTCATGACCCACTGCGAAGCCGCCTTTGAAGACGGCTACGGCCCCGGCGACGGGGATCCGGACATGCGCTGGGATCTCTGGTTCCTGCCGGACACCGACTGTTACGGCAGGTTGCAGCCCGGCGGCGGGGTGCTGCGGGGAAAGGCCGTGTTCTACCGGGACCTGCGGAAGCAGGGCCTCGTGGACAGACAGTAAAGAAAGGAGGTGATACGATGGCAGCAACCATGAATGTACTGAAACGTACCTTATCTGTTTCCATTTCCCGTGGCGAAGACGCGGACGGGAACCAGGTAAGCAAGAGCTACACCTATTCCAATGTGAAGCCGGACGCGGAACCGGACAAACTTATGGCAGTAGGCAAAGCCCTGGGCGGTCTGTTCGATAACGACATGACCGGACTGGCTGTGGCGGAACGTTCTTCCCTGACGGAAGAGTAAGGTAAGGAAAAAGGAGGAAAAAATTTATGAGCGCAGATACGGATCTGGAACTGGTATTCCGGAACGCGGCAGGCAAAAAGGTCAGCCTCAACATTGAGGAGCCCAAAGCCGGCGTAACAAAAGCGGAGATTGACGCCGCCATGCAGGCGGTGGTGGAAAACAACATCTTCAACACCAGCGGCGGCGATATCGTGGAAGCGGTGGAAGGCTGCCTGCGTACCGTTACCCGTGACGTTGTCGCGGACTGATTCTTCAGCCGGTAAAGGAAAGTGTGGCTGAAGATGGATGTTTCCGAAGTATTCGGCTTTATTAAGGATTTCGGTTTCCCCATGGTGCTGAGCTGGTTTTTGCTGGTACGCATGGAAAACAAGCTGGCGGGCCTCACGGAAGTCATCGGGGAACTGAGCTGCAACATCGCCGCCCTGCGGGGGGAGACGCCGAAAAAGGCGGGGTAAGCCTGCCTGCGGCGCCACGCGGTCGCGGTATCAGAACAGCGTCGGCAAAAGCCGGAGCCTGAAGGTTTTATAATTAGTAAGTATCTTATGTAAACACTGTTCCGCGATTCTGCCGCGGTTGTTATTTGCGGCAGACAGCGGGGCAGTGTTTTCTTCATTTTTTGTTCCGGATGCGGTATAATAAAATGAAATATAAAAATCAGCAGGATTAGTAATTTAAAACTAAGTTCATGGAAAGCATTGTCATAGGTAACAAACCATCATGAAACGGGATCAGCTTTTTGAGATACTGCGCTTTGCCATCGTGGGGGGCGCGTCCTTCCTCGTAGACTACGCGCTGCTTTATATCTGCACGGAATGGCTGGGGATCCATTACCTGTATTCCGCGGCCATTTCCTTTTCCGTGTCGGTGATCGTCAACTACTGGCTGTGTGTAATCTTCGTGTTTACAGGCGCGGGGAAGCAGACCGGCAGGCAGGCGGCGCTGTTCATCGGTTCCAGCATCGTGGGGCTGGGGATCAACCAGGCCTGCATGTGGCTGTTCGTGGAAAAGTTCGGGCTGCATTACATGCTGGCGAAAATCGGCGCCACGTTTATTGTTATGTTCTGGAATTACGTGATGAAACGGAAAGCGGTGCGGGGATAAATTTTTATAAATCAGGAAAACAAACTTGTATATAAACGCAACCGCTGCCCGCAAATATTTTGCATAAATCAGTTGCCCGAATGTTGCTAATTTGCCTCAAATATAGTATGATAGTAATGTAACATAATATGAGATTAGTATATACTGTTTCGTATTATAAAGTATAGGACGAAGAGAGTTTTATTTTAGGAGGGATGACACATGACATTACGTGACGAGGCTTTACAGATGCGGCTTGACGTTCATGGTATTCTGGAGACGAAACTCAAATACCCCCTGAATGACGGCCACGACCTGGCGGTTGCTTACACCCCGGGCGTAGCGGAACCCTGTAAGGAAATCAAAGTAAAACCGGACATGGCTTATGAATATACTGCCCGCGGCAATCTGGTAGGCATCTGCACCGACGGCACCCGCGTACTGGGCCTGGGCGATATCGGCGCGGCTGCCGCGTATCCGGTCATGGAAGGCAAGGCGGTCCTGTTCAAACGCTTCGGCGGCGTGGACGCGATTCCCGTCTGCATCGACGACAAGGATCCCGATAAATTTATCGCCATCGTAAAAGCGCTGGAACCCAGCTTCGCGGCGATCAACCTGGAAGACATTTCTTCCCCCAAGTGCTATGACATTGAAGACAAACTGAAAGAAATCATGAACATCCCCGTATTCCACGATGATCAGCACGGCACGGCTATTGCGGCGGTCAGCGCGGTACTGGGCGCGCTGCGTTTTGTAAAGAAAGACTTTAAGACCGCCAAGATCATCATGAACGGCTGCGGCGCTGCCGGTTCTTCCATCGGCCGTCTGCTGGCGGAAATGGGCGCGGAAAACGTAATCATGTGCGGCCGCAAGGATACCCTGTACGAAGGCTGCGACTGGGGCCGTCCGCTGGACCGTGTGCAGCAGCTGCTGTGCAAGATCACCAATAAGAAGAAAGAAAGCGGCACATTGAAGGAAGTTGCGGTAGGCGCGGACGTGCTGATCGGCGCATCCGGTCCCGGCGTATTTACGGCGGACATCATCAAATCCATGGCGCCGGATTCCATCGTGTTCGGTCTGGCCAATCCGGTTCCGGAAGCCATGTATCCCGATGCCAAGGCAGCGGGCGCGCGGGTTGCCGGCACGGGCCGCAGCGACGCTCCCAACCAGGTTAACAACGTAAACGTATTCCCGGGCGTATTCCGCGGCGCCATCGACGTACGGGCTACGGAAATCAATGAGGAAATGAAGATTGCGGCTACCTATGCCATCGCCAACCTGATTGATGAGAAGGATCTGCGGGAAGATTATGTGGTTCCCAATGCCTTTGACAAACGGGTAGGTCCGGCTGTTGCCGCGGCGGTTGCCAAAGCGGCCATCGAGACCGGCGTAGCCCGGAAGATCGTGGATCCGGAAGACGTACGCAAACATACGGAAGAACTGCTGGCAGGTTACTGGAAATAAACATATACGGAAAGAATCAGAGTAAATAACAAGACCCGTCAGGCGTTTTGCCTGGCGGGTTACGTTTAGGGTCGAGGTGCTACATGGACAGTGCATTAAAAGCAAAGTATAAAATCTGGCTGGAAAAGGCGGTGGCGGATCCGGATCTGAAACCGGAACTGGAGGCCATGGCCGGTGACGAAGCAAAAATTGAGGATGCGTTTTACAAGGATCTGGAGTTTGGCACGGCGGGTCTCCGGGGTATCATCGGTGCCGGCACCAACCGCATGAACGTGTATATTGTGGCCCGGGCGTCCCAGGGCCTGAGTAATTATGTAATTAACCACTTCCCGGCGGAAAAACGCAGCATCGCCATCAGCTACGACAGCCGCATCAAGAGCGATGTGTTCGCGAAAATCGCGGCGGAAGTGTTCGCGGCTAACGGGATCAAGGCATACATCTTCCCCCAGCTGATGCCGGTGCCCTGCGTGTCCTATGCCACAAGGACGCTGCATTGCGCGGCGGGCATCATGGTGACCGCTTCCCACAATCCCTCCAAATATAACGGATACAAAGTGTACGGGGCTGACGGCTGCCAGATGACCACGGCGGCGGCCAATGAAGTGCTGGGCGAGATTGAAAAGCTGGATCTGTTCGCGGACAGCAAGCGGATCGCCTTTGATGAGGGCCTGAAAGCCGGCAGCATTGCCTGGATCCCGGACGAGGTGTACACCGCCTTTGTGGAAGAAGTGAAGAAACAGTCTGTGGTGGGCGACGCGGAAATCAACAAGGACGTGGCCATCGTGTACTCGCCTCTGAACGGGGCGGGCCTGAAACCGGTGCTGCGGACCTTGAAGGAAACCGGTTACACCAATATTACGGTGGTAAAAGAACAGGAACAGCCGGACGGCAACTTCCCCACCTGTCCCTATCCCAACCCGGAAATCCATGAAGCCATGGCCCTGGGCATGGAGTACGCGGCAAAATATAACGCGGACCTGCTGCTGGCCACGGATCCGGACTCAGACCGGGTGGGCATCGCGGTGAAAGATAAAGAAGGCAGTTACCAGCTGCTTTCCGGCAACCAGACAGGCATGCTGCTGACGGATTACGTCTGCGCCCGCCGCACGGAGAACGGGACCATGCCGCAGGATCCGGTGGTAATCAAGACCATTGTGACCACGGACATGGTGGAGCAGATTGCTTCCCATTACGGCGTGCGCACGGTGAACGTTCTCACCGGCTTCAAGTACATCGGCGAACAAATCGGGCTGCTGGAGAAACAGGGGAAGGCCGATTCCTATATTTTTGGTTTTGAAGAAAGCTACGGTTACCTGAGCGGTTCCTATGTCCGGGACAAGGACGCGGTGGACGCCGCCTTCCTGATCTGCGAAATGTTCTGCTATTACAAGACCAGAGGCATCAGCCTGCTGGACAAGCTGGACGAACTGTACAAACGCCACGGTTACTGCCTGAACACGCTGTACTCCTATCAGTTTGAAGGCGCGGCGGGTTTTGTGAAGATGAAAGAGATCATGAAGGATTTCCAGACGGCAGGCATTAAGGAATTTGGCGGTCGGAAAGTGGAAACCCTGCTGGACTACAACACCGGCATCGACGGACTGCCGAAAGAAAACGTGCTGAAGTTCTTACTGGAAGGCCACGGATCGGTAGTGGTGCGTCCTTCCGGCACCGAGCCGAAGCTGAAAACCTATGTGACCGTAAGCGCGCCGGACAAGGCAGCGGCGGAAATCATAGAAAAGAAGATCGTGGAAGATCTGAAGAAACGGATTAACGGATAAAAACAATAACAGTATTGTAAAGCGATGAAAAATGCTCCGGCAATCTGCCGGAGCATTTAATTTATGCGTTTTTCCATCAGCAATGCACTACTCTATCTGCATATTTTTCTGATAACACAGGAGGATTTTTGCATATATCATATATAATGTATTATCTTTGTTTAATTATATATGGTATAATATTTTGCAAAGGTATTAGGATTATTATAAGATTTGGAATAACAAATAGATTTTCATGTAGATTTTAAGGGTTACAGGTGTTTGATGATGCAGAAAGAGGAAGAGTTTTTCTTACAGGTATTAGCAGACTATTTAAATGGCAGATTAACCAGGGTGCCGGAGGATTTAGATTGGTCTGTCATAGAATCAATCGGCGAGGCACACGAGATGACAGGTGTTATATACCATCAATGCAAAAACAACATTGTGCAATTTAATTTGCCAGATACAGAAAAAAACAAATGGAAGCGGGTCTACATAAGTAACTTTATTTTATATTCGAAACGGCTGGCATTGCTGAAACAAGTAGATGCAGCATTCCAAAAAGAGAACATTCCGTATTTAATTTTCAAAGGTACTGAAATAGCAAAGTATTATCCCGTACCAGCCCAAAGAACTATGGGCGATTCTGATTTTTTGGTACATGAACAGGATAAACAAAGAGCCTGTGAAGCGTTAACCAGATTAGGTTTTGAAATGGACTTAACCAGGTCTAATTATAATGAGTGGCATATCATTAAAAACGATATGACTATAGAATTACATCACAAATTGATTTATGATTATAATGTTGAATTAGAAGCCATTCAGAACTGGGGAAATAAAGTTTGGGATTATGTAACTGTGTACAATAATCAAGCGCGGCGTGAACTTGATTTGACATATCACCTTGTATATACAATACTTCATTTAAGAAAACATTTATTACAAGAAATTGTAGGTTTTCGTCAGTTTATGGATGTAGCAGAACTTGCTTTACAGGCTGACATCAATTGGAAACAGGCGGAATTGTGGTTTGACGAATTAAATCTGGGGAATTTTTCTCAGGTATGTTTTGCATTTTGCAGAAAGTGGTTTGATATACAGATACCAAATCGTAAATGCGAACTTGAAGATGATTTTTACACTCTGTTTACAGAAAAAATGTTAGCTGGCGGTGTGTTTGGCTTAATAATAGATAAAAAAGCAACAGAGAATGTTGTTTTCAATGAAATGCGCTTTGCTAAATCTTCAAGTGTATATGGCATATTAAAGTATGCTTTTTTACCATATGAAAAAATGCGCCCGTTACCTTATTGCAAATTTTTGGATGGAAGGCCGTATTTATTGCCAGTTGCTTGGTGTTGGAGATTCATATACAGGTTTGGAAAGGTAGTTCCGCTGTTAAAAGGTGCTTATGATAGTGACACAATAAAGAAAAAAGAAGATATGCTCACAAAGTGGGGTTTATAGTTTATTTGGTATGCGTAGGAGAAAAGCTAATGGGTTCAATGGGAAAGCCGTCTGCTTTAAAAACAAAAGAAATAATTGTTTCTATGACATCGTATCCGCCCAGGATTCATAGCGCTGTCCTTGCTCTCAAAACGATTTTTAAGCAGACAAAGTTACCGGATAAGGTTATATTATGGCTTGCGGAGTCTGAGTTTCCGAATAAGCTGGCTGACTTGCCTATAAATCTTCGGCGGCTGATAACGGAGAAAAATCTTCAAGTACGTTGGTGTGAAGAGGATTTGAAGTCGCATAAAAAATATTTCTGGGCATTTAAAGAATATCCGGATGCGCTGATCATAACTGTTGACGACGATGTAATATATCCGCCAAGGCTTATTGAAAGTTTATATCAATCCTATCTGGTTTATCCGCACGCTGTATCTGCTTCACGGACCTGTTTTATCCCAATATCACAAGATGGAGAAATTCCACCTTATAAATCATGGCCTGTAGGAATAGATGCCTTTATTTCAATACCATCTTTGCAACTTTGTGCAACTGGTGTTGGGGGTGTTTTATATCCTACAAGTCTCTTTTCGGATGTTCAAAATTTGTTGGACATAGAAGTTATTAAACGTACTTGCCTGTATGAAGATGACTTATGGCTGAAAACAATGGAACTCGTTGCCGGTGTACCTGTTGTCGTGGCAGAAGGAATTGATTGCTTACTTTCTACGCCAAATTCACAGGAGATTGGACTTTATCATGAAAATCTGAAGGGCAGGAGTGACAGGCAATTTCTACAGATACAGGAGGAAATCAATAGACGTTATGGGGATAATTTTTTCTTGAAGAAACTTATGGATCCAACTATCGGCGTAAATTTAGTGGGCGTTAAAGTATTAGCTGATTTGATAAAATATTATCAAAATAAAGAAAGAAAATTAAAAAGAGAATATTTAACAAAGACTTTTAATAATTGAGATTAATTATTAAATTTGTTTTTTAGATTGGAGGTAAAAGGTTTGGATTATACCAAAAAGAAAAATCTCTCTGATTATTTTGTAGCATTAGATGAGAGGTTAGGTGAAATCTTGCCGGCAAGAGTCAGCTTGCTTGCGGATATAGCCGGTTATACAGTGCGTTTGATTTTTCCGGGTATAGAATACACCCGTTATGTTATCTCGGATATGTTTGTAAGTCCCGATAGCGGTAGATCGGTTGATGCAACGTTTATTTGGTGGGAGGATAGAATTTTCCCTTACCGGTTGCATAGCTTTGCTCATAGTAAGGGTTTTGAGCAGTTGAGTCCTAACTTTTGCAAGATGGAGGATGATTATGGGTATGTCGAAATAATAGGTGATACTCTCAGAGCAGCAGATTATCAAAAAGACATATATTATTTATTGACATATCCGATTTTGCAGGAGCCAAAATGGCCGGTTATTAGTCATCCTTTTGTCAAAGCAGTTTATATTTGGGCACAAAGACGAAATTTATTGATATTACATTCGGCAGCAGTTGGCATAGATGGGCATGGAGTTCTGATTGTAGGACATGGGGGAACGGGTAAAAGCACGCTAACCTGTACCTGCCTGGCAGACGGGTTTGATTTTGTTTCGGACGATTATTGTTTATTAAACGCTACTGGACCCCGTAAAGTGTATCCTGTTTATACGGACGTTTTTCTGAATCCGGATTCCCTTGCAAAGTTGCCCATGTTTAAACCCTTTGAGATTTTGCCTATGCAAGTAGAAAAACCGTCTTTTGTAGTAGGAGAAGCCAGAATTAAACCGTCATTATCTGTTGAGGCAATCATTTTACCTCAGATAACAGACCGGACAGAACCCGAAATTAAACCGGATAAAACCAGTAAAGCCTTGGGGCAGGTTGTTTTTTCCACTGTAAAACAAATTGGCCGTTTTCATGAAACGGAATTTGTCCGGAAACTATCTCAGCGTTTGTTAGGAATGCCGGTGTACCGGTTTAGCTTAACAGAAGACTTACAGAAAAACAGTCAATATTTAAAAAAATGGATAAAGGAGGATTTATCATGTACAAATTAAACGAGGAAAAAATGTTCTATGACTATGCTGATGGACAGGCTGTGGTGATTAATTATCAGACCGGTATGTATTACGGAATGAACTTGCTGGGTTCTGCCATTTTGGACCGTATCATAGCCGGTAAGGATGTTGAGGAGATTATAAAAGCTGTAAAAAAGCTGCCTCAATGCCCGTCTGATATAGCAGAGCGTGTTCATAGTTTTGTTAAAGAATTGAAGGAAAAAGAAATTATTATTGATGGACCTGCTGTTTCTGGCGGTGCAGAACCGTTGCCAAATGAAGTAACTGAAGATGGTTTTGAGTTAAAATTGGACATGTTTGCGGAGATGGCGGATCTTCTTCTGGCTGATCCGGTGCATGATGTTGATATGCAAGCAGGGTGGCCTAAACTGAAAGACAGGTAATTGTTTTTATTGTTTATAGGGTAGATATTATGGAACCTTTGATTTCTGTAGTCGTAGTAACTTATAATCGAGCCCGGTATCTTAAAGAAGCTTTAGACAGTATACTAAGACAGACATTCAAAAATTATGAAATCATTCTGGTAGATGACGGCTCGGTGGATAACACGAAAGAAATAGTTGAGCAATACGAAGGAATTCGTTATATTTATCAGGAACATGGCGGTATTTCCAAAGCGCGAAATACAGCCGTTAAAGCTGCTAAGGGAAAGTGGATTGCTACCCTTGATTCCGATGACCTGTGGAAGAAAGAAAAATTGCAGAAGCAGGTGGACTATTTAGAGGCACATCCTGAATGTCGTATTGTGTATACGGCGTTTTGTAACTTTGCCGATGTTTCAGAAGATATACTTAATGAGCGGCAAGCAAAACTATTGCAGTCAGCGGGCAGGTCTTATCTGCCGAGTGCGTTAATAGATGCCAGGCTGTTTGATGAAATTGGTCTGTATGATGAAACGATTGAATGGGGCGAAGACATTGAATGGATATTTCGCAGTAGATTTTTTAAGATTGACATCGGGCATTGCATAGATGAAGTCCTTTATTTACGCAGAGTCCATGGTTCGAATATCTCTATTACCACAAAAGAAATCAGTAATTTAGGATTTTGGAAAATGGCAAGTGATGCTTACAGAAAAATAAAAAGGGACGGAAAACAATTAAAAAGATAAGTGTGTCATCATACTTTTCATTTAGTAAAAAATTAGATGTATAGAGAAAGAGAATGCGATAGTATGAGCCCAAAAATATCGGTTTTGATTCCTGTACATAATACGGAATTATTTCTTGCTAATTGTCTTAAAAGCGTTATTTCGCAGACATTAAATGAAATAGAAATTATATGCGTAGAAGACGCATCTGAGGATCATAGTGGACTCGTTTTAAAAAGATATGCTGAAAAAGACTCGCGGATCAGAATTATCTGGCATAATAAAAATGAAGGTACACATAAAGCCAGAAAGGATGCGGTGTTGGTTGCAAGGGGGAAGTACATCATGTTTTTAGATAGTGATGATGAACTGTTCCCCAATGCATGCGAGGTAGCATATAATGCCATTGAAAGCAATAATACAGATGCAATTCAGTTTGGTGTTCAAAGTATTGACTCCAAAGGAAATTATATAGCTACAAAAAGCTGGTTTATAACAGAATATACTGACAGAATTGACAATAATTGGCTGCATTTATATGATAGAAAACAAATTAAATCATGGGAGACGTGGAATAAGATTTATAAAGCAGATCTTTGTAAAAACGCATTTAAACAAATGGATGATGACTATTTGATAATTGCAGAAGATGTATATTTTTTTTGTGTGTATGGATATTTAGCAAAATCTATTTCCATGATTGAAGATGTGCTTTACAAATACCGTCAGGGTTTTGGAATATGGAGTGGAATTCAGGGAAAAATCAGTTTAGAAAAGTATAAGATACTTTTATCACAAAAGAAAGCGTTAGATGCCATTCAACGCTATTATAAAACTAAACCCGATGCAAAAAAGTTCGAGCCAATCATTCAGCGACGTGTAAAAACACATTTTTTACGATTGTCTCTCTTATGGCTGCATTATGGTTTACAGGATACGGATAAAGCGGAAGGCTTGCAGCTATTTGCTGAAACATGGGGAAATAAATAATCCTGTAGGGGGACAATAAAGGTTATTATGCAAGTTACATATGATAAGCTCCGGTCAACTGTATTAGCGAATCTGGGTATAGACCATACGGTTACAGGCGATTTGCTTCAGTTGTATTTTGCCGAGAGTTTGGCACCGGAGTCACTGGCCTGCTTTTTTTCCCAATATGATATTGAACTGTTAGAGTTTCAGAATGTATGGCTGTTAAGTAAATTGGCAACTCGTTTACATTATGCCGGTGTTCCTAAAGAAGAATTCCCACGTGTCAAAGGTATCGTGAAACGGTTTATGGTGGAAAATGGCCGGCATTTTTGTGTATTGCCCGGCGTATTAGAGGCTTTTAATAGATCAGACGTTGCGGTGATGCTCCTGAACGGAACTGCCATAAAGGTGTTCTACGAGCCGGCAGAAACACGGTATTACAGTACTATAGACTTTCTGGTGCAAGCAGGAGAGATATATAGTGCAGGTCATATTTTAGAAAAACTGGGATTCCGGTTACAGGGTACGTTCTGGGGGCAACATGTTTACCGGAAGAACGATGTGAGCGTTGCGATTCACAGTGAGTATTTGAAAGCAAATATGTTGACTGGGGACCTGGCAGATATCTGGCAACATTCGTCATCAATAACCTTGCAGGGGAAAAAAGCCTTTGTACCCTGTACGGAAATGATGTTACTAATTCTTTTGGTACAGGGGCTGGAAGCGTGCTGTTCGTGTATCAGTAATTGTCTGGCAAATAGTTTTGTGAATGAATTTATAGATAGTAAATTCTTTTTGTCTGATGCTTCTTTGAACTGGGAAAAGTTTATTGATATGGCAAAAAAGAGTCAACTTACATTACATGTGCGTTTGATGCTGGATGTTTTAAACCAACTGTATCCGGGAGTGGTTGCGGGCAAAGTGTTGGAGGCCTTACCGTATACTGACAAAGATATTGCTAATGTGCAGAAATTGATAACGTATAACTTTGCCAGAAAGAAAGCGACGGAAGCCAGGGATAGGCGCGACCGAATGGAGTATTATTGTAACGGTGTGGCGGCGTTGTGGAACTTAAATTGTTTCTATGGTAATCGTAGTTCGTTGTTTTCCAACGTCACGGATTTTCCGCAGCTTATTGCCATGTGGAACAACCACAGGGGAATCAAAGGATTGTTATCCAAAGTGGGAGGATTTAAATAAATAATGAAGTTGTCTGTCATTATCCCTTGCTATAATGCGGGTTCCTATTTATCCCAGGCTGTTTTTTCTATACGAAAACAGCAGGCGGGTTTTCCTTTGACGGTGGAGATTATTGTAATTGACGATGGTTCTACGGATGGCTGTGTGGAGCAGCTGCAAGGTTCGGATCTCATAATCTTGCATCAGGATCATCAGGGGGCGTCAGCCGCCCGGAACTATGGCATGAAGGAAGCGAGAGGAGAGTATCTGTTGTTTTTGGATGCGGATGATGTACTGGTTCCCGATGCGGTTGAATCGCTGTATCATGGACTTGTACAGCAGGAAGGGTCTGCGGTTGCGTTAGGTATGGCAGAAGAGTTTATTTCAGAAGAATTGGATGCCAAAACAGCAGCCGGGCTGGCAAAAAAGGAAATTCCTTTTAGCGCGTTTCTCTCCGGATGTTGTTTTGGAAAAAAGGAAGCATTGCTGCAGATTGGCTTTTTTGATACAAGCCTTAAGGGCGGGGAAACGGTTGACTGGCTGGCCCGTTTGCGCAATTCCGATTTACAAACTGTGCAGCTTGATGTGGTAACGGTACGCAGACGTATTCACTTAACCAATACCGGCAGAGTCTGTGAGCAAGAAGAAATGCAGGCTTATGCTACTATAATAAGAAGGCGTTTATTAGCACAGAGGATGAGCAGGAAAAAATGAGCTTTTTAAGCAAGTTTAAATATTTTTTAGGTACGGATCAAAAATTAAAAGTAGTTGGGTTTCTGGTATGTATTGTTCTGGCTGCGGCTTTGGAACTGCTGAGTCTGTCCCTGATGATTCCGCTTGTCATGGCGTTGTTGGACGCTTCCTTTCTGCAAAAACTGCCGTTTTTGCGGAAATATGAACATATACTGAACCAGTGGGACCGGCAGGAACTGATTATTGTCTTTTTGCTGGCTTTTTTCTTGGTTATATTGATAAAGAATCTTTTTGTTTTTGTAACCAAAATCTACCGCAGGTCCTTTATTGTTACCAGTAATTATCGCAGTTCTTCGAAATTGTACAATACCTACCTTCATTGTGATTATGAAGATGTGTTGATGCGGAATTCTAATGATATCATCCGTAATATTGTATATGTCAGCGACCATTCCTATATTCTTCTGGAAGCGTTACTGGAATTGCTGGGAGAATTGTTCATCGTTGTTTTCATGCTGGGGTTTTTACTGTTCATCAATTGGCGTGTAACGCTGATTTTATTCTTTTTCCTGAGCGGGCTCCTGATAATTTATTATAAATTCAGCAATAAAAAATTGCAGGAAATCGGGCGGGAATCCAATAGTGTGTATCTGTATGCCATGGAGCGGGTGCGGGAATCTATTCTGGCGTTTAAGGAAATCCAGCTGATGAACCGGGAATCCGTTTTTTTCAAACGGTACTTGGATAATCATCTGTATAATGTAAAACTGGAAAAAAAGAAAGCATATTATTCTGTGGCCCCTGCCCATGTGACAGAAGTCTGCGTGTTTGCTGCCCTTTGTCTGTATATCGGCATCGCCGTATCCATGGATAAGGATCCGGCAAGGCTGGTGGCAGAGTTGTCTGTGGTATCCCTGGCTGCCTGGCGCATGATTCCTTCTGTAAACCGGATCAATGCAAATGCCAACCGGATCAGTTTATATATGCCATCGTTTAACCAGATTACCGGTGAGTTTATTCACTATTTAAAATCGGACAATGCAGATGCAAGTTTTGCCAATGTGGAGAAGCTGCCTTTCCAGCATTCTGTTACATTACAGGATATTTGTTACCGCTATCCGCATACGGAAACGGATATTCTGCAGCATGTGAATTTGCAAGTGAAAAAAGGAGATAAGATTGGTATCATCGGTGTTTCCGGCGGGGGTAAGACGACATTGGTAGATACTCTGTTAGGCTACCTGAAACCCTATCATGGGAAGGTGCTGGTTGACGGAACCGATATTGCTACCAACCGCAAAGGCTGGATGCTGAATATTGGTTACATACCTCAAATGATTTTTTTGCTGGACGGGACCATCCGCAACAATATTTTGCTGGGTTATGAAGAGGGCGACGAGAGTAAGATCTGGGAAGCGCTGCGTCTGGCCCAGCTGGATGATTTTGTGAAAGGTTTGCCTAAGGGGTTGGATACGGAGATTGGGGAACGTGGAATTAAACTTTCCGGTGGGCAGCGACAGCGGATTGGTATTGCCCGGGCTCTTTACAATGATTCCCAACTTCTTGTCTTTGACGAAGCCACCTCTGCCCTGGATAAAGAAACGGAAGCAGAGCTGATGAAAGCGATTAATACGCTGGATAAAGATAAAACGATTATTATTATTTCACATAATATAAATACACTGCAGAATTGCCACAGGATTTACAGTGTGAAGGATAAGGGGCTGGTGGAAAAGTCTTATAATCAGGGTGGAAATTATGGCCGGACAAATGAATAAAACACCGACAGTATCTGTTATTGTTCCCGTATATCATGTTGAAAAAGTACTCAGACGATGTTTGGACAGTCTTCTCAGGCAGACATTTTCCGATTATGAAATCATACTGGTCAATGATGGCGGAAATGAAACGGAAACTGCAATCTGCGAAGAATATGCTGCAAAGCATCCGCTCATTCAATATCATTATCAGGAGAATCAGGGTGCAAGTGTTGCAAGAAACACAGGTTTGTCCATGGCACGTGGCAGCTGGATCATGTTTGTTGACAGTGACGACTGGGTAGATGAAAATTTTGTTTTAAAGGCCTTCGCTGCTGTAAATAATAATAAAGCGCAAATGGCTGTTTTTGATTTGGTTTATACAATTGGCGACAGTCGAAATGGGAAAAAACACTGTTCGCTTCTGGAAAAAGGAGTGTATCCTGCGGTAACTATTCTTAAGGGTTGTATTGATGGAAGTATAGCATGTTATGTTTGGAATAAGATTTATAAAAGAGAACTATGGGAGGGTATTCTGTTCCCGGCGGGCGAGATTTGGGAAGATGTTGCCGTGCTTCACGAGGTCATTGACCGAGCAGATAAAATAGCTATATTGCATGATGTGCTTTGTTATATTTCTAAGAGAGAAGGCAGTGCTACAGACGTTGCGTTTCGGACGGGTGATTGTCATAAGTGGTCGTATATTCAAAGAAAAAAACGTTATCAGTATATTAAAAATTATCATGCGGAATTGCTTGATGTTGTGAATAACGATATAGCATCAGCTGCTGTGCGATATGCCGGCTTTCTTGCCAAGAATGAAGATAAACTGCATAATATATATGATATTTCAAAATGGCTGAGGACTCAAAAAATACAGTTAAATAATGGGCGAATGAAAAGAAGAATTTCTTTTTTTATTCTTTTGCACTTCCCCAAAGAGTTTTTTTATTCTGTAAAAATCCTCTTGACCTTAGGCTTGGTTCACAGGTGAGTACGGATAATGAAGAAAGCTGCCCGTAAGCGCGCCGGATAAGGCGGCGGCGGAAGTCATAGAAAAGAAGATTGTGGAAGATTTGAAGAAACGGATAAATGGATAATAGTTATAACAATATAATTAGTTGTAAGACCTCCGGTATGCTGCCGGATGATGTTTTGCCACGCAGTATTTCGTGAATGAATTCCCTGCATTTTTTGAAAATGCAGGGAATTTTTTGCACTTTAATGCAAAAACTTTATTTTTTTTAAAATTTATGCTATAGTGAATGCGGGGGGATAAATGCAATGATCAGTACAAATACGCTTATAAACCGGAAAAACTACTTAGATAAACTAATCGGTTTTCGCGATACGGAACCGGTAAAAATCATTACAGGGATACGCCGTTGCGGAAAATCCAGCCTGTTGAAGCTGATGGTGCAGTATTTTCATAAAACCGGCGTTGCTGCAGAACAGATTATAGAAATAAATTTTGAGTACTACGCGTTTAAAGATATGAACGCGGATGCATTGTACCGTTATGTGAAAGAACGTGTCATACCGGGAAAACGGATGTATATTTTCCTGGATGAACTGCAGAGGGTCCCGGCATGGGAAGATGCCGTAAATGCGTTTCGCGCGGAACTGGATTGTGATATTTATGTTACCGGCTCCAATGCGTATCTCCTGTCCTCGGAATATTCTACCTATCTTTCCGGCCGGTGTGTGGAAATTAAGATGCTGCCTCTGTCTTTCCGGGAATTTTTGCTGTTTAACGGATTTCAGATTAAAGAAAGAGCCGGTGTGGCCGGCATAATAAAAAAACGGATCTGTACTGCGGATGGCGAACCGTATGAGTTGCGGGAAGTGTTTGACCTGTATATGCGGTATGGCGGTATGCCCGGTATGGCGGAAACCGGTCTTGTGCAGGAAAAAGCGATGGCTCTTTTGGACAGCATTTATTCCACGGTTGTTGTAAGGGACATTCTGGAACGGGAAAAGCGGCGGGGGCAGAAGCAGATTACAGATGCAGTACTGCTGCGCAAAATTATCTTGTTTCTGGCGGATAATATCGGTAATAATGTTTCGGTTACGACTATGGGAAATATCCTGGTAAACGAAGGGCTGTTACAGATGCAGGGCCGCAAGGGGCGGCCCAGTGCGCATACGGTTCAGGCTTATGTGAATGCGCTTCTGGAGAGTTACTTTTTTTATGAGATAAAACGCTTTGATGTTAAAGGAAAGCAGTATTTGCGTACTCTGGGCAAATATTATGTGGCAGATACAGGGCTGCGTAACTATCTTCTGGGATTTCGCAACAGGGACAGCGAGCATGTGCTGGAAAATATCGTTTATTTTGAATTGCTGCGCAGAGGGTATGATGTGGCCATCGGCAAGGTAGACGCGGAAGAGGTGGATTTTATTGCTGCCAAAGCAGATTCCAGAAAATATATTCAGGTGACGGAGTCCATGCTGGGCCCGGATGTGAAAGAACGGGAACTGGGACCGTTGCGAAATATACGGGATAATTACGAAAAGATGGTTTTGTCTTTGGAGCCGGGGCTGGACGCATCGTATGACGGGATTAAGTCGCTGCATCTTCTGGACTGGCTGCTTGAGGGGGGATAATTATATTGATAATATGAAGCAGGTACGCAAAGCGATTGCAAGTCAGAAGATGTAATGAAAAGAAAACGGTGCCGTAAAGCACCGTTTTTTGTTATGGTCAATAGTTTAGCACATACCAAATGGGTGTGTAAATATCACATTGTGTTTACGCCGAAGTACAGAAGAAAAATTATCTATAACCAGTTGCGTGTGGATATTAGGACGATCCTAAAGGATTTATGTAAATGGAAAGGCGTAGAAATCACAGAAGGGAACCAGAGTTTATCAAATATTGAAATTATTCTGGTAGATGATGCCTCGCCCGACAGGTGCGGAATAATTTGCGAAGAATATGCTGCTAAAGATGCCCGGTTCATTTTTGAAAAAAGTGAGTTGTTGACCAAACACTAATTATACGGAAACAATAAAACGGGAATAAAATTATTGACAAAAATGACAAAAATGACAAAAATAGACTTAAAATTGTCAATGCCAAATGAATGGTTATAGTGCCAATCCACTGAAAATTATAGTATAATAACTACATTAAGATAATATATTAATAGACAATAAGCTTATAAGTGGGAAAATGTTAAAAAACAAAGAAACAGCTGTACCGGTATTTTCTGTTGTTGTGCCGGTCTACAATGCGGAACGATATCTGTATAAAGCATTACAGAGCATTCTGGACCAGGACTTTCCGGACTTCGAACGGATTCCCCTCGTGATGGCAGTGTTGGACGCTTCCCTTCAGCAGAAGCCGCCTCTGTGTTGGTTAAAGAAACGGAAGCAGAGCTGATGAAAGCGATTGAAATGGGAAGATAAGGGAAAGCGCATTGATGAAAAAGATACTGCAGATTTCAAATTATTTATATCCCAATATTGGCGGAATTGAGCAGGTTACCCGTGATATTGCCCATGTTCTTTCCGCAAATGGGAACTATGCGCAGAAAATCATATGCTTCAATGAAACGGCAAGAGACGGCGATTACGTCTGCCATCGAAACGAAACCGTACATGACAGCGTAGATGGAATTGAAGTCATACGCTGCGGCTGTATTACCAAAAAGTTTTCCCAGTCGATTTCGCTAACGTTTCCGGGGGAACTAAAAAGGCTGATGGAAGAGTTTGACCCGGACGTGGTGGTTTTCCATTATCCCAACCCTTTTCAGGCCCAGTTCCTTCAGAAATATTTTAAAAAGAAATTCAAGTTTGTCCTGTACTGGCATTTGGATATTGTTAAGCAGAAACGGTTGGGCAGGTTATTTTACGGGCAGAGCATCCGGCTTCTGGAACGGGCTGACATCGTTCTTGCGGCGAGCCCTTTATATATTGACGGAAGTCCGTTTTTAAGCAGGTATAGGAATAAATGCCGGGTACTATCGTATTGCATCAGCGGGAGCCGCATGGCGGTAACCGGTGAAATGGAGCGCAAAGCCGGACAAATCAGATCGGATAATAAAAATAAAATAATCTGTTTCGGTATAGGAAGGCATGTTTCCTATAAAGGGTTTAACTATTTAGTGGACGCGTCCAAATACCTGGATGACCGCTTTGTGATTTTTATTGGCGGCAGTGGGGAATTGACAGAAGAACTTCAGGCGCAGGCAGCCGGCGATAAGAAAATTGTTTTTTTAGGCAGGATTAGTGATGCGGATCTTATCGCATTCTATATTGCCATGGATATTCTCTGCTTCCCGTCCATTGCCAAAAATGAAGGTTTTGGCATTGCGTTGGCTGAGGGCATGTTTTTCGGGAAGCCGGCGGTAACTTTTCATATTCCCGGTTCCGGCGTCAATTATGTAAACCTGCAAGACGTAACCGGCCTGGAAGTGCCTAACGGAGATTGTAAAGCCTATGCGGATGCCATAAAGCGGCTGGCGGATCATGCGGACTTGCGGAACAAAATGGGATTGGCGGCTAAGCGCAGAGTTGAAAAACTGTTTATGATGAAGTCGTTTAAAGAGAATATTCTTGCCATGATTCAGGATTTATAATACAGGGAGGGCTTACCTTGCATATTATTTTACTGTCCGGCGGCAGCGGAAAACGGCTGTGGCCCATTTCGAATGATGTAAGAAGCAAGCAGTTCATTAAGCTTTTTAAAAAAGACAACGGTGACTATGAGTCCATGGTGCAGCGGGTGTACAGGCAGATCCGTACAGTAAGTCCCCGGACCGGTATTACAATTGCTACCGGCAGTTCCCAGGTGAGCAGTATACGGAACCAACTGGGAGAAAATGTTTCTGTGTGCGTGGAACCAGAAAGACGTGACACCTGCCCTGCGATTTTACTGGCAGCGGCCTACTTACAGGATGAACTGCATGTTGACAGGGAGGAAACGGTGGTAGTATGCCCTGTGGATCCCTATGTAGACAACAGTTATTATGAAGCGGTTTCCGCGCTGGATACCTGTGTACAGGAAGGAACGGCCAAACTGACTCTGATGGGGATTGAGCCCACGGTTCCCAGCAGTAAATACGGATACATTATTCCGGAATCGGCTGATAAAGTTGCGAATGTAAAAGCGTTTAAGGAAAAGCCCGGCGTGGAGACGGCAAAGGAGTACATCAGGACTGGCGCCCTGTGGAATGCCGGCGTATTTGCCTTTAAGCTGGGGTACGTAATCGATATGGCTCATAAAATGGCTGATTTTACGGACTATAAAGATTTGTTCACCAAATATGAAACCCTGGAAAAAATCAGCTTTGACTATGCCGTGGTAGAAAAGGAACCATCCATCCAGGTGATGCGGTATGCGGGCGAATGGAAGGATGTCGGTACATGGAACATGATGTCCGAGGTCATGAGCGAACACACGAAAGGCAACGTCACGCTGGATGAAACCTGCGTGAATACCCATGTTATCAACGAACTGGAGATTCCTGTGCTTTGCATGGGGTGTAAAAATATGGTGGTGGCGGCTTCCGGAGACGGTATTTTTGTAGCCGATAAAGAACGCAGCGGGTCCATGAAGAGTTATGTGGAAAAGATTAGTACGGATATCCATTATGCGGAAAAGAGCTGGGGTACCTACAGTGTAATTGATGCGCAGCAAGGCGCGGTTACCATAAAAGCAAATCTTTATGCAGGACGTAAGATGAGTTACCACCGGCATGAGTTCCGGGATGAAGTATGGACCGTACTGAGCGGTGAAGGCATTGTGACCGTAGACGGCATGGAGCAGACCGTGCGTCCCGGTGACGTGGTGACCATTGCGGCAGGCTGCAAGCATACGATTGAGGCCAAAACGGATATGCAGCTGATTGAAATACAGGTAGGCAAAGTAATCGATGTAGCGGACAAGGCGGTATTCTGATGGAGCCCATGTTGCTGAAGCCTGTGGGGAAAGATAACCTCTGGGGCGGAACCCGGCTGAAAACTGAATTTTATAAAGACATACCCATTACCCCGCTGGCGGAAACCTGGGAGTGCAGCGCCCATCCGGAAGGTCCCAGTACTATTGTGAACGGCGGGTTTGCAGGGCGTACGTTAACCGAAGTGCTGAAGCTGCATCCGGAATTTTTGGGAACCAAAGTCGATAAACGGTACGGTCTTCCGATTCTGGTAAAGTTTATTGACGCAAAGCAAAGTTTGTCCATACAGGTCCATCCGGAAGACGCCTATGCCAGAAAGCATGAACAGGATTTCGGAAAAACCGAGATGTGGTATGTACTGGATGCAGGTCCGAATGCGTTTCTGATCCAGGGCTTTGCCCATGACGTAACTGAAACCATGCTTCGAAAATCCGTGGCGGACGGGGATCTGGACAAACATCTGAACAAGGTGAGAATCCATAAAGGAGACGTGTTCTTTAACCCGGCGGGGACCATCCACGGCATCGGGGCGGGCTGCCTGCTTGTGGAAATCCAGGAGAGTTCCAATGTAACGTACCGGGTTTATGATTATGACCGGATCGATAAGAACGGTCATAAACGGGAGCTGCATGTTGATAAGGCCCTGCAGATTATGGATATGAAAGTCAGGCCGCATTACGAACAGAGAGCAAGGCTGGTACGTTACTATCCGGGGTGCAGCCGGGAAATCCTCTGCCGCTGCCGGTATTTTGAAACGGAGCGCTTACGGGTGACCCGGGGGGCGGCGTTTACGGTGCAGCCTACTTCTTTTCAGATATTGCTGTGCGTAAACGGAGAGGGCGGTCTGGCCACCGATGAATCTCAGTGGTCGTTACGTTTTAAAAAAGGAGACTGCATTTTTATTCCTGCCGGCCTGGGACGGTGCTTTGTGACAGGGGAGTGCGAACTGTTGAAGGTTCGGGTGTGATTAGGGAAAGAACGGGAAATTGCATTCCCTGTTGGTAAGGAAACCGTTATACTGGCATTTTATGGGGGCTGAAAAATTGCGGATTGCGTTGGATGACCGGGCCGTAAAGTTGTCCGGCATAGGCATCTATACCAAAAATCTATATGACTTTTATACAAGCCTGGGCCACTCCGTTTTTTTATATGACGACAAGTTGGTTGTTTCCAGATCTGCGTTTGTTTTTAAATACATAAATTTTATGAAAAGGCTCATAAAAGAAAACAGCGATTTGGGCAATTGGCTGCAGGGAAATGGAATCGAATTGTACCACGTACCTAAGAATACAGGGGTGCCGTTGTTTTCGCCTGTTCCTGTTGTAGTTACAATACACGACGTAATTCCCCATGTGTTTCCGCAACAGTATCTTAAGAATATTCTGGAACGGATTTACTATGAAACGGCTATACGGATATCCATAAAAAGATCCCGGAAAATAATTACGATTTCCGAGTTTTCCAAACAGGCGCTGATTCAGCACTACGGAGTAAAACCGGAAAAAATAGCGGTCACGTTGTTAGCCTATAACAGGGCATTCCGGAAAATTGAGGAGGCTGCAGTATTGAAACCGGTTCGGGAAAAATATAATCTGAATGGCCGATATCTGCTTGCCATAGGCGGCAGTGAATACCGGAAAAACATGCAGCGGCTGATCCGTGTGTACCAGAGACATTTTTCCGATGAATATAAGTTGGTTGTGATTGGCGGTAAGTGGCGGGATGTGGATTTGTCCGGCAGATACGCGTCAGATATAAACATTCGCTTCCTGACCAATATTCCGGAAGAGGATTTAATAGCCATTTATAATATGGCAACGGTATTTGTTTTCCCCTCCTTTTATGAAGGATTTGGCATTCCGGTGCTGGAAGGAATGGCCTGCGGGGTTCCGGTCGTTACGTCGAAGGTGTCTTCCATGCCGGAGGTTGGCGGGGATGCGGCAGTCTACTTTGATCCGTACGATGAAACCGATATGGCGGCAAAAATAGAAAGCGTGCTGACAGATGAGCGGTTGCGGAAGGAAATGATTGCCAAAGGACTGCAAAAGGTGAAAGAATATTCCTGGGAAAAGTGTGCGGAAGAAACCTTGCAGATTTACAGGGAAGTGCTTGGAAATGAATAAAAAACCATTGCTCATGGCATCATATAATATTGCAGTTCTTAAACAAAACACAGGTTTTAGATAATGCCTCTTAAAGGAGAGATAAAAGATGAAAAAAGTTGCATTGGTTACCGGCATCACCGGACAGGACGGTTCCTATTTAGCGGAACTGTTATTGGAAAAAGGCTATGAGGTACACGGTATCGTACGCAGGGCTTCCGTGGATACCAATGAACGCATCCGACACATTTTAGATAAAATAACGCTTTATGACGGGGATTTATCCGATTCTGCCAGTATTATCCGGGTTGTAAAGGAAACGCAGCCGGATGAGATTTACAACCTGGCGGCCCAGAGCCACGTAGGTACCAGTTTCACAGCTGCCGAGTATACCGGCGATGTGGATGCCCTTGGCGTGCTGCGCATCCTGGAAGCGGTCCGGATGCTGGGACTGGCAAAGAAAACCCGTATCTACCAGGCCTCCACTTCCGAATTGTACGGCAAAGTAGAAGAGTGCCCGCAAAATGAAAATACCCACTTCCATCCCTACAGTCCCTATGCGGTGGCCAAACAATACGGCTATTGGATAACCAGAGAATATCGCGAGGCCTACGGCATGTTTGCCTGCAACGGTATTTTATTTAATCATGAGTCGGAACGGCGCGGCGAAAATTTTGTAACCCGTAAAATTACCCTGGCTGCCGGACGCATTGCCTGCGGGCTCCAGGATCATCTGGAACTGGGCAATCTGGATTCCCTCCGGGACTGGGGCTATGCCAAAGATTATGTGGAGTGCATGTGGCTGATACTGCAGCAGGACGAACCGGACGACTTTGTTATTGCCACCGGTGTACAGCATACGGTTCGTGAGTTTACCGAACTGGCCTTTGCCAACGACGGCATCGAGCTGGAATGGAAAGGCGAAGGCCTGGATGAAAAGGGCTATGACAAAAAAACCGGCAAGATGCTGGTATGCGTCAACCCCCAATGGTTCCGCCCTACGGATGTGGTAAACCTGTGCGGGGACCCCACCAAAGCCCGCACCAAACTGGGATGGAATCCCCAGAAAACAAGTTACGGGGAACTGTGCCGCATTATGGCGGAGCATGACCTGCAAAAAGCGAGGAAAGAGGCCGGAATGGCATGAAAAAGGTATTGATTTTTGGGATGGGAGGTTTTGCAGGCGCCTATCTGGCGCAGGAATTGCAAACCCATGGCTATGAGGTGCACGGCAGCGACCTGCATGCGAAGTTAATAGGAAACGTTTCTGTGATTGCGGCTGATTTGCTGGATGCGGAAGCAGTGGAAAAGATTGTATGCGGAGTCAAACCGGATGCCATTATCAATCTGGCAGCTGTCAGCAGTGTGGGGCAGTCCTGGGGCATGCCCCAGACCACCATACAGGTCAATGTGGTTGGTTCCCTGAATATTCTGGAAGCGGCGCGGAAGCTGGATAAAAAACCGAAAGTGATGTTTATCGGTTCCAGTGAGGAATATGTTGGAAGCGACGAGCCTATGAATGAGAATACACCGCTTGATGCCAACAATCCCTATGGGATTTCCAAGATTGTCCAGGAGCGCTTTGCAAAACTGTACAGGGAGCAGTACGGATTAAAGATATATTGCGTACGCCCTTTCAACCATACCGGTGTGGGGCAGCGGGACAGTTTTGTATTGCCCAGTTTCTGCAAACAGGTGGCGGAGATTGAAAGATCCGGCAGGCCGGGTGTTATTAAAGTTGGTAATTTAGCGGTCAGGCGGGACTTCAGCCATGTAAAGGATATCGTGCGTGCTTACCGGATGATTCTGGAAAGCGATGACGATACGCAAATTTATAATGTTGGCAGCGGCAAAGCCTACGGGCTGGATGAACTGCTGAACTATATCATAGCGTTGAGCCGTCAGCAGATAACCGTTGCAATGGAGCCGTCCCGTGTACGGCCGACAGATACACCGGTTATCTGCTGCGATTACAGCAAAATAGAGAAGGAATTAGGATGGAAACCGGAATATACAGTGTTTGACGCATTAGAAGAATTATATGAAAGTTACTTGTAATATTCTTTGCCAGACAGTATGGCGCCGGCTCTGCGGGCTGACGGCACACATATGCAATGCCTGAATTCTTTACAGTTGGTGAGAAACAATGAACAGTTTAAAAGAACTTTATGCTTACCGGGAAATGATCTTCAGCCTTGTCCGTAAAGACTTGCGAACCCGGTATAAAGGGTCCGTGCTGGGTTTTTTGTGGACCTTTGTAAATCCGCTGCTGCAGTTAATTGTTAACAGTGTGGTGTTTTCTGTGATCATGCGCGTGCAGATGGATAAATACTACATTTACATGTTTGTCGGGCTGCTGCCCTGGATTTTTTTCTGCAATTGTCTGCAGGCCGGCACTACGTCGGTTGTATCCGGACAGGACCTCATCAAAAAAATTTATTTTCCCCGTCTGGTATTGCCTATTGCTACGGTCAGCGCCGCGTTTATGAATATGCTGTTCAGCATGGTCGTAATGTTTGGGGCTTTGTATGTGAGCGGAAAAGGCATTACGGATCAGATTATTTATCTTCCTTTATTATTGTTGCTGTTATATTCTTTAGGGTTGGGCCTGACCTTTGTTTTTTCCGCCTGTAACGTTTATTTACGGGATCTGGAACATATTCTGGGCATTATTACCATGTCCATGTTTTACGTGACCCCTATCCTTTATCCCATCAGCATGGTACCGGAACGGCTTTTAAAAGTGTTGTATGTAAACCCAATGACGCCCATGGTGCTGGCGTTTCAGGATGTTTTGTATTATCAGCGGGCGCCCCATCTGGATACCCTGGTTATTGTAATCGCTTATGCGGCGATTGCGCTTGTGGCCGGATATTTCATTTTTCAGAGATTACAGCGGAATTTTGTAGAGGAATTATAATATGAAGCCGAATTTATCCCAGGAAGAGTACATAATTGAAATTAATCATGTAAGCAAAGACTTTACAATTTATTATGACAAAAGCTACACACTGAAAGAACGCCTGCTGTTCTGGCAGCGTAACCGCAGTGAAGTGCGTCATGTTCTGAAAGACATAAGCATTAAAGTAAAAAAAGGCGAATGCCTGGGACTGATTGGGCAGAACGGCGCCGGTAAATCTACCATGCTGAAATTATTATCCAAAATTATGTATCCCAACAGCGGTGAAATTGTAACCCGCGGACGGGTAGCCTGCCTGATCGAACTGGGAGCCGGTTTCCATCCGGACATGAGCGGCAGGGAAAACGTATATACAAACGCTTCCATTTTTGGTTTGACCAAAAAGGAAATAGATAAGCGTATAAATGACATCATCGAGTTTTCTGAACTGGAAGAATTTATTGACAACCCGGTCCGGACCTATTCCAGCGGCATGTACATGCGACTGGCTTTTTCCGTAGCCATTAACGTGGATGCCGACATTTTATTAATTGACGAAATCCTGGCGGTCGGCGACGCGGCGTTTCAGGCAAAGTGTTTTAATAAGATGAAAGAAATTAAAGCCAGCGGGGTAACCATCGTACTGGTATCCCACAGTCTGGGGCAGATTGAACAGATCTGCGACAGAAGCATCTGGTTTAAAGACGGCGCGATTGAGCGGGAAGGAAGCCCCTTTGATGTTCATCCGTATTACATGGAGTATATGGGTAATAAAATTTCGGGGACGCATGAAAACAAACAAAACGATGCGGATCATGCAGATAAAGAATCAAGATGGGGAAGCCGCGAAGTTGAAATCACTAAAGTTGAATTGTCAGACGCGGCAGGTGAGCCGAAAGGTGTATTTAAAACCGGGGCCCCCATGACGATTTCGATACATTATACGAATCCGGGACATATTACGGAAGCCGTATTTGGATTCAGTATTTTCAGAGTGGATGAAATCCGGTGCTATGGGGCAAATACCCATATAGACAGATTTGGTAACGGTAAAATTCCCTTGCGGCCGCAAGGTGTTGTAACTTGTATTATAGATCATAATAATCTGGTTGCCGGCGAGTACTGGCTGGATACCGAGATAAACAGGGAAGATGATTTTCATTATGATTTTTGGAAAAAATGTTTAAAGTTCAGAATGTATTCGGACATCGGTGATGCGGGGATTGCAAGATTAGACCATAAATGGGAGATTTTATGAAAATCATACAACTTTTGCCAACATTAGCGTATGGCGATGCCGTGGGAAATGATGCCCTTGCTTTGCACGGTTGTTTATCACAAAAAGGATATACGACCCTGATCTATGCGGAAAATATTGACCCACGCGTAAATAAAGAGTTTGTAAAACACTATACGGAACTACCGGCGCTGTCTGAAGACGATATATTGTTATATCATTTTTCCACCGGTTGTGAAGCGCTGGCGCAAGTATTACGTAAATGTATCTGCCGTAAAGTTATGATTTATCATAATATCACACCTCGAGAGTACTTTTCGGAATACAATACGGATTTAGCCAAACTGGTAGATGAAGGTCGGAAAGAACTTCGTAGTCTGAAGGACGTTTTTGAATGCTGTCTGGCAGATTCCGAATATAATAAGCAGGACCTGATTCGTGAAGGGTATACCTGTCCGATAGGAGTTCTTCCTATACTGATTCCGTTTAAGGATTATGAAAAGTTGCCGGATAAAGGGATTTTGGAAAAATATGAGAACGACGGCATAACCAACATTCTTTTTACAGGGCGCATAGCTCCTAATAAAAAGCAGGAAGACGTGATTGCCGCTTTCGCATATTATCATAAATTTATGAATCCAAAATCCAGACTGTTTATTGTCGGCAGTGAATCCGGCATGGAAATTTATGCTGACCGGTTAAGGCAGTATGTTAAGTTATTGGGGGTTCAGGAAAACGTAGTTTTTACCGGTCATATCCCGTTTTCACAGATTCTTGCGTATTACAGTCTGGCAGATGTGTTTCTGTGCATGAGCGGTCACGAAGGCTTTTGTGTTCCTTTGATTGAGGCAATGATTTTTAATATACCTGTTCTTGCTTACCGGGCTGCCGCTGTTCCGGAAACTCTTGGACATGCCGGTATTATTCTTGACGACAGAAAACCGGTGTATGTTGCGGAAATGATACAAAATGTTGTGGGAAACAAACCTTTGTATAAAGCGCTGGCTGTTTTAATGCAAAAAAGACTGGACGATTTTTCCTATGAAAAGACAACGGAGAAATTTGAAGAGTATCTTAATGCGATTACAGAAAAACGCTCTGTAGTGAAAATAGTACCTGTTTCTAATACTGAAACGACGGAATATAAATTACTTCAAAAAACGATTGCTGAATGGAAAGATAACGACCATCAGAAGAAGCGGAGAAAGGTTCATTTGCCGGATTTTGACCAGGTGCCGGTTGTTCCGCGGGAAGTTGCTGTTGCAAATTCAGGGCAGACTAATGCAGGTTTGAAAAAGAGAGTTAAAAAAGTTTTAAAAACTGCATATCTGGGTATTGCTTCTGTTTCTCCTGCACTGGCAAATACAATCCGGGAACAGATGTATGGTACGTGGCATCTGATTAAAGGGGAAAAATCAAAAGATGAAGGAAACCAGTCTTCACTTTTACGGGAAAACTCCGGCTTGTTAATTGATGTGACACAAACAACAAAGCATGATGCCGGTACCGGAATTCAGCGTGTGGTCAATAATATTTTTCGTGAGATTTATAAACACAAAGAAGAAAGAAATGTAATTGCGGTTCGCACACATTTTAACAGACTGATTACAAGTTTTGAATATGTCAGCCGTATTGAGCCTTTGAAAGAAATAAAAGAATACGAAGTTCCTTTTTTAAGAAAGGATAAAATCTTATTATTAGATTCTTCGTGGGAATACAGCGAGGACTTCTCTCAATTTTTAGAAATTGCGAATAAAAAAGGGGCTAAGGCATATGCGGTAGTCTATGATATGTTTCCCGTACAATATCCTGAGTTGTTTGACACGCCGGCTTTTGTTGCGATTTTTTGTATGTGGCATAATATGATATTGCAAAAAGCAGATTCCATTCTTTGCATTTCGCGTACAACGGCAGATGTGGTGGCAAAGTATTTTCAGGAAAAAAAGTTTAAACGGAACCGGCCGTTGAATCTTTACTATTTCCATATGGGGGCAGACGTTCCCGGCGGAACGCAGGAAGCACGTGATAAGATTCAAAATTTCGTCAACCATGGTAAAACGTTTTTGATGGTAGGAACACTGGAACCCCGAAAAGGCCATATGATTGCGTTGCAGGCATTCAGTAAGATTTTAAAAGAGGGGCGACAGGACTGCAGGCTTTTAATTATCGGGCATAACGGTTGGAAAAATGATGAGATTCTAAACCAGATTGCTTTGCCTGCGTATAAGGATAAAGTACTTTGGATTCAGGATGCTGCGGACGAAGAACTACGATGGGCTTATGCCCATTCCAATGCATTAATAGCGGCCTCCAGAGATGAAGGCTTTGGGCTGCCGCTGGTAGAAGCAGCTCATTTTGGCTTACCGATTATCTGCAGTGATATTCCAATTTTTCGGGAAGTGACACAGGGCAATGCGGATTATTTCAAAGCAATGGATGCAGATGATCTGGCGAGATGTATTTCCAAATGGATGGAAACGGAAAATCATCCGGATTCGGGTAAGATTCACATTTACACCTGGCAGGAAGCTGCGCAGGAGATTTTGGATATTATGGATGGGAATGAGGACCCGTATAAGGTACTGTAATTATTAGCAGGGATTGAATAAATGAAAAAAGCTGAAATTGCGATAATAGCCGTTTTATTGTACGCCTTTATTTGTATACATTTAACTCTAAAATGGAATCCTGTGGCAGTAGGTGAATGCGATGACTACATATTACCGGTGGTGGCAATCGAAAACCACTTTTCGGAATTTATTTATAGTAAGGATTTGGAAAGAGCCAAAAGAGATTTTCCGGAATTAGCTGAATATCTGCAAAAAACATATGATAATACAGACGGAAAAGGTATCGGGAATACACAGTCGCCTTTTAAAAATAAAGATGGTGCCCATAAGTCCTGGTACTTCCCTACGTATTCATTTTTATGTATTCCTGTTAAAAAAGTACTGTCGTTTTTGAATTTTCCACTGATATATTCATTCTCCTTAACAAATATACTTCTGTATATTTGTTCATTATTAGTTGCTTTCTTTGTAGTTCCATTTAATACAGTATCACGAAGTATATTGTTATTGTTATTAATGGTAAATCCGGTTCTTTTCTATTTTCCTTGGATGTCTGCTGAAGTTTGTATAGCCTCGTTTGTAATTATATCAATGGCTTTCTGGGTAGGAAATTATAATAAACTGGCAGCTTTTACGCTTTCTATTGCGGGTACATTAAATCCTGCGGTTATGTTTTCCGGTTTTATTATGATAGTAAAATATCTTAAAAATGAATTCGTTAATTGGCCCGGATTAACGGATGAAAAAAAATGCTATAAAGTAAAAGAGTCTTTAAAGTATTTCTCATGCTATATATTATCTGTTATTCCGTTTATATACAATTATCTGTATTTTAATACGATTAACTTAACTGTTTCTAATGATCTACGGTCAACTGATTGGAAAATGGATTTTTGGGAACGCTTTATTGCTTATTTGACTGATTGGAACCTTGGGATTCTTCCGTATATGTTCTTGCCTTTTGTTTTGGCTTCTCTTTTTCTTGTTTATAGCATTTTTAAGAAAAAATATGGTTATATTTCGTTTATTTTGGCCTTTTTAGGAACAGTTGCAATCTTTTCGGTTGCTCCTAATATATCATGTGGTATGAGCGGAATTGCAAGGTACAATGTATGGGCGTTGCCAATATTAATTTTTGCATTAGTTGTGTTTTTAGATGAAGAAGTCAATACGTCTGTAAAATATGTAAAGTTCATTTGCTTTTTTGTTACTGGAGTTTCTGTTTTGTATACTGGCATGGTATTGGCGTTTTATCGGGCATGGGAACCGGGGTTTGTACCGGATAACAGATTCACGCCGTTAGCAAAAATAGTTTTGAATAATTTGCCGGAAATCTACAACCCTTGTATATGGATTTTTCATAATAGGACAATAATACAATCAAATTTGGAGAGCAATATGTATGGGGAGTATCTTGATAGCGTAGACGCATATTCTAATGAAAAAGGTCTGATAAAAAAAATTTTAGTACCAACTCATCGTATTGGGGAAGCAAGACGTATGTTTTGGACAAAGGATGAGTTAAGTAATAACTTTTTGCAACAGTGTTTCAATGAAAATAGTAATAAAAAATATATTTACATATCTGTTCCGCCTGAATACAACATTTATGAAACACATGAATCTATGTTAAACCGCAGTACCTTTACGCTGGCAAGGCTTTCCGTTATGGGTCAGGCTGAAAAAACAGATAACCGGATAGTATTATATAAAAATTCTTTGCAGTTTGGACCATATATAGGGTTAGCTCGTGGCAGGTATTATGTTCGTGTATTTGGGCAGAGTGTTAATGGACTTGAACCTGATGTTACTTTTAACAATGGGCAAGGACACTGTAATATTTCTAATGTAAAGCGCCAGGATAATGTATTGGAATATTATGCTTATATTGAAAATACATCTGAAGATTACTACTTTGAAGGTGTGGAATTCTGTCATAAGAACCCTTCAGATTCGATGATTGTTATTACGGACATTAGGGTGCAATATGCAGGAAATATTAGTGCCGGGATATTCGATTAAAAGAGAAGACAACAGTGATTAGCTGTGTATTGCAGAAGTATCGGACTTTAACAGAGGTTTCCTAGGGGAAAAGAGTATTACCTTATGAAAGCGGTAAGTTAGGAAAAACCTTGTAATTTGTGATAGTTTAAGGAGTTAATGTATTGTGTCAGAAAAAGTTTTATCCGTTGTAATACCCTGTTATAACGAAGAAAACAACATTGAAGAAATAGTCAGACGCGTACTGGCTTCGCCAATTAAAAATAAAGAAATTATCATAGTTGATGACTGTTCTACAGACGGTACGCCTGATATTTTAGCTGCTAAAATTAAACCGTTGGTCAGTAAAATACTCCGCCACAAAGTCAATGGCGGCAAGGGGGCGGCACTTAAAACGGGGATTCAGGCAGCTACAGGTGATGTGGTTATCATTCAGGATGCAGACCAGGAATATGATCCCATGGAGTATGAAAAGGTCGTTACCCCTATTTTTGAAGACAGGGCCGACGTTGTGTACGGTTCGCGCTTTAAAGACGGTACGCGTAAGGGATACCTGTCCAACAGGCTGGCTAACTGGTTTTTAACTAAGCTGTCCAATCTGTTTACAGGACTTGACTGTACGGATATGGAAACCTGTTATAAGGCATTTAAACGGGAGATTATACAGTCCATCGATATCCGGGAGAAACGCTTCGGCTTTGAACCGGAGATTACTGCTAAAATTGCGGCCAGGAAAGTCAGATTTATGGAGGTGCCCATTTCGTATAACCCGAGGACTAATGAAGAAGGCAAGAAGATAGGCTGCCGGGACGGCTTCAGAGCGATGTACTGTATTTGGAGGTATAGGTCATGAAGGTTTCTGTGATTGGCACCGGGTATGTGGGATTGGTTACCGGAACATGTCTGGCTGATTATGGCAACGACGTGTATTGTGTCGATGTGGATGCAGGCAAGATAGAAAACTTAAAGAAAGGTATCATTTTAATTTACGAACCGGGCCTGGATGTTATGGTACAGAATAATTATGAAGCCGGGCGCTTAAAATTCACCACGGATATTCAGGAAGCGCTGATTAAATCCAATATCTGTTTTATTGCTGTGGGTACGCCGATGGGCGAAGACGGCAATGCCGACCTGCAATATGTGTTGGCGGTTGCCGAAAGCATTGGTAAATATATGATGCATCATATGTATGTGGTAGATAAGTCTACGGTTCCTGTGGGAACGGCGGAGAAGGTGCGCCGGACTATACAGAAACAACTGGATTTGCGCAAAACAGACCTGACTTTTGATGTCATTTCCAATCCGGAATTCTTAAAAGAAGGCGCAGCGGTTACAGATTGTTCCCGCCCTGACCGTATTATAATTGGCGCGGATAATTGTAAGGCGGCGGGGGTTTTGAAAGAACTGTTTTTGCCGTTCGTGCGTAACACTGAAAATTTGATTTTTATGGATATTCCCAGCGCGGAGATGACAAAGTATGCGGCCAACGCCATGCTGGCCACAAAAATTTCTTTTATGAATGAGATTGCAAATATCTGCGAACTCGTGGGGGCTGATGTCAATAAGGTGAGAAGAGGTATCGGCAGCGATACCCGTATCGGCTACAGCTTTATTTATCCGGGCTGCGGTTACGGCGGCAGTTGTTTCCCGAAGGATGTGGAAGCATTAATTAAAACGAGTAAGAATTTTGGTTACGAACCCAGTATTTTGCCTGCCGTGGAAAAAGTAAATCAGAATCAGAAACTTGTCATTCCGGCTAAGGTCATGAAGCGCTTTGGCGAAAATCTGGCGGGCAGGACGTTTTGTGTGTGGGGATTGGCTTTTAAGCCGGATACAGACGATATGCGCGAAGCTGCATCCGTCTCCATCATTAAGGAATTGATTAAACATGGAGCCAAAATACGGGCCTATGACCCCAAGGCTGTGGAACAGGCACAAACCTGCTACTTGAAGGATGTTGACGCGATTGAGTACTGCAAGACCAAATACGATGCCCTGACCGGGTGTGACGCGCTGATTCTGGTTACGGAATGGAAGGAGTTCAGGGCGCCGGATTTCACAGAGATCAAGATGCGCCTGAACCATGCAATTATCTTTGACGGGCGGAATCAGTACGATAAACACAAATTGAAGGATTTGGGTTTTGAGTATTATCAGATAGGCGTGGGCAGATAAATTACAGACAGCGGAGGAAGTGTGTATTATGCAACGGGTACTGGTAACGGGCGGCGCCGGTTTTTTAGGATCCCATTTATGTGATAAACTGATTGCGACCGGTTACGAAGTATTGTGTGTTGATAACCTGTTTACGGGAAGTAAAGAGAATATCAGACATCTGTCGGGTCACCCGCATTTTGAATTTATGTACCATGATATTACGGAACCGCTGTTTGTGGAAGTTGATCAGATTTATAACCTGGCTTGTCCTGCAAGCCCTCCACATTATCAGTTCGACCCAATTAAGACCGCAAAAACCTGTTTTTTAGGCGCTCTGAATATGTTGGATCTGGCTAAACGCTGCAAGGCGCGAATTCTGCAGGCCAGCACATCGGAGGTATATGGCGATCCTGCAGTACACCCGCAGCCTGAGACGTACCATGGTAACGTGAATCCGATTGGTATCCGTTCCTGCTATGATGAGGGCAAGCGGATTGCCGAGACTTTATTCTTTGATTATCACAGGCAGCATAATGTGGATATACGAGTCGTTCGCATTTTCAACACATACGGACCCCGTATGAATCCGGAAGACGGGCGTGTCGTGTCCAATTTTATCATGCAGGCTTTGCATAATGAAGATATTACAATATATGGTGATGGCAGACAGACACGCAGCTTTTGTTATGTAGACGACCTGATAGACGGCATGTACAGAATGATGAATGTGGAGGGCTTTACCGGACCGGTGAATCTGGGAAACCCGGGTGAGTTTACGATGCTAGAACTGGCAGAGATAGTTATCGCCAGAACAAACTCCAAATCCAAAATAACGTTTAAATCATTGCCTGCTGACGACCCGACGCAAAGAAAACCGGTCATTACGCTTGCGAAAGAAAAACTTGGCTGGGAGCCGGCTGTAGCATTGGATGATGGGTTGGAAAAAACGATTACGTATTTTAGAGGGCTGTAAAATTAGTCAGTTATATTATGGATGATAAGGGAAAAAACAAGGTTTTAATTTTATATATCATTCTGATAATCCTTTGCGTTTTGTACAGAGGATACATTGTAATTCATTACGGATTGCGATTTGTGGATGATGACCAGGCATTAATGTGGAATGGAGCGGCGGCGTTTGCACATTTTATATTTCCTGAGCCCTGCTTTTGGGGGCAGTCTTATGGAAGTATGTTTGAGTCAATGGTCGCGGCGCCATTATTATGGGCAGGAGTTCCGGTTCATTGGGCAATGCCAATAGCAGCGACGATGGTCGGCTTTGTTCCGTATCTGCTTATCTCATTATTGTTGTACAGAAAAGATAGACAACCGTATGCGTTTTTAGTTCTTTTCCTGTTTTTATTAATGGGATGGAAATGGGATATTTTGACGTCCATTCCCAGAAGCTTTATAAGTGGTATGCCCTTTGCAACGTTGGGTGCAGTCTTATTAAATGATTGCAGGTCAAATATGGGAGCCTTTGGCGGTGTGCTGCTTATTTGCCTGGGGATTATACAAACTACAACGGCTCTGCTTGTAGCGGGAATGGGAGTATTGTTTTATTTATGGAATATCCGTAAGAATCGCTGCAGATTGCCTGCCATTTTTCTGGGGGGCGGGATTGGAATTCTTGTATTTTTCTTCACTAAGAATTTCTATGTAATAAATACGGATTTTTCTCTACACCCTGCCCCGGTAGTTAATCTGTCTTTATCCGTATTAGTCACAAACCTTAAAAACCTGAGCAAGATTTGTTCAGATTTTATTTTTATGGAAACCGGTACAGTAGTCGTTGTCGTGTTCTTTGTTATCATATTAGCCGTTGCTCTTAACAGACGCTGGTTTACTTTAATCATGCTCATTGCGGATGTTTTGGGAATGGCAGGGTTATTCAGCCTTTCCAAGACATTGGATTATAGCGAAAATTCAGTACTCTTTGGGCAAACCAGGATGTTCCTTTGCTGGAGTTATTCGTGGCTTCTCATAGTTTACTTTGATGCGGAACAATATGGCTGTGAATGGGTGAAAAAAAACCATAAACGTGGAATAGCAGCAATGGTTGGAATGGGGCTGATCGTGTGCATCTTAGTGGGAAAGGGGATAGCAATCAACTCAAATATCGAAAATCCGGAAAGCGGTTTAAATGCCTCGGATATTTGTGGTCTGTATAGGACAGCACAGATTATCCGGGCTGTAAAAGATATTGATGCCTATGCTGAGCAGCAGGGAGCCGATGTTATAGTTACGAGAAATGACTGCAGGGGATTATCTTATGCTATCGATGCAATCCATTTCAGAAAATACACCGTTTACAATATCACCTATGACAGGAGAACATGGAATTATCATTATCTCAGGCATATTCAGCCCCATAGATGTGTTTTTGTTGACTACTACGGTGACTCGTGTAAGATGGATACGGTTGATATTTCGGATGAATCCGTGGTGCAATATATTGCGGCAAAGTATAATCTTTATCGGAATCCCTATCTTAAGCAGTAAAGAGGGATGTAAATAAAGTTTTACAATATGCTGTTGGAGTACCGATGCGTAACCAAAAGATGTTTGAAACCGAAAACTTAAAAAATCTATTCATTGTTTGCCTTATTTTAGTAGGCGAATTTGTGTTTTTCAGAAATGTTATCGGCCATGACTTTTTGATAGGTTATAGTGGTGATGGTAAACTTACCATGCTTCTTACAGAGCACTGGTATAATTTCTTTTGCGGCAGAGAGGCCTTTGCTGAATTAGCCTTTTTTTATCCGGATGAAGCTGTGCTTGGCTATACAGATATGTTGCTTGGATTTGGGCTGATTCACAGCATATTGAGATTTTTGGGTCTCAACATGTTTGTTGCCTATAAATATACGCTTATTATTGTACATTTATTTGGTTCATTGTGTATGTTTTATCTGCTGCATTCGGTGATGAAGTGCAACCGGTATTGGAGTTTGTTTGGCGTAACGGTATTTTCTTATTCTAACGCATTTGCTGTTAATATTGCACATACTCAATTGACTGCGTTAAGTTTATTGCCGTTATTGACCATATTTATTATTAAGGCATTGTCGTCTAATGTCGATGAAAAAAAAGGAAGCATTTTCATTGTATCAGCTTTGTCTATACTCGCTTTTATTGCATATACCGCATGGTATATTGCGTTTTTTACCGTCCTGTTTGGTTTAATTCTATTTATGACGGGCTATGTTATTTTAGACGAAACTGGATTAAGTTTTAAAGAGAATTTCTTTTCCTGGTTTACGGCGCATAAGAAAAGTGTTATAGCTTTCTTTTTATATTCGGTTGCAATTTTTGTGCCGTTTTTAATTGTTTACCTGCCTGCTTTACGTAATACCAGCGGTTATGGATATCAGGAAGTAAGTGTGTATTTGCCTGAATTGATAGATGTTATCAATGTTGGCCAAGGTAATTTGCTTTTTGATAAATTTCCTTCGTTAACCGTGTTTCATCGTCAAGTTGTAACTATGGAAACCGTGCAAGGTTTTTCGCTGGTAATTTTGGCAATTTACTTATACATATTTTTTCAACGTAACCGGTATAGGGAATATTTGAAAACAAAAGAAGAAACCGTAAGGTTTTTGGTGATTAATGCGTGTATTATATCTATAGTTGTTGTTATCGTATTGTCGGTAAAACTTGGTTCTGACGGTTCGTCATTATGGTATTTCCTGTATAACTCTATGCCCGGGGCTAAGGCCATACGCGCTGTGGCCCGTTTTTGGTTCTATTTAAGTTTTCCTGTAGCTTTTGTGGTTGCGGTGCGCGGAGACTATATTTTTGCAAAGAAAACAATACGATTCAGACACCTTGCAGGGGTGATCCTTTTTATTGCATTGTTCATTTCCAATATGCGTGCCGATGGTGTTATTTATGATGGAAGGTGGCGTACGGATTTGGAAGTTGATTTCCTAACTAATGTAACGAAACCGCCGTCTGCCTGTAAGGCATTTTATATTTACGATTCCGGCAATAAAAAAATTCAGGCTCACTCATATCAATTGGCGGCTTATGGAATTGCGAATCATTTTGGCATAAAAACGGTGAATGGGTATTCGGGAAATAGTCCTCAGGGTTGGGATTTATGGGATGTCGAGAGCAAGGAATATGAATCTAACGTGTATTCCTGGATAAAACAGAATGATTTAAAAGATTTATACGGATACGACAGGCATACGAATACATGGGCAAAATTCACCGTTGAAAACAGGAAGGAAATTACCGATGTGTTCTGTACTGAGAAGGGTAAGTTTTCATTTTCATATGGTTTGCTGGGAGGCCAGGGTAAAGACGTTCTCTGGACAAAAAAACATTTTGGGGTTGTAATCAGGAACAAACAGATTGGGAAAAGGGGTTTGCGCCTTTCCTTAACAACGGTTTTAGATTCATACAAGGCACAGTTAAAAGACCTGCCGTTATATATAAAACTATATGTTAACGGAGAATATATTGCGGATCTTGATGTAATCAACGGCAATAAAGAGTATGAATTTAAGGTTCCAAACCATAAAAACGATGTGTATGAAGTTGAATTGAAAACGAATGCCTGGTTTTGCCCGGCAAAGTTAGGTATGAGTACAGATCCCAGAGAGTTGTCTCTGGCAGTGTACTATGTTGGAGATTAGTGCTGTTAAGTATAGGTGTGCCGATGCATAATCAGAAGAAGTTCGATTTGGAAATCTTAAAAAATCTGTTTGTTGTGTGCGTTATCCTGTTTGGTGAATTTGTATTTTTCAGAAACATTATCGGTCATGATTTTTTGCTGGGCGATAATGGCGATGGCAGGCTTACCATGCTTCTTACGGAGCACTGGTATAATTTCTTTTGCGGCAGAGAGGCATTGACTGAATTAGCGTATTTTTATCCGGATACAGCTGCGCTTGGCTATACCGACATGTTCCTTGGATTTGGCTTTGTCCACAGCATATTGCGATTTACAGGGCTCAATATGTTTGTGGCTTTTAAATATACAATTATGTTTATCCATTTATTTGGCTCATTGTGTATGTTTTATCTGCTGCATTCGGTGATGAAGTGCAACCGGTATTGGAGCTTGTTTGGCGTAGTAGCGTTTTCGTATTCCAATGCATTTGCCGCACAACTAGTGCATACCCAGTTAGCCGCATTAAGTTTAGTGCCGTTATTGACCATTCTTATAATTAAGGCATTGACGTCTGACGGTGATGAAAAAAGACGAAGTGTTTTCATTATATCAGCTTTGTCTGTATTCGCTTTGATTGCATATACCGCATGGTATATTGCGTTTTTTACCTTCCTGTTTGGCTTGATTCTGCTTGTGACGGGCTATGTTATTTTAGGTCATAATGGATTATGTTTTAAAAAGGCGTTTCTTTCCTGGCTTGCGATTCATAAGAAAAACGTTATAGGCTACGTTTTATATTCGGTTGTTATCTTCTTGCCGTTTTTAATGGTATACCTGCCTGTGTTACGGAATACAGGTGGCTATGACTATCAGGGAATATGCAGGGGTTTGCCTGAATGGATAGATCTGGTCAATGTTGGCAATGATTTGATTAATTTTGACAACGGCAATCTGCTTTTTGCTAAGATTTTACCGTTACCTGTTTTTAACCGCAGGTCCGCAACAATTGAAACCGTACAAGGCTTTTCGCTGGTATTTTTGGCAACTTACTTATACATATTTTTTCAACGTAACCGGTATAGGGAATATTTGAAAACAAAAGAAGAAACCGTAAGATTTTTAGGGATCAACGCATGTATGGTGTCCATAATGGTTGCTATCGTGTTATCGGTAAAACTGGCTTCTGACGGTTCGTCATTATGGTATTTCCTGTATAACTTTATGCCCGGGGCCAGAGCTATACGTTGTGTGGGCCGTTTTTGGTTCTATGTAAGCTTTCCTATGGCGTTTGTTGTGGCTGTGCGCGGAGAATATGTTTTTGCAAAGAAAAAAATCAGATTCAGACGCCTGGCAGGGGCAATCCTTTTTATTGCATTGTTCATTTCCAATACGCGTGTCGATGGTGTTAATTATGATAAAATGTGGCGTACGGATTTGGAAGTCGCGTTCTTACATAATGTAACGGCACCGCCGTCTGCCTGTAAGGCATTTTATATTTGCGATTCCGGCCGGGAAGAGATTCCTCCCTGGTCTTATCAAACGGAAGCTTACGAAATTGCGAATCATTTTGGCATAAAAACAGTGAATGGGCATTCAGGCTGTAATCCCCGGGGTTGGGATTTGTGGAATATCAAGAGTAAAGAATATGATTTTAACGTGTATTCCTGGATAAAGCAGAATGATTTAAAAGACTTATACGGATATGACAGGCATACGAACACATGGGTAAAATTTCCTGCTGAAAACAGGCAAGATGTTACTGACGTGTTCTGTACAGCGAAGGGGAAATTTTCATTAACATATGGTTTGCAAGGCGGCAGGGGACAGGATTTTCCCTGGACAAAAAAACACTTTGCGGTTGTAATCAGAAACAAACAGATTGAGAAAAGCGGATTGCGCCTTTCCGTAACTACTGTTTTAGATTCATACAAGGCGCAGTTAAAAGATCTGCCGTTATACATAAAACTATATGTTAACGGAGAATATATTGCGGATCTTGATGTAATCAACGGCAATAAAGAGTATGTATTTAAGGTTCCGAATCATAAAAACGATGTTTATGAAGTTGAATTGAAAACGAATGCCTGGTTTTGCCCGGCACAGTTAGGCATGAATAAAGATCCCAGAGAGTTGTCTCTGGCAGTGTATTATATTGGAGATTAGATCTGTTATTTTGGGATTAGAAAAGCTATTCAAAAGCTTTTACGTCAAGCTATAATTATTTACGAAATGGTAGTGAGAAAATAATATGATGGAAAAGAATGCGAAAATTTACGTTGCAGGTCACAGTGGAATGGTTGGCAGCGCTATTCTGCGTGAACTGGCGCGGAATGGTTACAACAACATTTTAACCCGCACCCACAAGGAACTGGATCTCTGCCGTCAGTCTGAGGTGGAAGCATTCTTTGCGGATAATAAGCCGGAATATGTTTTTCTTGCGGCTTCCAAAGTTGGGGGAATTATCGCAAACAGTGAGGCGCTGGCTGACTTCATGTACGAGAATATGATTCTGGAAATGAACGTGATTCACGCCGCCTGGAAAAACGGATGCAAAAAACTGGAATTTCTGGGGAGTTCCTGTATCTATCCCCGTATGGCGCCGCAACCTATGCAGGAATGTTGTTTGCTGACCGGGGAACTGGAAAAAACAAATGAAGGTTATGCGCTGGCGAAAATCAGCGGGTTAAAGTATTGTGAATTTCTGAACCGACAGTATGGTACGGATTTTATTTCGGTTATGCCTACGAACCTTTACGGACCCAATGACAACTATCACCCCAGGTACAGTCATGTACTGCCGGCGTTTATCCGGAGGTTCCATGAAGCAAAGCTTCAGAATCTGGAATCTGTAACGTGCTGGGGCGATGGCAGCCCGCTCAGGGAATTTTTGTTTGTGGATGACCTTGCGGATTTGTGTGTTTACCTGATGAACCATTACAGCGGAAACGAAACTGTAAATGCGGGAACGGGAAAGGAACTGACAATTAAGGAACTGGCAGAACTGGTAGCCAGGGTGATTGGCTATAAGGGAAAGATTTACTGGGATAGCAGCAAGCCGAACGGAACACCCAGAAAACTGTTGGACGTTTCCAAAGCGGCGCAATTGGGCTGGCATTATAAGACAGAACTGGAAGATGGAATCCGTATTACGTACGAAGACTTTTTGCGCAAACCAATGCGTACAGACAGGTAGCAGGGAAACATGTTTGTAAGATGCTATCAGAACTTGTTTTGTAAGGAGCAGGTGTTTGTTTCACCGGGTACTATGAATGGATAATTATATTATGCAACCGAAAGTAACTGTTGTTATTCCGATTTACGATACAGAAAAGTATCTGGCAGATTGCCTGAACAGCGTCATCAATCAGACGCTGGAAAACATAGAGATTATCTGTGTGGAAGACGGAAGTACAGATAACAGTAAAAAAATTTTAGCTGAATATGAAAAGGCAGATTCACGCATACGGGTTATCTGGCATACAAATAATATGGGCGTGGGTTTGGCCAGGAAACATGGTGTGCTTGCTGCGCGTGGCCAATACATTATGTGTCTTGACAGTGACGATGAGTTGTTCCCGCATGCCTGCGAGACGGCATACACTGCTATTGAGAAGTATAAAACCGATGTGCTGGAGTTTGGCGTAAAGGCTGTTGACACTGCAGGCAAGGAAAAGATAATTGATTGGTTAGAAACTGAGCCAATGGAACGTACAGAAGCAGATAATTTGGTTTATCTGTGGTTACAAGGGAAACTTAAAAATTGGATGGTATGGAAAAAGATTTACCGTTCCGATCTTTGTAAACAAGTATTTAGGGAAATGGAGGATTTGCACATTTCAATGGCGGAAGACGCGTATCTGTTTTGCGTATTAGGTTATTACGCAAGATCTGTTTCCGTGATAAGTGAACAACTATATTTGTACCGGTGGGGAGTAGGAGTATCTACTACACTTCATACCATTCAATTTGTTAGTCTGGAAATTTTTAAAAAAATGCTTGAAGAAAAAGATTCTCTGGATGCAATCACCCGTTTTATTAACAACAAACCGGATAAAGAAGGGTACAAGTCTTTTATACAAATACTTCATGATGATTGGCTGCATCTGGCGGTTACTCTTTGGCAGGGCAAGTTGACAGAAGAAGACCAGGACGAAGGTTTTCTGTTGCTTATCCGAAAGTGGGGTTTGGAAGAAACGGCAAAAGGTCTGCGTTGGCTGATAAATACGCAACAGAACAATGCACAGAAAGAAAAAGGGCGGTTGGAAACCGAGTTGGAACAAACGAAAAATAATCTAGCTATTTCAATTACCCAACAGAATGAAGTACAGAAAGAAAAAGAGCGGTTGGAAAGTGAACTGGACCAAACGAAAAATGATTTAGCATTTTCAATTACGCAACAGAACGAAGCACAGAAAGAAAAAGAGCGGATGGAAACCGAGTTGGACCGAACGAAAAATGATTTAGAAGTTGTCAAACAGAGAGCTCTTGAAGCAGAACTAAAAATAAAGGCTGTCGAGACTGGTTTATCATTCCGGCTGGGCCGGGCTGTTACGTATATCCCAAGAAAGTTATTGGGCAGGCCGTAAGTAATGGTTTAGGGGTATAGGACAACATCATTTCAACGAAACAGGCAGATTTTTATTTATGGTACGGTTTATCGCCGGTATTATTTTGACAGGAGAGTTTTTGTGCAACCTAAAGTTTCAATTATTATTCCGGTATACAACGTAGAAAAATATTTGACGCTATGTCTGAACAGCGTCACTAACCAGACGTTGACAGACATAGAGATTATCTGTGTGGAAGACGGAAGCACGGATAACAGTAAAAAAATTTTAGCTGAATTTGAAAAAACCGATTCACGCATACGGGTTATCTGGCATTCAAACAATATGGGTACGGGTATGGCCAGAAAACATGGTGTACTTGCTGCGCATGGTCAATACATTATGTTTCTTGATAGCGATGATGAGTTGTTCCCGCAAGCCTGTGAGGTGGCATATGCTGCCATAGTAAAGAATAAAACGGATGTTGTCCAATTTGGCGTAAAAGTGGTAAATAAAGAAGGCAAAACGATACGATTTGAACACTTATGCACAGATGAGTGTGACCGTTTAGAAGATTATAACCTGCTATGCTTACATCAAAAAGGAAAACTTAAAAGCTGGGAGATAACGAATAAAATTTATTATGCCGGCCTTTGCAGAAAGGCTTGCGGGGAAATGACGGCTGAACACCTTATCATGGCTGAAGATGTTTACCTTTTTTGTATATTGGGTTATTATGCCCGTTCCATTTTCCGCATACAGGATGAATTGTATGTGTATCATTGGGGAAATGGATTGTGGAGTGGCATAAAGAAAGGAATGAGTTTGGAACACTATATAAAGTTGTTGTGCGAGAAAGACGCGCTGGATGCAATAACTCTTTTCTTTAATACCAAGCCAGATAAAGGTAATTATCAGATCCTTATGCAATATATCTATGATAATTTTTTACATCAGACGATTACCTGGTGGTGTCATAACCTGGCAGAAGAACACAAGAAGCAGGGCTTTACGCTGTTTGTCCGAAAATGGGGTGAAAAGGCGACTGCAGAAGCGATGATCTGGCTGGTTGAAGATTTACAGGCCAGGCATGAGAAATGTATGTACTTGCAGAATTCCGTCGAAGATCTCAGAAACGAGTTGTCTGCGACAAAGCGAAATGCGGAAGAGGCAAAATTAAATTTGAAAGCTATTCAGGCGGGCTGGTCGTTTCGCATAGGCAGGGCCATAACGTATATTCCACGAAAACTGTTAGGCAGGCCATAAAGGGTTAGCTTTTAATGGACGATGTGGTCAGGGGGCATTCATGGAAAACCATATTACAGTGAGCGTAATTATTCCGGTATATAATACGGAACCGTATCTGGAAGAATGTCTGGAGAGCGCTTGTAACCAGACGTTAAAATCTTTAGAAATTATTTGTGTGGATGACGGTTCGACGGATCAATCTTTAAGCATTTTAAAGAAGTTTGCTGGCCAGGACTCCCGTATCCGTGTTATCAGCCAGGCAAACCGGGGTGCGTCGCATGCGCGAAATATGGGGATTCAGCAGGCTCAGGGGAAATATATTTACTTTTTGGACAGCGATGATTACCTTGTGCCGGAAGCATTGGAAACACTGGTTAATACGATGGAAGCCAGAGAGCTGGAAATTCTTCTTTTCAACGCGAATGTGTTCGGCGAAGGAGGCGTTGAAGAGAATCGCTTACAAAACGAAAAAAGCTATTTCAGGAGAGTTCATGAATATCCGACAGTGTGCAAAGGCGAGGATCTTTTCAGAAGGCTGATGGAGAATCAAGAATATACTGCGTCTGCGCCTGTACTATTAACAAAAAGTACTTTTTTAAAAGATAATTCACTATTGTTTTACGAAGATATCATCCATGAAGATGAATTGTTTGTTTTCGAGTGCCTGTTGCTTGCCTTTAAAGCCGGTTACGTAAATGAAACTCTTTACTTTAGAAGAGTAAGACAGGACTCTGTTATGGACTTGCGACAGTCTGAAAAAGTGGCTTTCAGCGTTTTCAGTATTTTTGCCTGCGTGAAACAAATGCTGCAGTTTTGTCATTCTGCAGAGTTGAAGGAAGAAAACGAAGAGGCGGTTTTTTCGAATCTTGAGAGGATGGTAGGCGATTGCCAGAACCGGTATGAAAGGCTGGATGAGACTGCCAGAACAAAACTTTTAGAGATGGTTGGAAAGGATAAATTTCTTTTTAAGTCATTGATTGAAGCGCCCTATGAAGACCGTGCAAGTATCCTGCGTCTGCAGGCGGCAGTTAAGCAACGTGATGAAACACTGCGGTTGCTTGAAGCAGAAAGCAGGGAAAAAGAGGCTTTGCAAAAAGAATTGATGGCAATAAAAACATCAAGAGGCTTCAGGTTCCTGTCGAAGTATTATCAAGCGAGAATTTTAATAAGAAACGGGCTTGACATGCTGCTGCATGGGAATAGGAAAACTGAAAAAAGCGAAAGTATTTCCTCTGCAACTGATATTGCGACAGATCTTGAAGCGGATGTGGAGAGTGATCCCCGGAATTTGTTAAACCGGTACTATCAAATGACCGGAGAAACCATTGAGTTGCAGAACCTTGCAGGGACAGAAAATAGCGTACTGATTGTAGAGTTTAATGATTATCACGGAGAGTGTATTCCCGGACTATATAGATATCTTGCGGATATGCATTATGATGTAGACTTCCTGATTCATGAGGGAGCTTACAAAGAAAAAGCACTGGATATGATACTCTGTAACCGTGTTTATCATTGTGATGTAGAGCTCATGGCGCTGCTGCTCCAGCACCTGTTAATTGAACGGTACAAGCTTGTTATCTTTAATTCAAACGCCTTTACCTGGAATGGGAAATGGCATACCGTATTACAGGAATTTCCTTTTCTAAATCAGTACCTTGATAAAATCTATGTTCTTGAGCATCAGATGGAGTACTTGGACAGAACCTTGCTGGAAATGGGCCATGTATTTGTGTTAACGGATAAACTGCCTGTTGACAAGCGGCTGATTCCGGTAAATTGCCATTGGTTTGGGAATACAGGTCTGCCGGTCAAAAACAAAGTGACCCGTTTTATATCGGTTGGCGCTATCGATCCCGTACGAAAGAACTTTAAAAAACTGTTAGATGCGGTTAAATCTTTAAACAATCAGGGAATAACGAATTTTCGCATAACTGTGATAGGCCTTGGAAATTTGGCTAACATCGATCCCGAAATCCGTCATTTCTTTTCCATGTGGGGAAGAGTTGCATACAGTACCTTATATGCTGAAATGAGAAGGTCGGATTTTGTCCTGACATTGCTTGACCCTGAAAATCCCGATCATGACCGCTATATAACGCGTGGCACAAGCGGCAGCTTTCAACTGATTTACGGATTTTCCAAGCCCTGCCTGATTGCCGGGAAGTTTGCGGACGTATACGGATTTTCTTCAGGGAATGCGGTGGTTTACATGGGAAATGATGATCTTGGCACGGCGATGCAGAAGGCTATTGCAATGACAGAAGTTGAATATGACAGAATGAGAAGCAACTTGATCACCATGTCCCGTGCCATATATAACCAGTCGTTTGCCAATTTAAAAAGAACCCTTGGTAACTCAATCAATACAGGGAACAATACATGTCTGCTCAAGAAAGACCCGCCTGAGAGAGAAATCGCATTGGAGAATGGGATTCCCTCGTCAAAACGGATTACAACAAGGGATGGCAGGGTCACTTTAATCAATTATTGGACCGCTGACCCTGTTGCCTGCGAAAGAGACTGGTTATACCGGTTTGTAAAGAATAATACTAACGTAAAACATCTGAATGTATTTTCGATTTTTGGGAAGAAAGAATATGTAGAAAAATATGGTTCAAAAAAAGATGTATTTTATTCCGGAGAGAATCTGGACGTTAAACACGGAATGTATGATGAGTATTGTGATTACTGCCTGGACTATGTGGGTTTGTCTTTGGGCTTTGCGCACCGCAGCGAAGCAAACTATTTACGGCTGCCTCTGTGGATGCTGTGGATTTTTGATCCGGTTATAGATAAGGACAGGATTGCGGAACGCGTCGATTGTATTAACCGAAGCAGTAATACAGGAAAATATGAATGCTCTGTTATTGCACGCCACGACAATTGGAATATGCGTACCCCTATTTATGAAGCGTTAAAAGATAAAATCAATATTTTGTGCGCCGGTCAGTGGAACAATAATACAAATGTTTTGTGGGATGAATATAAGGATGATAAAATTAAATTTTTAAATACTTGTAAATTTACTATTTGTGCGGAAAACGAAGATACGCCCGGTTATGTTACGGAAAAACTGTTTGAGGCGTTTTTGGGAGGATGTATTCCTATTTATGCGGGTGGCGCTTCCAATCCGGAACCGGGTATTGTCAATCCGGAGGCAGTGCTCTTATGGAAACGGGGCAATAAAGAGAATAATGATGCCATTATAAAAAAGGTTTGCGAGTTAAATGCAAATGAAGCGTTGTATGCAGAATTTCTTTCCCGGACAAAGTTGCTGCCCTATACGGTTGATTATGTTTATGACACATTTTTGCAATTAAAGGAAAGGTTGGAGGCGCTGGATACGGGTCGGATGTAAGCCGTTAAAACCGTTGTATAAGCGGATAGATATATGTTTATAAAAAAGGAACGAGAGTATGAGCTTCAAGGATTATTATCAACAGTTAAACTCACAGACAGGGATAAAAGCGTACGTTAAAAAGAAGCTGTTTAACAACTTGCTGAAAGAGCTTGTTGAACAGGAAAAAGAGCTTGAAAAACAAAAAGTGATTATAAAAGCGCAAGAAAAGACCATAGAAGAAAAGGAACAGGAACTGAAGAGGCAGGAACGTCTCATTCATGCTGTGACCCGTCATATAACGGATACGGTGCTTTTGCGGGAAAAACCGGGTTTGCTGATTGATGTTACCCATGTTACGGCTGTCGGAAATTGGAGGACAGGTTTGCTGCGGCCTGACGGAAAAATCTGGATGACGGGAATTTCTCGGGTCGTCAACAACCTGTTTCATCAGATTTATAACCAGGCAGAGAACGTAGTTCCTGTTCAACATCAATCCGGTAAATTTATTACAGGTTATTCCTATCTCAGTCATATGGAAGGAATTGAAGAAAAAACAGACCAGACCGTGTCGCTTCAGCGGGGGGATAAAATTTTCCTGCTGGACGACCCGTGGACGGAGTTTGCTGCCTTTTCCCTTATGCTGGATATGGCTGCCGACAGGGGAGTTAAGAGCTATGGTATCGTACATGACCTGATTCCTGTGCAGTATCCGGAAGTTTGCGATAATGAAACTGTACTGCCGAAATATATTGGCTGGCATCATATGCTGCTGCAGAAAGCTGATGCTGTTGTATGCGTTTCCCGGACCACGGCCGACGCGCTGATCGGGTATTATGAGCAAATGCGGTTCGTGCGTTCGCGGCCGTTAGCTGTGTACTTCTTTCATGAGGGCGCGGATATTCCGGAAGGGGTGCAAAGTGTACGGGAAGAAATCCGGCGTTTTGTGGAGGGCGGCAGGTTTACGTTCCTTATGGTAGGAACCGTGGAACCCCGTAAAGGGCACGGGGTGGTATTGCAGGCATTGCAGAAACTTCCGGATAATATACGTAAGGAATGCCGTATTTTGATCATAGGCAAAGATGGCTGGAAAAATGAAGATGTGCATAAGATGCTTGCCCTTCCGGAATTAAAGGAAACCACCCTTTGGGTAAGGGACGGTTCCGACGAAGAACTGCGGTGGGCTTATAATCATACCGGCGCCCTGATTGCGGCTTCCCTGCAGGAAGGGTTCGGCCTTCCCCTGGTTGAGGCTGCCCACTTTGGTTTGCCGTTAATTTGCAGCGATATTCCTGTTTTCAGGGAAGTGACCCGGGGAAACGCCGATTTCTTTAAGGTGATGGACGCTGAGGCTCTTGCGGAGTGCCTGATGAAGTGGATGCAGACGGACCGGCATCCGGATTCCCGTAAAATACCCGTTTATTCCTGGCAGGAATCCGCACGGGAAGTTTTGGATATACTGGAAGGGAAGATTGAACCGTATAAGGTATTGCAATGATACTAATGCGGTTACATTGTCAATCATCGCACAAACTCTTTTTATCAGCATTTTATTGAGAGTTTAATGTTTTGAAAGGCTTAATGTATGTGTTTTGTTAATGCTAAACCGATTATAGTTTCCGTTACTTCGTATCCGGCCAGGATCAACGAGGTTGTATTGGCGATCCGGACCATGTACAGGCAGACGCGGCTGCCCGACAAGGTGATTTTGTGGCTGGGGGAAGAGAAATTTCCGAACAAGTTTGCTGATTTGCCAGAAGAACTGTTGCAGCTGGTATCGGATAAGAATCTAGAGATCCGCTGGTGTGAGGATATAGGGCCTCATACGAAGTATTTTTATGCGTTTCGTGAATTTCCGGACGCATTGGTTGTTACGATTGATGACGATATCTTATATCCGCCGGACCGGATTGAAAACCTGTATCAGAGTTATCTCCGCTTTCCGTATGCGGTTTCCGCAGGCCGGGCGGATTTCGTCCCGATTTCGGAACATGGGGATATGCCGCCGGTTACGTCATGGCCGGAAGAGGTGGATGCCTGGGTGCTGCAGCCTTCCATGCAGTTATATGCCATGGGGGTAAACTGCGTACTATATCCTACTGCTCTTTTTGCAAAAGTAACGGAACTTCTGGATAAAGAAACCATCAGGCGGGTCTGCCCTTACGCAGATGATTTATGGCTGAAGGCGATGGAGGCGGTGGCCGGTATCCCGGTTGTTGTGGCGGAACCCGATCAGCCGCTGCCTATATCTACAGAGAAATCACAGGAAACGGCACTGTATCACTATAATTGCGGGAAAGGCGGCAATAACGTACAGTGGCTGCAGATACAGCAGGAAATTGACAGCCGCTACGGCAAGGGTACCCTCTGCCGGAAGCTGCTGGATGTTTCTGTCGGCAAGGATTTGACCGGAAGCAAAGCGTTGTGCGATCTGGCCAGGTATTTTCAGAGTAAGATGCATAATCTTCAGAATCAGTATGCCAAATACCGTACGCTGCGTGTTGATATAAACAATAATGGCGGCAGAGACTGCAATCTGGTGGAACGGATCATTAGTCCCAAAGCGTTTTCTGTGTATAAGCCGCCCTGGCTACCCAGCGGGGTGATGTTTGAGGCCGTATCCGAAAGGGTGAAGGTAGTGATACAATGTGAAGGCGACGGGGAACTGGAAATCAGACTGTTGGGAAAGGATGTGCGCGATGCCTTCGATAAACGGTACCCGGTTTGGATTGATGTAAAAAGGCTGGCCATCAATGGGGAAACGGTTTTTCAGGATACGAAGACAGTCTGCCATGACAGGCCGTTTGCTTATACCAGAACCGTGACAGACAGGGAACTTCTCGAACTTGAACTGGAATGGTCGGAATGCCAGTCGTCGTTTATAATGGAAGAGAACCTGAGGCTGCAACAGGAAATTGATACTCTGAGGAATTCACGTACTTATCCTTTATGTTGTGGGGAAGATTCTATGTTACCGGAAACACCTCCTGGTACGGAAGGACAGTTAGAGCAGTTATTAAAGGATAAAGAAGAATTGGAAAGAATCAAAAATTCTAACGGATTTAAATTTCTTGAAAAATACTATTGGATTAAAGGACGGATTTTGCGTTTAAAACAATATTTATAATTTTAACTTATATTTTCCCGGTTCTGGTTTATTTATTGCAGGAAACGCAGTTTTAGGAAACCGTGCCATAAAACCGAACGGAAATAATTATGGTTGTTTTGCGTGCGAATTAGATAATGTTTTCTAATTATGATATAATATTGTCAAAGCTATTAATGGCGTCAGACAATTTTATATCATTTTTCTTTTGAGGGGGTTCTCATGGATAATTTCAAACAGACTACCTGTCTTCCGTTACTGCGCAGCAGCTATAACGGACTGACCAAATCGGAACAGAAGCTGGCGGATTTTATATTGAAAAATCCGTCGGATGTGATGCACATGACCATGAGCGAGCTGGCGGACGCCACTTCCAGCGCGGACGCTACTGTGTTCCGCTTCTGCCATAAGCTGGGTTTCAGCGGATTCCAGGGCATGAAGCAGGCCCTGGCGGGGGATCTGTTTTCCCCGGCGGAATCCCTGTCCCAGGAAGTGAACGCGGACGATACCCCCCGGGATATTACCCGGAAGGTCTTCCAGGATATGATAGACGCCCTGCAGGAAACACAGAAGATGCTGGATTACAAGGCGCTGGAGAAGGCTATCGATTTTGTGTCGAAAACAGAGCGTGTTGATGCGTACGGCTACGGAGGCAGCGGCAATATCGCCCAGGATATTGCCCACCGGTTTATGCGGTTCGGGCTGGATGTGCATGCCTACAGCGATCCCCATCTGCAGATTGCGTCGGCATCTCTCCTGAAACCGGAGGATGTGGTGATCGCCATATCCCACACGGGGGCCAGCATTGATCTGCTGAAGGTGCTGGAGATGGCCCGGTCACGGGGAAGCAAAATTATCCTGATCACCAGCTATCTGAAATCCCCGGCCACAAAGCTGGCGGATGTGGTACTGACGGGGCTGGCCCGGGAAACAAGTTACCGCAGCGAGGCCATGGCGTCCCGCCTGGTACACCTGGCGATTCTGGACTGCCTGTATACGGGTGTGATGCAGCGCCGCATGGACGATTATATTGATAATATGAAGCAGGTGCGCAAGGCGATTGCCACGCAGAAGCTGTGATGGTTATAATACTGTAACAAAGAAAGATAAGGGTAATCCCACGGGCAGGGTAATAAATATGGCAAAATTAGTTTACAATTATGGTTTAGTATGTATTTATTCTGTTTTTTCTTTGTTTGCTGTACTATACAGTTACAGTGATTTGGCCGGTTATGTATCTTTTAGGGATTCTATTAACTCGTTTTTTGTGTTATTTATGTTAACGTTATTCTTTTTATTTTATAAATTTGCCTTAAGTAAGATTAGCAATTTTTCGGCTTTATCTGTTATTACAGGCATATTTGCGGGGGTAATAAATGTTTTAGGCCGGAATTTTATGTTATACAACAACTTAATCTTTTTTTACCGGGATAAGTATTTTGCTATAGTTTTTTCGTTGTTAGCCGCAATTGGGTATGGCTTAATTTATGCTTCCGTATTTGAAATTGGGTGGAAGTATTTACCTTTAACAGGGCAACCTGCATTTTACCGCCAAAATTCAGCTAGTTTTATTCTTTTTGATAAACGTTCTTTTATTTATCCGTTTATTGTCATTTTTGTCCTTTGGATTCCTTATTTCGTAGTTTTTTATCCGGGCATTGTGCACTGGGATGCTGTGGACGCTTTACTTCAATACTATGGGTTACAAATATGGACTTCTCAGCACCCTGTGGTTAGTGTTCTTCTTATGGGCTACACTATGGATATAGGCAAGTTTTTAGGGAGTGATAACTTAGGTTGTGTCATTTACATAGTATTACAATATATAATTTGTAGTCTGACATTAGCTTATAGCTTTGTGTTCTATAATAAATGGAAAACACCATATATTATTAGGTGGGTAACGTTGTTGCTGTTCTCACTTCTTCCGGTAGTTCCGATGTTTGTTTTAAATGAAGTTAAAGACACGTTCTATTATGTTGCCGTTCTATGGATGTTATTTATTTTTATAAAGTGTTTGGAACAGTGCGATAACAGAATGCTCATTAAACTTTCGACCGCTGTAATATTTCTATGTTGCTTACGAAAAGAAGGGATTGTAATATGTGTTTCCTGTTTATTAGCATTGTTGATTGTTCGAAATAAAATCTATGATAAATGGAAAAGAATCGCATTAGCTGTTTTTTTTGGTGTATGTGTTTCAGTAGCTGTAACCAACCTCGCAAGTGTTCATTATAATGTTAAACCAGCTTCTATGCGTGAAGCCTTGTCACTACCGGTGCAACAAACGGCACGTTTCATTAGAGACCACGGAAAAGACATTACAAAAACGGAATGGGAAGTATTAAATACAGTGTTTAATAACAAGGCCGGGGAACTCGGAAATGTTTACAATCCTAACCGGTCTGACGAAGTCAAATATAATATGGTCTATACATTAAACAGTAAACTAATTAAACAATATTTAAGGGTTTGGCTAACCCATTTTATCAGGCATTCGGGGTGTTATTGTTCTGCAGCATTTAACCAGATGTATGGTTATTTTTACATTGAGAGGCCAGCGTTTAAAATTTATGAATACGATATTTATACTAATAATTTCAAGTATGGCCATATGATGTACACAACGAAAGTAATGGTAACAGACAATCCAAATACGACACACGTTCGCGAAAAAGTGAAAGAGTGTTTTATAATATTGGAAAACGCTGCGTTTACCGGTACACTATTTCATCCTGCAACTTATATATGGCTCTTATTTTTTGCGTTAACAATGCTGATTCATTTTAAACAACATAAGTATTTATTCTTTTTTGTCATACCGCTGGTTAATCTTGCGGTTTGCTGCGCATCCCCGATTAACGCGGATTTAAGATATAGTTTCCCGATTATACTATCAAGTTTCTTTCTAATCGCGTTTTCTGTACATATTACAGGAAAGAAACTGGCTGCTGTTTAGTTTTCTGCTAGTGATTTTTGTGTGAGATTTTGCGGATTAAACCGTAACGAAAAAATGAACAGATTTACTGAAAACTGGACCCCGCTCTTATTGCAGTGGTACGACAAACACAAACGTGACTTGCCCTGGCGGACCGAATCGCCCCGTGACCCGTACAAGGTGTGGGTCTCGGAAATCATGCTGCAGCAGACACGGGTGGAGGCGGTAAAAGCTTATTATATAAACTGGATGGAACATTTCCCGGATATTCCGTCCCTGGCTGCTGCAGAGGAAGACGAAGTGGTGCGGCAGTGGCAGGGGCTGGGATACTACAGCCGCGCCCGGAATCTGCATACGGCAGTGCGGGAAGTTATGGAGACCTATGGCGGCAAGATACCGGAAACAAGGGAAGAGATACGCAAACTGAAAGGCATTGGGGACTATACTGCCGGCGCTATCCTCAGTATGGCCTACGGAAAACGGGAGACTGCGGTGGACGGGAACGTGCTCCGGGTGTTTGCCCGCATTTATAATATTGGAGAAAACATTCTTTCCGCCAAAGTGAAAAAGGAAATAACAGAGCTGGTGAAAGCCCGGCAGGATGCTGCACGCCCCGGCGACTTCAATGAGGCGCTGATGGATCTGGGGGCGACAGTCTGCATTCCGGGGCAGCCACGTTGTGACGTTTGCCCGCTTGCTGATGTTTGTCTGGCAAAAAAGGCAGGGAAGGAAACAGAGATCCCGCTGCGTGTTACGAAGAAAGAAGTGCCGGTGGAACCGGTCACGGTGTTTGTGGTGAGAGCCGGGGAGTTTTATCTCCTTCACAGACGCCCGTCTAAAGGCCTGCTGGCAGGGATGTGGGAGTTTCCCAACTGTGTGGGGGAAGGAGAGCAGGGGAAAGAAGCATTAACAGCGGATCTGTCTGCAATCGGAGTACGGGCAGAAGAAGTTTCCGGCCCTGTAAAACAGATCCGCCATGTGTTTTCACATAAAATATGGAACATGAACATATATGAAGCAGAAGCTGCAGGAACCCATGAAAAAGAGAGCAGTCCTGAAGCAGGGTGCGCATTGACGAAAAGCGCGGTTGAACCGGAGGCGGTCCTTCCTTCCGGCTGGCGCTGGGTTTCGGCAACGGAACTGACAGATTATAATATGGCAGGACCCCATAACCGTATACTACGGGACATGAATGAACTAACAACAAAATAGTTTTATAAAAAGCGTCACCCTTGTCAATTATCAAGTGGTGGCGCTATATTTTATGGTTACTTAGCAAGAATTCCATTAAAAAAGGGAACGCAAACGCCGGCCTTTACTTTTATTACGGATAACCTTAGAAAACCTTTACTTTTCATGGTAAAAAAGTTAAAATAAGTAAAGGATTTAAAAGGGAGATGGTTCGATGATTTCCTACGAAGGTTTGCTTGCCCGGCTCCGGGAAAAAGGAATCACAAAAACAGACTTAACGAAAGAACTGGGGATTTCTTCCCGGACGATCGCAAAAATTGCAAAGGGTGAAAAGCTTGGAGCCATAACTCTTCGGAAAATGGCGGAATATCTCGGCTGTGATCCGTTGTTGCTGTGCAGAGAAATCTCAGCTAACGCGATTTTACAGCTTTTGCGGGACGAAAAGAGCGCGAAGATCTCCGGCGGGCTTTACCATGAGCTTCAGGTGCGGATGACCTACAACTCCAATCATATGGAAGGCAGCAGGCTTACGGAGGCTCAGACAAGGCTGATTTTTGAGACAAATTCTATCGATGTGGGAGACGGGATCCCTGTGGATGATATTCTGGAAACGGTTCACCATTTCCGGGCAACCGACTATGTGATTGATATGGCGGAGACAGAATTGAGCGTGGAATTCATCAAACATCTGCATTACATTCTGAAACATGATACAGCAGATTCCCGCCTTCCCTGGTTTGCGGTCGGCGAATACAAGAAACGCGCCAATATGATAGGCGGGCGGGAAACTGTCCGGCCGAAAGACGTGCCCGGGAAAATGCAGGAGCTGCTGGATGCCTATAATGCGAAAACAAACGTCACGGTGAATGATGTAATCGCGTTCCATGCTGAGTTTGAATACATCCATCCGTTCCAGGACGGGAATGGCAGAGTGGGGCGTCTGGTTGCGTTGAAAGAGTGTCTGCGTCACGGAATCATTCCGTTCATCATTGAAGATTCCAAAAAGCTATATTATTACAGGGGCCTGTCTGAATGGGGCAGGGAAAAAGGATGGCTGACGGATACCTGCCTTGACGGGCAGGATACGTTTATCCGGTTGCTGGATATGTTGGAAGTACCGCATTCATAAAAACAGAAGGCCCTGGATACATGCCCTATTAAATAAGGTAGAAATATTCATAATTACACGTCAATACCGACAATAATACAGTTCCGAAGAAATTATCTCATAATTATACAAAATGTGTTAAAAGTATAAAATTCTCCCTGTTTTCAGCTTGACAGAAAAGTTATCTGTGTTAGAATGAAGAAAAGAAATAAATTATTCAAAATAAAATTAAAAAAAGAAAGAAACTATTCAATGTGTATGAGCAGGGAGGGCTCCTAAATGGGAAAGCTGGGTACTTACATATCGAATCAGATTAAGACAACCAGGAACACGTTCCGGGATCCGATCATTGCGACGGTCGCGGTGGGTATGGTCCTGGCTCTTTTTGTCTTTGTGGTGTGGCCGCTGCTGATGGTGGTGAAGCAGAGCTTCACGGACCTGGACGGCAACTTCAGTCTGCAGGCCTATGTCAACATCGTGACCATGAGCGAGACGTATCAGGCGCTGGTGAACACCCTGATGCTGGCGATCATCGTAGGGGTGCTGGCCACCTCGGTGGGTTTCCTCTTCGCCTACTGTTCCTCGCACCTTGCCATCAAGGGCAAAAAGCTGTTCAACCTGATGGCTCTCCTGCCCATGGTATCGCCGCCCTTCTCCGTGGCCCTGTCCATCATCATGCTGTTCGGCAGCCGCGGTCTGGTGACCTATAGTCTTCTGGGCTGGAGCAACACCAACATCTACGGGCTGAAAGGCCTGATCTTCGTACAGACGATTTCCTATTTCCCCATCGCGTTCCTGCTGCTGGCAGGCATGCTGCAGTCCATCGACCCCAGCATTGAAGACGCGGCCCGGGACCTGGGTTCCTCCAAATGGCGCACCTTCAGTTCGGTGACGATCCCCTTGGTACGGCCCGGCATCGCCAACGCCTTCCTGCTGGTGTTCATCAAATCGGTTGCCGACTTCGCCAACCCCATGGCCATCGGCGGCAACTTCTCCACCCTGGCCACCCAGGTTTACCTGCAGGCCATCGGCAGCTACGACGTACAGGGCGGCGCCGCGGTAGCGGTGGTGCTGCTGGATATCGCCATCATCCTGTTCATCCTGTCCAAGTACTGGATTGAAAAGAAGACCTACATCACGGTAACCGGCAAGGCCTCCCGGGAACGCACCATGATCGACGATCCCCAGATCGTGGGTCTGGTAGGCGGCTTCTGCTTCCTGGTGACCGCCATCGTGCTGGCCATCTACATCCTGATTCCCATCGCTTCCTTCATTAAAATGTGGGGCGTTGACTACAGCTTTACCACAGCCCATTACAAATATGCGCTGGAAGTCGGCATGGACGCCATCAAGGACACCACCCTGCTGAGCATCATCGCAACTCCGATTGCCGGTATCCTGGGCATGATCATCGCCTATCTGGTGGTACGTAAGAAATTTATCGGCCGGGGCTTCATCAACTTCTCGTCCCTGCTGAGTATCGCGGTACCGGGCACCGTAATCGGTATCGGCTACATCCTGACCTTCAACGAGCCGCCCTTACAGCTGACCGGCACGGCGGCCATCCTCATCGCGGCCTTCGTCATCCGGGCCCTGCCCATCGGCATCCGGGCCGGTGAAAGCAGCCTGCAGCAGATCGACCCCAGTATCGAGGAAGCGGCGGCGGACCTGGGTTCCAACGCCAGCCGGGTCTTCACCACGGTGACCCTGCCTCTGATCAAGAGCGCCTTCTTCGGCGGCCTGATCTACTCCTTCATCCGCAGCATGACCAGTATCAGCGCGGTCATCTTCCTGGTGTCCGCCAACTACAGCCTGCTGACGGTCCTGATCCTGGACCAGGTGGAAGACAACCAGTTCGGTGTGGCTTCGGCCTTCTCCACCATCCTGATCCTTATCGTATATGTGGCAATTGTTATCATTAAGCTGATGCTGAACCGTCTGGGCAGCAACCCGCAGAAAAGTCAGGCATAAAGAATTAAAGTATGAAATTCAGATAAGCGAGAGAAGGAGAATTTACAAATGGCAAAACAGGCAAGCATCCAGTTAAAAAATCTGACCAAGGAATATGTGACCCATGAAGGGACCGGCACGTTTTTAGCGGTGGACCACATCAACGTGGATATCGCCAGCGGCCAGTTCGTGACCCTGCTGGGACCTTCCGGCTGCGGCAAGACCACGACCCTGCGCATGATCGCGGGCTTTGAAGGCATCAGCGACGGGGAGATCCTCCTGGACGGCGTGCGCATCAACGAGCTGACCCCGGACAAGCGGGATTCCAGCATGGTGTTCCAGAGCTACGCGCTGTTCCCTCATTACGATGTGTTTGATAACGTAGGCTACGGCCTGGTAAATAAGAAGATGGACAAGAAGACCATCGAAACAAAGGTTATGAATATGCTGGACCTGGTAGGCCTGAAAGGCATGGAACACCGGATGCCCAACCAGCTGTCCGGCGGCCAGCAGCAGCGTGTGGCGTTAGCCCGGGCCCTGGTTATGGAACCGGCGGTGCTGCTCTTCGACGAACCCCTGTCCAACCTGGACGCCAAGCTGCGTGTGTACATGCGCACGGAGATCCGCAAGATCCAGCAGCGCATCGGCATCACCAGCGTATATGTAACCCATGACCAGAGCGAGGCCATGGCCCTGTCCGACAAGGTCATCATCATGAACGGCGGCCATATCGAGCAGGTAGGCAGCCCCACGGAAATCTACCAGTATCCGGCCACCCACTTTGTGGCGGACTTCATCGGCAGCGCCAACTTTGTGCCGGCGAAGGTAAAGAGCGTCAGCAGCAAGGGCACGAAGCTGGAAAGCAAGGCCGGCCCCGGCATGGAGATCGGCACGGCTGTGGTAGAAATGTTCGGCCAGGAATTCACTTCAAAATGCATCCAGGGCGAGCTGGCTGCCGGCGACGAGGTGGAAGTGGTGATCCGTCCGGAAGCCATCGAACTGGCGGATGACGGCGATGTAAAGGCGGAAGTTACAAGTTCCACCTACATGGGCCAGATGCAGGACTATGTGGTGCAGGTGAACGGCCATGAACTGGTGACCCAGACCTACAATCCCAGCAGCAAGAAGGTCTATAACCCCGGCGATACGGTGTATCTGCGCATCCAGAGAGATAGTCTGCATGCGATTAAGAAATAAAGCACTGGCAAACTGGATTTACTGCCCTGTCTGGAAAAAACAGGGGTGAAGATAAACATGAAGTCAATTTTTATTAATTTAATTCAAGGAGGAAAAAAGGATGAAATTTACCTGGAAAAAAGCAGCTGCGTTTGCAGCAATGGCAGCACTGACCGTTTCTTTCGCCGGCTGCGGCGGCGGGGACAAAAAAGCTGACGACAAGAAAGCGGCTCCCAAAGGCAACGACAAGGAACTGGTTATGTACATGGGTATCGTAGAGCAGGCCGCCAAGGTTGTGGCTTCCGAATTCGAAAAAGATACCGGCATCAAAGTTAAATTCGTGCGTATGTCCGGCGGCGAGACCCTGAGCCGTATCCGCGCGGAGAAGAACAATCCCCAGGCCAGCCTGTGGTACGGCGGCAGCGCCGACAGCTTCATCATGGCTAAAAAAGAAGGCCTGCTGGAAGCTTACAAATCCCCCAACGCGGAAAAGATCAAAGCCGATTTCAAGGATCCGGAAGGCTTCTGGACCGGCATTTACCAGGGCTATCTGGGCTTCATCCTGGACAAACGCTGGTTTGAGGAACACAAAGCGCAGCCCCCGAAATCCTGGGACGACCTGCTGAAACCGGAATTCAAGGGCCAGATCGTTATGGGCAACCCGGGTTCCGCTTCCACCGGTTATGTGCTGGTTTCCGCAACCGTACAGCGCCTGGGCGAGGAAAAAGGCATGGAATACCTGGCTAAACTGGACAAACAGGTTAAACAGTACACCAAAGCCGGCGCGGCTCCTGCACGTTCCGCTGCCCTGGGCGAATGCGCCATCGGCATTACCTACCTGCATAACGGCATCCGCCTGATGAAGGAAGGCAACAAGAACGTGGCCCTGTCCCTGCCGGAAGAAGGCACCGCTTACGAACTGGGCGCCGTTGCCATGATCAAGAACGCTCCCCAGAAGGAAGCTGCCAAGAAGTTCATCGACTGGTGCTTAACGAAGAAAGCCCAGGAAATCGGCCAGAACAACAACTCTTATCAGTTCCTGACCAATCCGGAAGCCAATCCGCCGAAAGAAGCCCTGGCATTCAAGGATGCCAAGCTGCTGAAATATGATTTCCAGTGGTCCGGCGACAACCGTGCCCGCCTGCTGGAAGCATGGAACAAGGCTGTTAAGAAATAATATTGCATAATCATAAAGGCGCATGCGTGTTGCGTGCGCCTTTTTTAAAAACTACAAGAGGAGTACGAGTATGCAGAAAGCGAAAATCGGTTTAATCGGACTGGCGGTTATGGGCGCCAACCTGGCCCGTAATCTGGCAAACAACAACATTCAGACGCTGGTGTTCAACCGTACGGCTGCCAAAACAGAGCAGTTCATGCGTGACTTCGGTTCCAACCCCTGTCTGCAGGCTGCTTATAGTATGGAAGAACTGGTGCAGAATCTGGAACGGCCCCGGAAGATCATCATGATGATCCAGGCCGGGCCGGCTGTGGATGCCATGCTGGATACCCTTACTCCGCTGCTGGAGGCAGGGGATATCGTCATTGACGGCGGCAATTCCTATTTTGAAGATACCCGGCGGCGCACCGCGAAGCTGGCGGAGCTGGGGATGGAATTTGTCGGCATGGGCGTCAGCGGCGGCGAAGAAGGGGCCCTGAACGGACCCAGCCTGATGCCGGGCTGCAGCCGGAAGGCTTATGTGCAGCTGGAACCTATGCTGCAGGCGATTTCCGCCAAAGCCGGGGAGAGCGGCAAGGAACCCTGCGTAACTTATATCGGGACCGATGGTGCCGGCCATTATGTGAAGATGGTCCATAACGGCATCGAGTACGCGGATATGCAGCTCATCGCCGACGTGTATACCATCATGCGGCAGGTACTGGACCTGGAACCGGAAGAGATGGCGAAGGTCTGGGACGAATGGAACAAAGGGGAACTTTCTTCCTATCTGGTCGAGATTACTGCCAACATTTTAAAGAAGAAAGATGCGGAGACCGGCAAGGCCATGGTGGATGTGATCCTGGACGTGGCGAAGCAGAAAGGCACCGGCCGCTGGACCAGCATGAGCGCTCTGGAACTGGGTGTGGCTACCCCTACCATTACGGAAGCGGTGTTTGCCCGCAACATGAGCGTTTATAAAGAAGAACGGACCGCATTGGAAAACGTGTACGCAGACCTGCCGGAGACATTGGAAGCCGCTGCCTGCTGCCGGAAAGCAGCCTTTACGGAAGAAGAAAAAGCGCAGATGCTGGAAGATCTGCGCAACACCTTATATGCGGCAAAAATCTGTGCCTATGCCCAGGGCTTCAATCTGCTGGGGACCGCCAGCGAGACCTACGGCTGGGATCTGCAGATGGATAAGATCTCCAAAATCTGGCGGAACGGCTGCATCATCCGGGCCCGTTTCCTGGACGACGTCAGCGACAGCTTCGCGAAACAGGCCGGCATGAAGAACCTGCTGTTCAGCGATTTTTTCGCGGAAGCCCTGAAAAAAGCCCGGGCCGGCTGGGGCCGTGTGGTGGCCCTGGCAGCGGAACGGGGTGTGTCGGTGGTAGCGCTGAGCAGTGCCCTGTCTTACTTCGATGCATACCGTACTGCCAACGGTAACGCCAACATGTTGCAGGCCCAGCGGGATTACTTCGGCGCCCACACCTACCAGCGTGTGGACAAAGAGGGCAGCTTCCATACGGAGTGGACGGAGTAAAGAACAAAGCTGAAAATTAATAGTTGCGATAAAAATTCAAGCGTGCAGGGTTGGTTCAATCCCTGCACGCTTGAATTATCATCAGGAACTGCCTCACAAAATATCTGCCCGTTCAAGCAGAAAATCTGTCAAATTGCAGTGAAAGATTCCATTCTCATCATAATAATTGTGAGGAATATCCATCCGGATTACTTTTTTCTTAAAAAAGTATATGTTGCATAAAAAAGAAAATAAGGTAAAATAATAGTTAGTCAGGTTTGCGTTATGGTGGAAACCAACGCTAAAAGTATCAACGACAGGAGGTAGTTTCATTGAACATTAACAAACAGCGTGTCCTCGATGAATTTTTTGAACTGATCAGCATTCCCTGCCCTTCTTTAGGCGAGCGGGAAGTGGCTGACCTGCTGAAAAAACGGCTGGAAGAGTTAGGCGGCAGGGTGACGGAAGACATGCAGGCTGCCAAAGCCCTGAACGGTACGGCAGGCAACCTTGTGGCGGATTTTAAGGGAACCGTTGCGGGCGCGCCCCGCATTTTGCTGAATGCCCACATGGACTGTGTCAATCCCTGCGCCGGCATTAAGCCCCGCATCGAAGACGGCGTCATCAAATCCGACGGCACCACCATTTTAGGCGGTGACGACAAGGGCGGCGTGGTAGCCATTCTGGAAGCCCTGCGCTGCCTGAAAGAGCAGAACCTGCCCCACGGCGACATCCAGGTGGTCTTCTCCGTCAGTGAGGAACAGGGCTGCGCCGGCGCGAAGAATCTGGACACCAGCCTGCTGCATTCCGATATCGGGTACGCCCTGGACTCCAGCGGGCGCCCCGGCAAAATCATTTTCGCGGCCCCCGGCCAGAATAAGATTTTCGCCAAAGTCCACGGCAAAACTGCCCACGGCGGCGTAGCGCCGGAAAAAGGCATCAACGCCATCAAGAAAGCCGCGGAGATTTTAATGGACGTGCCCACCAGCCGCATCGATGAAGAAACCACATGCAACATCGGCATCATCCACGGCGGTTCCGCCACCAACATCGTGCCGGACCTGGTGGAGATTGCCATGGACTGCCGCAGCCGCAATCCGGAAAAGCTGGAAAAACTGACGGCCGACATTGTGGCAGCCTACAAAAAGGGCGGCGAAAAAGCAGGCGTGCCGGTTGACGTGGAAGTGAAACCTTCCTACAAACCGTACTGCCTGGACAAAGACAGCAAGGTGATCCGGCTGGCAGCCAAAGCGGCGGAAAATCTGGGCCTGAAGGTAGACATCACCGCTACCGGCGGCGGCAGCGACAGCAGCCACTTCAACGGTTTCGGCATTCCCTGCACCGTGCTGGGCACCGGCATGACCAACGTGCATACCGTGGACGAGATTCTGCTGGAAGAAGATCTGTACATGACCTGCCAGTGGGCGCTGGACATCCTCTGCCTGGCGGCAAAAGAGTAACGCAGCCCGGGCATTGTAATTATTATTTGTGAAGCGTAACGTGATGCTTTTCCATGCAGCATCACCTGCGTATATAAACTTTAATTTAGTTTTGGAGGTAGTTTTATGGCATTAGTAATTTCTTTTCTTATCACATTCTGGGTTGCGTACCTGATTTACAAAAAGTACAAACCCCAGCCGGTTCTGGTTGTCGGCGGCTTCATCCTCATGTACACTGCCGTCATCCTGGGTTACGGACAGATCCTGGCCCCCAAAGCCAGCACCGGTTCCATCCTCTTTGATACCTTCCAGTTTATGAGCCAGACCCTGTCGTCCCGCGCGGCGAAACTGGGCCTGAACATCATGTGCGTCGGCGCGTTTGCCAGGTACATGGACCGGATCGGCGCCTCCCGGGCTCTGGTCCGCATGACTATCAAACCCCTGTTAAAACTGAAATCACCTTACCTGGTACTGTCCCTGAGCTGGGTGCTGGGCCTGTGCATCGGTCTGTGCATCAACTCCGCGTCCGGCCTGGCCATGCTGCTGATGGTAACGGTATTCCCCATCCTGGTTGGTCTGGGCGTAAGCCGCCTGGCTGCCACTGCTGCCGTGGCTTCCACCCTCTGCTTTGACTGGAGCCCCAGCGACACCGGCACCATCCTGTCCGCGGAAACCGCAGGGCTGGACCCCGTTATCTACTGGACCAACTATCAGGTTCCCATCGTTATCGTAGCTTTCTTCGTAGTCGGCGCCCTGTTCTTCTTCTCCCAGAAATATCTGGATAAGAAAGACGGACACGTTGTGGTTCCCATGGATGTGGATCATGCCAAATCCGATGACCCGGCAGACAACGCGCCGGCAATTTACGCCCTGCTGCCTATCGTTCCCCTGGCCCTGATTTTAAGCTTCAGTCCCCTGTGGATCACCTGGATCAAAGTCAACATCATCAACGCCATGATGATCGGTCTGTCCGTGGGCATGATCGCGGAATTCATCCGTACCCGCAACCTGAAGACCGTATTTGACGGCGTGCAGGCTTTCTTCGACGGCATGGGCATGCAGATGGCCAACGTGGTAACCCTGATCGTAGCCGGTCAGGTATTTGCCCAGGGCTTAATGAGCATGGGCGTCATCAACACCCTGATCAAAGGCAGCCAGAGCGCAGGCTTCTCCCCCATGATGATGATGGTGGTCATGGTTGCCATTATCGCCGTTTCCTCTATCGTAATGGGTTCCGGCAATGCGCCCTTCTTCGCTTTCGCGGCCCTGACCCCGGCCGTTGCCAAAGCCAGCGGCATCGCGCCGGTGCTGTTCCTGCTGCCGATGCATTTCGCGGCTTCCATCGCCCGTACCTGTTCCCCCATCACCGCGGTTATCGTAGTAGCTTCCGGTATGGGTAACGTTTCTCCCTTTGATCTGATCAAGCGCACCTTCATCCCCATGTGCGGCGCCATGATCGTCAACGTAGCTATGACTTTCTTCTATTATTATCGCGGATAAAAAAAAACGAAACACTGATTCCGTGCGTTTGCGCAAGTACTGCGCAGGCTCGGGAATCAGTGTTTTCTGATATCAGGAAGACGAGGTAACCACCTATGTTTATTGCAGATTGTCATTGCGACACACTGAGCGAACTGTACAAACAGAATAAGAGTTTATATGCCAACGACCTGATGCTGGATGCGGAACGGATCATTAAAAACGGCGGCGGCCTCCAGTTCATGGCCATGTTCATCCCGACAGATGTTTTCCGTGCCGGGGCAGGGGCGACCTATACGCTGAAGCTGATTGACACCTATCTGCGGGGTCTCAGGGAACTGGAGCAGAAAGGGCTGAACGTGAACCGCGTTCTGTCCAGAGAAGATTTGAAGAAGCTTCCCAACGGGGAGTTCAATACGCTGCTGGCCATTGAAGAAGGCGGCGCGCTGGACGGCAGCCTGGAAGTGCTGCGTGTCTATTACGAACTGGGCGTGCGCTGCATGACCCTGGTGTGGAGCAACCGCAACGATATTGCCGACGGCGTCAACGAAGAATGCAGCAAAGGCGGGCTGACCATGTTCGGCCGCAAGGTGGTGGCGGAGATGAACCGGCTGGGCATTGCGGTGGACGTATCCCATATTTCCACCTACGGGTTCTGGGACGTGCTGGAACACAGCACAAAACCCATCATCGCCACCCATTCCTGCGCCTACAGCCTGTGCGACCATCCCCGGAATCTGCGGGACGACCAGTTAAAGGCGCTGGTAAAGACCGGGGGCTTTGTGGGCATTAACTTCGCAGGGCAGTTCCTGGAAAAGGACTTTAACGATGCCTGCATTGAAAGCGTGTACCGGCATCTGGCCTACATGATGGACGTCATGGGAAATGACGACCAGCTGGGTTTCGGAAGCGACTTTGACGGCATCAGCCATCCGCCGTATAATCTGCAGGGCGTGCAGGATTTTGTGCCCCTGTTTGAGTACCTGGGCAAAAAGTTCAGTGAAGAAACGATTAAAAAGCTGGCGTACAAAAACTGTATCGCGTATCTGGAAAAAGTTTTATAAATCGCAAGTGAACGAAAAATATTAAAATTATAAATCAAAATTAAAACGCTGCAAAGGAACGGCAACACAAAACCGGGAACGGTTGCTGTTTCATGGATTTATTTGCCTGTGGCTTCGAAACTCGGGACTCCGTCCCTCAGACAGTCTCGCCACAACGCCAAATTTCGTCTCATGAAATCACGCAATCGTTCCCGATGTTTTGCTTATGCCGTTTCTTTTGCAGCGTTTATATTATTTTAAAATGCTGCTTTAAGATTTTGAGCATATCTTACATGTTTTTTGCAAAGAGTTAAAACGGTTGTCTTGGTAATCGATGAGCCTGTCATTTTTCAGACGACCAAGAATAATGCCGGGATCCCGGCCGATCTGGTCGGCAAAATGTGAGATGTTTTGCACTGTAAAATGTCGATTACACTTTGTTAAAAATAGCTCATACGCTTCTGGTGGAATTAGTTTGTTTTCCGCGTAGATATCTGCTTCATCTTCTGCGTGGTGCAGTCTATCTTCAAATGTTATGCCCAGATCGCCGTTGTTTATATGACCGATTTCATGAAATAACGTAAACCAGAACGTATCTGAGTACAATCTTCTGTCATTGACCATCAGAACGATATTACTTTTGATTCTTTTAGTGGCGCCGTTTATTTTGGAACCAGGAAGATTTGGCAGAATTACAAAATTTACACCGGCTTCAAAAAAAGCTTTATGAAGAAGTGAATAAAAGTGTTGATGCTCTTTTGTTAAAGTGAGCGCGTAATTTGCAACTTCATTAAATTTATTTCGATTAAATTTTGGCGCTGGCTTTTTTAATGCCAGATTAGTTGCTATCTGCACCATTATATTAGCTTTTACAATATTGGATTCATCTAACGTTGTTGTGTTGCTTCTGAAATTTACAGCCATGTCTCTTTCCCTGAAAACTGTTAATGCAGAAACGTTAAGAAATTTTCTGACTTGCTCAATTTGCAGATCTGTTTTTCTTGGAAGTGCCGGCAGTCCGAAATTGCTTTGAAAATATTTGTAGTCTAAGTAGTTGAAGATTCTTCTTTCTTCCTTCAGTGCTTCATCAGATTTGATTTCGGCAGTAATAGTATCGTAAGCGGTTTGAAGATTCAGCCAGTATTCTACACTGGTGTCCAGCATCCGTGCAAGTTTCATGGCAATATCAGTAGACAGTTTTTGCTCTCCGTTGACAAGACAGCTGATATTTTTTGGAGTAGTATCCAGTCTTTTTGCAAAATCATACTGGGTAAGACCGCTTTCTTCAATGGCCTCACTGATATAATATCCGGGATGAAATGCAATTTTGTCGTTATATTCTATATAGTTACTCATAATGTTTACTTACCTCTCTGATTTCCACTACTTCAACATAGTCAGCGATTTCATCAATATGACATGGAACAAAAGGATTTTTGTTGCTGTCCAGTGGGCGCAGGATTATTCGCCACGGGTCGCTGCGTGATTTCACATCAATTGCAAAGTAGCCATTAAAGTCTTTTCCGTTTTTATTATTTAGTTGATGGAAGTGAAACGGCTTTTGAACAACAATATCTTTAATGTTTATGGCGTTTTGCAATGCGTTGATTCGAGCTGCCAAACTGATTGCCAGCTCTTTTCTCCCACCAAAAAATTTTATGGCTACACTTGTACTGTGACAGAGCCTGCGTATTTTTTCTGTAGCATAAATCAGTTCCATGCTTACTCCTATAATAAAATTACCTATTGGGTAATTTTATTATAGGAGTTTCAATTTGAAAAGTCAATATGAAAATCAGGTTGAATAAGCAGAATAGTATGGGATTGTACTTATTGGACTGATCTTCAGAAGGGCTTGTCCGGGAAGGAGCTGATCAGTTGCTTACAAATTGTAGTCAGCTGAAACGAAAAAGATGCAATAAAAAAGACTTAAGCAAAACGCTTCCGGTTTTGCGAAGTCTTTTTTATTACAATAATTTGTTCAGTTTTTATTACAAGTCCCCGAAATCAAAATCCACCGGCGCGGGAATCCGTTCGTCGATGATCGACTTCAGCACCAGGTCGATAAACGGGTTGTGGTTCAGCTTCATTGCCTGGATCACAGCCTTTTTTAATGTTACGGGAACCTTGTCCCGGGGCCAGGCGGATACAGACAGGGCCGCCATGCCGATGGCGTGCTCGTAAATGGAGGTGAGGCAGGCCTGCAGCAGTGTTTCCCCTTCCCCCGGGTAATCTTTCAGGTAATGGGCGAAATTGATCAGCAGGTCTTCATTGTCCATGTACTGTTTCAGATGGGCTTCGGCGCAGTCCAGGAACAGATGGCGGCGGGTATCGATCCGTTTTTCGTCTCCCCCGGCTTCCGCGAACATCAGGTAGCGCAGGGCCGCGTGGTCCTTCGGGCGTTCGTTGTAGAAGCGGATCACATCCGGCCAGATGTCGATTTCCAGGTCGGCGGCGAAATCCACGATCTCCGGATTCAGGCTGCCGTCTTTATCAAACAGGGACGCGCGGATTTCCGATTCCCAGTCTTTGCAGTAAATCAGGGCATCGCACCGGGCGATGAGCAGCTGGGCCGCGTTGGCGGAGAGGGCGGCGCCTTTCTTTTCCGTCGCCATCACTTCCAGCCGGTCCTTGATGGCAAAGACAGTCAGCAGCTGTTTCGGCGTTTTGGCGTAGGTTTCCGCATGGCGCAGGAAATCCCGCAGCAGCGGTTCCAGTGAGATATGCACCGGCAGCATCAGGGAATTCTCAAAGGGGTTTTCCGCCGGGGCCTGGTTGGGCATCAGGAAGATCATATAGGTGATGATGGTGTTGGCCGCGGCAAGATAAATATCTTCCGGTATTTCCGCCTGCTGCAGCGTCCGGGGCAGGCCGCTTTCCTTGATGATGACCGGCGCCAGGGGCGGCCAGAAGATGCGCAGTTCCAGCCCTTTTTTCAGCAGCCAGGATTTCTGGGCCGGGGTGCGGTACTGCAGCATCAGCAGGGTGATGGCCTTGCCCCAGCCTTTCGTGTGCCGGGCCAGGTACCATAACTCTTTCTGGGGCCGCGTTTCGCTTAACTGGCAGGCCATGCACAGGAAAATGGTAAATTCCTCGCAGCGGGCCATGGTGAACAGGTCGTTGTACAGATGCTCCGAAAAGGATTTGCGGACCTGGTCCAGCCCGATGAGGCCGCAGATCAGATAGGCGAACTTGACCGCTTCCCGGTCTTTGGCGGTGTAGAACCATTCCTGGGCCAGATTCAGCAGGTCGTAGCTAAGCTTTTCGCCCCGCAGCTGGCCGGCCAGGGCAAAGAACACGGTGATCTGGGGCGTCATGTTGATTTTATCATACAGGTAGTTTTTATTAACCTGCGTCGGATTCTTCAGCCAATTTTTGAGAAGCAGGTAGATATCCCTGGCTTCTTCCACGGTGCCGTCGTTGACTTTGGGCTGGAACATGGCGGCGTCCTCGGCGCCGTAGGTATATTCCCGCATCAGGTTGTCGGGCAGGGGGGAACCGTCGTAGTTTCCCCTGCTGTCCAGATGGTCGACGACGAACAGGAAGAGGCTGTTGTAGTTTGTACTTGTACTGGTAACTTTGTTTTCAGCAGACATGATAACCTCATATAATTATAGCAGCGGATAAAACCGCGGAATTTTTATGTGTGCTACATTATAGCACATTACAAGAATAATGTATACATGGCTTTCAAGAGTTGAATTTGTAAACTTCTTATAATACAATAGAGCCAATATCCGGGGGACGCCGGTTTTATACTTTTGCGTAATCGGACGCGCTTCCTGTTCCGCCGGTTTTACCCGAAAGCCTGATCATTCCAAGGAGGAGTCACGAGATGAGAAAAATTAAGACGGTTTTAGTTGCGAACCGGGGCGAGATCGCCATCCGCGTTTTCCGCGCCTGTAACGAGCTGGGGATTCACACCATTGCGATTTTTTCCAAAGAGGATACCTTATCCCTGCATCGCAATAAAGCCGATGAAGCCTATCTGGTAGGCCGGGGCAGGGGCCCGGTGGAAGCCTATCTGGATATTGAGGATATTATGCGGATCGCCCATGAGCATGATGTGGACGCCATCCATCCCGGTTACGGCTTCCTGTCGGAAAACGCCGAGCTGGCCAAACGCTGCGCCGAAGAAGGGTTCATCTTTATCGGCCCCCGGGTGGAACACCTGATCATGTTCGGTGACAAGGTCAATGCCCGCGCCCAGGCGAAACTGGCGGAGATTCCCATGATCCCCGGCAGCGACGGCCCTATTTCTTCCGTGGAAGACGTGCGGGCCTTCGGCGAAAAGTACGGCTATCCGCTCCTGATCAAGGCGGTCAACGGCGGTGGCGGCCGCGGCATGCGCGCGGTCAATTCCCCGGAGGAAGTGGATACCGCCTATGCTCTGGCCAAGTCCGAAGCGCTGAAAGCCTTTGGCAACGATGAGATTTATCTGGAAAAATATTTGAAAGACCCGAAACATATCGAAGTACAGATTCTGGGCGACGAACAGGGCGAGATCATCCACCTGTTCGAGCGCGACTGCTCCGTGCAGCGCCGTCATCAGAAGGTTGTGGAGATGGCCCCGGCCACCTTCGTGAAACCGGAACTGCGGCAGCGGATCTGCGACGCGGCGGTGAAGCTGATGAAAAACGTGAATTACATCAGCGCCGGCACCGTGGAATTTTTGGTCACCGCCGACGACGAGTTCTATTTTATTGAAGTAAACCCCCGTATCCAGGTGGAACATACCGTTACGGAAGCCATTACGGGCATCGATATCGTCCAGAGCCAGATCCGCATTGCGGAGGGTTATGGCATCCACAGCCCGGAAGTGGGCATTCCGGAGCAGGATAAGATCGGCATCCGGGGCGAGGCCATCCAGTGCCGTATCACCACAGAAGACCCGCTGAACAACTTTATGCCGGACACCGGCAAGCTCATCGCCTACCGCAGCGGCGGCGGCATGGGCATCCGTCTGGACGCGGGCAATGCCTTCACCGGTTCTGTCATCACCCCGTACTATGATTCCCTGCTGGTTAAGGCCACCACCTGGGGCCTGAACCACAACATCGCGGTGACCAAGATGCTGCGCTGCCTGAAGGAATTCCGTATCCGCGGCGTGAAGACCAACATCGCGTTCCTGGAGAACCTGCTGCAGCATCCGCACTTTATCAACGGCACCTATACCACCAATTTCCTGGATGAATCACCGGAACTGTTCCATTTCCCGGAAGGCCGGGACCGCGGCACCAAACTGCTGCATTATATCGGCGACATCACCGTAAACGGGTACGCCAATGTGGGCGTGGTGCCCAAACCGGAATTCGCGCCCCTGAATATGCCGAAGCCCTTCACCGGCGAGCTGCCTTCCGGCACGAAACAGATCCTGGACGCCAGAGGACCGGAAGGGCTGGCGAAGTGGGTACAGGAGCAGAAGGAAGTGCTGTTGACGGATACCACCTTCCGTGACGCACACCAGTCCCTGTTTGCCACCCGCCTGCGCACGGCGGATATGCTGCGTGTTATTAAAGATACCGCCGGCAAGCTGCCGGAACTGTTCTCCTTTGAGTGCTGGGGCGGCGCTACCTTCGACGTAGCGTACCGGTTCCTGGACGAAAGCCCCTGGCAGCGTCTGCAGGCATTTAAGGAAGCGGCGCCCAACGTACTGTTCCAGATGTTGCTGCGCGGCGCCAACGCCGTCGGCTACACAAGCTATCCGGACAACGTGGTAAAAGAGTTTATCCGCCTGTCCGCCAAGAACGGCGTGGACGTGTTCCGCATCTTCGACTCCCTGAACAGCCTGGACAACATGCGCCTGTCCATTGAAGCGGTGCGGGAGTGCAACAAAGTGGCGGAACCGGCCCTGTGCTACACCGGGGATATTCTGGATCCGGAACGGGATAAATATAATCTGAAGTATTTTGTGGATATGGCGAAGGAACTGGAACGGGCCGGCGCCAATATCATCGCCATTAAGGATATGGCCGGCCTCCTGAAACCCCAGGCTGCCTATGAACTGATCAGCGCCATGAAGGACGCGGTGACGGTGCCCATCCATCTGCACAGCCATGAAGGCAGCGGCAACACCATCTACACCTATGCCCGGGCCATCGATGCCGGTGTGGATATCGTGGACGTGGCCATGAGTGCCATGAGCAACGGGACGAGCCAGCCTTCCGCCGCCAGCCTGTATTACGCGCTGGAAGGACATCCCCGCCAGCCCAAGCTGAGTGTGGACGCCCTGAATGAGTTCTCCCGGTACTGGGAGACCGTGCGCCCCTATTACAAAGCGGCGGACAAGACCGAGAACTTCCCCAATCCGGAAACCTACATCCATGAAATGCCCGGCGGGCAGTACACCAACCTGAAGCAGCAGGCTGCTGCCCTGGGTCTGCTGGACCGCTGGGAGGATATCAAGGACATGTACCACCGGGTCAGCATGATGTTCGGCGATCTGATCAAGGTTACGCCTTCTTCCAAAGTCGTCGGCGACATGACCCTGTTCATGGTGCAGAACGAAATCACGGAAGAGGATGTGTATGCCAACGGGGATACCATGGACTTCCCGAAATCCGTCATCGAGTTCTTTGAAGGCCGCATCGGCACGCCCTACGGCGGCTTCCCGAAACGCCTGCAGAAGATCGTGCTGAAGGGAAAAGAACCCATCAGCCAGCGCCCGGGCGCCGTACTGCCCCCGGTTGATTTTGAAGACGTGCGGAAAAAGCTGGAAGCCATAAACGCGCCCACTACGGACGAAGCGGTTTCCTCCTACTGCCTCTATCCCGATGTGTTCAAACAGTGGGTGACCCGCTGTGAGGAATACGGTGATGTAAGCGTTTTGGATACGCCGACCTTCTTCTTCGGCATGACCATCGGCGAGGAAGTGGATGTGGAAATCGAAAAGGGCAAAGTGGTCATCATCAAGCTGATCCATATCAGCGAGCCCAACGAAAACGGCAAGCGCACCGTGTCCTTTGAATTCAACGGCATGCCCCGTGAGCTGGAGATCTTCGACAAGAACGTGAAGACGGAAAACGTGGCCCGCAAGAAAGCGGATAAGAGCAACCCGGGCGAAGTGGGGGCCACCCTGTCCGGTTCCGTGGTGAAACTGCTGGTGGAAAAGGGCCAGAGCGTAACCAAGGGAACGCCGTTGCTGGTCACGGAGGCCATGAAGATGGAAACCACCATCGCCGCGCCCATCGGCGGCATCATCGGCCAGATCCATGTGCAGGCCGGCAGCCGCATTGAGAGCGGGGACTGCCTGCTGGAGATTGATTCGAAGAATTAAAGAACCATTGATTTAATAAATTATTTAAAGAAAGTGCGTGCAAGGTATTGAACAAAACATCGGAAGTGTTTGGGTAATTCCATGAGACGAAATGCGCCGTCGCGGCGAGACTGTCTGAGGGGCGCGGCCCCGAGTTTCGAAGCCGCAGGCGCATAAGTCCATGGAATCACAAACACGTACGGTTTTGTGAAATCCTTGCACGCTTTTGTTTAATTATCAGGTTTTCGTAATGGTTGTCATACAAAAGATTGACTTTTTGATTTTTCAATTATTTCACTTGTCATTGATATCGTTTCGCGATAGAATGAGATATCATATTATTATAGTTATAATTCCGTATTAAACAGGCGGATGGTATTGCCGGTTATTGCGGCCGGCGTTTTCTGATAACATTCTTTTGCGAGGTGAATAAGTTTATGAATAATAACAACAACGATAACGGCAGGAGGCCGCTGTATTATTACTACATACTGGCTCTGGTCGTGCTGATGTTCCTGAACACGTCGGTGTTCCCTTCCATGTTCAAGACCAAGGTCACGGACCTGTCGTACGATTCCTTTATCCAGATGGTGGACGAGGGCAAGTTCGCCAAGGTGGAGATTAGTGACAAACGGATCGCGGCCACGGCCAAGGACCCTGAGGATAAGAAGATTTACGTGACAGGCCGGGTGGAGGACAACCAGCTGGTAGAGAAGCTGATGAAAAGCAAGGTGACGTTTTCCCAGGTCATTCCCAAGGAAAGCGGTCCCCTGGAAAGCCTGATTTATAACTGGGTTCTTCCTATCATATTCTTTATCGTGATCGGCCAGCTCATTATGCGTTATATGGGCGGCAAGGGTTTCGGCGGCATGGGCAATTTCGGCAAGAGCAATGCCAAGGTGTACATGCAGGCCCAGACCGGCGTCACCTTTGCGGATGTGGCCGGCCAGGACGAAGCCAAGGAAGCGCTGGTGGAACTGGTAGACTTCCTGCATAACCCCGGTAAGTATTCCTCCATCGGCGCCACCATGCCGAAGGGCGCCCTGCTGGTAGGGCCTCCCGGTACCGGTAAGACCCTGCTGGCCAAGGCCATCGCCGGGGAAGCGAAGGTTCCTTTCTTCAGCATTTCCGGTTCCGAATTTATTGAAATGTTCGTGGGCATGGGCGCGGCCCGTGTCCGTGATCTGTTCAAGGAAGCCCAGAAGAAGGCTCCCTGTATCGTGTTTATCGACGAAATCGATGCCATCGGCAAAAAGCGGGACAGCGGCGCTTTCGGCAGCAATGATGAACGGGAGCAGACCCTGAACCAGCTGCTGTCCGAAATGGACGGCTTTGACGGCAGCAAGGGCGTTATCATCCTGGCGGCTACCAACCGTCCGGAATCCCTGGATGCCGCGTTGCTCCGCCCGGGCCGTTTTGACCGCCGGATCCCGGTGGAACTGCCCGACGTGAACGGCCGTGAATCGATCCTGAAAGTCCATGCCAAAGACGTGAAGATGCAGGACGATGTGGACCTGAAGAAAATCGCCCGCTCTACCCCCGGTGCCAGCGGCGCGGAACTGGCCAATATTATTAATGAAGCGGCCCTGTGCGCCGTGCGCAACAACCGGGATAAAGTGACCAACGCCGATCTGGAACAGGCGGTGGATATCATCATCGCCGGGTATCAGCGCAAGAACATGGTCATTTCCGAAGAGGAAAAGAAGAATACCGCGTACCATGAAATCGGGCACGCGCTGGTGGCTGCCAGCCAGACCCACAGCGCCCCGGTGGAAAAGATTACGATCATTCCCCATACCAACGGTTCCCTGGGTTACACCATGCAGGTGGACGAACAGGAAAAGCTGAATTACACGAAGGAAGACCTGTTTACCAAGATTGTGACCTTTACCGGCGGCCGGGCTGCGGAAGAAGTGGTGTTCAACCATATGACCGCGGGGGCCTCCAACGATATTGAACAGGCCACCCGCCTGGCCCGGGCCATGGTGACCCGCTTCGGCATGACGGAAGAGTTCGGCATGATGGGGATGGAGACCATCCATAACGCCTACCTGGGCGGCGACGCCACCCTGACCTGCAGCGAAGCCACCCTGGAGAAGGTGGACGTGAAGGTCATGGAGATTATTAAAGAAGCACACCAGAAGGCGCTGGCGATTCTGCGGGAACACCGGGAGGAACTGGACCGTCTGGCCGGTTACCTGCTGGAAAAAGAAACCATTACCGGCGTGGAATTCATGGCGGTCCTGAATAACGAGGATCCGGTGGAAGCCGTGCGCAGAGCGGCGGAAGAGGCCGAATCCCGCAACGCGGAACAGCGGGTAAAGGATGAGGAAAAGGCCCGCCGGGAAGCGGAAGAACTGGCGGCCAAGCAGGCCCAGTGGACGGCGGCTTCGGCTGCGGCCGGCATGGAAAGCGGTGCCCTGGGCAAAGAAGTGAAGGACGGGGCAACGGATGCGGAATTCCGCCCGGCAGAAGAAGAGAAAAAAGAAGAATAGAATTGACTTGGTTATCAATAATGTAATATAAACTGTCTTACAAAATGAAAAACTCCCTGAGCTGTTTGTCAGGGAGTTTTAGTTTGAAAGAAAAAGTAAAAAAGATGGAAATGCGGAGACCATATCCCTGAAGGGGCCCCTTCGACGAGTGAAACGAGGAGGGGGAAGAAGGGATATGGTCTCCGCTCTATTAGTGACTGATATTTTTGTATTACACTTTCTCCGCTTCGCCCATTTCGCTCCAGCCGGTGCGCAGTTCCGGCGGACGCTGCACGGTGTGGTCGGTGCGCTGGGTGAAGCCGCGGCCGAATACGTCGCTGGCATCCTGCACGATCATGAAGGCAAAGGGATCCAGTTTTTTGACCAGTTGTTTGATTTTGGCCACCTGGGTCAGCTTGACCACGCAGAACAGCAGTTTCCGGTGCTGGTGGGTGTAGGCCCCTTCCCCTTCGATGTAGGTGACGCCGCGCCCGACGATCTTGATGATGGCTTCGGCGATTTCTTCGTTGCGGTCGCTGATGATGATAATATTTTTCTTGAAGTCAAAGCCGTCGGTGAAGGCGTTGGACACTTTAAATACGATGAAGTACGCGGTGAGGGTGTAGAGGGCCGGTTCCAGTCCGAAGAAGAACGCGCCTGCCGTCAGCAGGACGATGTTGATCAGGAACCCCGTGGTGCCGATGCTGATGCTGTAGAATTTCTGGACGATGGCGCCGATGATATCGCTGCCGCCGGTGCTGCCGCCCACCCGGTAGAGGGTGCCCAGCCCGATGCCGTGGAGCACGCCGCCGGCGATACAGCTCAGCATGGGGTCGTGGACCTGTGTCAATTGCTGCAGCGGCGCGAACAGCTGCAGGAAGAAGGACAGGACCAGGGTTCCGTAGATGCCGCTGATGAAATAGTTGCGGCTCATGAGCTTATAGGCCAGGAAGAACAGGGGGATATTGAAAATAATGTTGGTGACGCTGACCTGCCAGCCGAACAGGTAGAACAGGATCATGCCCAGGCCGGTGATGCCGCCGCTCAGTAAATGGTGGGGCAGGAAAAAAGCGTTCAGCGCGATGCCGGAGATGCAGGTTCCCAGCGTAATAGTGAGGTAACGTTTTATTTGTTTATTCATTATATAGCTCCTTATATATGGATCCCTGTGATGGAAGCCGTTTTGGTTTGCCAGGGGATCATTGGTGCCGGCTGACCGGAGCCGGCCGGAAAAAGAAAATACTTACATAGCATACCACTCCCGCAAAAAAATGCAAGGGGGTGGTTTTAAAATATTTGGTTAAATCTTTTTTTCCGTAGCAAATATTTAAAAAATGGCTGTTATGTGCTAAAATATGGTTGGTATTTTGTATACAGTATTATTTTGGCTTTTGGGCAAGGCAACCTGGCCGGACTGTTTTCACATAACGCGCGGGTTGCCGGAGAGATAAGGAAATCGTGAATGAAGCTGACTGAAACAGGGTATGCCAAGATCAATCTGGGGCTTGATATATTGGGGCTGCGTCCGGACAAGTACCACGAAGTGGCCATGGTGATGCAGACCGTCAGCCTGGCGGATACGGTAACCTTTACGGAAAGTCCGGAACTGAAAGTGACCACGGATTTGCCCGGGCTGGAGGGGGGACCTTCCAACCTGGCCTGGAAGGCTGCGGTGCTTATGGGGGAGTACGCCCACCGGGAGCCGCGGGTGCATATCCATATAGAGAAGAAAGTGTTCCTGGCGGCCGGACTGGCCGGGGGAAGCACAGACGCCGCCGCGGTGTTGCGGGGCCTGAACCGGTTCTGGGAACTGGACCTGTCCGGTGAAAAATTGGAGCGGCTGGGCGCGAAGCTGGGTTCGGATGTTCCCTTCTGCGTAGCGGGGGGAACTGCGCTGGCAACCGGCCGGGGAGAAATACTAACCCCGCTGCCGGATTTACCGCCGCTGTGCATGGTATTGGCAAAACCGGCCCTGGAAATTTCCACGCCCTGGGCGTACCGGGAGTTTGACAAGCAGAAAAATGTGGTCCATCCGGATATCGAAGGGATGGCGCAGGCGGTACGGGACGGTGACGTACAGGGTGTGCTGCGCCGTTGCAGCAACGTGCTGGAGCCGGTGACGGCAGGCGCTCATCCGGAAATCGGGGAGATTCAGCGGCAGATGCTGGAAAACGGGGCGGAGCCTGCCATGATGAGCGGCAGCGGTCCCACGGTTTTCGGAATTGTAAAAGATAAAGAGACCGGCGATAAAATTGCCGGGATACTGCAGGCGCAGCGTCTGGAAACTGCGGTTGCGTATATGACGGGGAGGAAGAATGTATGAGCGGACATCTGGAACAGATTCGTCTGGACAGTTATAAACCTTTGCGGGAGCTGGTGTGCGAACACATCAGGGAAGCAATTATCAGCGGCGTCTTCGCGCCGGGGGAACGCCTGATGGAGATCCAGATGGCGGACGAGATGGGCGTAAGCCGCACCCCGGTCCGGGAAGCGATCCGCAAGCTGGAAATGGAAGGCTTCGTGGTGATGATCCCCCGGCGGGGCACCTATGTTTCCAACATGTCCATCAAGGATATCAACGATGTGTACGAGATTCGCATCAGCCTGGATACCCTGGCGGCGGGGCTGGCGGCCGAGCGCATCAGCGACGAGGAGCTGGAAGAACTGCAGCGCCTGCTGGTTAAGGTGGGCAATGCCATTGAAGAGAATGATATGGCCAAAGTGGTGGAAGCGGATATCGAGTTCCACGATGTGTTATATAAGGCCAGCCGTAACGAACGGCTGCGCAACATCATCAATAACCTGCGGGAACAGATCACGGTGATCCGGGGCGTATCCATGCGCTATCCGGGGCGCCTGAAAGACACCCAGGAAGAGCATCGCCGCCTGGTGGAAAGCATTGCGGCCCGTGACGTGGAGAAGAGCCAGGAAGCGGCCCGCATCCATCTGGAAAACGCGGAGCGGACCCTGATGGCTGCCATGTCGGAGCGGAAGGGCGGCGAGGAATTCCACAATTCCCTTGCGGCTAAAAAGTGACGGAAAACCATGAATACAGAAATGACGAAACCTGGGGAGACGCCGGTCAGTCGGCGTCTCTTTAAATATGATTTGATCATCCTGGCCGGTGGGGCGGGCACGGTTACCCTGCCGGGGCAGGAGGAACGGGCCAGGGCGCTGGCGGAACTGAAGGGCCGGCGTCTGCTCGATTATATCGCGGACGGCGTGCGGGAAAGCTCACGTGTTGCGTCTGTGGTTCTTGTAACCCACAGCGCGCATCTGGAAGCGTTCCGGCAGGCGGCCGTTCAGGGTCTTCTGTTATGCGCCTGTGACGGCAGCATGGCGGAATGCGCGGCGGCGGCAATCCAAAAACTGCGGGAACAGCCGGGACATGAAAATATCACAAAGGTTGCGACGGTATGTGACGATCTTCCCTTTCTGACCGGCGCAGCCCTGGACGACTTTATTGCCCGGGCGGAAGAGGCGGCTGCGGACGGGGTCTACGCCATCGTGCGGAAAGAGGCCTGTCTGCGGGAGTTCCCTTCGTTGCGTCGCACGTTCTTTCATTTAAAAGAAGGCGATTTCACCGGCGGCAACGTGTCGCTGGTTTCCGTAAATTTATTTCCGGGCTGTATCGAAAAGATGAAAGAGGTTTTTGCCCTTCGCAAAAATCCTGTGAAACTGGCAGCCTGGCTGGGGCCGTTCTTTATTCTGAAGATGCTTTTGCACCGGTTGTCCCTTGCGGACGTGGAGAAAAAGGTATCGGAACTGTTCGGTTACCGGGGCAGGGCCGTCATTACGGATTACGCCTGTATCGGCACGGATCTGGATAAAGCGGAGGAATGGGCGGAAGCGGAAAAGTATTTGTAAATCGGATAGTATAGTAATATAATGAAACAAACAGCTTATGAAACAGATGGCGGATGAACAAACTGCAAAGGAAACAAACGGCTGGTGCAACAAACAGCCAGGGAAACAAACGGCTGGTGCAACAAACAGCCAGGGAAACAAACGGCAGGATACTTTTGTAAGGATACAGACTAAAGGAGAGAATAACGATGGCAAACTTAACGGCTGTAATTCTGGCGGCAGGCAAAGGCACGCGGATGAAATCCAAACTGCCCAAGGTATTGCATAAAGTAGGCGGGCATCCCATGCTGGAGCATGTGATGGACGCGGCGGAAGCGGCAGGCTGCCGTGACAACGTGGTCGTGATCGGCCACGGCGCCGAACTGGTGCGGGAACTGGTAGGCAGCCGGGCCCGGATCGCCCTGCAGGCGGAACAGCTGGGAACCGGCCATGCGGTGTTGCAGGCGGCGGAGACCCTGAAGGATTTTAGCGGCACGGTTATGATCCTGTGCGGCGACACACCGTTACTGGAGGCGGAAGAGCTGAAGAAGTTCTACGCGGAGCATGTGAAGTCCGGCGCGGCGGCCACCGTAATGTCCGCCATGATGGAAGACCCCTTCGGGTACGGCCGTATCCTGCGGGACGCCAACGGGGACGTGGCCGGCATTGTGGAACAGAAAGATGCTTCCGAGGAACAGAAGCAGATTAAGGAAATCAATACCGGAAACTATTGTGTGGAAGCGCCGCTGCTGTTCGAAGTGCTGCGGACGCTGGGCAATAATAACGCCCAGGGTGAGTATTACCTGACGGACGTGCTGGCCAAACTGCGGGCCATGGGCAAAAAGGTGGGCGGCATGGTCACCGCCGACAGCGAGATGATCATGGGTGTCAACAGCCGCCGCCAGCTGGCCGAGGCGGAGGGCGTCATGCGCCGCCGCATTCTGGAAAAACTCATGGACGAGGGCGTAACGGTTATGGACCCGGCTTCCACCTTTGTTGAAAAGAGCGTAAAGATCGCGCCGGATACCACCATTTACCCGTATACCTGGCTGCAGGGGGAAACCGTGATCGGGGAAGACTGTGAGATCGGGCCCTGCGTGCGCATGGAAAACGTGAAAGTGGCGGACGGATGCCGCTGCGAATTTACCCATATACATGACTGTGAAGTGAAGTAACCGGGAAGCGCGAACTTATCCATAAGAAGTAAAAACCCGATTAACCTGTTTTTTCCTCAATAAAAATACTTGTGGGAAACAGGGGATTTGGTATATACTAAATAGGGATTTTTAAAAATCAGTAATTTGCGGCAAGTCATTTCAGGAATCCATGGGAGACGGGGAGGAAGTCCAAATGTTGGCAAATGAAGACAAATTCAGGATTTTTACGGGTAACGCAAATCCGGACCTGGCACGGGAGATCGCGGCGTATCTGGGTACTACGCTGGGTGACGCGGTCATCAACCGGTTTAACAACGGTGAAGTGCAGGCAATGATCAATGAAAGCGTTCGCGGCAAAGATGTGTTTATTGTCCAGCCCACATGCGGACCTATTGTCAATGACAATGTAATGGAACTGCTGATTATGGCAGACGCCTTCAAACGGGCTTCCGCCAATCATATCATCGCGGTGATTCCCTTCTACGGGTATGCCCGCCAGGACCGCAAGGCCCGGGGCCGCGAGCCCATTACGGCCAAGCTGATGGCGGATATCCTGCAGTGCGCGGGTATTACCCGCGTGGTGACCATCGACCTGCATGCGGCCCAGATCCAGGGCTTCTTCAATATCCCGCTGGACCATATGCCGGCAGCTCCCGTACTGGCTGATTACATTAAACAGAAAAACCTGAAGGACATGATCGTAGTTTCCCCTGACCTGGGTGGCGTAAGCCGTGCCCGTGTCTTCGCGGAACGCCTGAACTGCGGCCTGGCCATTATTGATAAACGCCGTCCGGAGCCAGGTGTGGCGGAAGTCATGAACCTCATCGGCAGCGTGGAAGGCAAGACGGCCATCATGGTGGACGATATGGTGGATACGGCAGGCTCCCTGACCGAGGGCGCCAAGGCGCTGAAGAAGTTTGGGGCCAGGGAAGTCTATGCCTGCTGCACCCATCCTATCCTGACAGCTCCGGCCATAAGCCGCATTGCTGCTTCGGAGATTACGGAACTGGTTGTGACCAATACCATTCCGCTGGCTCCGGAGAAAAAACACCCCAAGATCAAGGTGCTGTCTATTGCCCCGATCCTGGCAGAGACCATGCTGCGCATTTTTAACGACTGGTCTGTAAGCCAGCTGTTTGAAGAGGTATAAGAGGATTTTATCAGGCTCCGTGTCACGGTATGCGGAGCCTTTCTTTTATTTTTGGTAAGTAAGGGATTCTGATTAAGGAAACCGTGGTGCATGCGTCTGCGCATTTGTTTCCGTGCAGATGCAGTGACGGTGTTCCTCTTTAAAGGGTAGTTTTTATGCGAGTGTTATGTATCATGGGGGCCTTTTATCTGGCGGCCCTGGTTTTCCTCTGGGCCGGTCGCCGGGGAAACGTGTCCCGGAAGCTGGCTGTAGTTGTTTCTGCAGTCTGCCTGCTGGCAGGTTCCGGCGCGCTGGCGGCGGCCGTGTACCCCTGGGGAAACAGTTATGGGGTCACCGTGAACCGCCTGCAGGATCTGCCGGGCGGCGTGAAGCCTGTTCCGGGAAACGTGAAGCCTGCGGCTCCGTTGCCGGGGAGCGCAGTGCAAAAGCCTGCTCAGGTAAGCGGGAAGACTGCTTCTCCGGTTCCGGCGGCAGCCGGATATATGGCCCTGACCTTTGACGACGGGCCCTACCCGCCTTTTACGGACCGCCTCCTGGATGTACTGAAAGAGAAGAAGGCGCATGCCACGTTCTTTCTGGTGGCGGAACAGGCGCAGCGGCATCCGGAGCTGGTGAAACGCGCTCTGGCCGAAGGGCATACGGTGGGGCTGCATGCCTTCCGGCACCGGGACTTCCTGAAACTGACGGAAGAAGAAAGACAGAAAGATCTGGCGCTTGGGAAAAAAGTGCTGTATGAAATTACCGGCAAAGAACCGGTGTACTGGCGGCCGCCCCATGGTTTCCGGGATTTTTCCGTGATGGAAGTGGCTGCCGCGCAAAAACTGACGGTGGTGAACTGGTCGGTGATCCCCCGGGACTGGACGGGGATCGGCAGACAGGAAATCCGTGACCGGGTGTTGGAGAAGGCGGAAAACGGAGCCATCGTCCTGCTGCATGACGGGGACAGCCCTTTTTACAAAGCATCCCGCCAGCCGACGGTGGACGCGGCCGGGCTTCTCATTGACAGCCTGCGGGAAAAAGGGTATCATTTGGTATCGCTGGAAGAATATGTTCAGGCAGAGAAGCGGCCCGGACAGTAACGCGGAACTACAGCGCGGGATAAGATATAAAGTTTGAGGGATAAACAGATGAAAATCATAGCAGGACTGGGAAATATAGGAAAAGAATACGATAAGACCCGGCATAATATCGGTTTTATGGTAGCGGACGAACTGGCCCGGCGCTGGAATCTGGAAGGATGCTGGCGGACAGACCGGAACGCCATGTATGTGGAGTACCGGGCGCTGGAAAAAGTGTTTCTGCTGAAGCCGACAACCTATATGAACTTGAGCGGCAATGCTGTGGGCCCCTGGGCCCACTTCTTTAATATCGCCCCGGAGGATGTGGCGGTGGTCCATGACGATATGGACCTGCCCCTGGGAACCATCCGGATCCGGAAGAACGGTTCCAGCGGCGGGCATAACGGGATCAAATCCATTATCAGCAACCTGGGGACGGACGCCTTTCCCCGTTTCCGGCTGGGCATCGGCCATCCGGTCCACGAGCAGCAGGCGGTGATCAGCCACGTGTTGCAGCGTTTTGCCGGGGATGACAGGCAGCTGATTGAAGAAGCGGTGAAAAAAATGGCGGACGCTTTGGAGCTGTGGCTGAAAGAAGACGGCGACCTGGATAAGGTGATGCAGCAGTACAACACCAAACCGGCCAAGGCAAAGAAACGAGCGGCGAAAAAAGCAGAGGAAAAAGCTGCTGAGCAGGAAGTCGCAGAAAATGCTGCTGCAGAAAAGGAAGTTGAAGTCAGTACGACTGAGTGAGGCAGGCAGAAAAAGACATCGCAAAACGCTCACGGTTTGCTATTCCATGGATTTATTCGCCTGTGGCTTCGGAACTCGGGACTCCGTCCCTCAAACAGCCTCGCCACGACGTCGAATTTCATCGCATGGAATGACGCAACCCGCTCGAAGTTTTGCTTATGTCTTTCCCTCCCTGCATCACTTATATTTGTACTAAAATTTTTCAAAACTGCCACTTGCGCTCTGCAAAAGAGTGTGATATTATAGTGAAGCGTTAATGTCGGGAAATATTAATGCAAATAAAAAAAGAGGTGCATAGAAATGAAAGAAAAAATCCATCCGAAATTTTATACTGACTGCAAAGTAACCTGTGGCTGCGGCAACACCTTCATCACCGGCTCCACCAAACCGGAGCTGCGCGTGGACGTATGCAGCAAATGCCATCCGTTCTATACCGGCCAGCAGCGCAGCGTAGCCGCCCGCGGCCGTATCGAAAAGTTCAACAAGCGTTACAATGTAGAAAGCAAATAAAAGCAACTCACACAGCAGAGCTTCGGCTCTGCTGTAGTTGTATTCAGACCTTTTTTGACAAAAGTGTAAACTATGGCTAAACTGAGTATTGGCGGGCAGGCGGTCATCGAAGGCGTGATGATGCGCGGCCCCAAAGATGTGGCGGTGGCAGTCCGCAAGGCGGACGGTACCATTGACGTGGACGTGAAACCGGTCAACAGTATCGCAGACCGGTACCCGATTTTAAAAAAGCCGCTGCTCCGGGGCGTGGTGGCCCTGGTGGAATCGCTGGTCATGGGCATGAAGGCCCTCAGCTATTCCGCCCAGGTGTCCGGCGAGGAAGACGAGCAGATGGATGATAAAGAGATGGTCCTGACCATGGTGACATCCGTGGCCCTGGCTGTCGGTCTTTTTATTGCCGTTCCCACCTGGTCCATGCGCTTCCTGCAGCAGTGGACCCAAAGCAGCCTGACCCTGAACCTGGCGGAAGGCTTCCTGCGCATGGGCATCTTTCTGGTTTATATCGCCGCCATATCTTCCATGGAAGATATCCAGCGGGTGTTTAAATACCACGGGGCGGAGCACAAGACGATTTTCACCTATGAGGCGGGCATGCCCCTGACGGTGGAAAACGTGCGGACTTTTCCCCGGCTGCATCCCCGTTGCGGCACTAACTTCCTGATGATCGTCATGCTCATCAGCATCTTTATTTTTGCCTTTCTGGGCTGGCCCGGCCTGCTGGAACGGATCCTGTCCCGGATCGTGCTGATGCCGGTGGTGGCGGGCCTCAGTTATGAACTGATCCGCTTTGCGGGGAAGAATAACGACAAACCCTGGGTGCACCGGCTGATCCTGCCGGGGCTTCTGCTGCAGAAGCTTACCACCCGGGAACCGGATGACGAGATGATCGAGGTGGCCATCGCTTCCGTAAAAGCGGTGCTGCCGGAGGAAGAGCTGCAGAAAGTGGAGATGCGGGTGCCGGACGCGATTGCGCTGCAGGCGCCGGCTGTGGCGGAGACGGTTTCGGTGCCGGTCTCCTGTGAGGAAAAGACATGTTAGAGAAATTACACGGGGTAGAAGAAAAGTATCTGGATCTGGAGGCGAAGCTGTCCGATCCGGAGGTGGTTTCCGACCCGAAGGAGTATCAGAAATACGCGAAGGCCCACGCCAAACTGCAGGAAATCGTAACCGTGTACCGGGAGTACAAGGAACAGAAAGCCCTGTACGATGACGATATGGCCGTGGCGGAAGAGAACAGCGATCCGGAACTGGCGGAGATGGCCCGGGAAGAAGCGGAATCGTTAAAGCCTGTGCTGGAAGAGTATGAGAAGAAGCTGACCCTGATGCTGTTGCCCGGGGACCCCAACGATGACAAGGATATCATCCTGGAGATCCGTGCCGGTGCAGGCGGGGAAGAGGCTGCCTTATTTGCGGAAGTTTTGTTCCGCATGTACACCCGATATGCGGATACCATGGGCTGGTCTGTAGAACTGATGGACGCCAACCCTACGGAGCTGGGCGGCTTCAAGGAAGTGGTAGCCCAGATTTCCGGCGCCGGGGCTTATGGCCGCATGAAATTTGAAAGCGGCGTGCACCGGGTGCAGCGGGTACCGGAGACGGAATCCCAGGGGCGGATTCATACTTCTACCTGTACGGTGGCGGTGCTGCCGGTGGCGGAAGAGGTGGACGTGGATATCCGCATGGAGGATATCCGGATCGATACCTACCGGGCCGGGGGCGCCGGCGGGCAGTATGTCAACAAGACGGAGTCCGCGGTGCGCATGACCCATATCCCCACGGGCATCGTGGCCCAGTGCCAGGACGAAAAGTCCCAGCTGAAGAACCGTGAAAAATGCCTGCGGGTGCTGCGCTCCCGTATCCTGGAGATGAAACAGCAGGAGCAGCAACAGTCGGAAGCGGCGGAGCGGAAGAGCCAGGTGGGAACCGGGGACCGCAGCGAGCGGATCCGTACCTATAATTATCCCCAGGGCAGGGTCACCGATCACCGGATCGGCCTGACGCTGCACAAGCTGGACACCATCGTGAACGGGGATCTGTCTGAGCTGCTGGACGCGCTGGCTACGGCGAGCCAGGCAGAAAAATTACAGCAGGTAAAATGATTGCCGGATGAAACGCAGGGCGAAGCAAGTCATAGCAGCATCCTGCGGGCAGAATGGAAGAAAACAATGACAGAACAGGCCGTTTGGACTGTAAATAAAATATTGCAATGGACACAGCAGTACTTTTCCGGAAAGGGTTTGGAAAATCCACGCCTGGACGCGGAGGTACTGCTTTGTGACGTGTTGGGCTGCCGCCGGATCGACCTGTTCATGCGCCTGCAGCAGGAACTGCAGCCGGAAGAACTGAAAAAATACAGGGAATTCGTGCTGCGCAGGGCTGCCTGGGAACCGCTGGCTTATATTATCGGGAAAAAAACATTTTTGCAGTGGGAGTTTAGCGTTACGCCCGCCGTGCTGATTCCCCGTCCGGAAACGGAACTGCTGGTGGAAAAGCTGGTGCAGTGCTGCACGGGAAAGAGTCTGACCCAGCTGGAAAAGGAAGCGTTCTGGCGGAAAAAGGCGGACGAGGCGAAAGCCGCCGCGGAAAAAGCAAAAGCGGTTTCCTCGGAAAAGCTGCGGGACGAAACGGATCCGGAAAAGGCGGCTGTCTGGCAGCAGGAAGTGGCGGACCGGGAAGCGGTAGCCGTGCAGGCTGCGGAACGGGCCGGCATGGCAGATGCTGCAGCCGTGCAGGCAAAAACGGCCGGCAAAGGCCCCGATATTCTGGATATGGGAACCGGCAGCGGGGCGATTCTTCTTTCCTTATTAAAATTACTGCCGGAAAGCCGGGGGCTGGCGGTGGATATTTCGCCGGAGGCCCTGGCCGTGGCGAAAGAAAACGCGGCGCTGCTGGATGTGGCAGACCGCGCCTGGTTCCTGCAGTCGGATATCTGGTCCCGGGTGTCGGCGAAAGCGCAGTTTGACATTGTGGTATCCAATCCGCCTTACATTCCGGCGCAGGTCATCGGTACCCTGGCCCGGGATGTGCAGAAAGAACCGCGGCTGGCACTGGATGGAGGAGAAGACGGGTTGAATGCCTACCGTAAGATTGCGGCAGGCCTGCCGCAGCACGTGAAACCGGACGGACTGGCTGCCTTTGAAGTGGGCATCGGTCAGGGGAAAGCCGTAGCTGCCCTGTGCCGTGGACAGGGATTTGCGGTGACGGCGGTGGTGAACGATTATGCCGGCATTGACCGGATGGTCTTTGCCGCTAGGCCGGGCAGTCCCAAAGCGGAATGGGTGAAAAAACTTTTTTGATAAATTGGAATGCGCAGGGGAATAGAGTCATGGAAACAAAGTTCTGGGAAGTAAAAAAGAATCCGGAAGCGGCCATTGCGGAAGCGGCCGGCCTGATCGCGGCGGGAGAGGTAGTGGCTTTCCCTACGGAAACGGTGTACGGGCTGGGAGCGGACGGCTTAAACGGAACGGCGGTGGCAAAAATATTTGCGGCAAAGGGCCGTCCGGCGGACAATCCGCTGATCCTGCATATTGCGGATACAGAACAGATATATCCGTTGACAAGCGGTCTGAACGCGAATGCCCGGGCCCTGATGGATACGTTCTGGCCGGGACCGCTGACTATTGTGGTGCCCCGCTCTGAACTGGTACCGGACATTGTGACGGCCGGGCTGGATACGGTGGCGGTCCGGATGCCGTCCCATCCGGTGGCGGCGGCTCTCATCCGGGCGGCAGGCTGTCCTATCGCGGCGCCCAGCGCCAATGTGTCGGGTAAGCCCAGCCCCACCAACGCACAGGACGTGGCGGACGATATGACAGGCAAGGTGGCAGGGATTCTGGACGGCGGCAGTTGCGGCATCGGAGTGGAATCCACGGTTGTAGACACAACATCTCCCGTGCCTACGATTCTGCGTCCCGGCGGTATTACCCGGGAAATGCTGGAAGAGAGGCTGGGGGCGGTGGAAATCGATCCCGCTCTGAACGGGGATCCGGCCCTGCGTCCCAAAGCACCGGGGATGAAATACCGGCATTATGCCCCCAAGGCGCCCATGTACCTGTATGAAGGGACACTGGCGGCGCAGCGGCTGACGGAGGCGGTCCTGCGGGCGCAGAAACAGGGGCTGCATGTCGGGGTCCTGTGTGACGACACGGTGAAAGGACGGCTGGAGGAAAGCCTGCGCCGGGGCCATACCGCGGAGATTTTTTCCTGGGGGCAGGGAAAAGCGGACCTGGCGGAACACCTGTATGAATTATTGCGTGACTTTGACAGGGTGTCGCCGGAACTGATCATCGCCATGGGCGTGGATGAAAAGGGCCTGGGCCTGGCGGTGATGAACCGGCTGCGCAAAGCGGCGGGTTACCAGATCCTGCAGGCGGAGGAAGGCAGCATTACCGTAAAAAGCGGCAGCGGTTTTCCGGAATTTCTGTTCTCATAAACAATAAGTGGTACAGTACCTGTTTTTGTGATAAAATAGATTGAATAAGCAAGTCATAAACCGGCAGGCAATGAATACGGAACTGCCTGCGGAATAACACACTATCTGGGGATGCCATCGCAAGTAAATCCATGGGAGGCGCGGGACATGAAACTGGTAATCGGCAGTGATCACGGAGGAATCCACCTGAAAGAAGTGCTGAAACAGCATCTGGCGGAACGGGGCATTGAGGTGTCGGACGCGGGGACCTATACGGAGGAGTCCTGCGATTATCCGGACATTGCGGTAAAAGTCTGCCGGGAGATTACGGACGGCAATGCGGAGCGGGGGATCCTGGTCTGCGGCACCGGCATCGGCATGTCCATGGCGGCCAATAAAGTCAAAGGAATCCGCGCGGCTCTGTGCGGCGATGTATTTTCCGCCACCATGAGCCGGGAGCATAATAATGCCAATGTCATCTGCCTGGGCGAACGGGTGCTGGGCCCCGGACTGGCCCTATCCATCCTGGATGCCTGGCTGGATACGGAATTTGCCGGCGGGCGCCATGAACGCCGGGTGAACAAGATTATGGCGGTTGAGGAATAAATGATGGAGTTAGCACAGGTTGCGGCCGCGGTTACTGCGGCTGCGGAAGAACTGATCACGGCGGCGCAGCCGAAACCGGGACGGATCTTTGTCCTGGGCTGCAGTACCAGTGAGGTGCTGGGGTCTAAAATCGGTACAGCCCGTTCGCCGGAAACGGCGGAAGCCATTATTAAGGCTCTGCTGGCTGTGACCCGTACCCACGGGCTGTATCTGGCGGTCCAGTGCTGTGAACACCTGAACCGGGCGCTGGTGGTGGAAGAGGTGGCGATGGATGCTTTCGGCCTAACCCAGGTCACGGTGCATCCCGTGCCGGAAGCCGGCGGCAGCGCGGCCAGCCGGGCGTATGAACTGTTTGATCATCCGGTGGTGGTGGAAACAGTGACGGCGGATTTAGGCATGGATATCGGACAGACGCTGATCGGCATGCATCTGAAACGGGTGGCGGTGCCGGTACGTCTGCAGGTGAAAACTGTCGGGGAAGCAGTACTGACGGCGGCCCGGACACGTCCGCCCCTGATCGGGGGAGAGAGAGCAAAGTATTTTTAACATATATTAATTACATGAAAGGAGCCTTACCCATGAACGTACATGTAGTAGATCATCCGCTGATTGCCCATAAACTGACCATGATGCGGGACAAGACCTGTAACAGCAAGAATTTCCGTGAACTGCTGGGCGAAATTGCCTCCCTGATGACTTACGATGTGACTAAGAACTGGGAAACGGAACCCTTTGAAATCGAGACGCCGCTGGAAAAGATGACGGGAACCCGCCTGAAAGGGGAAGTGACCGTGATTCCGATCCTGCGCGCGGGGCTGGGGCTCCTGAACGGCGTGCTGGCCATGATCCCCCATGCCCATGTAGGGCATATCGGCCTGTACCGCGATCCGGAAACCCATAAGCCGGTGGAATATTACTGCGGCCTGCCCAAGCAGTTGGACGCGAAATGCATAGTGGTGGACCCCATGCTGGCCACCGGCGGTTCCGCGGCGGCGGCAATTACCATGTTAAAGGAAAAAGGCCTGCATAATATCTGCCTCATGGTGCTGGTAGCGGCGCCGGAAGGCATCAAAGTCATCAACGAAGCGCATCCGGACGTGGAAATCTACACGGCCGCCATCGACCGTGAGCTGAATGAAAAAGCCTATATCCTTCCCGGTCTGGGAGATGCGGGCGACCGGGTATTCGGCACGCTGTAAACAGATACCGGCCTGTGGGGACGGCAAACGGATTCTTTGGCCGGCGTGGTTTTGCGGGAATTTTAAGGCCGGCTGGCGTCGCGTTTTGCGCAGTTGTCTCACAGGCGGAGAATTAAGAGGATTATAATGAGCAACAATAGTGAAGTAAGGCCGGACTGGGACCATTATTTTATGGAGATCGCCCAGGTGGTCAGCAAACGTTCCACCTGCCTGCGCCGCAGCGTAGGCGCGGTCATCGTGAAAAACAAACAGATTCTCGCTACCGGTTACAATGGCACTCCCAAGGGAATGCCCCACTGCGGGGAAGTGGGGTGCCTGCGGGAGCAGCTGCATGTGCCTTCGGGCAAGAACCATGAACTGTGCCGGGGGATCCATGCGGAGCAGAACGCGGTAGTGCAGGCTGCGGTCCATGGCGTTTCGGTAGAAGGCGGTACCCTGTACTGCACGAACCAGCCCTGTGTCGTATGTACGAAGATTCTGATCAACGCGGGCATTGAACGGATCGTGTTTAAAGATCCTTACCCCGACAAGCTGGCGGAGGAGATGCTGGCAGGTTCCGGGATCCGGGTGGAAGTGCTGGACGCGGAACAAAAATAGGAAGAGGTCTGTTGTTTGTATATTTTAGCTTTTGTCATTGCCCTGCTGGCCAGTTTTCTGTTGACACCCTATGTTAAAAAGCTGGCTTTTGCCATCGGGGCAGTGGATAAACCGGATAAAAGAAAAGTGCATACCCATATCATGCCCAGGCTGGGGGGGCTGGCCATTTTTCTGGCCTGTGTCCTTGCAGTTGTCTGCAGTCTGCCCATTACACGGGATCTGATGGGAATCCTGCTGGGCGGCGCCTGGATTGTAATCGTGGGCATTCTGGACGACAAGTATTCCCTGCCTGCCAAAGTGAAGCTGCTGGGACAGATTCTGGCTGCCTGTATCCTGGTGGCCTTTGATATCAGGATCGAGTGGCTGAACAATCCCCTGGGCGGTTACTTCTATCTGGAATATCTGTCGGTACCCTTTACGATTTTCTGGGTCATCAGCTTTATTAACGTGGTCAACCTGATCGACGGGCTGGACGGACTGGCTGCCGGCGTGTCCGGCATCGCTTCCATTACCATCATCCTGGTGGCGGTGCATCAGGGATATTACCCCGTGGCGACTCTGACGGCGGCGCTGGCCGGGGGTATTTTTGGTTTTATCCATTACAATTTTAATCCGGCCACCATCTTTATGGGGGATACGGGCAGCATGTTCATCGGCTATATGCTGGCGGCGATCGCGATTTTAGGCGCGGTGAAGACTGCGGCTACCATCGCGCTGATCGTGCCGGCTGTTGCCCTGGGACTGCCGATTATGGACACGGCCTTTGCCATTTTGCGCCGTTACAGCAACGGCAAGCCGATCTTCCAGCCGGACAAGGGGCATCTGCACCACCGGCTGCTGGCGCTGGGACTGACCCAGAAACAGGCGGTGTTGCTGATGTATGCTATCAGCATCATCCTGAGCCTGGGGGCCTTTGTGCTGGCCATGGCCAATGTGTATGTTGCGGCTGCGGTGATCGTTGTGATTGTGATCGCGGTGGCTTTGGGCGCGAAGAAGATAGGGATTTTGCGGAACCCCTGAGGGGAAATGTTATATTTTAATAGTATGCAATAAGCGAACAAATAATACGCGGACCGGAAGCAGGCAGGACCTGTGAAACGAAACGTGGGGGAGGAAGCACGGCTTTGAAGAGACTGAGAATCATGACAGTATTCGGCACCCGGCCGGAAGCCATCAAAATGTGTCCGCTGGTGCTGGAGATGCGGAAATATACGGATTATATCGAACCCGTTGTGGCGGTCACAGCCCAGCACCGGGAGATGCTGGACCAGGTGCTGCGCCTGTTTGCGGTAGAGCCTGATTACGATCTGAACATCATGACCAGCGGGCAGACCCTGTACGATATTACGGTGAAGGCGCTGCTGGGGCTGAAAGAGGTCATTGCCAAAGCGCAGCCGGACCTGATTCTGGTTCACGGCGATACCACTACGACCTTTGCGGGTTCCCTGGCGGCCTATTACGCCCAGATTGAACTGGGGCATGTGGAGGCAGGCCTGCGTACCGGCAACAAGTTTTCTCCCTATCCGGAAGAGATGAACCGGAAACTGACCGGTTCCCTGGCGGATTTCCATTTCGCGCCCACGGCGGTAAGCCGGGAGAACCTGTTAAGGGAAAATGTGCCGGAGAACCATATTTTTGTAACGGGAAATACGGTCATTGACGCGCTGAATACCACGGTGCAGAAGGATTTTGTGTTCGACGATCCGGTTATTATGCAGGCGCTGGCCAGCGGCAAACGCCTGATCCTCATGACTACCCACCGGCGGGAGAACCTGGGGGAACCCATGCGGCAGGTGTACCGGGCGCTGAAAACAACACTGGAACTGCATCCGGACGCGGCGGCCATCTTCCCCGTTCATAAAAATCCCAAAGTGCGGGAAGTGGTGCAGGCGGAACTGGCGGGTACCGACAGGGTGTACCTGACGGAACCCATGGACTACGAACCTTTTGCCAACCTGATGAACCATGCGGATATCGTCCTCACGGACAGCGGCGGCATCCAGGAAGAGGCGCCGGCGTTAGGCAAACCCGTGCTGGTGCTGCGGGATACCACGGAGCGTCCGGAAGCGGTGACGGCGGGTACGGTCCGTCTGACGGGCACCGGGTATGACGTGGTGAAGGAAGAAACCTGCCGGCTGCTGGAAGATGCGGCCTATTACCGTTCCATGGCGGAAGCGGTGAACCCCTACGGGGACGGCCATGCCTGTGAACGGATCGTGCGGGCTGTCCTGTCGGCGAAAGGCTATCCTGTGGCGCCCCCGGAGGAATTTAAAGGGTGCTGATTTAAGGAAACGCTGATTAATGCGTGATACGGTGACCGCCGCCTTTTTATGACCTGTCATAACTAAGAAGAGAACGGCTTGTGAAAACCGTTGCGCAAGTTTTTCCGGTCAAGGTAAAAAATTTACACATTTTTCAAAAAGGTGTTGGCAAAATGCCGATTTTATTGTAAAATACAGTTGATTTATAGGTTGTATTTTGGGTTGAAGTATGCCCCGGGGACGCGATTGTGTTTGAATGATATATAACCGTCATAGGGGTATGCTCCCGCGCACAAGGAGCAACATGTTCAGCTTTCAGGGAATGGACAAACGCGAGATCGTCGTGGCGCTGGCCGGACTTTATAAGCGCCAGGTTTATGCAGCGGCGGCGGTGATTGTGGGTGTCGCCCTGCTGTTGAAATCTGCGCTGACAGGGGTCGGCTGCGGTATTGTCTGGAGCCTGCTGGACACACTGCTGCTTGTGATAAGCATTTTAAAGGGCTTCAACAGGATGTCAGAGGGGGAACTCAGGTTCCGGGTGTTTATGAATTTTGTGAAACGCCTTGCTCTGGCGCTTGTTATGCTGTACCTGGCTATCAGGTATAATGCCGGTATCGTTTGGATGCTCATCGTTTTTACGCTGATGCATCTCGCGCTGGTAGTAAATTTGTTAATTTTCACGGGCCGGAAGGAGCAGAAGAAGGTAAGCTGAGGGCCGTGAGGAAAGGAGAATAATATGGGTCCAGAGATTATTCATTATTTACCCCAGAAGATTGATTTCTTAGGTACCACAGTTCATATGCAGACGCTGTATATGTCCTGGATTACGATGGTTGTTGTTATCCTTATTGTAGCGGCGGCTACGAGCCAGCGTAAGCTCATTCCCTCGGGGGTGCAGAATGTGGTGGAGATGTTCATCGACTGGCTGGGAGACCTGATGGAAAAGAACATGGGCGTTGAAGGACGCCGCCTGATGACCCCGTTCATCATCACCTTGTTCCTCTACATCTTCGTAGGCAATGAACTGGGTATGCTGCCTGCCGTTGGCGTACATTTTACCTCACCCACCAACGACATTAATGTGGCGCTGGGGCTGTCGGTTATGGTTGCCGTTCTGGTATATATAATCGGTGTTGCCCGTCACGGTCTGGGATATTTCAAGCATCTTATCTCGCCGACGCCGTTCATGCTCCCGCTTAATCTTTTGGAAGATATCGCCCGCCCCATTACCATGGCAGCCCGTCTGTTCGGTAACATCCTGGCCGGCGAAATTCTGCTGGTCATCCTGAACAGGCTGACCCCGTGGCTGGTTCCCGACATCTGGATCGGTTTCAGCCTTATTATCGGTTTTTTACAGGCCTTTATCTTCACGATGCTGACCATTGTTGCCTTAGCACCTGTATTTAAGGCAGTTCATGGTTGATGCTGGCAGTGGTGGGCCGGTTTAAATTTTATTATTTTTATTTAAGAGAAAGGAAGATTTTACAAATGGAAAATGCTCTTATGGTAGTAGCTTCAGTAATTGCTGCAGGTTTGATTGGTTCTTGCGCGGCCATTGGCGCGGCGCTGGGCAACAGCCGTGTTACCAGCACGACGATTGAGTGCATGGCCCGTCAGCCCGAGCAGGCATCCAACTTTCAGGTTACCATGTTCATCTCTGTAGGCCTGATCGAATCCATGCCGATTATCGCTATCGTTATCGCTATCGTTCTTGTATTCGCCAACCCGTTTGTAGGCTGATAGTCAGGAATCCCGATACACCCGAACAGAAGTATTTTATAGAAAAGGAAGTGTGGGAAGTTGGTAAATATTGATGCAACCATTATTGCGCAGGTCCTAAACTTCATAATCCTGTTAGCTATTCTGGCTAAGTTCTGCTATAAGCCGTTATTGAAGGTCATGGATGATCGCCGTAACCGTATCATCAATAATCTTGACTCTGCGGAGCAGACCCGCCTTGAGGCCGAGGAACTGAAGAAGCAGTATGCGCAGCAGCTGGCTGACGCCCGTGCGGAAGCGACTGCGATTGTTGATAAGGCCAATAAGATTGGTCAGAAGCTTCATGATGACTTTATGTCTCAGGCTCAGGAAGAGAAAGAACAGCTCATGGCTACCGCCCGTGAGCATATTGAGCAGGAGAAACAGCAGGCTATGCTGGATGTCCGTACCGAGGTAATCTCCCTCGCCACGGAAATCGCCGGCAAGGTCGTTTCCGAAAAGCTTACCGGCGCTGAAGATCAGGCACTGATTGCCAAGACAGCGGACAAGGTTCTGAACAAGTAATCTAGTTTCTTTTTAGAGACTGTATTTCCGGCTAAGCAGCCGGCTGAAGCCTTGCGGTTTCCGCCGCAAGCAATCTCGCCGCCTGAAAGCGGGAGATATGGAGGTGATGGATAACAATATGAAGGATGAAAAGCTTTCTTTCATAGATAAAAGCCTGCAGGGTCTGCAGGTGAATCCGGAAGTCGTTAAACGTTGCGTCAAGGACGGCGCCGCCGTAATCAAAGCTACGGTAGCCTCGCCCCTGAACGAGGAAGAAACGGCGGCCGTAGCCAAGTTGATCGGCGCCCGTCTCGGCGCTGAGAAGGTTGCCCTTGAAACTGTAGTGGAGCCGTCCCTTATCGGAGGCATCATTCTGCAGATCGGCGACCAGATTTATGATGCCAGCACCAAACGTCAGCTGGAGCGTGTTAAAGGCGAGTTAGGCAAGGTAGATATGGTGGGGCAGAGCCTTTCCGCTCCCAAGGGTATCGCTGAAGCCCTGGCAGCCAAGGTTCAGGCCTATAAAGCCGACGTTGATCTGGAAGAATTCGGTATTGTTGAGAAGGTAGGCGACGGCATCGCTACGGTATCGGGCATGCGCGGCGCTATGGCTTCCGAACTGGTAGAATTACCGCACGGCGTAACCGGCATGGTGCAGAACCTGCGCCCGAATGAGGTCGGCATCGTTTTGATGGGTAATGACCAGATGATTAAGCAGGGTGACGTAGTGCGCCGTACCGGCCGCATCATGGAGGTTCCGGTAGGCGAGGCCATGCTGGGCCGCATCGTTAACGCACTGGGCCAGGCCATCGACGGCAAGGGCGAAATCCGCACCGGTGAGACCCGCTGTGTTGAATCCCCGGCCTATGGTATTGCCGACCGTAAATCGGTAGACGTTCCGCTGCAGACCGGCCTGAAGGCCATTGATGCCCTGGTGCCGATCGGACGCGGACAGCGCGAGCTGATCATCGGCGACCGCGGTACCGGTAAGTCCGCTATTGCGATTGATACCATCCTGAACCAGAAGGATACCGGCGTAATCTGTATTTATGTTGCGATTGGCCAGAAGGCGAGCCGTGTTGCCCGTCTGGCAAAAACTTTTGAAGAACGCGGGGCTAACGCCTATACGATCATTGTTGCCGCTACGGCAGCCGATCCCGCGCCCATGCAGTTCCTGGCTCCCTATGCCGGCGTAACCATCGCCGAGTATTTCATGGACCAGAAGAAGGACGTCCTGATCATTTACGATGATCTGTCCAAACACGCGGTTGCGTACCGCGCCATGTCGCTGTTGCTGCGCCGTCCTCCCGGACGTGAAGCGTACCCCGGCGACGTATTCTACTTGCATTCCCGTCTGCTGGAACGCGCTGCGCGCCGTAATGAAGCGGCCGGCGGTGGTTCCATCACGGCTCTGCCTATTATTGAGACCCAGGCCGGCGACGTTGGCGGTTACATTCCCACGAACGTAATTTCCATTACCGACGGCCAGATCTATCTGGAATCCGAGCTGTTCTACTCCGGCATACGCCCTGCTATCAACGTAGGTCTGTCCGTATCCCGTGTAGGCGGCAGCGCCCAGATCAAGGCTATGAAATCCGTGGCCGGCACCCTTCGTCTGGACCTTGCCCAGTTCCGCGAACTGGCGGCTTTCGCGCAGTTCGGTTCCGATCTGGATAAGGCTACCAAGGCGCAGCTGGACCGCGGCCAGCGCATGACGGAAATCCTGAAACAGGGACAGTATGAGCCTATGCCTGTTGAAAAACAGGTTATTTCCCTGTACGCGGCCACCAACGGATATGTGGATGATATCCCGGTTTCCGATGTGGGCCGTTTTGAATCTGAACTCCTGCAATACATGGCTTCCAACAACCCCGAGGTTGCGGAATCCATTAAAAAGGAGAAGAAGATTACCTCTGAAAATGAAGAGGTTCTCAAGACTGCGATCAAGAACTTTAAGCAGACCTTTGCTTCCAGTGAAGCGAGGTGATTGATTTATGCCAAACCCACGCGAAATACATCGGCATATGCGCTCCGTTACCAATATCAGGCAGATAACCAAAGCCATGAAGATGGTAGCGTCGGCCAGGCTGCGTAAGGCGCAGGAACGCGCCATTACCACCAGGCCCTTTGCCGAAAAGATCAAACAGCTTCTGCAGGACGCGGTAACAGACCGCAACGTTCTGGGCCACATCGATCCCAAGAGCATGCCGCTGCTGGAGCAGAGACCTGTTAAGCGTACCGGCTACATTGTAGTAAGCTCCGATAAGGGCTTGGCTGGTCCGTACAATTCCAATGTGCTGAAACACGCCCAGATGGAATTGATGGACAGCGACGATTATACGTTGATTACGGTAGGGCGTAAGGCCAAGGAATTTTTCAGCCGTCGCGGATATGATATTTCCGAGGCGCTGTTTGGCTTTTCCGATAAGCCCAGTTATGAAAACGCGAACGACATCGCCCGCGCGGCAACCAAGATTTTCCTGAACGGTGCCGTGGATGAGGTCGTACTTATCTACACTGAGTTTAAATCGGCGCTGGCGTCTACCCCGGTGACAAAGCATGTTCTGCCCATTGTTCCGCCGGCTGCGGTGGAAGACAAGGACAGCAGTGCATCAGGGGCTCAGGCCTCGGCTAACGAAATTATTTTCGAGCCGAACCCGGTGGACGTGATCAAACAGTTGCTGCCATACTATGTTAAAACGGAGATTTATGCCGCGCTTATGCAGTGCGCCGCCAGTGAGCTGGGCGCTCGTATGACCGCGATGAGCAGCGCTACTGATAATGCGTCGGACCTCATCCGTAACCTGGAGCTGTCTTACAACAAGGCCCGCCAGGCTGGCATCACGAACGAAATCAACGAAATCGTCGGCGGTGCGGAAGCGCTGAACAGTTAAGGGAGGAAAGCATTGATGACGACTGGCAAAATTGTAACGGTCCTGGGTCCTGTTATCGACATTCAGTTTCCGCCGAAACAGCTCCCTGCGATCTACAATGCTATTCATATTGACGGCACGGTAGGTGAAAACATCAAGATTCACCTGACTGCCGAAGTAATGCAGCATATCGGCGAAGATGTTGTCCGCTGCGTAGCCATGAGCTCCACGGACGGTCTTGTGCGCGGTATGGATGCAATCGACACGGGCGCGCCTATTAAGGTTCCCGTGGGTCCCGGCTGCCTGGGCCGTATTTTCAACGTACTGGGCGAAACCGTGGACCATGACGATACAAAAGTGGAAGCGGCCGACTACTGGCCGATTCACCGTCCTGCCCCGGCCCTGGAAAGCCAGGCCACATCCGAGCAGATCCTGGAAACGGGCATCAAGGTCGTTGACCTGATCGCGCCGTATGCCCTGGGCGGCAAGGTAGGCCTGTTCGGCGGCGCCGGCGTAGGCAAGACGGTACTGATCATGGAACTCATTCACAACGTCGCCACGGCGCACGGCGGTTATTCCGTATTCGCCGGCGTAGGCGAGCGTACCCGTGAGGGCAACGACCTCTGGGGCGAAATGAAGGAGTCCGGCGTTATCGACAAGACCGTACTGGTTTACGGTCAGATGAACGAGCCGCCGGGAGCGCGTATGCGCGTAGGCCTGTCCGGCCTGACCATGGCAGAATATTTCCGTGATGTAGGCGGTCAGGACGTACTGCTCTTCATCGATAACATTTTCCGTTTCATCCAGGCTGGTTCCGAAGTATCCGCATTGCTGGGCCGTATGCCTTCCGCCGTAGGTTATCAGCCTACGCTGGCTAATGACATCGGCGCTCTGCAGGAGCGGATCACATCTACCAAGCACGGCTCCATCACATCGGTACAGGCTGTATACGTTCCTGCCGATGACTTGACTGACCCGGCGCCTGCCGGAACTTTCGCCCATCTGGATGCTACCACCGTACTTTCCCGTCAGATCGCGGAGCTTGGCATTTATCCGGCCGTGGATCCCCTGGATTCCACCAGCCGTATCCTGAGCCCGCAGGTTCTGGGCGAGGAGCATTACAAGGTAGCCCGCGGCGTACAGGCTATTCTGCAGCGTTATAAAGAACTGCAGGACATCATCGCGATTCTGGGTATGGAAGAACTGGGCGAGGATGACAAGATTACCGTTGCCCGTGCCCGTAAGATCCAGCGTTTCCTGTCTCAGAGCTTCTTTGTAGCTGAACAGTTTACCGGTCAGCCCGGCCAGTATGTTCCGCTGAAGGAAACGATCCGCGGCTTCAAGGAAATCCTGGAAGGCAAGCATGACGATCTGCCGGAAGGCGCGTTCTACATGGTCGGCACGATTGATGATGCCATCGCGAAGGCCAAGAGCATGGAAGTGGAGTGATCCTATGGCCAGTTTAATGCGTTTTGAGGTTCTGGCTCCGGACAAGTATGTACTGAAGTCGGATGCCGTATCCTATGTGGAGGCGGTGACCCTGTGGGGTGTTATCGGCATTTTGCCGCGCCACGCCCCGCTGATTGCCGCGCTCAAGGAAGCTCCGCTGAAGTACCGCGATGCTGAAGGCATAGCTCATTTCCTGTGCCTGCAGGGCGGCTTTATGGAAGTCAAGGACAACAAGGTTGTGGTTATGACGGAGGCAGCAGAGACTGCCGATGAAATTGACGTTGACCGCGCCGAAGCTTCGGCGTTGCGTGCCCGTGAGCGTCTGGCGAATCCGGATGACGAGGTTGACATGGACCGCGTCATGGGAAGCCTGCGCCGTTCGGAAGCGCGTCTGAAGACCGTAAGGCTGGCGGCGGAATCCCGCTGACCAGAGCCGGGCAGACCACAGGCTGGTCTGTGTCAGTAAGGTTTAAGGAGGGATTCGTCCGGAATCATATTCGGACGAACCTCTTTTTTATCAAAATATCGTAATAATTTTATAAAAATATTTGTAATATTGTTTGCTGAATTTTCCTTGATCAGTATTTCCTTAAAAGTGTTTTCATGACTGCAGGCGGGGGTCTGAAAACTTACTGGAGGTGTAAGTGTGGCAGTGCATCCGGGGGCTGTGATAGCCGTTGCGGGACTTGCCGTTGCGGGTTTTAAGTTGTATACGGCTTTGAGTAATTCCGCGCAGATTGTCAGAAGCAGTTTGGAACGTTACAATGACGAGAAAATCCGTTACTATACCGTTAATAAGCAGGTTCTCGAAACGGTTATTGATTACGGCAAATTCAAGCTGGAGATATGGGACGAGTTTGGCGCTTTGGTCCAGCTTTTCAGCCGCATGACGAATCCGCCCGGGCTCATCAGCTATAAGGGTATGGAAAGTGTGCATGCCGGCCGTCCGCAGATGGACGACATCCGCAACATGACAGCCGCTATAAAGGCACTTCACGAGCAGCAGTGGGATGTGCTTGGCACAGGTATGCTGACAAGTCTTGCCATTTATGGAAAGACGATGACGCAGAAAGTGGAAAAAGACCAGGTACTGCACATCGAAGGGTTCCCGGATACCGAAGAAGGCGACAGCGTGCTTGACACGATGGGGACGGTTCCGGCGCCCCACCACAGCGACAATGGCATGATAGAAGAAGGCGCGGTTCTGAATGGAATACTGGGCGTGCCTGTCGTTGTAGATACGGATGCCTTGTATGCTGAACTTTGCGATAAACCAATCACTGAGCTCACCAAGGATGAAGCGTTCGCCCTGAAGGACCAGATTGACTGGCGCAGCCTGAAACTTGCCGACGCGGTAGGCCGGATACGCCGTCTGGGCGAAACCGTTGACAGCGTCAGGAGTGATGTAGAACGCCTGCGGGAAGTATGCAGGAGCAAGATAGAGGGCATCGGTCTGTTGGTGCAGAGAACCCCGGATTACAACGAATTCAGTCTTGCGGATAAGCAGGATTACCAATTCGCGGTTATGCTGCAGCGGACCATGCGCCTGCTGACGCGCCTGGACCTGGTTCTCAAGCGCGGCAATATGTGCGTTTTGAACGCCATGGCCATCAACGACTGCAAACGCCAGGCAGCGGAACTGGTGCCGCTTCCCGACCCCAGTGCGCCTGAATAGTAAAAGGGGCGGGGCTTTAAGAGAAGATTCAGCGGCCAGGCCGCACTGTTTTTAGGAGGCTAAGGAGAAATGGCAAAAGATGCTTTGAGCAGTTTAGCCGGCAACCGTATGGGGCAGCTCAAGAGTGAGATTGCGGACCTCAGGGCCCAGCTCAGGAAAGAGTTTGAACCGGATAAGATCGCTGAGCTGAAAAAGCTTATCAGAGAAAAAGAAACCTACTACAATATACTTGCAGACCGTCGAAGGACAGGGATTTAAACATCATGAACGAGCAGTTATTAATACGTTTGGCACAGATCGCGATACGTTGCGTAGTAGCGTATTATGTTTATAAGGATGCAATAAAACATGAAGTTCCCAACAAGAACTTCTGGGTAGCGGCAACCTTTATTTTCTGGCCCGTCGTTGTGGTGTACCTGTTCTACCGGCAGCGCGCGGCCCGTACCGTGGATCTTTCCTTTGAGCAAAAAGCGCAGCTGGAGATAGACCATAAGCGCGAGGAAGAAAAGCGGCGCATCGCGGCGGAACGCGCCGAGATGGAGATGGAGCGCAAGCAGGAGATCGAAAAGAACCAGATCAGCGAGGAAGAACTGGAAAAGCTTCGCGAGGAACGCAGGGCTGCCAAGGCGAAGCGCATGAAGGAACTGGAAGAAGAGCGTGCGGAACAGGAAAGACAGCATGCCGAACTTTTAAAGCTGAAGGAAAAGAAGCTGCAGGAAACCGTGGCAAAGAATCTCAGCAACCTGGACAAGTAGTAAGTAGTAGGATATATAATTTCATTACGGGCGCTGCGCTTACAGGCGTGGCGTTTTCTTTTTGTGCCCGCGGCGCAGGGGAACGTATGTAAAGGAAACACTGATTAATCAGTGCCTCCTAAAATTTTTTCGTTTCCTCTTGCTAAATGACGCTTATAATGATAGAGTTAAATTGTAAGGGAAACACTGGTTCATTCGTGTCTCAAACTCAGGGAATCAGTGTTTATTAAGTATGGCATCAAACGGATTTTAAAAAACAACGGTAGGGGGTAAGCTTGTGGATAAGTTGATTGTCAGAGGCGGCAACCGCCTGGTTGGCACGGTAAAGACGAGCGGGGCGAAGAATGCGGTGCTGCCTATTATTGCGGCATCTGTTTTGGGAGAGACGCCCAGTCACCTGGACGAGATCCCCAAGCTGGAAGACGTACGCACCATTTGCGGCGTATTGAGATATTTAGGCGTCAAAATCGATGACAGCAGGGAACATGAACTTACCCTGGATACGACCCGGATATCGGCTTATGAAGCTCCGTATGAACTGGTCCGTACCATGCGGGCTTCGTTTGTGGTGCTGGGGCCGCTGCTGGCCCGTATGGGTCATGCCCGTATTTCCCAGCCGGGCGGCTGCGCGATCGGCAGCCGGCCCATCGATCTGCATTTAAAGGGCTTTGAAGCGCTGGGAGCGAAAATTTCTCAGGACCATGGTTTTGTGGAAGCCTATGCGCCCAACGGGCTCAAGGGCGCGGATATTTATCTGGACTTCCCCAGTGTGGGGGCGACGGAAAATATCATGATGGCAGCCTGCCTGGCGGAAGGCACCACCACGCTGGAAAATCCGGCGGAGGAACCGGAAATCGTCGACCTGGCCAACTATCTGAATCAGATGGGGGCCCGTATCCGGGGCGCTGGAACGGACGTGATCCGTATCGAAGGCGTAAAACACATGCATGGGGCAGAGCATATCGCGATTCCCGACCGTATTGAGGCGGGCACCTATATGATTGCGGCAGCCATGACCCACGGCGATGTCATTATAGAAAATGTGCTGGCGGAACATCAGAAGCCGCTGCTGGCCAAGCTGCGTGAAGCCGGCGTACTGATTGAAGAGGATATTGACCGGATCCATGTGGCCTGTCCGGGAGAGCTGAAAGGCGTGAACGTGAAAACGCTGCCGTATCCCGGCTTCCCCACGGATATGCAGGCGCAGTTCATGGCTATGATGACGATTTGCCAGGGCCGCAGCACGGTGATGGAAACGGTATTCGAAAACCGGTTTATGCATGTGGTGGAGCTGAACCGTATGGGCGCGAATATTGCGACCACAGGCGCCCGGGGCGCTATCATTGAAGGGCCTGCCAAGCTGACCGGCTGTGAAGTGAACGCCTCTGACCTGCGGGCCGGCGCCGCCATGATCCTGGCGGGCCTGGTTGCGGAGGGCACGACGACCATTGGCAATCTGCACCATATCGACCGCGGTTACGAGGACATCGTCGGGAAACTGAAAGGTCTGGGAGCGGATATCCAGCGCATCAGCGTAAAAGACTGACAGGACAGGAGAAACAATATGTTTGGTGGACATACAGACATTGGCATCGATCTGGGGACTGCCAATATTCTGGTTTATGTAAAAGGCAAGGGGATCGTGCTGAACGAACCGTCGGTAGTGGCGGTGGAAAAAGCGGGAAACAAGATCCTGGCAGTAGGGGCGGAAGCGCGGGACATGCTGGGCCGTACGCCCCAGGGAATCGTGGCGGTACGCCCGTTAAAGGAAGGTGTAATCGCCAACTATACAATTACCCAGAAGATGCTGGAATACATCGTGAACAAGGTGGCGGGGAAGAGTTTCTTTTTTAAACCGCGGGTCATGACCTGCATTCCGGTACACATAACATCAGTAGAAAAGCGCGCCGTACTGGAAGCTACGATTCAGGCCGGCGTATCCAAGACGTATCTCATTGAAGAGCCGCTGGCGGCGGCTCTGGGAGCGGGGCTGGATATCATGGTTCCTTCCGGGAAAATGGTGGTGGATATCGGTGGTGGTACTACCGATATCGGAATTCTGAGCCTGGGCGGCGTGGTAGACAGCGATTCCGTCCGCATTGGCGGCGACAAGTTTGATGAAAGCATCGTCCGTTATGTAAAAAAGGAATACAACCTGCTGATAGGGGATACCACAGGAGAAAGCATCAAGAAGACGATTGGCAATGTGCATCCCGGAGCAGAGGTTAAGAGCATGACGATTCGCGGGAGAGACGGGATCAATGGTCTTCCGACTACCGTAACAGTAACGTCCGAAGATGTCCGGAAGGCGCTGGAAGAGCCACTGGAGACTCTGATTGGGAAAATTCGGTCCGTGTTGGAAAAATGCCCGCCGGAGCTGTCGGCTGATATTGTGGACAACGGCATTTACCTTACCGGCGGCGGCGCGTTATTGGGCGGTTTTGCGAAGGTGCTGGAAGAAGATACCGGCATCCGCGTTTTCGTGGCGGAGAATCCGCTGGACTGTGTGGCCGTCGGTACCGGCAAGGCGCTGGAAAATCTGGACAAGCTCCGGCCCGGCACCGTGTACAGCAACGCCATGTTTTAAAAACGGAATATTTTCAGGACGGTTTTGGAAGGATTGTTTGCGATTTGATTCCATACCGTCCTGCTGATTTTACAGGGTTGTGGACAATGAATAAATTTTTATTTCGGATTTTGACAGGAGCGGGCAGGCTCATTCCGCTTCTTACTGTGTGTTTCGTGTTGCTGCATGCTTCTGCCCAGGCTCAGATTACTGGTATGCGGGCGGGCAGCGGCGCTGCCAGGATACGTATCGTGCTGGATATGGACAGTCCGGCAAAATTTAAAGACAGCAGTACGCAGGACAGGATCACCCTGGACATCGATACGGCTGTAACGAAGAAGTTGCAGCAGGCTTTTAACGATGCTTCGGTGAAAGATGTTTCCGTAGAAAAAACAGGGAAAAAATCATCGCGCCTGCAGATCAACCTGAAGAAACCGGCGCAGCATAAGGTTATTGTACTGAAGAAACCAAACCGGCTTGTCATAGATGTATACCGCATCCAGATTGTAAAAATAACAAAAGATCTGGGAGGCGGTCTTTCCTACACCTATTGGCAGGATGACATGAGCGGTCTGCCGGTGCGTTTGTACGTGCTGAGCCTGGCCCCGGGCAGTAACTACGAGCTGCGGCCTTTTTCCGGCGCAGGCAATGCCAACGGACGGGGAAGGCTTTCCCGGGCGGTGGCAGTGAGCGGTGCCCGGGCGGCTGTCAACGCCTGCTATTTTGATACGGACGGCTGGGTCATCGGCAACTGTAAGTGGAACGGAAGTTTTTTCGGCACGGACGCCACGCCCCGCAGCGCGTTTGTGGTGGATAAAGAAGGAAAGGCTTCCGTACAGAAGGATCTGGCCTACCGGGGGACGGTTTCCCTGAAGGGTGGCCGCATCCTTACCATAAAAGGCCTGAACCGGCAGCGGATCACCAACGACCTGGTGCTTTTCAACCGGAACTACGGCAGCGCTACCCGGACCAATGAACACGGGCGCGAGATCCGGATCCGCCAGGGGCGGGCTGCGGAGGTTTCCGCCAAAGGGAATATGGCGCTGGACAATAATTCGCTTGTCGTATCCGGCCACGGCGTAAATGCGGACGCGCTGGCGCGTGTGAGGCGTGGCGACAGGGTCGCGATCGACCAGACCCTGGGCAGCCGTACGGCTGATGAGGCCAGGCTGGTTGTGGGAGCAGGACCTCTCCTGCTGGAAAACGGCCAGGTGAATGTCCGTGTCAGGGAGGAGGCGATTGCGCCGGATATCGCGTTCGGGCGTGCGCCCCGGACCGGGGCCGGTGTCACCGCGGACGGAACCGTCCTGCTGATGGTTGTGGACGGCCGCAGCCAGAATTCAGCCGGCATGACATTAAAGGAGTTTGCGCAGTATCTGAAACGTTTCGGAGCGGTTTCCGCTGTCAATTTCGACGGCGGGGGATCTTCGGAAATGGTGCTGGACGGCAGGATTATGAACCGTCCTTCCGACGGTGCGGAACGGCCGGTAAGCATCGGCCTTGGCGTGTTCCGGAAATAGCAGAGGGCTGTCTGATTTCCCTCATGTGATGCAAATTTGTCACAACGGTGAATTCTGCACAAAGTGTTTTGCCAAATTATTTTTTTCGTTGTATAATTAACTATTATAATAGCTGTATTATGCAATAAAAAAGGAATTCATCCATGAAGAAACTGTTTCTTTTGCTTTTTTTGTTTTTATCTGTGGCGTCCCGGGTCTTTGCCAGGACTCCGCTGATGCCCGTGGAGGATCTGAAAACGGGGATGCGGGGTTATGCGAAGACCGTAATTTCCGGTGACACCATAGAAACCTTTCCGGTGGAAGTGCTGGGGGTCACGGGCAGTGATTCCATGGGCTATCAGATTCTGGTCAGGGCCGGCGGGGATGTGATTGCCCGCAGCGGCGGCATTGCCCAGGGGATGAGCGGCAGCCCCGTCTACATTGACGGCAGGCTGGCAGGCGCCATTGCCTACGGCAAGGCTTTTACCGACCCGCACTACTGCCTTCTGACACCGATCCATGACATGCTGGATATACTTGACAAGCCGGAACCCCACAGGTCCGTTTCCCCGTCTTTGCTGCCCAAAGGCACGCCGTTGCTGGCGGGAGGGTTTACGCCTGCGGGCATTTCGGTATTGGAGGAGGGGCTGGAGCCCTTTGGCATGACGGTTACGGATACCGGCACTCCCGGTACTGCCTCGTCGGTCAAAGATCTGGAGCCGGGCAGCTCCGTGGGGGTGGCCCTGATACAGGGCGACATGACGCTGGGCGCGCTGGGCACGGTGACCTGGACGGATGAACAGGGCAGGATCCTGGCCTTCGGCCATCCCTTTATGAGCCGCGGCGCCGCTGATTTCTTCCTGACAAAGACCTGGGTGCTGGCATCCCTTCCGAATCTGCAGGCCGCTTATAAAATAGGCAATATCGGCGCGGCGGCGGGCACGTTCAGCCAGGACCGCGGCGCAGGGGTCGCGGGACAGATCGGACGTCTGCCTGCGTACATACCCATGTATGTTTCGGTTTCGGATTCCACCCGCTCGCAGAACGGGAGCGCCAGGGTCAAACTTGTCAATGACGAACAGATGGCCCACAAGCTGGCAGCCTCTGTCCTGGTGAGCCAGGCTGCCAAAACCGTGGACCACGGCAAAGGGGGCAGCGCCCGGATCCGGTTTGACATAACAGCCCGGGACGGGAGGGGTGAACTGCTGCATATCTCCCGTGATAATATGTATTTTGACAAGGAGTCCGTGGTAAAACCGTTGCCGGCCGAATTGCAGGAAACCGTGCAGGTACTGCTTCAGAACAAGCTGGAAAAGGTCAGGATCACGAATATTGACGTGAATGTGGATGCCAGTACGGAGGCCCTGATTGCTGAGATAAAGAAAGTTTCGGTAAAGGAAAAAGAGCCGAAACCGGGAGATACAATCCATTTGCAGGTGACGCTGAAACCCTACCGTGAAAAGGAATTTGTCCGGACCATTGCTTATAAACTGCCTAAAGACGCGGGCGGCGAGGTGCGGTTAAATGTCAGGGGAGGCGCTTCCATGGCCTGGGTCCAGGAACTGTTGAGGAAACAGAAAGAAGGGGAAGAGGACCGGGCTAAAAAGGAAGATAAGAAGAAAGATGTCAGGTTGTCTGACTATGTCCGGGAAGTCAACCAGGCGGACCGCAATAACGATATTATCATAGAGTTCGCCCCGGACCATAAACGGAAAGCTGTCCGGGTGGAAGAGGAAGAAGAATCGCTGGCTTCCCTGCTGAAAGGCGGGCGTAATAAACAGTCTGTGGCGATTGATTATATTGTGGACGGCGAGCAGAAGGTTACGGTCAGACTGCCTTAAAATTGCCATAAGTTTTTTGTAGAATACATTCAGGAATTTATAAGTTGATGTATTTCAATATTGCCGGAGAAGCCGTGATTACAGTTCCGTTTTCCGGGGAAAGGAGAGCAGCGTATGTTTCAAGATATATGCGCGTTTGTCGGCGCCATAGTCCTGGATGTTTGCCGGGCTGCCGGACGGATGATGCTGCTCTTTTTGGATACGCTGTCCAGGCTCAGGGAGGTCAACATAAAGGAAATGCTGCGGCAGATGGCTCTTCTGGGCGCGGATTCCCTGCCTATCGTCCTGCTGACCATGCTTTGTACCGGTATGGTATTTTCAGTGCAGACGGCGAAAGAATTTGTTGAGCTGGGAGCCTCCGGAACCGTAGGCGGCATTGTGGCAATTGCCATGGGACGTGAACTGGTTCCCGTTCTGACGGGGGTCGTAGTGGCTGGGCGCATCGGCGCGGCCATCGCGGCGGAACTGGGCACCATGAAAGTGACGGAACAGATTGACGCCCTGCGGGTCATGGCCACCAGCCCGGTGCAGTATCTGGTGGCGCCCCGTTTTCTCGCGATGGCGCTGATGATGCCGGTGCTGATCGTTTTTGGTAATTTTATCGGGAACGCAGGCGGCTTCTTTGTCGCTCATTACTACGCCGATATCGGTTCCATGACATACCTGAATTCCATTAAACAGTTTTGCGAGCCCTTCGACCTTTTCGGCGGCATGATCAAAGGCGTTGTATTTGGCGCGATTATCAGTATCGTGGGCTGCTTTAAAGGTCTGAACGCAAAGCAGGGCGCGGAAGGCGTCGGGCTGGCCACTACGGCTTCGGTAGTCCTTTCCATCATACTGATTTTCATATTTGATTATTTTCTGACGGTTTTGTTGTATGTAGATAAATGAGCGGGGCACTATGGCGGAATCTGTAATTTCCCTGCAGGGGCTGGAACTTGCCTTTGGCGAAAAGAAGGTATTGCAGGGAGTAGACCTGGAAGTGAAAAAAGGTGAGACCATGGCGGTCATCGGGCCTTCGGGCACCGGAAAAAGCACCATCCTGAAGGTGCTGATCGGCCTGCTGTCACCCACAGGCGGGAAGGTCCTGATTGAAGGACAGGATGTATCCGGTCTGAGCGAAGAGGAGTGGAATGAGATCCGTAAGCATATCGGGATGGTATTCCAGTATTCCGCGCTGTTCGACTTCCTGGATGTAGGAGAAAATGTCGCGTTTGGACTGCGGCAGCATTTCCGGCTGCCGGAGGAGGAAGTGCGTCAGAAAGTGGACGGCCTGTTGCAGGACGTGGGGATGGAGGACGCGAAAGAGCTGTACCCGGTGGAACTTTCCGGCGGCATGAAAAAGCGGGTGAGCCTGGCCAGGGCGCTGGCGATCGAACCGCGAATCGTCCTTTATGACGAACCCACGGCAGGCCTGGATCCCATACGTACGATGAATATCAGCCGCCTGATCCGGGAGACGCAGCGTAAGCATAAGGTGACTTCCATACTGGTGACCCACGATATGGATTCCGTGTACGTGGCAGCCGACAGGGTCGCGCTGATTAATAACGGGAAGATTGTAGCGGTGGGAACACCGGAAGAATTCAGACATTCAGATAATCCTCTGATCCGGGGTTTTATCACCGGGGAAGAGATTGCAGGAGCAACGGAGGCATTTCGATGAAAACAAGCGAGACAAAAGTTGGCGCGCTGACGCTGGGCGGGGCGGTGATCCTGGCAGCGATGATCAGTTTTCTGGGAGCCTTTAAATTATTTGACAGCGGGTATGACCTGCATGTATCCTACCCCTCGGTGAACGGTCTGCAGGTAGGGAGCCCGGTACGGTATGCCGGCGTTCCCGTAGGGACTGTCAAAACAGCAAAAGTTGAACCGGACCAGGTACTGATTACCATGCATGTCAACAAAGACGTGCAGATCCCCCAGGAGGCGGAGTTCTCCATTGGCTCGGACGGTGTTATGGGGGAAAAATACGTGGATATACGTCCTCCCAAAAAGTACAGCGGCGTGTATCTGAAACCGGGCAGCAGCCTGACCGGGCAGCCCGGCGGTGATATCAACGATTTCATGGCAAATTCCGGGAAGGTGCTGGAAAAAGTGGAAGGCATAGCGGATGCCCTGAATAATGTATTCGGTGACAAGGAAGTCCAGAAATCCATGCGGGACGGCTTTATTAATGCCCGTGATATCAGTAACAACGTGAAAATCTTCACGAAGGTGATGGCGGATTCCGCAAAAGAAAGCAAAGCGGAAATGCGCAATATGATTGCCCAGTTCAACCAGATGACGGTACGGATGAACAAAGCCATGGGACATCTGGAAAGCCTGATGCAGGGCGTGGATGCCAATGGCCAGACCGGTAAAAATGTTGCCGTGATGGCGCAGAATCTGGCGGTGACCAGCAAAAATCTGGAAGCAATCACAAATACGCTGGCCGATGTCGCAAAAGATCCCCGGACAAAGGAAGATCTGAAGGCAACCATCCATAACGCCCGGGGCGTAACGGAACGGGCCAATAAGATTTTAGGCATGGGAGACGGCATGAAGGTAAAAAGCCATGCTGATGTTTTCCACAATGTTAAGGGCAGTGACTGGCGGAGTAATTTCGGGGTACGGTTTGAAAAACCGGCAAAAGGAACGTTTGGCTACCTGGGCGCGTCCAGCATCGGGAACGATACCAAGCTGGACCTGTATCTCGGGAAGCGTTTCCATGGACTGGATGTCAGCGCGGGAGCAATGCAGGGAAAATTCGGCGTAGGCCTCGGATATGATTTTAATAACAGGTTCCGTATCTATTCCCAGCTGTATGATTTTGATGACAGCAAGCTGCGCTTTGGCGGAGAATATATGATCAAAAATGATATATTCCTGGTTGGGGAAAGCCTGGATCTGCTCCATGGCAGCAAACGGGATGTGTACGTGGGTATCCGGGCCTATTTCTGATAAGACGGCGCACAGAAAGGACCGGTTTATCCGGGCGCATCGGCTGATGAGCCTGTTGATATAATTGACTTTTATGTCAGAAACCATATATAATTATTTGGCTGGTTTTTCAGTCAGAAAACTGGAGGTATGGAAATGAAGACGAAAAATACTGCACGTACGGCTTTGTTGGGTGCGTTGTTTACATTGTTGCTGGTTCCGGGCGCTTTTGCGCAGGAGAAGACATTGCCGATCGATCTGCAGACTGCCATTGATAAAGCCTTTGCCACGCATGCGGATATTAAAAAAGCGGAGTACAGCCTGGATGCGGCGCGGGCGGATTATAACGCCGCCAGGGAGAGTTTCGGCCCCAAGGTGACGTTTTCCCATAATACCAGCCGGGGCGGTTACTGGGATGAACAGCTGACTGCAATGGGCGGTTACAGTAAAAATCTCAAGACTTCGCACAACAACGGTTTTAATCTTTCCGTACCCATTTTTAACGCCGGCCTGAATGCATCAGAGAAACAGGCAAAAGCGAGATACCAGAGCGGCGTGTTAGGGGAAGAACTCGCTTTCATCAAGCTGAAACAGACCGTTTCCAGCGCTTATTATACCCTGCTGGCGACCATTGACGCCCAGAAAGTCTGTGAGCAGTCGGTATCGACCCTGCAGGATCACCTGAAAAACGTACAGGCCCAGTATGATGTGGGCGTGGTAGCAAAAGTAGACCTGCTCCGCAGCGAAGTGGAACTGACCTCGGCCCAGCAGGACCTGCTCAAAGCGGAAAACCAGCACAGCATTGCGGAAGCAAGACTGAACAATATAATGGGAATTGCCCAAGATACAAAACTGGCTCCGGTAGAAGAGCTGGGTTATAAGGCCTACGGGGAAACGCTTCCCCGCTGCATCGATTACGCCATGCTCCACCGTCTGGACCTGCAGCAGAGCCGTCTGCAGGTAAAAGCGGCGGAAGCAGCGCTGAACGGGGCAAAAGCCGGTTGGGCGCCTGCGGTTACCGGTTCCCTTTCCAACAGCTGGTCTGACGACAGATGGCCCGGCGATAAGGGCAGCAACTGGGGCGCCGGTGTGGGTGTCAGCATGAATGTGTTTGACAGCGGCGTGACGAAGTCCAATGTGGCCAGAGCGAAGGCAAATCTTATGACGGCCAAGGAAACCTACCGGCAGGACACGGATAACGTGGAACTGGACGTGCGGAACTGCTACAACACCCTGCGGGAAGCGGAAAAACGTATTTCTACCACCCAGGTTGCCGTAGCCAAGGCAGAGGAAGACTACCATATTGCCCAGGTCCGTTACGAAGCCGGTGTCGGTACCAACACGGATGTGCTGGACGCACAGGTGGCGCTGAGCAGGGCCCGCAACAATTTTAACAACTCCCTTTACGATTATAACCTTGCCAAAACTGCTCTGGATACCGCCATGGGCATCGAAGCGCGTCCGGATGACTACAGGTACCTGAGCTACGGCGAACGGTATAAGGCAACCAAAGCTGTATATGACGCGGCAGTAGAAACTACCGATTCCGACAAGGCGCTGAAAGAGACTGTAAAGGCCCTGGAAAAGGCCCGGTCTGAACGGCGGAAAGCGGCGTCGGCAGCAAAGAAGAAAAGCTGACCACTTAATAGTTGATTTTAAAGATACTTACAGGATAAAACAGGCTGTCGGCCGGAACATCTTTTCTGATGATGATCCGGCCGGCAGTTTTTTTTGTCGGAGCTGTGTTGCAACGCTGGTTCCGGCAGAAAAGTTCACAGATGTGATACAAAATAAGGCTGTCATTCCGTGCTTCTTTTTGCTATAATATTTCTAATATGGGATATTAGTTTGTTTTTGCAATCATTCCGGGGAAAGAACCCGGAATGAGCATGGAAGACTTACATGAATTGACCTGGATTTCAGGAACCTGACGGGGGCGCGGATAGCAAAATGAATCGGCTGATAAAATGGCTTGCTGGCATCGCAGCGGTTTTTTGCGTCCTTTTTCTGGGAATCACGCAGCTGGTTCTGCCGGCTTTGCTGGAAAAGGCAGGCTCTTATGCGGAAAAAATGGCGGCGGATTATGTGAACGGGACCGTACAGATCGGTTCGGTCACACAGTCCGGCCTGACCGGGTTCGTGGTGAGGGATGTGACCGTAAAAAACGGGAAGCGGCAGATCATTGCCTCCCTGCCGGAAACCAGGGTATCCTTGTCCCTCAACCCTCTTAAAGCGATGGGAGGTCTGGAAAAGGCCGTTTCGACGATTGATCTGGAAAAGCCTGTTATGTATTTGGAACAGGACAAAGAAGAAACGTGGAGCTTTCAGAACTTATTGAAACCTTCGCAGTCAGAAAAGACTCCCTTCTACGGGAAGGCCAACGTACACGGGGGAACCGTGAAGGTGAAGCTTCCTGAAGGGAACTGGGAATTCAGCGTGGACGGATCGGTGGACGGAAGTTACAATCCTGCCTTTGACCTGGACTTCAGGGTGAGCGCGCCCGGCATGGAGACCGCCCGTGTTATCGGCAGCCTTGACAATAAAGGCGCCGGCAAAATTCACATGAAATCAGACCGCGTGGATCTGACGCCCTATCATGCCCTGGCGTTGCGCTATGGCCGGGTTAAAGAGGCGGCCGGCCAGGTTACGGGTATTGACGGGGAATGGAACAACGACGGAAAAGACACCGTTTTAAAAGGAAAATGTACCCTGCAGGATGTACGGGGCCGTTACCAGATGAACGGGCAGGAACTGCCGTTCCGTGTTACGGGGGACGTGTCTTCGTCAGATCATGTCATAACCGCGGATAGACTGCAGGTCAGCCTGAATGAGCAGACTGCCGTCCTGTCCGGCGCCCTGGACATCCATGATCCGGATAATCCGGAAGGCCATATCTCCCTGCAGTCAGACAAATTTGCATATAATGGCGAAACGCTGAAGAATATTGAAGCGGAAGCCGTGCTGTCCGGAAACAAGGCTGCTGTGAATTATTTTGCCGCCGCTTACAGGAACGGCAGGATCAGCGGGATGGGCGTATATGAACTGGCTTCCGGGAAACTGACAGGAACTGCTGACATCCGGAAAGTTGCCCTGGACGGTGAAGCTTTCAACGGGGAAAAATTTCTGCTTAACGCCGCGCTGGCCGGCAGCGGAACTTATAATCAGGAAGATGGCAGACTGGATGTGAATGTGGCTGCCAACACGATGAACCTGCAATGGCGGGATACCCGGCTCAATGTCATGGATTTTGACGCCAGCCTGACCAATGACGGTGTAACGGTTCATACCTTTTCCGCTTTGACGGGGAACGGCGCGCTGCAGGCAGCAGGCAGCGTTTCCTTTGACGGCGGCTATGATCTGACGGGGAAGATGGCAAATATGCCGCTGGATCCGGTAATGGCCGTGGCCGGGCAGCAGGGCGGCGGGTTTGTTTCTTCGTCTTCGTACCATCTGTATGGAAGTGGGAGCCATGTTAATTTTGAAGGACCGGTACAGCTTCAGCAGGTTGCCTGGAAAGATCTGTTTGTGCAGGATGGCAGCGGCTATGTTACCGTTCGTGATAATGTTGCGGAATTAAAAGACTATCAGCTGGTTATGGACCGCGGAAGCCATACGGCAAACGGAACAGTCGATCTGCGGGGCGGAGAGCCCCGGTTCAATCTGGCTCTGGAAACGGAAAAAGTCCGTGTAGAACCGCTGCTGGCAGCAGCAGGGTTACATGGCGTGATTACCGCTACGGGCAATCTTTCCAACCATATGCATATAACAGGGACTTTGTCAGATCCTGCTGTACAGGGTGATGCTGATATGTCCGACGGCAGCGTGGAAGGATATCTGGTGGACTCCCTGACCGGCAGATATTTTTATCATAAAGGCGCCCTGCGCCTGGATAATGTTGTCGTTAAGGCGCTGTCATCCACGTTAAAGCTGCATGGGATCATGGATGCCGACCGTCATCTGGATTTTCAGGCAGAGGCAACGGATGTGGACCTGAGCCGTCTGCCTATACGTGACGAGAATGTAGCCCTGGCCGGTTACGCTTCCGCGAAGGGACATTTGTCCGGAACAGCGGATACCCCGGTGTTTGCAGGTGATGTTTCCAGCGAAGAGTTTTCCGTCAATGGAGTCCCTGTTAAAAACCTGAAAGGGGTTCTGGTCAGCAATGGCAGGGATATCAACTCGTTAAAAGGCGAGTGCGAGCAGACCAATACGGACGGGCTGACTTCTGCCTATATGATCGATCTCACCCTGAACAGACCGAAGCGTGACCTGCGGGGCAAAATGGGGATCATGTACGGGGACCTGCAGAACATCCTGAAGATGGCCAAAATGGATTTCCCGCTTAAGGGACTGGCTGCCGGCACGTTGGAATTTAACGGGCCGGATGCGGACACGGTGGCAGATTTCTGGGGATATAACCTGGATGTAAATGGTGTAAAATACGACCAGATGGCGCTGAAGGCACGGCTTAATAAGGGCCTTCTGACCATTGATAATATTAAATTGCAGGAAGACAGAGCCTTTTTCCGGGAAGGAACGATAGCGCTCCGTGGTACGGTAGATTTGCGCAAACGGGAAATGAACATGAAAGCGCGGGCGGTGGACGCGAATCCGGCTATCCTGACCGCGTTTATGCAGAAGTCCGCAGTCCTTACCGGTTCACTGAATATGTCGGCACAGCTGGAAGGTCCGTGGAAAAATCTGAAAGGAAACGGTTCCGCGGAGATTGTGCAGGGCAGCCTGGAAGAAGTGCCCTTTGATAAAGCTTCCGCCGAGTTTGTCCTGGAGAACGACATTATTACGTTACGCCAGGTTTCTGCGGAGCAGGATGTATATAAACTGACGGCGCAGGGCAGGATTCCGGTCGATGCATTCCGCGCCAGGGAAAACCGGAAAAATCCCGATGCGCAGATGGATATAAAGGTAGATTTCAATCAGGCCAGCCTGGCGGTTTTCGGGGCCCATCCCAAAATAGACTGGAGCCTGGGGGATACTAAAGGTATCGTTACCGTGGCAGGCACGCTGGACAATCCGCAGCTGTTCGGCACCCTTGCCGTTACGGATGGCTGCGTGAAGCTGAAAGACATCCATTCGCTGCTGGACAAAGTCAGCCTGAAAGTGAATTTCAGCGGAAGCCAGATCCGGATAGAACAGATTTCCGCTGCTTTGGGAAAGGGTACACTGGAAGGAAACGGCAGCTATGATTTCAGGGCGTCCGGCGAACAGTCTTATCTGTTCAACGCCACAGCGAAAAACGCCGAGATCGATTCGGCAGTCTTCAAAGGGCGCATTAACGGAACGTTTGCCGTATCTCCCGAGCATTACCGGACCCCCCGGCGCCTGTTGCAAAAACAGGCTGAAGGGCAGGAATCTTCAAATAAAAATGCGCCGCAGGCGACGGGCATGGAAGAAGGCTGGCGCCCTAAAATTACGGTGGATGCCTCGCTGGATGACGTCACGGTCAATATGCCGACGATTCCGTCTCTGGGTGAAGGAAGTTCGAACCTTGGTTTAAATGTTTCTGTAAATCTGGGGTCCAAAGTACATCTTTATAATAAATATTTATATGATCTGTGGCTGAAGGGTATGGTAAAGGCGGAAGGCAGCACGGTTTTCCCGAGGGTCAGCGGCGGCATTGATACGGATAAAGGCACAGTGACCTATCTCCGGACTCGTTTCAAGGTGGATAAAGGCTCTTTACGGTGGTCGCAGCCGGGAACGTTCCTTCCTTATGTCAAGCTGAATGCAAACACAAAATTCAGCCGCTACCGCATCGCGCTCCAAATTGACGGTCCGTTAAACAGAGGCAACCTGGACATGAAGCTGCAATCGAACCCGCATCTGTCAAAGAACGCCATTGTCCGGATGCTGACGTTACAGCGCGCATCTGCCGGCAGTGACGACATAACGAATGAAGACATGACGAATCTTCTGATTGCGGGGCTGGAGACCGGTTTGCTGGGAGACGTGGAGCATTCGATCAGAAAAGCCCTGGGCATCGATGAATTCCGTGTTTATGTCGGGAAGCTGGATAATGGTGTGGATTTTGATACCCGCATCATCCGTGAACTGACACAGGAAGAAAAAGACCAGTATAATTTCCTGATCGCGAAAAATCTGACAGACCGCTGGAAAATAGGCTATACCAGGAGTTTTGACGGAAAATATGAGAATGTCTATACACAGTATCATATTACGGAACACATGAACATTACGCTTTCCCAGAATGAAGACCACGACAGGCGCTACAGTGTGGAATACCGTATTACGTTCTGAGGAAGCGCAACGTATCCGCCGGCATGACTGCAAACATGCGCAACCGGTAACTTTCCTGAATCAGAGAGGGACTGCTATGTTACAGAAATATCTGGAAGAATTAAAAAAGGTGAATCTTCTTTCCCCGGAGGAAGAGAAAGAACTCTGGATCCGGGAAGCGGAAGGAGACGAGACAGCCCATCATAAGCTGGTCAGCTCCTACCAGCCGCTGGTGTTCAAAACGGCTGCCCGGTTCCATATGCCGGAAGAGACTACGATGGAGCTGATTCAGGAGGGTACTGTGGGCCTTCTGGAAGCCGCGGAGAACTATGACCATACAAAGGGCGTGGCATTCAGCCTTTATGCGGTGCACCGTATCCGGGGCAGGATGTGTGATTTCCTGAACCGGGAATTTTCCCGCGAAGAGCTGTCTCTGGACAGGGAAATGGCGGAAGGTTGGCGCCTGACAGAGGTATTGTCCGTTTCCCAGCCGCTTCCGGAAGAAGTAGCGGAACGCCGCGCGGTCTCCGACCGGGTGTCCCGGGCGGTGGAACGGCTTCCGCAGAAGGAAAGACAGGTCCTGCAGGGGATTTTTCTGGAGAACAGGACACCGACCGATCTGGCTGCCGATATTCATGTAACGCCGAATCATGTATACCGCCTGGAAAAGCAGGGGGTCCGCAGGATACGGGGGATGTTGTCCCGTTTTATGAGTGAGTTCAGGAAGTGAAGCGGGAAAAAATACCTGTTTGGCATAACCACAAAGAAAACCAGTGCAATTTGGGTAAAAAATACAGAGAAAGACAGATAATCTGAAAAAAATGGTCGTTTTTACGTTTTTTTTGCAAGTTAATTTGCCAAGTTAATTCAGATTATATATAATCATATGTAAGTTTGGAGGTGTAACCTTATGACTCAGAGCCGGTCTGTGTGCAGCCGGATCCGGAAAGCGAAGGTCAGCCTGGAGAATGCGGAGCGCAGTTTCCGCAGCAATCAGGAGGTCCGTGGTGAACTGGATCTGATGCTGGCTGAAGCAGAACTGGATAATCTGCGGCAGAAACGGCCGGGCATTTCCTGGACCCGTCATACGCTGGCGGCGTGTTTTGCCGTTCTGGTGCTGGCCTCAGGATGTCTGGGCTGGTGGTGGGCTTCTGCGTACGGAGGGAACACGACAAACGCTGCGGGACTGCAGGGTACGCCGGTGACTGAGGAAATTAAGCAACCGGAAGGCGCGGACAAGCAGATGTCTGCTGCCCGCCAGAACGGTACAGCGGCAGCGGCTGTGTCTGAAAAGAAAGCCGCTGTCAGGGAAAAACAGGACGCTGCAGCACCGGTTGCTGTACCGAAATTGCAGCAGACCGGTAACAGGGACGGGGGAATCCGTCTTTCAGCCGGACAGATGCGCCAGCTGATCCGTTCCGGAAAACAGGAACTGGAGAATATGAGATAAACCGTTTTAAAAGGATTTGTCAGGAAATCACCGTCAGGTGTAAACATAAAATAAAGCTGTCAATATGTTACTTGGTTAAAAATTCCAACGTTACAGGGAGGTTAATTGATATTATGAAACATGCTTTGGAAAAGCAGCTAACAGTTGGTTTGGTGGCAACACTGCTGATTGCCAGTCCTGTGTTTGCGGAAACGACAACGACCGTGTCGGATTCAATCGGGCTCAAAAAGAAGCCTGCCGCAACAACCAGTGAGCAGAAAAGTGCGCCTTTGCCGGGGACCGGGACTGCAGGACCGGCAGCTGTCAGGACGAACCCGTTAAATCTCCCTCCCGCCAGCAGACCGGTTCCGGGGCAGAATATCGGGGCACAGGAAGAAGCAGGAGGTGAACTGGCTCCTTATCTCAATAAGACTCTGACAAAAGTCAGCGTTGAAGGAAATGAGACAGTTCCGGCAGAGGATATCCTGAAAGTAACCTATAGCAAACCGGGACTGCCGCTGACAGAAGAGGATATTTCCAGAGACATGCAGGCCATTTACGGCATGGGTTGGTTTTATGATATCCGACCGTCATTCCAGACTGTGCCGGAAGGGGTACAGGTAACCTATCACGTGGAGGAAAACCCCAAATTTGACCACCTGGAAGTAACGGGGAATACCAAGCTTTCAACAGAAAAGATCCGCCAGATCGTGAGTCTTCCGAAAGGCAAAATCGTTAACATCCGGGAATCCAACAAAAAACTGGGTTTTGTGGAGGAACAGTACAGAAGGGACGGTTATATCCTTGCCCGTATTACAGATGTTGGGTTCGAGCCGGGCGGTGTTCTGGCTATAAAGATTAATGAAGGCATTGTGGAGGACTTTAAAGTTAAAGGCAATGTCAAGACCAAAGATAAGGTCATTTTGCGGGAAATCCGTCTGAAAAAGGGTGAACCGTTCAATTCAGCACTAGCCCGCCGTTCCCTGAACCGCATCCAGAATCTGGGATTCTTTGAAGATGTCAATATGAAACTGAATCCCGGACGCCAGCCTAACGCGGTGGAAATGGAAGTTGATGTGGTCGAGATGAATACAGGCACATTCGGTATCGGCGCAGGTTACAGCGATGCGGACGGTTTTGTCGGCATGATTTCCGTCGGCGATAAGAATTTCCGGGGAACCGGTGACAGCATCCTGCTCCGCTGGGAATTTGGCGGTGCCGATAATAAAAACTATGAGTTTACTTACAGGAAGCCCTGGCTGGATAAAAGAGAAACCTCAATGAACCTTACCCTTTATGATTTAACCAACGAATATGCGGATTACGACCGTAAAGGGGATGAAATTGCCAGATATGATAAACAGCGCATCGGGCAGGAGTTGACGTTTGGACGCCCCCAGGGAGAATTTGTGCGGCATTCTGTCACGCTGAAGCACCGTGAAGACAAGTATGTTGAAAAAATCAGCGGGTATGGTGCCCAGTATTATGAAGACCCGTGGGGCTCTAAATATTATGACGAGCACTTTTATCCGTATACGCATGAACATAAGAATGCCCAGCAGCGCCGTGACGAAAACTTTGGTACTACCAACAGTATAACGTATACCCGCGTGTATGATTCCCGCGACAATATTTATGATCCCCATGCCGGGAAACGCAATTCGTATTCGTTTGAATGGGCCGGCTTGGGCGGTGATTTCAAGTTTGAAAAAATCAGTGTGAACTACCGTTACTACCTGCCGCTGCGGAGAGACAGGGTACTGGCCTTTGATCTGGCTGCCGGTTACGCCTGGGGAGATCTGCCTCTGTCCCAGCGGTTCTCGGTAGGCGGCGCGGACACGCTGCGCGGCTACAAGGATGACCAGTTCAGAGGCAACAGCATGTTGCGCGGTACCGCTGAATACCGGTTCCCCATCCGGAAAAAAGTTCAGGGCGTAGTATTCTATGATATCGGTTACGCCTGGGATAAACGGGATCAGAGTGATTTTGACCTGAGCCTGATGGAATCCGGCTATGGTATTGGTCTGCGTATCAATTCGCCGTTAGGACCCATCAAGCTGGACTGGGGCAAAGGAAAGCAGCGTAACCGCTTCCACTTTAGTTTTGGCGGACAGTTCTGATTATTATGTTTAAACCGGCAAGTTTGTTTCTGGCCTGCCTTCTGTGGACGGGAAGCGTCCTGGCGGCGCCGGTGACAATGGTGAATGTGACCATCCGTGACGAGGCAGGCAAAACCAGCCCCGTGATGCTCCGCAAGATGGAAGACAGCATGCAGGTGGTAGCTGCCCAGCTGTTTAACGGCAGGGACTCGGAATTTATAGCGGCTGACAGATTGGGCTATGAGCGTCTGCTTTCAGAAATTTCCGATCGTGTGATTACCGGGTACCAGACGAACCGGGTCGTTCTTTCCACGGAACACGGGCGGGACGGCACGGCAGTCAGCCTTGCCTTTTCCGTTGCGCCCTGGGCGCAGACCGTGCAAAAGGTGGATGTGGATATTCAGTTTTCCGGTGTCAGCCCATTCGCTGCGGCTGTGCTGGAAGAAAAAATTCCGACCCTGCGTGAAGAACTTCAGAAGACGCTTCAGGGCGCGTCTCTGGATGCTGCCGACTGGGCAGGAGGCATTTTACGGGGTCAGGTTAAAAGCTGTATAGAAACGGCTCTGCCGGATTTCAAGGCAGCTGTGGACCTGACGACCCGGGATGATAATGCGACAGTGCAGGTGGTTATTTATCCGGTTGGGGAACTGGTGCGTACAGTAGAATACAGTATGGTCTCCCGTTCCATACCGAACATACTGCTGATGAAGCTGAAGTATAAATATGCGGACAGGGCAAAATCCCTGCAGGGGCTGCCGGCTTCTTACATTGGAACAGAGTTTAAGGTACTGGCAGACAGGTTGCAACAGGAACTTTCCCTGGAGCCACAGGTCAGGCGGCATCATTTGAGGCCCCGGATCGAGATTCGCCCCGGAGCGGAGACGCTGCTGGATATAACGTTAGAATCTGATGAGTATAAAATCTGGTTTGAAGGTTACGGCGATATCGGGAGAAAAGATCACAATCTTTCTGGCCGTGCTCATATTGGTAAATTTATATCCCGCAGGGATGAGATTTTCGGCGAAGCAGGTCTGGACCTGAAAGATGTGAGATGGGACTTCAGCGCCGGCTATGCATATCACTGGGGCAAAACCACCCTGTCCTATATGCGCCGTGTTCCGGCAGATGCCAATGTATACCGGCTGGAATACGATTTTACGCCGAAATGGCGTTTCCGCTATGAACATTTCGGGGATAAGAAGGAGAACGAGTACGCAATCCGGTACCGTATCCATGAATTCCTGAGCGGGGAATATGTTTACTCGACAAACAAGTCCTATTTCCGGATAGTGGGCAATCTGTAAAAAAATCTTGAAATATCCGGCGGAATGTTGAAAGTACCGGCGTAGGCTGGTATAATATTTATGTATAATTATTTTTTAAGAAGGCAGGTAATTTCTATTATGATGGAAAAATTGCGGAATCCTAAAAATGTAAAGACTATTTCCCTGATTGTCGCGGCAATCTTTGTTATCGGCTGTTTTACACTGGCTATGAGCGCCGGCGGGTTTGGCAACAGTGTTGCTTCCGCCGCGTCCAGCGAATCGGCTATCGGTGTAGTGGATTATCAGGTGCTTGTTTCCCAGTCCCCCCAGCTGGAGCAGGTCCGTTCTGAGATGCAGAAAGCGATTGCCGAGACCCGCAGGGAGTTTGACAATAACAGCAAGAACATGAATGATGACGAAAAAGAACGCTACTACAAACAGATGCAGGAGCGTCTGGCCACGAAGGAAAAGGATTTAATGGATCCGCTTCTGAACGGGATCAACGATACCATTAAAAAGATTGCGGACAAGAAGGGCTTGAAAGTTGTAGTTGATAAATCCACCGTAATCTACGGCGGTACGGATATCACCGATGAAGTGGCCAAAGCACTGCAGAATCCGAAGAAATGATAATGCATGAAATGAGGCTCTGCGGGAGCCTCATTTTCCATTGTAGAAGGAGGAAACATGATGCGCTGGCTTTTGATCGTTTTCACGGGCCTGGCGCTGATGCTTTCTGCCTGTAGCAAAACCGGAAGCGGAGAAAAGATCGCGGTTGTGCAATGGGAAAAAGTCCTGCAGGAACATCCGCAGCATGCCCGCCTGCAAAAGCTGAAAGATGAATACAATTTGCTCCTGAATAAGCGCAGGGAACAGGAAATCGTCGGGAAAACCCAGATGAGCAGCCTGGCAAAACTGTATCAGCTGAAGCGGAACAGTAAACAGAATTTCCTTTCTGCTGATTTTTTCGCGCGCATGACAGAAAAGCAGGCGGCGGAACAGGAAAAACTGAAGCAGTTGAGCGAACAGTTCGCGGATCAGGTTGATAAAGAACTGGCTGAGGAAGAAAAGAAACTGGATGAGCACTATAAGCTGCGGTTGTTTAGTCTGCGGCTTAAACTGGACACGGTCCGTATGGTTCCGGAAGAACGCAGCAGGGTGGAGGCGGAACTGAAAACGCTGAAGGCTGCCAGAGACCGTGACAGGATGCTGCTGATGCAGCATAAGATAGGGCTGGTGAACCAACGGATGCAGCCGCATGTAGAAGCCATGCAGCAGCGCCTTGATGCTTACGCCCGTCAGCTGCAGGGGCAAATGATGGAAGAGATGAAAAAAGGAACGGATAATTCGCTCCTGAAAAAGGCGCCGGGGGCTCTGAAAGAACTGCTGGGTACAATAGATGAAGAGCTGGACAAACGCCAGCAGGGCATCGAAACGCTGGAGACTTCGATAAAAAAGGATACGGAGAGCATCGTTATAAAGCTGGCGAAAGAACGGGGCTATTCCGTCATTCTTCATAAGTTCCGCACCAATGTTTCGGCGGATGATGTGACCGGGGACGTAATTTCCGGCTTAAAGAAACTGGCGGCCCGTACAGAAGCGGTGGCAGCGTTAAAGAAAAAAGCCTCAGGAAGTTCAGCAGGAAAATAATAACTTGACAATAATTCAGGAAGGACGAGTAAAGAACATGAAAAAAGTATTGGCGTGTCTTATGGTAGTATGTGCGTTGCTGGCATTTGGCTGCAGCGGGCGCAATGCGGCTTTTGGCGTGGTAGACATGAAAAAGGTTGAGGCTGAAGCGCCGGCTGTGAAGACCATTAAAGAAGACCTGCAGAAGAAAGCAAAAGAACTGCAGGAGCAGATGCAAAAAGAAACAGAAGGCAAGAGCAGGGAAGAAGCGGAAAAAATCGTACAGGATAAGAGAGCCCAGATGCAGGTTGCTTCTTCTGAAGCCCAGGCCAAATTAAAAGCGAGTCTGGATACCGCGTTGACGGAAGTATCCAGGGAAAAGAACCTTAGCGCCGTGCTGATCAAGGATGCAGTTCCTTCCGGCGGCGTGGATGTGACGGAAGAGGTTATCAAAAAGATGAAATAATGCGGGAACCTTCCGTAATTTGAACGTCTTTTTAAAATATCCAAAAAGAGTATATTTTGTTTCACCCATAACGGGCGGAGTTTCGTCCGTCCGTTTTTTCTTGATTAAAAAGCTGCATGAACAGTTAGAAGGTATGGTCTGGTCAGGTTATTCCTGACGCAGTAAGTTGATGTAGAGCAGAGGGGTTGTAAAACTATGGAGAAGACATTACAGGAACTGGCTGCGTTTCTGCATGGCGTATTGGAAAAAGATGACCCTGCGTTGCGCATTACCGGTGTAAACGGCTTAGTGGAAGCAGGACCGACAGAAATCTCGTTTGCGATTCCGCCCTATGTGGAATTCTGCCATAAAAGTCGTGCCGGCGCCATGATACTGGCACCGGGGGACAGGGAACTGGACCGTCCTGTAATACGTGTCGAAAATCCTAAGCAGGCTTTTGCAGAACTTTTGGAATTGTTCCGCCCGCAGGAGGAAGTGGCCCGTGTCATCAGTCCGCTGGCGTATGTGGCAGACGATGCCAAAGTTGGCTCGAACGTAGCCATCCAGGCCTTTGCGGTTGTAGAGTCCGGAGCGGAGATCGGGGATGGGACGGTTATCTATTCCCACGCCTATATCGGACGCCATGTGAAAGTGGGAAAAGACTGCGTGATATATCCGAATGCCACAGTGCGGGAAAGCTGCGTCATCGGCAACCGGGACATCCTGCAGTCCGGTTGCGTCATCGGTGGTGACGGCTTCGGTTTTGTAACGAACAACGGGAAACATAATAAAGTGCAGCAGACCGGTAACGTAGTGCTGGGTGACGACGTGGAGATCGGCTGTAACTCCTGCATCGACAGGGCGACCGTAGGCAGCACCATTGTCGGCAACGGCACCAAACTGGATAATCTGGTACATCTGGGGCATAACGATGTGGTAGGCGAGAATAATCTGTTTGTGGCTATGGTAGGAATCCCCGGCAGTGTAACCATTGGCAATAACAATACTTTTGGCGGGCAGGCTGCTACGGTGGGGCACATCACCATCGGAAACAACAACACGATGGCAGGCCGATGCGGCGTTATCAGCGATGTGGGTGATAACCAGGTGCTGGCCGGATTCCCGCATATGTCCCATGTGGAATGGCTGCGACAGCAGTCCAAGCTGCGGAAACTTAATGAGCTGATGAAAACAGTCAAAACCCTGCAGAAGGAAATTGCAGAGCTGAAAAAAAAAGAGTAGCGCGGTGAGGATATGCTCGTATATTATATAATGAAACTGGTCAGTAAAATATTCTGCGTGCTTCCCTGGAGCGCAGGGCTGGCCTTTGGCAACGTGCTGGGCAGATTGGCGCCGTTGTTTGTACCGGAATGGCGCATGAAGATGGCGGCGGCCAACGTGGAGGAATGCCTGCATGTGTCGCCGGAGGAAGCCCGGAAGATCGCCCATGAGAGCGTAGTCAAGTTTGGTCGTATGATTGTGGAAGTGCTTCGGTTTCCACTGTTGAACAGGGAGACGATAAACTCTGTTGTGAAAACGGATGGTCTGGAGTATCTGGAAGAAGCTTACGCCAAAGGAAAAGGGGCCCTGATGTGTACCGGGCATTTCGGTAACTGGGAACTGCTGGGGGCTAATGTCGCCCTGCACGGATATCCGATGCTGAGCATCGCCAGAAAACAGAATAACGATGCCATGGATCGCTTTATCAATGAATACCGTGAGATCGTAGAACAGAAAGTTGCCTACAATCAGGGCAAGGAAGGAATCCTGGCAATGGGCCGGTATCTGAAAGAAAAACATCTGTTAGGCATTTTATACGATCAGGATACCAATGACACCGGCGTTAAAACGACCCTGTTTGGGAAAGAAGTGATCACACCGGCAGGTCCTGCAGTCTTCAGCCGGACATTTGGCTGTCCAATCCTGCCTATTTTCATGCATTACGATGAAGACGGCAGTTGCCGGGCTAAAATTTATCCGCCGCTGTACGCGGAAAAGACAAAGGATAAGGACAGGGACCTCTCCCGGGTGACGGAAAAAATGATGGCGATCCTGGAGCAGGAAATCAGTGAAAACCCTCCCATGTGGTTCTGGGTGCATGACCGCTGGAAAGATGGTAAGGAACGGTTCAGGACGAAAAAATAGAATGTTGAGGAAATGTATATGGAAAAACAGGTAACATTGGCAGCCGGGGTGAGTTATTCCGGCGCAGGACTGCATTCCGGGAAAGATGTGACCATGACGTTAATGCCGGGCGGACCAGATACGGGTATCGTTTTTATCCGAACCGATCTGCCGGAGAAACCGGAAATCCATGCCCGCGGGGAACTGGTCACTTCCACGCTGAAAGCGACGACCCTGAGCGAAAACGGAGCCCAGGTTTTTACCGTGGAGCATTTGCTGGGAGCATTGTTTGCCATGGGGATCGATAACTGCCGGATTGAAATGGACTCGCCGGAACCGCCTGTAACAGACGGCAGCGGACTTGTGTTTGCGCAGCTGGTGCAACAGGCCGGCCGGGTGGAACTGGATGCGGAACGAAAAATCTGTGTGATTGACAGGGCGTTTTCCGTTTATGACGGCGACAAATTTATGATGATGGTCCCTTATGACGGGACGCGTATCTCCTTTACTTCCGTCAATCCGCATCCACTGCTGGGGACCCAGTATTTTGACTTACTGCTGACGGAAGAGGTATTTTTGAAAGAGATTGCGCCGGCCCGTACCATCGGCTTTATGCACGAAGTGGAACAAATGCGGAAGATGGGCCTGGGACTGGGCGGCAATCTGGAAAACGCGCTGGTGTATGATGATACCAGGTGTCTTTCCGTTCCCCGTTTCCCGGATGAGTTGGTAAGGCATAAGGTTTTGGATGTGTTAGGGGATTTATCCCTGCTCGGCCCGTGGAAAGGGCATGTTATCGCAGTAAAATCAGGACATTCATATAATTCGCAACTGGCAAAACAGATTATTGCTTACAGGGAGGGTAAATAATGGCTATTACACTGGACGTTACCGAAATCAAGAAAATTCTGCCGCACCGTTTCCCCATGCTTCTGGTTGACCGGATCCTGGATCTGGAACCCATGAAATGGGCTGTTGGCATCAAAAATATTTCAGTTAATGAGATGCAGTTCCTGGGACATTTCCCTGACAACCCCATCATGCCGGGCGTATTGCTGATTGAAGCCATGGCCCAGGTAGGCGGGGTAGCCATGCTGTATCCGCCGGAAAACCGTGGCAAAATCGCGGTATTTGCCAAAATCGACAAAGTGCGCTTCCATAAGCAGGTGGTTCCCGGCGACCAGGTAGTGACCCGGGCAGAAGTGGTGAAGATTCACGGCAATATGGGAGTCATCCACTGTGCCGGTAAGGTAGACGGGGAACTGGCCTGCGAATGCGACTGCTTCTTTGCAATCCAGGAAAAATAAAGAATGCTGTAAGCTAAATCACGGCAACACAGAAATAAACAGAATCCGGTTTCCTGTTTCCAAATAAAAAAAGAAGAAAATTGAAGAAAAAAAGTAACATTGCCTATTAAGGGCAATATAATGCTGGATAAATGGAAAATTTAGCAGAATATGAAATAAAACGGGAAACAAAAAAACGCAGGTTAATAGGATTATATTTCTTAAAGTATTAGCATATGGGAATTTTTGAGCTTTTCTTTTTGGTGCTGTACAAAAAGTTTTGCGGACTGCATTCGTTAAGGATGATGAGGGGTCTGACTTCAGGGGAGTGAGGAAATGGCATCGGTAGTTACACCGTTACAAAAGATACACGAGACCGCGATTATTGAAAAAGGCGCGGAGATTGGCAAAAATGTAGTAATTGGTCCGTATGCAGTAATTAAACATGACGTGGTATTGGGGGATGGCTGTATTGTAGGTCCGCATGTAGTGATCCATCCATATACAACCATCGGCAAGGACTGTAAATTTTTCCCGGGGGCTTCTATCGGCAGCGTCCCACAGGATCTGAAGTTTAAAGGGGAGCGCAGTTATACCGTCATCGGCGACCGGGGCGTGTTCCGCGAATGTGTTACCGTGAGCCGTGCCTGCGGGGAAGGCAACGAGACCCGTATCGGCAACGATATACTGATGATGGCCTATACCCATATTGCCCACAATTGTATTGTTGGAAACAACGTGATTATGTCCAACGTGGCTACTTTGGCAGGCCATGTGGTCGTAGAAGACCGGGCTGTCATCGGCGGGCTGGCAGCTGTGCACCAGTTCTGCCGCATCGGCCGGAACGCCATGGCCGGCGGCATGAGCAGAATTTCCCAGGATATTCCGCCGTTTATGCTGGTAGCAGGGGATCCTGCCTTTGTGGCTGGCCTGAACAGTGTGGGCCTGGCCCGGGCGGGGATGCCGCTGGAAATCCGCACCCAGCTGAAAAAAGCGTTCCGGATCCTGTACCGCAGCGGGCTTTCTCTGGAAGAGGCAGTAGCAACTATGGAACAGGAACTGGACAGCAGCGAGCCGGTAGAACATCTGATGCGTTTTCTGCGTAACGCGGAGCGGGGCATCATCCATACGCGCAAATAGCGGTCGTGCAGGCCAAAACAGGAGAATGACAGTAACGTTTTAAACAGTAAAGTGAAGGCAGCGGATCGTTTCGCTGCCTTCAAATCATAAATGGGTGGTACACTTATGGAAACCTTGGGTTTACTGGCCGGAATCGGCCACTTGCCGGTTGATGTGGCACAGTCTGCAAAGAAATTGGGATATAAGGTCGTCGCTATTGCTGTGGTCCCGGAGACGGATCCGGAACTGCCGGAAAACGCAGATGTGTTTTATACCATCAATGTGGGCAAGGTTGGAAAGATTCTCCAGACGCTGAAAAAGAATGATGTTAAGAACGTAACCATGATTGGCAAGGTCACGAAAGAAGTGTTATATAAAAACGGGGTTGTGGTCCCGGACCTGACCACTATCAGGGTACTGGCATCCCTTCCAGACCGGAAGGATGATACCATTATGAATGCCATTGTCAAACTCATCGAAGATGCCGGCATGCATGTGATGGATCAGACGGTGCTGGTCCGGCCTCTGTTGCCGGAGCCGGGTGTGCTGACGAAACGGAAACCGACGGAACAGGAATGGAAAGACATGCAGTTTGGCTTCCGCATGGCAAAGGAACTGGGGCGTCTGGATATTGGGCAGACGGTTGTGGTAAAAAACCAGGCGGTCATGGCGCTGGAAGCAATTGAGGGAACAGATGCCTGTATTCTTCGGGGAGGTTTTCTCGGCAAAGGCAGTGTAATCGTGGCAAAAACAGCCAAACCCGCCCAGGATAACCGTTTCGACATTCCCAGCGTGGGAACAACCACGCTGACCTCCATGATTCATGCGGGCGCCACCGGCATTGTGATTGAAGCGG
>JAFQZL010000056.1 GCA_017405945.1 Acidaminococcaceae bacterium
CAGACATACAGTGCTGGCAGAATAACACACAGTCGTATAAGGAAGTACGTCCAGTTCTTTCCGGAGAATCTGCCCGAAGAGAAAGTGCAGGCTGATGACCCCTGCAGACGCAAAAGAGAGCAAATCCCCCCAGAACGCCGCACCGCTGACCTGAAAATCCCCCCAGCCGATGATGACGGAGCCGGCAATAGCCAGAAACACACCGATCATACCCTGCCGGGAAACTTTTTCGTGCAGCATCAGACTGCCCCACAATATGGAAAAAAGCGGCTGCAGGGAAACCAGCACCGTTGAACTGGCCACCGATGTATACCGCAGGGATTCAAACCACATTACCCAGTGAACGGCCAGCAACGCCCCCGAGACAACTGCCAGCCTGATCTGCCGCCCGTCAAGCTGATACAGTTGTTGCCGTTCCTTTTTCCGGTACAGTAGGGCAGGTACTAAAAAACACAGGGTAAACAGCAGACGGTAAAAGGCAATGATACCCGAGGGCGCTTCCGCCAGTTTGACAAAAATCGCTGACGTTGACAGGAACAATACGCCTAATCCCAGCGAGCCGTACAGAAAAAACGTTGAGTGCATGGAGTCACTTACTTTCCATGTTCAGGCACAACGGCAAAAAACGTTAAATCTTCCGTGCCGTCATTAATCACAGTATGGGTTGATCCTTCCGGGCAGTAACAGGCCACGCCGGATTCCAGAACTTCCTTTTCCCCGTCACACACGACGTAACCTTTACCGGATAAACCAAAAATTATCTCGCTGCTGCCTTCGTGTTTGTGTTCGCCAACAGTCGCACCCGGCACAAGGCGCCCCAGCAGAATCTTATTGTTTGCATCTGCAAACATTTTGGCGTTCAGTTCTTTTTCCCCGCCTTTAAAATGCGGCAGGGCCTTTTCTTCTGTTTTTGTATAATCAAAACGCATGAGTTGCCGCTCCTTTACAGATGATCGATAGAACCCCGGATATGGGTGTAAATCACTTTCGCCCCGGTCAGCGGCACTACGATGGGCTCCAACTCCCGGAGATCCCCCACCCGCCAGCCTTCTTTCCGCTCTTCCAGCAGTTTCAGCGCATCGTCCAGCGTTTCCGCTTCCACGATTGCCAGCGCATCCAGATAAAACTCGTTCACTACGCAGGGTTCATTGATCATACTGTGGCTGTGATACGTTTTATTATGCCGCCAGATGTACAAATTCATAATCATACCTCCCCTACATACGTTACGGGGTTTCCTTTCCGTTCCACAATCCGCCGCAGAGGCAGCCCGTCCGGTGAGTCGGGATACCCCAGCGCCATGCTGACATAGACCGTTTCCCCGTCCTGCATGCCCAGTGTTTTCAGATAGGCAACCATGACAGGGTTGCTGTTCAGCCAGTTGATCTGGTTGATCCAGCAGCTGCCCAGATCCAGCGCATTGGCCATCAGCATCATGTTTTCCACTGCGCAGCTGCAGTCCGCCATGTTATTATCGTAACCAATCCGGTTCGCCGTCAAAATCAGCACCGGCGCATTGTAATGGAATACATACGTTCCTTTTTTGCTGAGTTTGATTGACGTGGCCAGGGATGCATAGGTATCAGGCCTCAGGTCCATCTTTGCGAATTCTTCCCGGGTAATGCGGACCAGCTCCGACAGCACCGCCTTATCCTGAATCACAATAAAATGTGTTGTCTGGTTATTGCCGCCGCTGGGCGCAAAGCGTCCCGCTTCTATAATCTGTTCCAGCTTTTCTTTTTCCACCGGTCTATCCGAGAATTTGCGTGTGCTGTGGCGGGTCTTGATCAAGGTCAGCGCGTCCATATGGTCCACCCTTTCTTTCCAAAGCCTTTCATCTCATTATAAGTCATAAGCTTTAAAGTTCATCACTGCGGTATTTCTTTTTTACTTATTATACACTATCAGGATGAATTATAATAATATTCTACAATATATTTTTTGAAAAGAAAATCCCGGTCCGTTTTTCAGGACCGGGATTTCACCTTACAGTTAACTCAGTTTTATGTTTTGCGTTACAGGTTTGAACCGGCAATCCCGCGAATAACCGGAAACCGCCACAGACTATTTTGCAAACTTCGCCAGATCTTCCGGAATCTTGATGCCAAGCTTTTCAGCCTGTGCCTTATTGATGGTAGGATTAAACTCTTTCTGGGAAGCGATAGGCATATCTTGAGGTTTCGCCTTGCCCAGAAGGATATCGCCTGCCATTTCGCCACTGACAACGCCTAATTTGTAGAATTCAATATTTACGCTTGCAGTTGCGCCTTTTTTCAGCAGGATACCATCGGCTGCAACTACCGGAATCTTCGCCTCGTTGGTAATGGCAACCAGGGCAGGCATGGCGGAAGCAATAATGTTATCGGTAGGAACATAGATAAAATCCACGCCCTTGCTAATCAGACTACGAGCAATCTCCTGAATATCATTCACAGTATTTACACTGCCTTCTACAAAGTCCACACCTTTTTTCTTCAGCTGATCCTTGGCCATGTTGATCTGAATCTGGGAATTCAGCTCACTGGATGTAAACATCAGCCCGGCCTTTTTCGTCTGGGGCTTCAGCTTCAGGGCGAGGTCAATCTGAGCGGCTACCGGAGCCATATCATTGGCGCCTGTCACATTGGTATCCGGCTTTTTATCAGATTTAACCAGCTTCGCGGTTTCAAAGCTGGTGATGGCATTGCCTACGATAGGGATTGTCTTGGTGGCGTTAGCCACGGTCTGGGCTGCCGGAGTGGAAATTGCGCAAATCAGATCCACTTTGTTATTTACAAAACGCTGAGCAATGGTCTGCAGGTTGGACTGGTCGCCCTGAGCATTCTGTATATCATATTTAACATTTTTGCCTTCCGCGAAGCCTTTGTTCTTCATGCCTTCGATGAAGCCCTTGCGGGAATCGTCCAACGCTTCATGCTGTACGATTTGGACAATGCCCACATTGTATACTTTGGCCGTATCTTTTTTCGGAGCTTCCGCTTTTTTATCACCGCCGCCGCAACCGGCTGCAGCAAAAGCCATCATGGACAGAAGCATACCGGCAGCCAAAAACTTTTTGCTTTTAAAAAACATAAACTTACCCTTCTTTCACTAATTATTTACATGAATTAATGATACAAAATCAAAACGCCAAAGTCAACCTAAAATTTTGGAAAACAGTATGATCGCGTAAAGCTGTTTACATTTTTGCCTGCAGATACTCAAGTGCTGCCAGCAAATTTTCCGCAATCGCTTCTGCTATCCCCCGAATTTCTTCCGTGGGCTGCTGCATGTCCGGCACCATGATGGGATGCATTCCGGCCCGGTACGCTGCCCGGATGCCATTATGGGAATCTTCCAGCACATAACAACATTTTGGTTCAGCCTGTAAAGCTGCTGCCGCAGCCAGAAAAATATCCGGCTCCGGTTTGCTGCGGGACACCCTGTCCCCACCCAGGATCGCGTCAAAATATGGCAGCAGATGTGCGTCATCCAGTTCCTGCATCACAATAACCGATCGTGTGGAAGAGGCCAGAGCCAACGGCACACGCCGGCGTTTCAGTTCTTTCAGTATTTCGATAACGCCGGGTTTTAAAGGAAGCCTGCCCTCGCCGTACCGTTCACAGAATAACTCAGTGACTTCTTTTTTATACACTTCATACGGAAAATCGCTCCCGTATTTTTCCCGGAAACGTTTTCCTGTTTCTTCACGGTTGTTTCCCTGAACCCGCATGCAGATTTCCACAATATCGGGAATGTTATGCTTCGCCGCAATCACTTCCCAGCATTCGATTACCAGCCGCTCCGAATCAAAGATTACGCCATCCATGTCGAAGATGACAGCTTGTACTTGTTTTCTCATAGTCTGTAATCCTCCTGTATAACTATTATAAACCAGGTTGTCGTGTTATAATAGTAGTATAGATAAAACATTTCAGGCAGATATACTTTTCAGGTTCCGGGAGGTCTGAATATGAGTATTATCCGTCGTTTTTCCCTCGTATCCGGTGCTTTGTTTATAATTACTGCCAGCCTTTTCTGTTCAACAGTTCTGGCTGATGCTGACGCTGCGTCTTCTGCTCCTCCGCAGGAAGAAATGCTGTACCTTACCGCTTCCCAGTTAGCTGAAGAGGAAAACCTGATGGCTGTTTTATGGGTACAACGCTCCGCCGAATTCCGCGGCCTGAGTTACCAGGCATACAACCTGGCAACAAGGGAGGTAGACAAAGCTGTCGCACAGCGCAGGGAGAAAGAAAAAAACTTACTTAAAACAAAAGAAATCATCACAGAACCGCGTAACCGTCTTCTTCCCCTGGCTGTCGTCCTGGACATTGACGATACAATTGCCAGCCATGCAGCCCTTGAAGCCTATTACATAGAGCATCCTGAAGCAAAAGCAGACTACAATGCCTGGGAACAGTGGATTTCCAGACATAATCTGTTGCTGCCTGGCGCCGCGGATTTTCTGAAATACGCCGACAAATCAGGCGTTCAGGTGTTTTATGTAACGGGCCGCGGTCCTCAGGACAAAAAGGTAACCGAAGAATTCCTGCAAAAAGCAGGTCTTCCTTTTCCGGATGAATCCCATCTGCTGATGAATGACGGCAGTGGCGGAAAGATGAATCATTTTGCAAAACTTGCGCGACGTTATGATGTCATCTGTTACCTGGGAGATAACGTTGGCGATTTCCCCATCGGCGCAGTACGGAATGAAAACGCTGTCATTTATAAAAATGATTTTGCTGACAATAATTCCGGCAACCCGGTAACGATGAATGGCGCCGGCCAGGAAAAGGACATTTTAATTAACACAGGAAAAGAAGCGGTTCATGTACCTGAAACAGAATTGCAGAGCGGAAAACGCAAAACCGCAATGCGGCTGGATATTCAGACCATGCTGAAGCAAGATAAAAACGTGACCCGTAACAGGATTGTTGACGCACACAAAAACTCTTTCGGAACAGTATTTATTTTGCTGCCCAATCCCATGTACGGCGACTGGGAATACAACCTGGCACAAAAATACCGCAAGCTGCCTGCGGAACAGCGTATCGCTCTGCGTAAAGCAGCGCTGAAGAGTCTGCCAGTTACGGAGGGAAAACGCTAAACCTCCTCTCCCGGTCGGTCTGACAGTTGTATCTTACGGCTTCGCCTGTACAGACATATAAACTGTCACTCCTTATTAAAAATATGAGAGTTAGCGGAACCAGACCCCAGTATCTATGCAGTTTTGCGTTTCCAGGTTGGTCGTTTTTACGACCAGGGCGTGAGAAAAGTCATGAAAAGCAAAAAGAGATACCGGATTTCGATCCGGTATCTCTTTTCTTATTTTTTTCCACTTTTTACACCTGCAAAAAGCGGGAGTTCGCTGGTGGAGGTGGAGGGAGTCGAACCCTCGTCCGAACATATTGCCATACAACTTTCTCCGAGCGCAGACAGCATACTGTGTTTCACTCCGGCACCGCCTGCCGACCGGCTGTACCTTTGCTAGTTCGTAAGATTTAGTCCGGAGCTACGAAACCTTACTCCAGGACGATCCCGCTAAGTGACGTTCTTACCGCTCCTGCGGGAGCCGGATTGGCAGAACGGGTTGCTTTAATTAAGCAGCCAGTGCTAATTCGTTATCTGCGTTTAAATTTAAACGTCCACCGTTTAACGTGCTGATGGAACCACGGCTCGCTTATCGTACACCACCTATACCCGTCGAAGCCTTTACACCCCCGGTTAAAGGCCCCTGCCCATGGCAGGAATGAGTAACAGCCGGGCGCCGGACTGCAAACCGGTACGCCGCGCTGCCAGAACAGGCTGCTAAAACAGCACCGTTGCCGCAGATTTCGTGTATAACGGATTATAGCACAAGTCAGCTACAAAATCAATCAAACGAACTGTGAATTTTTAAAGATACCATGATTAAATATTATTCCAGCGCAAATTCAAGATCTACATTCGCATTCACGGTGATGACACCCGGATCCAATTCTGTGGGCGCAACTTCCGCCGTATCCAGGTTGGCTGCTTTTGCCATCATCATGTTGCGGTTCATGGTATGCGCCACGTTGCCTGATGTACTGAAGCCCGCATGTATCAGGCGACCCAGGGTACGCCCGCCCGCCCGGGCAACCACTGCAGCCTTGCTTCTGGCGTTGGCCACCGCTTCCTCCAGCAGGCTGTTTTCAAACAGGGAGCGGTTGTTCAGGCCGAACTCCACTCTGTCAACAGTAAAGTTGCAACCGATGGACTTATCAATCACTGCGCCCAGCTTTTCCAGATTTTTGATTTTTACTTTGTAATCCGCCCGGGCAACATAACCGGCGAGCCTGCGTTTATTCTTTTCATAGTTGTATTCCGGCTGCAGCGTATAACGGACGGTCTGGACATCCTGTCCGGCAACCATCTGTCCCAGCAGCATATGTCTGAATGACGCCATATCCTTCGCCAGGTTTTCCCTCGCCGTCTCTGCGACGGCCGCCCGTTTTTCCAGATTACCATAGAGCGTCGCCATGTCCGGTGCGATTTCCGCGCTGGCGTGCCCGTTAACAGAGATACTGTCCCGTTCCGCTGCGGACGAACCGCTGCAGAAAACGGAAAACATTGCCGCCATCACAAGCAGCAAAGCAATGAATTTTTGTTTCATAAAAGCCCCCGTCACGCTTCCGCAATTACTTCAATCTCTACTAATCCGTCTTTGGGAAGGGCCGCCACCTGAATCGCGGAACGGGCCGGGAAATTTTCTGTGAAAAACTCGGAATACACCGCATTCATCGCAGCGAAATCCTTCATGTCTTTCAGAAAAACGGTGACCTTTACAACTTTTTCCAGACCGGAGCCGGCTGCTTCCAGCACATGCTTTACATTTGTCAGGGACTGGCGTGTCTGTCCTGTCACACCGCCTTCCGCAAATTCTCCCGTCTCCGGAATCAGGCCAAGCTGCCCGGATGCAAACACAAAACCGTTAGTTGCAATTCCCTGAGAATAGGGTCCGATCGCCCCCGGTGCTTTGTTTGTAGCGATAATTGTTTTTGCCATGTTCATTACCTCCTTGATTAATTATATAAAAAATGTGTGTCAGAATTATGAAGGGACGGGATATCTTTTCTCCGATTCTCTGATTCTAATTATATCACAACTGTTATATTACAGTTGTGTCAGTATTATTATGCTAGATAAGATTTTTCTGATTATGCAGATTTTTTACATCTTCCGGGAATTCTGTGGTATAATTTTTAGTATACAACGTTCAATAAACCAGCAATTATTTGCGCCGCCAACGCAGCGGCAGATTGGAGATACGAATGAAAACCATCGGCATTATGGGGGGAATGGGCCCCATGGCAACCGTTGACCTTATGCAGAAGGTCATCGTGGCGACAAAAGCCATCAAAGACCAGGAACACATCCACACGGTCATAGACAATAACACTAACATCCCGGACCGTTCCGAATGCATCTTCGGCAAAGGACCGAGCCCGGTTCCGGAAATGGTGAAATCAGCGGAACGACTCACCGCCATGGGAGCAGACGTGATCATCATCGGTTGCAACACAGCCCATTACTTCCTTCCGGAAGTACAGAAGCAGGTTAAAACGCCTTTCATCAACATGATTGAGGAAACAGCAAAGTTCTGTGCAGAAGAAGGCTACCGCACTCTGGGGCTTCTGGCCTCGGCAGGCACCTGTGCCTCCGGCATTTATAAAAAGGAATTTGAAAAGCTGGGTATGACTTTGCTCCACCCGGAAGAAACCGAACAGGAAATCATCCACGAAATGATTTACGACGGTGTGAAAGCTACGAACTATAACTATGACGCTGCACCGGTCCAAAACGTGCTGCGTGCCATGGAACAACGGGGCGTGGAAGCTTTCATTTTAGGTTGTACGGAAGTTCCCGTAGCAGTGCAGATGTACAAACTGCAGGGCTGCTTTGTAGACGCCACGGAAGTACTGGCGGAAAAAGCGGTGGCCTGGGCCGGCGGTGAAGTCATCAGCAGCCTGCCGCGCCGGAATAATAAGTAAGGAATGTTGTGATGGATTCTTATACACAATACCTGATCATCTGCCCGCTGCTGTTTTTGGGCGGCTTTGTGGATTCCATCGCCGGAGGCGGCGGTCTTATCACCCTGCCCGCCTATCTGCTGGCGGGGCTGCCTCCCCATTTGGCGCTGGGCACCAACAAATTCAGCTCAGCCATCGGCACCAGCATTTCCACCGCGCGCCTGGCCCTGAACGGGTTTATCAAACTTCGCCCGGCCCTGATCTGCATTGTCTGCGCCTTCATCGGTTCCTCTATCGGGTCGCGCCTGACACTGCTTATCAGCGATGAAATCTTCAATAAATTGTTGCTTATCGTTTTGCCCATTGCCGCTTTTTATGTTATGCGCAACAAGGGGTTAAGCGAAGACCCCAACTCCTATGTGGATAAAACAGATAACAGAACTCCCCTGCGGATTGCTGTCATTGCGTTTTTTATAGGAGGTTATGACGGGTTTTACGGTCCCGGGGCGGGCACGTTCCTGCTGCTGGCTTTAACCGGCTGGGCCATGCTGGATGTACGAAATGCAGCGGGACTGACGAAAGCCGCCAACCTGACTTCCAACATTGCGGCGCTGATTACCTTCATCCTCAGCGGGAATGTGGATTATCAGCTGGGCCTGGCTGGCGCCGTGTGCAATTTTATCGGCGCGTATATCGGAGCAGGCATGGTGCTGACCAGGGCCAATAAAATCGTTAAACCGCTGATCATTGTGGTATTGGCGCTGCTGTTTATCAAAATTATAACAAAATAGAAACGAAGTCAGATATAAAAATACAAAACGCGGTTCAACAATGTTTAACTCTGTCTGACTTAATAAATTATTTTCAGGAGACGAATCATTATGGCAAATTGTAATCACGACTGCGGCAACTGCTCTGCCAGCTGCGGCGAACGGCAGGATCCGGCTTCTTTTAAAAAGCCGGCCCATAAAGAAAGTCATATTAAAAAAGTAATCGGCGTTGTCAGCGGCAAAGGAGGCGTGGGCAAATCCATGGTCACGTCCCTGCTGGCCCTGGCGCTGCGGCGCGCGGGCAAACAGGTGGCGATTCTGGACGCGGACGTAACAGGACCGTCCATCCCCAAAACCTTCGGTCTTCACGGGCAGGCTCTTATGACAGACCGGGGCGTGTTCCCCATGGAGACCCGCATTGGTATCAAGGTTATGTCCATCAACCTGTTGTTGCAGAATGAAACCGACCCCGTGGTGTGGCGGGGCCCCATCATCGCTGGAGCCATCCAGCAGTTCTGGACCGATGTGATTTACGGCGACGTGGATTTTCTGCTGGTTGATATGCCCCCGGGAACCGGAGACGTTCCCCTTACCGTTTTCCAGACCATGCCCGTGGATGGCATCATCGTGGTCGCCTCCCCCCAGGAACTGGTAGGCATGATTGTGGAAAAAGCCTGCAACATGGCCAAGATGATGGATATTCCCGTTTTGTCCATCGTGGAAAACTTCAGTTATTTCAAATGCCCGGACTGCGGCAAGGAGCATCCCCTCTTCGGCAAAAGCAGGCTGGCAGAAACCGCCGCAGCCCACGGTGTTACCTGCCAGGACAAGCTGCCGGTGGATCCGCTCCTGGCAGAGGCGGTAGACAATGGCAAACTGGAAGAAGCCAACGTTCCTGCCCTGCCACAGACGACAGAACTGTTGCTGAAGATGCTGTAAGAAGCGTACAATCTAATAAAAAACAAGTGCACAGGGTTTCGCAAAACCGTACGTGTATGCTATTCCATGGACTTATGTGCCTGTGGCTTCGAAACTCGGGCTTCACCCTCAGACAGTCTCGCCACCGCGGCACATTTCGTCTCATGGAATGACGCAAACACTCCCGATGTTTTGCTCAATCCCTGTGCGCTTGTTCTTTTATTAAGGAAACTTCCGTGTAAAAAAAGTAACCGCCCCAGGTCAAAGGTAGCGGTTACTTCTTTAAGTAACTATCAACTTAGGCCCAACCATTCATCGTTAGCACTCTTTTTATGTTTGGCTATGTCACAACAAACAGTTGATAAATAGCCATTTTTATAGGGGAGTATCAGAACTCCCCTACAAACTGTTATTTGCAGTTATCTATACTCATTTGGAATTTCGATATGAAGTGTCTCACACAATAACTTCACATCATGTGCATCATTTTCATCAAACTCGTATCCCAGATGGAACATTACTTGACTATATGGTTCAATACAGGAAACCTCTATTTCCTCAATTCTTCCTTTACCCGAAAAAGTTTCTACCGGAAAACAATCCCCATCATAAAGAATTTCACCTTCGTCCGTATATTCAAAACAATGCAAATCAATAATTCTGTTTTTCAAATCTTCCCATACAGTATGGTTCAATGTTGTATATTCCATCTTAATCTCATAAAAGCCATTAGCTTTCATTATTTCTATAAAGTTCTGATAATCGTTCTTTTCTACAAAAATGTCAATATCATTATGGGCTCTTGACTGATATCCAAGAAGAGCATCTACACCCCAGCCACCATCAAGAAAGACTTTAATCTCCGCATCTATTGCAAATTGAAGAATCTGTTTTACATCTGTTATATTGACCATCTTATCATCTCCACAAATTCTAATTAGGCGACCAGAGGAACTGCTGGTCTGTTTGATAAATCTCTGCATTTAGCAGTTTTCAATGTTGCCAAAACGAAAGTTAAGAAGATGTTCCTTTTCTCCATGTCGCTTTCTTTGGCGTAATTTACAAGGTTATTCCACACAAGATAGTTGTTCAGATACTTGGTAGAAACACCGTTAAAGCCACGCATAAACCTCTTTAGCTGGCTATGGTAGCTATTGATATGTTGGATATTATAAATGCCTTTCTTGGCTTTGCCAGTCTTTAACTGCACAAGGTCAATGCCATTGGCATTTGTAAATCTCACATAGGAGTTCATCTTGTCCGTAACAAGAGTGGAATTGGTCTTAATCCTACCATCATAAATATGATGTAAATCTCTTGTAGAAACTCTACCAGTATTCGTAATCTTGGAGATAGACAAGCCATTCCTATTAACCGCACAAGGAACACATACCTTTTCTTGGGACAAGCCTCTGATATGTGTAGAATGACCACGCTTATGAGCCTTGCGTGGCATAGCAAATGTCTTACTCTTGCTATGATTGCCCTTGTACGAGATGGCGAAAAAAGTTTCGTCAGCCTCAATAATGCCGTCAAGGGTAACATCGTCTGCCATATTCTGAAGTGCATCCAAAATCTTGTGTCTCCAAAGGAATGCGGTGTTTCTGTGAATCCCACAAGCAACAGCAGTCTTACGAATGGATAAGCCATTCATCATACAATCAATGTACTGCTCCCACACGGACAAGTCTTTTCTTGTACCAGACACAATGGAGTTCGTAGCAATCACGAAGGACTTGCCACAATCCTTACATACATATCGCTGTGTGCCATCTTTACGATGACCATTGCGAACCACATGGATACAGCCACAAAGAGGGCATACACGACCATTTGCAAAGCGTTCCTTTGCTACGAAATCTTCAATATTCAAAGACTTTACAAAGGCAGGACTTAAAAGCATTGTTTTAAGGCTTTCCTGCTCTGCGACAGTCAACTTACCGATAATATCTAATGCGTCTTTGATAGTAGGCATATCCAATTACCTCCTTCGGTGGTACTGTTTCTTACTATTATTATACGCTATTTCTCGTCAAAAATCAACCATTTGTTGTGACAGAGCCTTATGTTTTTATTGTAACATCAAGCAGTCACAAAATCATATTTCTTTCTTCCCTGACGCGGCCAGCATATCGTGCTTCAGCGTCCAAAGTTTTTTGGACAAATCCACGTTGTACTTGTGGGGATTGTCAAACCGTTTCACCTCATCCCACAGGCCGGCCACTTCTTTGGCGCAGTATTCCTGCAGTTCTTTCAGACCGGGCTGCTTGTACACCAGCTTGCCTTTTTTGAAAACAGGCACCTGCAGCTCCCTGATTTGGAAATCTGTCAGCGTCCGTTGCTTCCAGGTTGCTTCCGGATCAAAGATGGTATGGGGCAGCGCTTCGGAAACCATCTCGTCACGCATGCAAATTTCATCCGCAATGGCCTTCCCCGTTTTCTTATCGTAGAAACGGTACACCTTTTTGAAACCGGGGTTGGTGATCTTGGCTGTGTTCTCGGAAATTTTGATTTTGGGAACGATGGTCCCGTCTTCTTTTTCTACCGCCACCAGCTTATATACGCCGCCGAATACCGGGCTGCTCTTGCTGGTGATGAGCCGCTCGCCTACGCCGAAGGAATCAATCTTCGCCCCCTGCTGCAGCAGATCCCGGATCAGGTATTCATCCAGAGAATTGGAAACTACGATCTTCGCATCGGTCAGTCCCGCTTCATCCAGCATGACGCGGGCTTTTTTCGTTAAGTAGGCCAAATCGCCGGAGTCCAGACGGATACCGAAATTTCCAAACTTCCTGCCTGTTGCCAGGTATTCTTTAAATACTTTAATGGCATTGGGGATACCGCTCTTTAAAGTGTTGTAGGTATCCACCAGCAGCACAGCATTGTTAGGATAGGTTTCTGCGTAGAACTTAAAGGCTTCGTATTCCGTGTCGAACATCTGCACCCAGGAATGGGCCATGGTACCTGCTGCCGGAACACCGTACAGTTCGTCCGTCAGGGTACAGGCCGTGGCCACGCAGCCTCCAATATAAGCAGCCCGCGCCCCGATCACCGCGCCGGAAACACCCTGAGCCCGGCGGGAACCGAATTCCATCACCGGCCGTCCTCCAGCCGCACGCACGATGCGGTTCGCTTTTGTCGCAATGCAGGACTGGTGGTTGACGCACAGGAGAATAAACGTTTCCATCAGCTGCGCTTCCGCCGCCGGCGCTTTCACCGTAATAATCGGTTCATAGGGAAAAACCGGCGTGCCTTCCGGCACTGCATAGATATCTCCGGTAAATTTAAACTTACGCAGGTATTTCAGGAACTTTTCATCAAAGATTCCCTTGCCGCGTAAAAACTCGATATCCGCTTCACTGAAATGCAGATTTTTTACATATTCAATGATATCCGTCAGCCCGCAGGCGATGGCAAAGCCGCCATTATCGGGAACGCTGCGGTAAAATACATCAAAATAGGTCTGCTTTTTATAAAACCCGTTCAAAAAATACCCATTCCCCATTGTCAGCTCGTAAAAGTCTGTCAACAGGGTTAAGTTTTGCTCTGCAGCAGTCGGCATTTTTGTCCTTCACCTCATTTCAAACATTGTACCAAAAAGACAGAGAACAGACCAATTCGCCTGCTGCACTGTCTAAAAACTTTAACTTTTTGAATATTAATCCACTTTGATTATTTCCCCGTCATGACGAATGCGACCCGTAACATCTTTCAAAAAGCGTTGCCTGCGTTCCGGGATTATCATACCGCCCGGCTGTCCGTTTTCCTGCAGTTCTTCCGCTTCCGGCACAAAGTTTACCAACTGAATACCATAACCGCTGCGGACCAGCATGTCAATCATTGCATCACCCTTGTTGCAGAACAACACCAGGGAGCGGCCTTCCATTTCGCCCTTTAATGCTCCTTCTCCCTTACCGGTTGCTGCTTTCCTGACAGTAATGCGCGTTTTCTTATAGTGAGGCATAATCAGAAATGCCTGCTCTTTGCCTGTACGGATCACAAAATAGTTTTTCAGGCCGGAAGGCAGGATGACCCCATTCAGTTTCGGATATACTTTTAAATTCGCTACCGCCGCCATCACGGTATGATCCGTCAATTCCACAACGGCGTTGCTTCCGCCCAATACTGCCTGGTAATCCGTCGCAACATCCGATTTGTCCACTTCGTCAGCAAAAGCCGAAGCGCATAACGTTAAAAGGACACACAACGCCAACAGTAACTTTTTCATACAGAAAATCCTCCTTCCAGTCATTCAGCAAAAACAAAACAGCATAAACGCACAACCAGAGTATTATTATTATTTATTGATTATACCACAATGCCTTTGCAATTACATGAAAATAAATACAAAAAATCTGTGAAGTTAAGGAAACAGGGCTGCAGCAATGTGCCGCAACCCTGATATGTTTTATTTTTCTTTAAACCAAGCCTTTTTATAAAAACTCATATGTCTCTATTTCCAGGGATCATCTTTTGCCGGAATACGGATTCCCGCCAGCAGTCCTTCATACTCCCACAGATACCACTCACCGGTCGATGGTTTCAACCGCATGGTAATTGGTCTGGGATTATCTGCACCGCCACTCCTTACCCATAATTGTGCGTAATCTTTATTCTGATAGCTGTATGGAGTTTCAGAAACGGTGAGTGTATATGGCATGGACGGGGTGTAATTGTTGTCGGGGTTTGCCCCGTCAAAATAAGACTTCGCCGTATACTCCTTGCCTCGCAGCTGGTCCCGCAAAAACTGTTTATTGAAATTGTTTAAAGGGCGGGGCCCCCGCAGTACGTCCAGCATGGCAATTCCTGCCTCTGCATTCTCCGTATACCGAACCAATGCGGCAATGGCATAGGCAGCAGTCTGCTGCGGCGTATCCGCAGGTTTGATTTCTGCCGCAGACTTCGGCAGCGGGTCAAGAACTACTTTCTTGCTTTCCATAGCGTTAACCGCCTTTCCGGACACACATGAACACAGGAACGTCAAAAGCAATGCGCCTAACAGAACCTTTTTCATCTTCATGTTACACGTCACCTCTGCTTTGCGTAATCATAAATCATTTATTCTTCCGAAAAATCTTCTTTAGGGGCAGAGCATAGGGGGCAGACCCATTCCTCCGGAACATCTTCCCAGGCAGTGCCTGCCGCTACGCCATTATCCGGATCACCTTCTGCCGGATCATATACATAACCGCATACATTGCATACATACTTTTTCATCTTCATGCTCCTTTCTGTATAATCTTCGGTAAAACATACAAATTCAAAGATAAGTAACTAACTCATCATTTATATGTATTATATCATAGAAACTGACGTTGGAAAATGCATAGTTTGGATTATTTATAAGCCGGATCAGGTTCCTGCTGCCAATGCTTCCAGCGCCTGTAATTAAAAAACGAAGATTAATTCGTGTTTCCTTACAACATATACGCCAGTTTTCCGATTTCCTGCCGCCGCTCCCGCCATTTGGGATAATACAGGTCCATCCGTGCCCTGAATGGTTCACCGTGCCCTTTCTCCCACAGATGGGTCAGCTCATGCGTCACGATGTAGCTCAGATATTCTGGCGGCAGATGACCGAGGTTTAAATTGACACAGATACGTCCCGTTTTAATATTGCAGGTTCCCCAGCGGGTTTTCATCTTACGCACATACCAGCTGGACTCCCGCTTGCCCACCAGGGAACCGCAACCCTGAAAGACGGCAGGAAGAAAAGCTTCCATCTGACGCTTCAGCCACAAGTCAAGGCATTGTTCCCGCCTTGATGCGTCAAAATCCGCGGGGCAGGCTAACAATAATTTTGTATTTTCAATTTTTACCGCAGCCAGGCCATGCTTCTGCAGCGCTTCCGCTGCTTCTTCCCCGCACAACTGGCGAACCATCTCCGGGTCAGTCAGCACCAGCAGTTCATAGGCTTTTCCCCAGACATACACCTGCTCCCCGGTCACATAATGACGAACTGGTTTCGGTGTCATCTGCTCCTGCTTTTGCTGCTGCCGCCGGATCCACTCCCGGTTCCGGGAAACAAACTGTTCCACCTCAGACAGGGGCGTATGATAGGGCGCTGTCACAAACACCTTTGCCTCCTGAGGTCTTAACCGGAGGTACATACGACGGATCCGTTTATACTGCAGCAGATATTCAATTTCACCGATTTGATGTTCTTCTACTTCACTTGGTCTTCGTCTCAATATTGAACCAGTCCTGATAGTATCCCAACTACAGTTTATTCCGTTCCTTCAGCACCCGCTGCATCTCACGCTTCGCGTCCCGGTCTGCCATGTCGCGGCGTTTGTCGTAAATCTTCTTGCCGGTACAAAGCGCCAGTTCCATTTTCACGAAGCCGTGCTTGAAATACAGCTTCAGGGGAATGAGGGAATAACCTTTTTCTTTAACTTTACCCAGCAGCCTGTCAATTTCCCTCCGATGCATCAGGAGGCGCCGGGTACGGAGCGGGTCATGGTTATTATAATTGCCAAAATCGTAAGGACTGATATGCATGTTCATCACAACCAGTTCCCCTTTTTTGGTAATCCGTACAAAGCTGTCTTTCAAGTTGACCTTGCCTGCCCGCAGCGATTTCACCTCAGTGCCCACCAGCTCCATGCCGGCTTCCATGGCTTCCACGATGTTGTAATCGTGGCGGGCTTTCCGGTTTTCCGTAATGATCTTGATTCTTGTTTCCGCCATAGTAACTCCTGAAAAGATACATTTCTTTATGTTATTCGCTAAAGAAGCAAAAGTTCCTTTATCTCCGTCTCCGTTTTTTCTTATTATTCATGCCCGCGTATTTATTACCGCCGATACCGCCCTTGCCCCGCTTGGCATAAGGACGTGTCACACCGTTGACTTGCTCGTGGCTGCCGTGACGCCGTTTGTTTTTCCTTCGTCCGCCACCACCGGTGGCCTGGGCCGCGTCCTGGCGGATTTCTTCCAGTAAAACGGCCACGCTGCTGTGTCCGGATTTATAGGTTTTACCCGAACCTTCTGCCCTTTGTCCTGCACTACTGCCGGACTTTTTCATTCTGCCGCCGCTGCGCCGGGCGTTACCCCCGTGCTGCGTTCTTCCGTGTTCCCCGGCGTTGCCCAGCTGCGTCTTAATATAATCACGCATGGCGTCATTTTCCCCGGCCATGATGAAATCGATGCTGCGTTCTTCCATGTTCACCTGCAGCACTTCAATCTCCACCGTGTCACCCAGCCGGTAGGTGTTGCCGGTGTGGGTTCCCGTCAGGCAGTAACGGTCTTCAATAAATTCATAATAATCGTCCGTAAGGCTGGACATATGGACAAGTCCTTCCACTCCGTTAGGCAGTTCCACAAACATACCAAAGGAGGTCACACCGGAGATTACGCCTTCATACGTTTCCCCGATGTGGTCCAGCATGTATTCGGCTTTCTTTAAATCCACTGTCTCCCGTTCCGCTTCCGCTGCATTGCGTTCCTGCACGGAAGAATGCTCCGCCATACTTTCCAGACTGTCTTCCGAAAGCGCAGACAAATGCTGCGTCAGGTCCGGATCCTTCAGCCAGGCGTGCAAAATGCGGTGCACCAGCAAGTCAGGGTAACGTCGGATGGGCGACGTGAAATGGCAATAGTATTCCGCGGCCAGCCCGAAGTGTCCGATGTTTTCCGTCTGGTACACGGCCTGCCGCATGCAGCGCAGGGCTACCGTGTTCACCAACCGTTCCTCAGGCCGCTCTTTCATTTCCGCCAACGCTGCCTGCACATCTTTGGGACGCACTTCCCCGTTTTTGGGAATGCGCAGTTTCACATTAAAGCTTTGCAGCAGTTTTGCCAGTCCTTCCATCTTGTCTTCCGCCGGAGACTCATGGACCCGGTACACGCAGGGCCACTGGAGCATGGAAAGATGCCGCGCCACCGTTTCGTTGGCCGCCAGCATAAACTCTTCAATGATGGATTCCGGCAATCCGTGAATACGCTGTTTAATTTCTAACGGTTTGCCCGCTTCATCCAATATGACTTTCTGCTCCGGCAGGTCAAAATCAATGGCGCCGCGCCGGGCTCTCTTTTTCTGCAAAACGCGGCAGAGTTCCCGCATCTCTTCCAGCATGGGAACGATGTCCGCATAATCTTCTCTGGCCTTTTTGTCCCCCTCTTCCAGAATGGCACGCACCAGATTATAGCTGAGCCGGTGATGGGAATGGATCACCGCCGGGAAGATTCTGTATTTCGCGACCCGGCCCGTCTCCGCTTCGATTTCCATTTCGCAGCTCATGACAAGGCGGTCAACATCTTCGTTCAGGCTGCAGATACCGTTGCTTAACCGCTGGGGCAGCATAGGCAGGACCCGGTCCACCAGATACACGCTGGTGCCCCGTTCCTGCGCTTCCTGATCCAGCAGGGTTTTCGCTTTCACATAATAGCTGACGTCAGCGATGTAAACACCCAGCAGGTAACGCCCGTTATCCAGACGCCGTACATACACCGCGTCATCCAGATCTTTGGCATCTTCGCTGTCCACCGTCACGACAGGGTAGTCCCGCCGGTCCTCCCTGCCCTGCCAGTCCTTTTCCCGAAGCTCTTCCGGAACCCGGGCTGCCGCCCGTTTCACATTTTCCGGAAAATCCAGAGGCAGGTCATGTTGTTTGATGATAGACAATATTTCCAGTCCCGGGTCACCCACGTAGCCCAGCACTTCCACCACACGGCCTTCCGCGCTTCGACGTTCCGCATTATGTTCTTCCGTGGGCCAGTCCGTAATTTCCACAACCACTTTCTGATTGTTGGCCGCGCCGCCAAAGTTCCTGCGTAAAATATAAATATCGCTGCCGATCCGTTTGTCATCCGGAATCACAAACGCAAAATCCATGGTGCGTTTGAATACACCCACCACCCTGGTGTTAGCCCGCCGGATAATACGGATGATTTCGCCTTCGGGCCGGCGGCCCGGCGCATGGCTGTCGATACGGGCCATGACCCGGTCATTGTTCATGGCGCCGTGGAGCTTACGGGGCGGAATGAATACGTCCGGTTTCGTTCCCTTGTTGTCGGGAATAAGGAAACCGAACCCTTTGCTGCTTAACTGGAACCGTCCGGCCACCAGTCCCATCTTCTCCGGCAGGCCGTAGGTCTCAAAACGGGTTTTCACCACGTAACCGTCTTTTTCCAGTTCCATGATGGCGTCCCAGAATTCATGCATGGGTTCTTCCTTGACAGGAATGGCGAATATCATTTCCTCCGCCGTCATGGGAGCGTAACTTTCCCGCTGCATGAACGCCATAATCTTATCTTTCAGTGAGAGTGTAGCCATAATCAATAATCCTTACGTTGCATTTTTATATTTTCAAACGTTCTTTTGTTTTTGCGGCAAAACTTCAATAAAATTATGAAACGCGGTCTTGCACGCTCCATCCTTGTCTATCTCTCCAGCATCAGCGTACTGGTAGCCTCCGCCGCAACACTTCCGTCCGGATTGGTGATGACGCCTTCCATGATTACCAGACGGCCTTTCCGCTTCACTTCGTGCCCTTCGCAGCGAATGGTACTGCCAATCATTACCGGCGTGCGGAAACGCAGGTCAATACGGGCCGTATAGGCAGGAACGCCTTCTTTCTTAAAAATATAATTTCCCATAATCTCATCCAGCAGCACAGTAATCAGACCGCCGTGCATACGTCCGTCGTAACTCTGATGTTCCTGCCTCGGCGTAAAAAATGCCAGTACCCCGTTAGGAATCCAGAAAAAATGTAAATGCAGTCCAATGGGATTTTGCTCTCCGCAGGCAAAACACATACCGTATTTCTGGTCTTTCGACATTTCCACCAGTTTCCCGCCATACTTTTCCTCTTCCGCTGCCAGAAGCTTTTTTTCTGTTTCGTTCATCTGTAAGTGCTGCGTTACAACCTGGTTCTGTATTTCTCCCATATCAGTTCCCCTCCCGATTTTATCATCCGCTTTATTCTGTTGCCAAAACAATTCGTGACATCATTTAGGCTTCATTATTGTGCCATTTAGTATGTGTGGATTTAAATTTCTTCTTTTCAGATATTTCTTTTGAGCCAGTTCCTCACCAGTTCACCGGCTTCTTTAAAGCGCAGATCCAGATGGTGATTGTCGCCTGCCATATAACACAATTGCTTTTTACCCCCGGCAATTTCGAAATTTTCTTTTGCCTGGTCCGGTGTGACAGTGGTATCGTTTTCCCCGTGGATAATTAACAATGGACCCTTTTTCCATTTTTTTAAGAGCTCTGCCACATCATAATGGAACAGATCTGTAACAAACGCTGCCGGAATTTCATCGTGTCCTCTCTCATCGTCCAACACAATGGTCTTACCCTGCAACGCTTCCTGAAATGCATCTTCCCCCAGCACCTGTATAAAAGTTTGCTTCAGACTGTTGGGCGCAGACCACAATACCATACCGTAAGGCCGATACGCGTTCTCATCCCCGCAGGCTGTAACAATGCATGCAGCCCCGCCGAAACTGCGTCCCAGCAGAAATACTTTTTCCGGCCGCATCGTTTCGCGTACAAAATCCAAAACGGCTTTCAGTTCCGCAACCTGATTGCTCAGCATGGTGCACCAGCTGAAATTGAAACGGACCACGCTGCAAATATTTTCCCCGATTTCATCCGCCAATGCGGCAGCCCGTCCGGCACCCTCCATCGAACCCCGGAATCCGTGGGCCATCACGAGAACATGACGCCGCCCCGGCTTTTCCTCACACAAATTGATCACGCCACTTAACTTGCCAAACGGTCCGGCAATGGTAAAATCCTGTCTCATAAAGCCTCCAAATTAATTTAAAATCTTTACGTAAACTTTCCGATGCCTCGGTCCGTCAAATTCGCAGAAATAAATGCCCTGCCAGGTTCCCAGGACAAGCCTGCCGTTCTCTATGATAATCTGTTCCGAAAAACCTATCATACTTGATTTCAAATGAGCTGCGGAATTTCCTTCCACGTGAAGGTAGCCGTCTTCCCAGGGAACGATTTTATTGATTTCTTTCGTAAAATCTTTCACTACATCAGGATCCGCATTCTCGTTGATAGTGACCGCCGCAGTCGTGTGCGGGATGAACACGGTGCAGAGTCCTTCTTTCACACCGCTGTCTGTGACAGCTTTCTGTATCAGCCGGGTGATATCCTGCATCCCGGTATGTTTTTTTGTCGTTATATCCAGTTTGAAAAGCATAGCGGCTCCTTTCCGTCTTTCATTTTATCATCCGGGTTATCAGAATCATCCTGATATTTATATTTTACCACATATTTTGCTACAATTTCCCATTTTTCCGCCACCTGGTCGTAATTACGACCAACTTTAAAATGTAAACCCGCACGGATACTGAGTTTTGGTTCCCTTTACTCTTAAGTTTTTAAGGATTGACAGTTTATATGTCCATACAGGCGAAGCCGTTACATACAACTGGCAAACTGTCAGAGAGTGGAGGTTTTACGTTTCCCGCGCATTCTCACCGCCGTCATTCCTGCTCTTCTGGTACAATCTCATCTTCCCGCATCTCCATAGTCCGCTGCGCCAGCGCTTTTGCCCGGAAGTCCCGCAGCAGCTTCCGCATCCTCCTGTTGGGCACCCACACATAAACCGGTTTGTCCGAATCCGCCACCCGCACATTGGATCGCCAGATAAATTGCAACAACTCAGACAGGGCATAATTATCATTATTAAATTTAAGCTGCGGATTATTCGTTTCTTTCGCCTGCTGGGCAAGAAAATTGGTACAGTTTACATCAAAAATGCGATTGCACAGATATGCCACGCCGGTGCAGTTGCTGTAGTCATTCGTAGCTTTGGCATTGCAGGGCAAAAAGCGTTTTAATGTCGGATAATGGCGGCCATCCCCGGCCAGCAGGTTCTGGTAGGCTGTAAAGGTAGTAAACAGGAATGTATTGCTGCGCACACCCTTTTCTTTCATAAACGTGTAGGCACTGCGGAAACAGTTCTGCAGTTTTTTCAGCCCATCCGCATTCTTTCCGTTCCGCGCCGCTTTATACCATTCTTTGGACAAACTTTCATCCAGATTGAAGCGTTCGTCTTCCAGGATCACCAGCCGCTCGATTCCCCGGGGATAGTACTCCATATATTTCCCATCCGGATTGCGTTGGATGAATCCCTTTTCAACATGGTAATACTCCATGTCAATGTGATTCATGGCGCAGTATTGGGAAATCATGCTGTCTTTTGTCAGATAGGAAAAGAACCAGCACTCTTTGAAACAGGCGAACAGTTCCCGTTTCATAAAGGCAATAATAGAAGTAAACTGCCCCTGCTTGTCCCCATAGGGGTAGAGATCGCAGCTGCGGCTCAGGTTTTTTATCGCGTCAAACACTTTGTAATCAGAGCTCTGTCTGTTGTAATCCGAGTTAATATTGTACTCCAGCCGTTCCCCCTTACGGACGATGATTTTATCTTTTTGCATCAGCAACACATCAGACTTGCCGAAACGGTCGACAGCGCCGAAGCTGTCTTTTTTTTGCCTGGCCCCCACAACTTCCCGGAACAAGGGCGGTATTTCATCAAAATACGCGGTATAGGGATACGGGCTCAGGCGGAACGCCCTGATCGTATCCTCATTAAAAAAGCCCCAAAGGGATTGGGTGGTCACAATGTTTTCCCCTTTGCGGATCAGTTCCAAAATGCTTTGGTGAAAAGGCGGCTGCTCCGGGCGCTTTGCATTCAGTCTGCACAAAAAGCGTTCATCCCGTTCTTTCACTGTAGAAACAAAAATGATGAAGCGTTTGTGTTCCAAATCGTTGAACAGGCCGGTGCGCTTTAAACTGTCTACAAACTCATCCTCTTTATAGGCAGGATTATAGGAGATGTACGTCATCAGAGACGAACTCTTGCCTATACCCATGGGCGAATCCACAATGCGGAAGGTAAGCTTATTGGGGACTCTGTCAGTTTGCCCTTCCGTACGATTATCCTCTGCAACTTCAGTTAAATTCATAAATCCTCCTGTAAAATATTCATCACCGCTCCCACCGGCGAGGGCAGAAGCGGTGTTTTGTTTTTGCGTATTATATTTTTTCGTATTATTTATACAAGATTACACTAAAGATTATAACTTTCTGTTCATAGTTAGTCAAGGGAGGCTTGTCAGAGTAATCCTCTTAAAGAAACATTGAGCTTTTTTATAAAATGTTTTATAATATTAATATAAACCTGCATCGTTAAATCATAATACGGATTCAATAATTATTTTAAAATATTTTATTTGCTTTTTAAATTTTATTAAGGAAGGTCGTCATGAAAGTTTCATTGCAGATGCTGTCCGGCCGGCAAGACTTTTTATTCACGGATGAGCACAGCGCGCAGTTGCCTGTGGTTCGTATTACTAAAATTATTCTGGAAAATTTCAAAAACGTGGAATACGGTGAAATTGATTTTTATTGCGGCAAATATCCCGTATCTTACGGCCAGAACGCTGATATCCTGGGCTTGTACGGCCAGAACGGCTCCGGTAAGACAGCGCTTATTGAGGCGTTGTATATTTTAAAGCAGCTGTTGCGGGGCAGCAAGGTGCAGAATCTGTTTTCCGAATGCATTAACAAGAATGCAAAATTCGCAAAGCTCACATTCCTGTTTGAGCTGCAGTATGAAGACGGGCGCATACGCAAGGCCATGTACGAGTTCTGTCTGGATCAAATCAAGATTACAGATGATGCAGAAGAGCGGATGGACGCAGTGCAGGATTTTGCCGCGGTGCCTTATTCCAAATACAGAGTGCGTGTTTTTGATGAAGTCCTCAGCATGTCCGGTCCTTTCCACGGAAGCGATCAACGCATGAACCCGGTTATCGACACGACCGGCGATGAGCGTCCTTTCGGACCTAAGTCACGCCACAAATTTATGATCGGTCCGGACAAGAACAATCGGAAAGCATTGGATCTGGAGGTTAACAGGCGTCTGGCCGGCAAACGCTCCCAGTCTTTCATCTTCATGCCGGAAACGCTGGAATACCTGAAGGAATGCGCGGATTACTCTGAATACCTGCAGGTGATCCTGGAACTGAATTTTTACGGATTGAATTATTTATTTGTGGTCAATACCCGCTCCTCCGGCCTGATCCGCCTGAACCTGGCGCTGTTGCTGCACACGCCGGCAGGCTCCTTCCCCATCCAGACAGACCGCCCCACTGCTATGCCCCAGAATGTGTTTGTAACCGTTTCCCATTATATTACCAAGGTGAACACGGTTATTGAACAGCTGGTTCCCGGCCTGTCCATCGAATTGCGTTCCATCGCCCAGCAGGTCATGAAAGACGGTTCTGTAGGCCAGATGGCAGAAGTGATTGCCAGGCGTAACGGTACGGAACTGCCTCTGCGGGATGAATCAGACGGAATCCGCCGCCTGATTTCCATGTTGAGCCTTTTGACTGCTGCTTATAACGACCCTTCCTTCACTCTTGCCATTGATGAATTTGACGCGGGCATCTTTGAGTACATCTGGGGTGAGATGCTGGAGATTTTTGCGGATAGCGGTCTGGGCCAGCTGATTTTCACCGCACACAACCTCCGGCCTCTGGAAGTAATCAGCAAAAAGTTTCTGTATTTCACCAGCACCGACCCGAAGGATCGTTATGTACAGCTTAAGAGCATCGCCCGAACCAACAACATGCGCAACGTATACTTCCGTCAGATCGAACACGGTAATGAGGAAAAGGTGTACAACGAAACAAAACGCGAAGCAATTAAGAATGCGCTGCAGAGCGTGAAAGAATGATTATCAGGTTTTCTTCATAATTCATAACTCAGACTTGTTATTCATTGTTTATTCGTGTCCCGGTTCCAGCCGCAAGACAAGCAAAGCCTTCGCTGTCAGTCATGGCAGCGAAGGCTTCCTGTTTTTTCAGACAATCCGGATTTTTGTTGTGGTGGATAATAATTCCGCCGCTAACAGTGGTACAGCTATTGCCGGACCCGTTACTGTCCCAGCCAGTCTACCAGCACATAACGGTCCGCATCAGCAGGCGAACGGGTCACGGTAAACATATAGCGGCCAATCAGAGTGGGAACATCTTCCGGCGCTTCTCTCCTCCATTGCTCAACCGTGCCGTGCACATTGCCGGTAAAACCGGAAGATGCAGAGTAGATATTGGCCACGCCGGTAAATATGTCGGTACCGTTTTCATGCCATTCAGCAATCTGTGCGAAGACCAGTCCTTCCCCGCTGGCCTTCGGTACCAGATATAAATTGTTCGTCAGCTTATGCTGCCGGGACGAAACTGCGTTGATACGGCGGCCAAAGTATTTGTACACAGCGGCTTCCACCGCTTCTTTTTTTACGCCCCAGTAACCTTCGTTCACATTCACCAGATCATATTTGCGGTTGATGATATTATGTTGCACGCCAAAATCCACAAATGTATCCATGGGGATTTCATTGTTCATCACAAAACTTCCCACCCGCGCTTCCGCAAAATTGCTGAAGAATGTATCCAGCTTTTCACGGGATGCCTCGGACATTTCTGCGCGGCTTGCAGCGCCAACGGGCAAAGCAAATACAACCAGCAGAAAGGATGCCATAAGAAATGTTAAAAACTTTTTCATGTAAAAACCTCCTTTGCGTTTGCCTTTTACTTCTCTATTTAAATATTTACAGAATAAACCGCTGCACCAAATCGCGGTGTTTAAAATGTTCACACAGCAAAAAAACGAATCCTTAATCAATAATAAAACCAGAACAGTATGCCGCCAAAAATTACGCTGCATACATTCACAAGTACAAGAGTCTTGAACAGCTTCTTCCTGTCACCCCTGATGAAATAACAGCACAGGCAAAATTCCAGCAGTATCACTGCAATTTCTCCCAGGACAACAGCCACCCCATACCAGTCAAAAGGATCCTGTTCCAAAAACTCATTCAACAGCAGGTTGCTGATAATGTTAACAACAGCAAAACCTGCCAGTTCTTTTGGCTTGCGGTAACCGCAAAAATAAAATACAGGAACTTCTATCAGTACAGTGAGAAGCGCCACTACCAGAAACGTCTCTTCTATTTCCGCCCAGTCTACAAAAATCCGGGTCCCGGGAATCAGCGGCGTAGGAGCAATTACATCAAAAAACATCGACACAGCCTCCCCGTCTCAATACTGCTTTTCATAAAATTCCAGACACTTTTCATACACCGTTTCCCGCGCGTCGTCCAGCGTCACCACGTGCCGTGCTTCCGGGAGCCAGAGGATTTCTTTCTGTGTTTCCGGCACACATTTCAACTGTTCGTAAAGGTATGTTGCACTCTGTGATTTTACCGTATGGTCTTTTTGCCCCTGCACAATCAGGGTGGGAATTTTTATTTTTTCCAGATATTCCGCTTTACAAAGCTTGATCAGTTCCAACAGGCTTAGCACCGGTTTCGTCGGCATTTCCGAGTAGCCCTGCATATATTCTTCCGGCACATTGTAACTGTGTTGTCCTGTATGGAGGCGTGGAATGAAATAACGCAGCAGTTTTACAAAAGGTACACGCCAGTCCTGCAGAAACACCGGCGTTGCCAGCAGTATCAGCTTTTCCACGGAACAGGTCTTCGCGCGTTTTTCTGCCGGATCCCCCCTGCCTCCTTTGATAAACAATCCTTCCGAAGAATCCGCCGGAGGAAAATCTGCGGCAGCTTTAATGGCCAGCAGACCGCCCATGGACTGCCCTGCTATATAGATGTGGCGACAGTGTCTGTGCAATTCTTTCACACCTTCTTCTACCGCTTCATACCAGTCCGGCCAGGTAGTCTGTTCCAGTGCTTCTGCCGTTGTGCAATGCCCGGCCAGGCAGACGCCCAGCACCGTATAGCCGCCTTCTTCCTGCAAAAAATTCCCTAACATGCGCATTTCCGACGGAGCACCGGTGTAACCATGAACCAGTAATATGCCTTCGTCCCTGCTGCCCTGCAGGAAAAACGCGTCAGCGTTCCGGTGTGTCTGTCCGCTCATGGCTTCCTCCGTATGGACTGTGTGGATAATCTACATTTCAATTTATATTATAACACAAAAAGTGAACTTACCAAAACAAAAACAGGACTGCCGAAACAGTCCTGTTTTATAATACTATAAATTCATTTGTCAATCAGCAACTTCTTATTTGAACATTCCCAGCAGAATGCCGCCGTGGGCAGCCAGCACCGGAGCAAATACCAGGGAAACGATGGTCATCAGCTTCAGCAGGATGTTCATAGCCGGTCCGGAAGTATCTTTGAACGGATCGCCTACGGTGTCGCCGGTAACCGCCGCTTTGTGCGGATCGGAACCTTTGCCGCCGTGTACACCGGATTCAATGTACTTCTTCGCGTTATCCCAGGCGCCGCCCGCATTGGCCATCATGATAGCCAGCAGTACGCCGGCAGCCAGTGCGCCGCCAATCATTCCGCCCAGAGCGGCAGGCCCTAACAACATGCCAACCAGAAGCGGGAATGCAATGGCGATGACGCCAGGGGCAATCATCTTGTTCAGTGCGGCAGCGGTAGAGATATCTACGCAACGGCGATAATCACCACGGGCCTTGCCTTCCAGCAGACCGGGAATTTCATGGAACTGACGGCGAACTTCCACTACCATTTCGTTAGCAGCTTCACCAACGGATTCCATGGTCATAGCGCCAAATACGAAAGGCAGGGTGGCGCCGATGAATACACCGATCAGAACGACCGGATCCAACAGGTCGATGGCTTTCAGCTTCACAACCTGAGAGTACGCGGAGAACAGAGCCAGTGCGGTAAGCGCGGCGGAACCGATGGCAAAGCCTTTGCCGATAGCAGCGGTGGTGTTGCCGACGGAGTCCAGGGTGTCGGTGATTTCACGAACGCTTGCGGGCAGTTCAGCCATTTCCGCAATGCCGCCTGCGTTATCGGAGATAGGACCGTACGCATCAACCGCTACGGTGATGCCGGTGGTTGCCAGCATGCCGACCGCGGACAGGGCGATACCGTAAATGCCCAATGCCGGATTAGCCATGCCGCCCATTACAAAGAACGCGATAAATACCGCGATGCAGATGAATACGATAGGCAGGAATGTGGAATACATACCAACTGCCAGACCTGCAATGATTACGGTCGCATGACCGGTTTCCGCCTGGTCAGCGATTCTCTTAACGGAGCTGTAATCAGCAGAGGTGTAAACTTCGGTGATTTTACCGATCAGCAGACCTACAACCTGGCCGGCAGCAATCGCCCAGAAAGCGTTCATGTTGCCAAACAGGGAGTTGGAAAGGTAAGCAGCAGCGCCAATGGTCAGGATACCGGCAATATAGGTGCCGGTGTTCAGAGCGCCCTGCGGATTAGTGGATTTGCTGTGACGAACATACAGAATACCAATAATAGAAGAAATGATACCAGACAGAGCCAGCAGGAACGGATAGGCTACGCCTTCGCCTCCTTTGAACGCAACCGCGCCCAGGGTCAGCGCAGAGATGATGGCGCCTACATAGGATTCAAACAGGTCAGCGCCCATACCGGCTACGTCGCCTACGTTATCGCCTACGTTATCAGCGATGGTAGCGGGGTTACGGGGATCGTCTTCCGGAATACCGGCTTCCACTTTACCTACCAGGTCAGCGCCTACGTCGGCAGCTTTGGTGTAAATGCCGCCGCCTACACGGGCGAACAGAGCGATGGAACTTGCGCCCAGACCGAAACCGGTTACGATGTCCATGTTGGCACCGTTTTCACCAAACAGGGCAAAAGCCAGCGCTACGCCGGTGATGCCCAGACCAACAACGCCCAGACCCATAACGGAACCGCCGGAGAAAGCAATCTGCAGCGCCTGAGGCATGCCGTGTTCAGCAGCCGCCGTGGTACGTACGTTTGCTTTGGTAGCTACGTTCATGCCGCAGTACCCGGCAAGAATGGAGAAGATGGCGCCTGCGATAAAGCAGACCGCCGTCATGGGAGCCAGGAAAATACCGATGATAATTGCAACAACCAAAATGAATACAGCCAGCGCTTTGTATTCACGGTACAGGAACGCCATGGCACCCTCGTGAATGTGCCCGGAAATTTCCTGCATCAGAGCGTTACCGGCTTCCGCCCTCATGATGGAGCTGCTCAGCATGGCAGCAATCAGAAGCGCAAGGATACCGGCGCCAATGGAAAACATGATATAACTACTCAAGATGTTATCCCCTTTCGACAAAAATAAAAATATTATTTAAAAATTTTAAAGGGCAAAACCCTTTATTAACAAAACTGTGGTCATGCATTGAGCTTGGCAAGAGCTAACGTGATGACACCAAATGCGATCCCCAGCGTAATCGTCGCCTTAGACAAAATAGTATCCAGATCATTTCCCTTGCCAAAGAAGGTACCATCACCGCCACCGAAGGAACTGGACAGTCCTGCGCCTCTGCCGGTCTGCATCAACACAGCCGCAATAAGGGCAACACAGACAACAAAGTCCACTACCATCAAGACAGTTACCAGCATTTACTTACCTCCTTTTTTCTATATTATTATATGATTGTATATCCTGTGTCAGTACCACAGTATTTTACCATACCTTTATCAACGTGGCAATAATAAATGTTAATTTTTTTCACAGAATTTTGTCGGAGGCTAATTCACTGCTAAATATCCTTGTATAATTCCTCCTGAAACGAAAAAGCCACTGTGTCACAATCTTTAAACAAACAGGGGAACTGTGTTAACACAGTTCCCCCATTTGTTTCATTCAGTAAATGATATTTACCGTTTCAATCTTCATTTTAATTTGCAAAACGACTATTCTTATCTGTTTGCAGCTTATTTGTTCAGATTGTAGAACACTTCCATGCCGCCGTATGTTGCAGCCGGGCCAAGGTCTTCTTCAATGCGCAGCAGCTGGTTGTATTTCGCCACGCGGTCAGTACGGGCCGGCGCGCCGGATTTAATCTGGCCGGCGTTCAGCGCAACTGCGATATCAGACATGGTAACGTCCTCTGTTTCGCCGCTGCGGTGGGAAACGATAGCGGTATAGCCGTGACGTTTTGCCAGTTCCACAGCCCGGAAGGTTTCGGTGAGGGTACCGATCTGGTTCACTTTAATCAGGATGGCATTGGCCACACCTTTGTCGATGCCCATCTGCAGGCGCGCTGCGTTGGTAACGAACAGATCGTCGCCTACCAGCTGAACTTTGCCGCCCAGCTTTTTGGTGAGGGCAGCCCAGCCCTTCCAGTCGTCTTCAGCCAAGCCGTCTTCAATGGAGATAATCGGATATTTCGCAACCAGATCCGCCAGATAGTTGACCATCTGGGTGCTGGTCTTGGGGGCACCTTCCGCCAGCATATGATACTTACCGTCTTTGTAGAACTCGCTGGCAGCTACGTCCATGGCCAGCATAATGTCTTTACCGGCTTTGTAGCCGGCTTTGGCAATGGCTTCCATAATTACGTCCAGCGCTTCCGCATTGGATTCCAGATTCGGGGCAAAGCCGCCTTCGTCGCCCAGACCGGTGCTCAGGCCTTTGGCTTTCAGGATGCCTTTCAGGGCGTGGTAAATTTCCACGTTCATGCGCAGGCATTCGCTGAAACTCTTTGCCCCTACCGGCATAATCATGAATTCCTGAATATCAACGTTGTTGTCCGCATGGGAGCCGCCGTTGAGGATGTTCATCATGGGAACGGGCAGTTCATGGGCATTGGTGCCGCCCAGATACTGATACAGAGGCAGGCCTACATAGTTGGCTGCCGCTTTGGCAACTGCCATGGATACACCCAGAATTGCGTTGGCGCCTAACTTTGCTTTGTTGGGAGTCTCATCTAAACGGATCAGCAACTCGTCGATTTCAATCTGGCGGGTAGCGTCCAGGCCGATCAGCGCTTCGGCGATAATGTCGTTTACATTTTCCACCGCTTTCATAACACCTTTGCCAACATAACGCTTCTTGTCGCCATCCCGTAATTCTACCGCTTCATGCACACCGGTGGAAGCGCCGGAGGGAACCGCGGCGCGGCCCATAGTGCCGTCTTCCAGGATTACTTCCACTTCAACAGTAGGATTGCCGCGGGAATCCAGAATTTCTCGTGCATAGACTTGCGTAATAATAGACATGATTACCACCTTATCCTTTCTCTTTAAATATTAATCAATTAAGCTCTTTCCTGTCATGGATTTCGGCTGCTGAATCTTCAAAAACTGCAACAGCGTAGGCGCAATGTCAGCCAGCCGGCCTTCATGCAGTTTAACTTTCTCTTTGCTGATGACAATAAACGGAACTTTGTTTGTAGTGTGAGCCGTGCAGGGCGTTCCGTCTTCGTTCTGCATCTTTTCCAGATTACCGTGATCCGCAGTAATACAAATCACACCATCCAGCGCCTGAATCTTTTCTACAATCTTTCCGGCGCAGGCATCCACGGTTTCCATGGCCTTTACCGCAGCCTCCATAATACCGGTATGCCCTACCATATCCGGATTGGCAAAGTTCAGGATTACTACATCATATTTATCTTCGTCCAGTGCTTTAAGCAACGCTTCCGTTACCAGGGGCGCGCTCATCTCCGGCTGCAGGTCGTAGGTCGCGACTTTCGGCGACGGTATCAGGATACGGTCTTCCCCGGCATTGGGTTCTTCCACGCCGCCGTTAAAGAAGAAGGTTACATGAGCGTATTTTTCCGTTTCCGCAATACGCAGCTGCTGCAAGCCGTTCTTAGCCAGCACTTCGCCCAGCGTATCTTCATAATGTTCCGGCGGATACGCGGTTGGAATGTCGATGGTAGCATCGTACTGGGTCATGCCGACCATATGCACAGGCCTGGCTTCTGCAGACCGTTCAAAATACGGAAACTCTTCATCATGCAGCGCACGGGTAATTTCCCGGGCCCGGTCCGGGCGGAAATTGTAGAAGATCACGCTGTCATCCTTACGGATGCAGGCAGCAGATTTCTCTCCCGCGTCAGCCGCCTCGTTTTTCTGCGCTACACAGAACGGCACAACGAACTCATCGTTCACACCCGCTTCATAAGAAGCCTGAATGCCTTCTGCAGCGGAAGCAAAAACTGCGCCGTCCCGCAGCACCATGTTACGATAGGCTTTTTCCAGACGTTCCCAGCGTTTGTCCCGGTCCATGGCATAGTAGCGGCCGCTGACCGTTGCAAAACAGCCGATGCCTTTTTCCTTCATAAAAGTTTCCAGATCCTGCACATAAGGAATGGCGCTCTGGGGAGGCACGTCACGTCCGTCCAGAAAAGCATGTACATAGACTTTTTGCAGTCCTGCCGTCTTTGCCATCTCCAGCAGCGCTTTCAGATGATCGATGTGGCTGTGAACACCACCATCGCTGAACAGGCCCATCAGGTGCAGGGAACTGTCCTTTTCTTTTGCATGCCGCAGCGCATCCAGCAACACCTGGTTTTTAAAAAAACTGCCTTCTTTGATGGCATGGGAAATCAGGGAGAGATCCTGATAAATGATCCGACCCGACCCGATGTTCAGATGCCCTACTTCCGAATTCCCGATCTGGCCTGCAGGCAGCCCCACATCTTCCCCGCTGGCTTCCAGCTTTGTGTTAGGATAATCCGCAAAGTAACTGTCCAGATGAGGGGTGCGGGCTGCTGTAGCCGCATTGAACGGACCGGCCGGGGCGATGCCCCAGCCGTCCAAAATCATTAATATTACCGGCTTTTTTGCCATTTGTTCTCCTTCAAAGTTCATAGATTAAAAACTGCGGACAATCTTCGCAAAGCTTTCCGCTTTCAGGCTGGCGCCGCCTACCAATACACCGTCAATGCCGTTGATGCAGAACTGGGCCGCATTGGTATCTTTTACGCTGCCGCCGTACAGGATACGGATATGCCTTGCAACGTCTTCGCCAACGATTTCGTTCAGCTGTTTACGGATAAACAGGCAGACTTCCTGGGCATCCTGCGCCGTTGCAGTATTGCCGGTGCCGATAGCCCAGATGGGTTCATAGGCAACGGTTAACAGTTTCGCCTGTTCTGCTGAAATCCCTGCCAAAGCACTCTTCAGCTGTCCTTCAATTTTGGCGTTGGTGGCGCCCTGCTTCCGTTCCGCTTCCGTTTCGCCGACACACAGTACCGGTTTCAGCTGGTTGCGGTACGCGGCTTTCATCTTCTTAGCGATTATATCGTTGTCCTCTTTGAAAATTTCGCGTCGCTCACTGTGACCTACCAACACGTATTCACAGCCAATGTCCGCGATTTGGGCGCCAGACACAGCGCCGGTAAAAGCTCCTTCGTCTTCCCAGCACAAATCCTGCGCGCCATAGCCCACCGATTTACCGTCAATGGCTTCCGCTACACTTTCCAACGCAGTAAAAGGCGGGAAAATCACGACTTCATTGACAGTACCGTTCGTTTCGGTAACCAGATCCTGGGCCAGTTCGACCGCTTCGCCAACGGTCTTGTACATCTTCCAGTTACCGGCCACAAAAGGGCGCCGCACCTCATCCAGCGCCTCCACACCCGGCAGCACTTTTCCTTCCAGATATTCCAGGGAAGCGCCGCCGCCGGTGGAAATGTGACTGATTTTATCTTCCAGACCAATCTTCTTGATAGCCGCCACGCTGTCGCCGCCGCCTACGATGCTGACTGCATTGCTGTCCGCAACGGCTTTGGCAACCGCTTCCGTTCCTTTGCAGAACGCATCCATTTCGAATACGCCCATCGGCCCGTTCCAGACTACCAGTTTGGCATCTTTCACCGCATCCGCATACAGTTTGCAGGTTTCCGGACCGATATCCAGGGCCATGTAGTCCTGGTTCAGGTCATCCAGCGCAGATACTTCATACACGGAATCCGGTTTGAACTCTGCTGCCATCACCAGGTCCACAGGCAGAAGAATCTTCACATTCTTAACAGAAGCTTCTGCCAGGATGCGTTTGGCTTCTTCAATCTTATCTTCTTCTACCAGGGACTTGCCCATGGGGATACCTCTGGCCGCAAGGAATGTATTGGCCATGCCGCCGCCAATCAGCAGTGTGTCTACTTTGCCCAGCAAGTTTACGATTACGCCAATCTTATCCGAAACCTTTGCGCCGCCGATAATTGCGGTAAACGGATGCTCCGGATTATTCACGGCATCACCGATAAAACGTATTTCTTTTTCCAGCAGGAAACCTGCCGCACTGGGCAGGAAATGGGTTACGCCTTCCACCGATGCATGAGCCCGGTGGGATACGCCGAAGCCGTCATTCACATACAAATCTGCCAGTGAAGCCAGTTTCTCTGCAAACTCCAGATTATTCTTTTCTTCTTCTTTATGGTAACGCAGGTTTTCCAGCAGTAATACGGAACCGGTCTCCAGTTTTTTCGCCGCTTCTTCCGCCGCCGGTCCGATGCAGTCTTCCGCAAAAGCAACCGGTTTACCCAGCAGCTCTTCCAGATGCTTTGCAATCGGTTTCAGTGTATATTTGGGATTAGGCTCTCCCTTCGGACGGCCCAGATGGCTCATTAAAATAACGGCTGCTTCATGGTCCAGCAGATACTGGATGGTTGGCAACGCGGCCACCATACGGTTATCATCCGTTATGTTGCCTTCGGCATCCTGGGGCACGTTAAAATCTACCCGCACCAGGACCTTTTTGCCGGCAACATCCAAATCGGAAAGGATTTTTTTATCCAAAGAAATCATACTCCTTTCAAAAATCTGCTATGTGATGACAGATTTTTATTTAATCAATAAAAGTTTTTACATCCGTAACAGAGCGAATAATCGCTTATGATTAAGAAAAAAACAACATTTATCCTGAAATGCAAACAAAGCCGACGCCCTGCAGAAGGGCGCCGACTTGCTGTCAATTATAAACCTTTTTTGCCAACGTAAAGAGCAAGGTCAACCAGACGGCAGGAATAACCCCATTCATTGTCGTACCAGGCAACCACTTTCGCCAGGCGTTTGCCAATCATCATAGTAGACTGACCGTCAATGACGGAGGAAACCTCACAGCCGATGAAATCACTGGATACCAGCGGCAGATCCGTATAACCCAGGATGCCTTTCAGTTCGCCTTCCGCCGCTTCCTTTAATGCTGCATTGATTTCTTCCACGGTAGCGTCTTTCGACAGGTTTACCGTCAGGTCAGTCAGAGATACATCCGGAGTCGGAACGCGCAGGGCAAAGCCGTTCAGTTTGCCTTTCAGTTCCGGCAGTACCAGGGCTACCGCTTTGGCAGCGCCGGTGGTGGTAGGAATGATGGACATGGCAGCAGCACGGGCGCGGCGCAGGTCTTTGTGGCTTACATCCAGTATCTTCTGGTCATTGGTATAGGAATGAACGGTTGTCATCAGACCGCTTTCAATACCGAATTTTTCCAACAGTACTTTGGTAAAGGGAGCCAGGCAGTTGGTGGTGCAGGAAGCATTGGAAATGATATGGTGTTTTGCAGGATCGTATTTTTCCTCGTTTACACCCATAACAATGGTGATGTCCTCATTTTTGCCGGGAGCGGAAATGATAACCTTCTTCGCGCCGTTATCAATATGGGCCTGGGCTTCTTTTGAATCTTTGAATTTACCGGTGCATTCCAGCACGATATCCGCGCCATATTTGCCCCAGGGAATCTTGGTGATATCCGTCTCGCTGATAACCGGGATCTTTTTGCCGTCAATCACAAGGAATCCGTCTTCCCATGCAACATCTTCCTTCATTGTCCCATGAACGGAATCATATTTTAACAGATGCGCCATTATTTCGCCGACCGTCCGGTTGTTAATAGCTACAACTTCTGCATCAGGAAGGGTCAGAATCCTTCTCAATGCCAGACGACCAATACGACCAAAACCGCTGATACCAATTCTTACCATGCTAAACTCCTCCTTAAAATAATAAACTTAAATCTGTTGCTTACTTTCAAAACACAGTCGGTTAACACTGTGAGAAATGCCGTATTTATTGAGATTTTATTTTTTCTTCCCATTTACTGCCACTTGTTTGTATCCCACAACTCTTTACCGCAAATAAAAAGAAAATTTACTCTTCTCTTAAGAATATTGTAACATAGCACCCTTTAAAAGTGAAGAGTAAATTTGCTGTAACAGTCTATGTAATGCTTACCGGTTATTAATCATTTCAGGCTGCATATCGTGAAAATGCAGCCGCTGATGGGCGGTTTCTTCCCAGTCGGTTCCCTTCTTCCCATAATTTGCATAGGGATCAATAGACAATCCGCCACGGGGCAGGAATTTTCCCCAAACTTCTATGTACTTGGGATCTAACAACCGGATCAGATCTTTCATAATAATGTTCACACAATCTTCATGAAAATCTCCGTGATTACGGAAGCTGAACAAATACAGCTTAAGCGATTTGCTTTCTACCAACTTCTGATCCGGAACGTAAGAAATATAAATTGTCGCAAAATCAGGCTGGCCGGTTTTGGGGCATAGGCTGGTAAATTCCGGACAGTTAAATTTTACAAAATAGTCATTTTCCGGATGTTTATTGGAAAAACATTCCAACACCTCCGGCGCGTAATCGTCTCTGTATGTTGTCTGATTTCCAAGTAATTCTACTCCCTGTAGATCTTTTTTCGTTCTGCCTGCTGTCATCGGTTTCTCCTAATATAGTTATAATACAGTAGTATTTTTTACTCCCTCTCCAGGGATACTATTGCTGAACCGGTAAAATTATTGCGAATCAATAATTATCTTCCAATACCTTAATTCCTGTTCCGGTCCGTCCTGAAGACCAGGTTTGCAACGTCTGCTTTTTCCAGCGCCCTGATCAGCAACATACCTGTAATTCCGGAAATAAATTGCCCCACCAGTAAGCTTGCTGCCAAAATGCCATAGGGAATTTTTAATAAATACGATAACCATACTGGTACTCCGAGACCTGGAAGCAATGTTACAAACAGTGCTACAATCCAACAGCCCAGACCGTTTTTTTTGCCCAAAACGATGGCTCCGCTTGTCAGCACACCCATAATAAAGCCGCCAACTGCATCAACAGGGCCTAATCCGCCCATCAAAAGGTTGCTGATAACATTGGCAATCCCAAAGGGAACAACTAAAAACGGGAAAATATACGACAAACCGTATAATGCGGTAGCGATACGGACCTGATATTGTCCAAACGCAAAACTCTGGGTACAGAACATCACGACCAGATATAAAGATATACAAACCGCACTGATTGTTAATCTTTGTGTTTTTGTGTACTCCTGATTCATTATGTCTCCTATTCTGATAAAATCTTTTGTTTACATACAGCATCAGGACGTAACCATATATGAATTATATTCCACTGTCTGACATAAAGTGAACTTGCTGCATGCCTTTGCTAAAAAATTAACCGAAACTACTCATAAAAAAACGCCTATAACTATAGGCGTAAATTATTAATGCATTGCACAAACTTGTGTCAGGCCGAATCCTCTGACAATATCTGTTCAATTGCGCCCGTAGTTTTATTTAGAGACAGGATGGTCACGAACTGTCTGTTATGAAGTTTTAACGCGTAGTAATTATACAAGATTAAATCTCTTCTGTAAAGTGTTTTTATTTTTTATCTCGCTTTTATTCCGCATTTTCAAATCTTCCCCAACGTTTCCACACAGAAAAAGCCCCCGCACACAATGTGCGGGGGCTTCGTTGTAACCGGCAACAATCTATCCTCCCGGGCCGCTTCCAGCCAAGTACTTTCGACGCGTGAGAGCTTAACTGCTGTGTTCGGGATGGGAACAGGTGG
>JAFQZL010000057.1 GCA_017405945.1 Acidaminococcaceae bacterium
AATAATCCGTCCAAAGTGTTGAACTGGCTGGGAAAAGTACTGACCCCGGCCCTTTTGATCTGCCTCGCTGTGCTTTTTGTCAAGGTGTTGCTGGCTCCTTCCTTTACACCGGATGCGCCTCAGGGCGAATATCTGAACACACCGTTCCTTAAAGGATTCCAGGAAGGATATAACACCATGGATCTCCTGGCGTCCTTCCTGTTTGGCGCAGCCACACTGACCGCTATCAAGTCCTACGGCATCGAAAACAAAAAAGAACTGATCAGGACCTGCCTGTGGGCAGGACTGATCACCGCCGGTCTGCTTGCGTTCATCTATTATTTTTTGGGTTATGCCGGCGCGGAAGCGCACCGTTATCTGTCCGGAGATTTTTCCAACGGCGCCGGTATTCTGGTTGCAACAGCCCATGAATATTTGGGCGGGGGCGGAACGTTTATTCTGGCGGCCATCATTATTTTGGCCTGCCTGACCACCAGCATTGGCCTTATCGCCGCTATTTCCGACTATTTCCATATTCTGTTCAATGCAGCTCTTTCCAAAAAAACATTTGGCGTCCTGATTGCTCTGCTCAGCTTTTCCCTTTCCAACTTCGGGCTGGATATGATCATCAAAATGGCGATTCCCATACTCTGCTTTTTGTACCCTGTGATGATTGCCCTGGCTCTGCTTAACGTGTTCGGCTTCGGTGGTAACAAAAAGGTGTTCCGCTGCACCATGTGGATTGTCACCCTGTTTGCTATCGTAGAAGGCTTGAAGGCCGCAGCCATTCCGGTTCCCATGGAAAGCATCCTGGCATCGGTACCCCTGTACAATGAAGGCTTTGGCTGGTTTACCGTGGCTGTGATGGGCGCCGCGGTGGGAGTCATCTGGGACCGGGCAAGCTGAAGGCTTTTCAGAAATTATATGAAAAAAAGCTGGTAATTTTTCTGTGACAGGTGTATAATACCTTTTGTAAACGAAATATGCTCGGATAGCTCAGTTGGTTAGAGTGCTGCCCTCACATGGCAGAGGTCCAGGGTTCGAGCCCCTGTCCGAGTACCAGAAAAAACACCCCCGGAATCATGATTGAGTGATTCCGGGGTTTTGTATTACAGAGCGTCAGAATATTACCTGTTCTTAAAAATTGATTCGATATGTTTGTTCCAGTTAAACACGCCATAGCGTTGCAGCGTGTACATCGTCTGTTTTGTTTCCTGCCTGACCACAGCCACAAACGCCATGTCATAATAGGATTTTGCTTTGTCCAATACGGTTTCGTTTACCTTGCCTGTGGGGTAGGCCAGAGCGCAGACCGGTTTTCCTAAAATTTTTTCGAGTGTTTCTTTGGATGTACGCAGTTCAAAATCAATATCTTTCGCGTTCATGCCGGTTAAATTTTCATGATTCACGGTATGGGACCCTATTATCATTCCGTTTGCCTGCATTTCCCGCAGTTGACCGGCCGTCATCCGGTTGTCTTTTCCAATGGTGCCGCTCACCACAAAGAAAGTGCCCGGCACCTGTTCCTCCCGTAAAACAGGGAACGCATAATTATAATTGTCAGCATATCCGTCATCAAACGTAATCAGTAACGCTTTTTCAGGAAGCGGTGCCAGACCTGCCGCATGGTTTAGCAAATCGCCCACGTGGATAAACACATAGCCCGCTTCCTTGAATTCACGGATATGACGGCGGAAAACTTCCGGTTTCACGTTCATGCAATCATTTTCGCGATCTGGCGTTACTTCATGGTAGCAAAGGGCCGTGATGGGGGGGATCCCCGGTGAAATCTCTTTTACGTGTTTCAACCGGGCCATTTCCCGACGTACGTCCGGCCCGTAGACGGTTCTGGCAATCATTGCCAACAGTCCTGAATCCTGTGCCAGCCAGCCCATGTATCGGGCAAAAGAAAACAGACCTATACATATGCATAGAAAACCGGTAATTATAAATACTGTTTTATGATTATTAAAGGGCACCTGGCATACCTTCTTTTCGATTATTGATAACAGGCAACCTCATTGTACAACAGCTATTCTTTAAATACAAATTTTTTTCTTTGATAACCTGAAAGATAATATTTACAATTATTGATTATATTGATTATACTTTTACACTTTGAACCTGTTGCTGAGGCAGCTGGAAACCAATACCGCGGCCCGTAAAGTTAAAAATCAATATCTGCCAGTCTTCTGGAAAGTGTAATTTATCTGCAAAACTGCCTTAAATATGATAAAATCATTTTGGATAAACGTGTAATGTGTTATGATAAACAATATGCAAGATGTGTAAATGAAACTATATTTGATGTTACAGGAGGTAGTTCCATGAGTGTTTTGGTAAGTATTCTGATGGTTATTGTACTGGCAGTGGGTTCTGTGTTCGGCTTTTATAACGGCATGGTTTCTTCCCGCGAAAATGTGGACAGCAAGTGGTCCCAGGTGGATAACCAGTTGCAGCGTCGCAGTGATTTGATTCCCAATCTGGTGAATACGGTGAAGGGATACGCAAGTCACGAAAAGGAAGTGTTCCAGTCGGTGTCCGATGCAAGGGCGAAGATGGCGGGCGCAAAATCCGTGGGTGATAAGTTATCGGCCAATACGGAGCTAAGCGGAGCATTATCCCGCCTGCTGGCGGTAGCGGAAAATTATCCCCAGCTGAAAGCGGATCAGAACTTCCGTCAGCTGCAGGATGAACTGTCCGGAACGGAAAACCGTATCGCGGTGGCCCGTAAGGATTACAATGACGCAGTGCAGAATTACAATACAAAGATAAAATCGCTGCCCTACTCATTATTTGCCGGGACGCTGGGATTTACGGAGCGGGATTACTTTAAAGTGGAAGAGACTGCCAAGGCAGTTCCGAAAGTGCAGTTCTGACTATGTTCACATTCCTGAAAGAATTGGTATTCTTTCTTATTCTCAGTTTCTTAATATGGCTATTTGCTCCCGTGGAAACGGTGGACAATACTTCGTTGCAGATTCCGCCGAAACCAACGGCTTCCTCCGGTATTTACGTACAGGATAATGCCGGAGTGTTTTCTGCGTCCGTTTTCGGTTATCTGCAAAGCCTGGGGCGTCAGCTTGACCAAAAGACTACGGCCCAGCTGGTGGTGGTTACGGTACCAAGTCTGAAAGGGGCTCCTCTGGAGGATTATTCCCTGCAGATTCTTCGGCAATGGGGCATTGGAAACAAAGAAAAGAATAACGGTGTGCTGATGCTGATTTCTACCGGTGACCGCAAGTCCCGGATTGAAGTGGGTTATGGATTGGAAGGGGCCCTGACAGACGGTGTAACCGGACAGATCCAGGATCAGTATATGATTCCGTATTTCCGCAAGGGAAACTATGAAGAGGGCATTGCCCGCGGTTATGAAGCACTGGCCCGGAGGATTGCAAAAGAGTATAATGTGCAGCTGGCGGTTTCCGGTTACGCAAACCATTCGCCGGATGCTGTGAGACCCGGCGCGGACGGTCAGACAACGGAGGAACTGTTTGAAAAGGCACTGGCGGAGCAGAACGGAACAGCTGCGCAGTCCCGGCCGGATGACACGCAAAAAGGAACGGTTTCCGGCGATACTGCTGCCCGGGGTTCTACGGATACTACACAGAGCAGCATGGCAGCAGATGGTTCCCGGGAGCGTACCGATAAGAGGATCAATGCAGGTGCAGTGCAGAGTGAGAGTACCGGGTCTTCCGAAAAGAAAGAGCCGGAAGGTGTGATTGAGAATATCCTGTATATCGCAGGGGAACTGGTGGACATCTTTGGGTGGACGGTAATCCTGCTGGCATTTGTTAGTATTGATGGGGTTTTCCTGGGGGGATTTTTTGCTACCCTGTTTTTTGAAATTCTGCTTTCTGCTATCTTCAGCGGCGGCGGAGGCGGTCACAGCGGTGGGGGAAGTTCCGGCGGCGGTTTTGGTGGCGGCTCTGGCGGTGGTGGAGGGTCATCCCGCAGCTGGTAACCGTTTTTCTGTTCCGCTTATTGCGTTTTTTGGACGGGACGGCTGCGGAGAAATCGGTTTGCAAGTTGAAATCATACTACATTTTGTGTTTTTCACAGAATTGTTACAATATTTAGCAATAGGAAAGTGACAAAATGAAAGTTTTGTTGTATGATAAATAAGAATATTAATGTCCTGTGATATTCAGTATAAATAAGGGAATCGCAGGTGTGCCGGTTTTCGGAGAATCTTGCTGAGACCGGCAGAAAGGCGCGGCCTGATACGCGATGCGAATTATTACCGGAAAGGCACGGGGGTTGCATCTGAACGTGCCAAAAAATTATGAAGTGCGTCCTACGGCGGATCGGGTGAAAGAGTCCCTGTTTAATATTATTGGCAGCAAGGTTGTGGACGCGGCAGTGTTGGACTTGTTTGCCGGCAGTGGAAATCTGGGGCTGGAATCCTGGAGCAGGGGGGCCCGGTTTGTGCAGTTTGTGGATAACAGCCGGATGTCTCTGCAACTGACGGACAGCAATATACGAAAGTGCCGTGCGGAAGCGGACTGTAAGGTGCTGAAGCATGATGCGGAGGCAGCGGTAGACCTTTTGTTCAAAAAAGGGCAGCGGTTTGATCTGATTTTCGTGGACCCTCCTTATAATAAGGGCTGGGTGCAGAAAATCCTGGCGAAGCTGGTGAATAATCCGCTCCTGGCAGAAAACGGCTGGCTGGTGGCAGAGCATTCAGCTCATGACGACATTACGGATTCGGTGCCGGAAGGCTATGAGATGTTCCGGAACCAGCAGTACGGGGAAACGGTACTGAGTTTCATAAAAAGAACTTATTGAACAACGGCCGTTATTGTTGTGCGGAATAAGCCGGCATTAAAAGAACAGACTGATTTGCAGTTGAATAATTTACATAGTAATTTATAAGCCAAAGGAATTTATAAAACGGTGTCGAAACTTATTGAAATCAAATAAGTTTCAAATTTGTCGCCTAAGGGGGAGCAATAATGCGCAAGGCTGTGTGTTCAGGCAGTTTTGACCCAGTGACCATCGGGCATATCGATATCATCGAACGTGCCAGCCGGATGTTTGACGAGATAATTGTCTGTGTATTCTACAATCCGGGAAAAGCTACTTCTCTGTTTACTCCGAAGGAAAGGGTAGAGATGCTGAAAGCGGCCACATCTCATCTGCCGAATGTGCGGGTGACCAGCTGCAGCGGGCTTTTAAACGAGTTCTGCGAAAAGGAAAAAGCATCATTTATTGTCAGGGGGCTGAGGGCTTTTACTGATTTTGAATATGAATTCCAGCGGGCGTTACTGCTGAAAAAAATCAATGAGTCCCTGGAGACGGTTTTTATCATGACAAATGCCGGCTATTCTTACATCAGTTCGTCCGGTGTGCGGGAACTGTTGGCTTTTGGAGGCGACATAGGGCAGCTTGTGCCGGCCGGCGTGGAAGAGCTGATTCGCAAATATCAGAAACGTAAGGCAAAGTGAGTGATGCTTTGTCCAAGTTTTAGCGACGGGTACAGATGAGATAATACAATAAACAGCTGGCGGCAGGGCTGCCAAATTGAAAAAGAAAGAGGATATGAAAATGCTGGAGAGACTTAGTACAAACGTAACACTTGACCAGATTTTTGACGACTTATACAATCTGATTTCGGAAGCGAACCGGATTCCGCTGACGGACAAAATCATCGTGGAAGAAAGCGACCTGTCCGCGATTCTGGATGATTTAAAAGAAGCGATTCCCAAGGAAGTAAAACGTGCGTCGGAAGTTCTGACGGAATCTCAGAAAATAATGAGTTCTGCAAAGGAAGAAGCTGCCGCAACGGTAGAAAAGGCCAATCTGGAAGCGGAACATATTATTACGGCTGCCAAGGAAGAGGCGGACCGGCTGGTCCGTCAGGAAGAAATCGTACGCCAGGCTGAGATGCTTTCCAAAGATATTAAGACCTCTGCCCAGCGCTATGAAGATGAAGTGAAACAGGGAGCGGACCAGTACGCGGATCAGGTGAAGACCGATTCTCTCCAGTACGCGGATGATATGCTGGGTTACCTGGGCAACAGCCTGCAATCTGCTCTTCGGGCTATTGAAGACAATCGCAACAGCGTGAATGAGGAACGGAAGGGCCTGGCAGAACTTATCGCATCCCGCGTGCAGCACGTGGCTGCCCAGCCGGAAGCTATTCCTGCGCCTGCAGTAACGGAAGAAGCGGAAGAGGCGCCTGCTGAAGAAGAATAACCGGGTGTGGTCTGACAGTAATTGCGGGTTGATTTGCAAAGAGCTTCATTGACCGGTTGAAAAAACTCCTTATATGCGGTAGTACCGATTATGGTCAAACCGTAGATAAGGAGTTTTTATTATAGTGCCGGATATCCAGGTGCAGGTTGTCCCGGAATGCTTTGCAGAAAGTCTTAAGCAACCCCGTATTTACTTTAAATAAACTGGCGATGTGGTGAAGCAGGTTCCGTATACTCCGATGTTGCCGTTCAATAACTGATACAGGTCTGAAGTATCGGAATCCAGTTGCAACAGCGGAAACAGGGCGGTATTTTTGTACTGCTCTTTGCTCCCTGGCTTTGTTATGACAGGCAGTTTTGCGGTTCCCTTCATTTCCTTTAACAGGCTGCGGCCACGGTCGTTGAAGGCTAGCACCCGAAGGTAAGCAGGTTCCGGTGTTTCTGTCCAAAACGTCCGGTCTTTATGCAATAGCAACTGAAGAGCAAGACGGCGGACAGAGGGCAGAGGATCCCGTTTGTTGGCAATACTCCGGCAGAAGGTGTTGTAGCCCTGCTGCAATTCTGGCCTTGCGTTATGGAAACGGTCACATAAATCCTGGCTGGCGCTGCTGAGTTCATACAGATCATGGCTGTCGTACCAGGCAAGAAGGCTGCCCAGCAACAGGGTCAGTGTTTTTTCCTGCAGGACAAAGCGGGCAGGGTAATCGATTTCATTTAGTTTTAATAAGGCCAGGGAGTCTTCTGGTAAAACTGAAGCCAGGGAAGAAGGGACGTAGTTGTTCCGCAACGCTGTACGGATGGCGGAGGCGGACGCATACGGCGGCATCAGTTCCGTGTCGTTGTAACTGCTTCCCTGGCGGGGCAGAGTAAGAAGTTCGACAGGCAGGCGGTTTTGCAAAACGGCTTTTTGGTACGCCAGCGCCAGCAGGTTGTTTGCTCCTTTGAACCAGCTGTCGTCTTTATGATTTTGTCTGGCCGCGGTTTCCCAGGCTTTGCCATAGGAGAGGCCTTTTTGCAGCAACGCTATTATCTGCCGTTCTGTTTCCGCCTGCAGCGACCAGGCTGCGGTTTCTGCAAGAGAGTTGCCGTCATCCTGTTCCGCGCCGCATACCAGTGTATCGACGAGACCGGTGGCTGCCAGCGTTTTTACTGCTCCGGCAGCAAAAAAATCTGCGCTGTGGAGGCTGTACCATGAAGGCAGCAGCAAGACCAGATCCACACCGGCGCGCACGGCCGTGGCGGCCCGGGACCAGGGATCGGCCAGGGCGATTTCGCCCCGTTGCACGAAAGAGCCGCTCATACAGGCAATAACCGGTACATTGCCAAATATTTCCCGGATAGCCTGGAGCTGCCACCGGTGCCCGTTGTGGAAGGGATTGTATTCAGTTGTAATTCCGATTATATGTAAATTCATCAGGAACTCCTCTTGCAATATTATCCCGGCTGTTATACAATCGTTTCAACAAAAAAACATGCAGGGTTATTCAGTTTTTTCGTTTTTACTATTTTATCATAAAATCAGAGGAAGCTCTGATAATTTCCTTTGTTGATTTTATCTTGACAAAGGTTTTATGTATGGCTATAATTGTAACGATTGGTGAAATATGATTAAAATAAATGTCGCTGAGATACGAAGACACCTGACAGGAAAAAAACTTCTGCAATTTGATGCGGAACCCGAAGAACTGGATATCGCCGAAACGGAGCTGCCTATTGCCGGCAAGGTCCGTATTGAAGGTGAAATATCCAACGTGGGGGATGTGCTTCTGCTGCAAGCCCGTGTCAGCGCCAGGGTGAACCGTATGTGTTCCCGCTGCCTGAAGGAGTTTACGGCGGATTCCGTCGCGGAAGTTTTAGAGAAGTATTACCCGTCAGGAAGTCCGGGTGTTGAAAATGATGCTTATGTCTACGAAGCGGATATTGTCGATATAACAGAGCCGCTGCGTGAGAGCCTGCTGTTGGCAGAACCTCTGAGAGTCTTGTGTAAAGAGGATTGCCTGGGAATCTGCCCTGTGTGCGGGGCGGACCGTAACGTCCATCCCTGCAGCTGCGATACCGGCACCATTGATCCAAGACTTGCGGCATTAAAGCAGTTCATCAAATATTAAATACCATTTTTACTTAGGAGGTGTATGGAAAATGGCAGTACCGAAGAGGAAAATGACCAAAGCACGCCGCGATTCCCGCCGTGCTAACTGGAAGCTGACTGCTCCGGGTCTGGTTGAATGCCCGCAGTGCCACGAAATGAAGATGCCGCATCGTGTGTGCCCGGAATGTGGTTACTATAACGGGAAAGAAGTTATCAAAACCGAAGAGTAATTAACCGTGAGAATTGGCCCTGAAGATGTATGGTCTTCAGGGTTTTCTCTTTAATTACAATACTCTGTGCTCTTTTTTCTGTTTGAATGATATAACAGAAAAGGACTCCTTTCAGGGCTTTTGTTATTTGTGCGGTATTTTACAAAAAGAACTTGCATTATAAATAAAATAATAGTATAATGCATACAATCAGGTATTATAACCAGGTATTAAAAGTGAGGTGATAAAATGAATTCTTCGAAAAAGCTGATCCGTCATGGGAAACTGCAGAAGTTGATTCAGAAGGATCCATTTTTAACCGATGAACAGCTGGCAAAGTCTTTAAAGGTCAGTGTGCCAACAGTACGGCTTGACCGCCTGGCCCTGAATATACCTGAACTCCGGGAGCGGATTCGCATGATGGCGAGCGCGGCCAGCACCCGTCTGAAAGCAATCGACCAGAAGGATATCGTGGGCGAGCTGATTGATCTGGAACTTAACAAGTCCGCCATTTCAACCCTGACCGTCACCAATGAGATGGTGTTGGGAAAAACCGGCGTGGGCCGGGGATATTTCATGTTTGCTATGGCCGACACGCTGGCTCTTGCGCTGGTGGATACTGAGTTTGCCTTAACGGCAGTCGGCAATGTAAAGTATAAAGTGCCGGTGTATCCCGGTGACAGGCTGGTAGCCAAAGCGGATGTGACTAACATAAAAGAAGGCAGATATTATATCAGGGTTGTTATTAAAAAGGAAAACACGGAAGTTTTCAGGGCGAAATTCATTATTGCCGCAGTCGGTAATAGCGAAGAATTAAATTAGGAAAGCGCTGATACAGCAGAATTGCGTAATTGTTGATAAATGGACTGACAAATTAATCAGCGGCTTTGCAAACGGTTCCGCTGACTTGAAAGGATGCTGAAAAACGCATGAAAATTGCGCTGGATGTAATGGGTACCGATTACGGCCCGAAGGAACTGGTCCTGGGCGCGGTAATGGCGGTAAAAGAATATAATTGTGACGTAGTGTTGGTAGGAGATGAACCTACCATTGTAAAACTGCTGAAAGATTACGGCGCGGAACAGAATCCGCATCTGACAACCCGGCATGCGTCGGAAGTTATTGATATGCATGAGCACCCCGGCATTGCGGTAAAGACGAAAAAGGATGCCTCCATCGTGGTTGCTACCGATCTTTTGCGCAACAAAGAATGCGACGCGCTGGTGTCTTCCGGCAGTACGGGTGCGGCGGTAGCTGCGGCCCTGTTCCATCTGGGGCGCATCCGCGGCGTAGGACGGCCGACGATTGCCACGCCTATCCCCAGCCTGACGGGCACCACGGTGCTGTTGGACAGTGGGGCAAAGGTGGATGCCAAACCGCAGCATATGCTGCAGAATGCTATCATGGGTTCTATTTATGCGGAACTGATGCTGAACATAAAGAATCCCCGGGTGGGGCTGCTTAATATCGGCGAAGAAGAAATCAAAGGAAATGAACAGACGCTGGCGGCGTACCCGTTGCTGAAGGAAGAGAAGCTGATTAACTTTATCGGCAACGTGGAAGGCCGTGATATCAATAAAGGCAACGTGGACGTGGTGGTCTGCGATGGCTTTGTTGGCAACGTGGTGCTGAAAGCGGCGGAAGGCCTGGCAACGGCCATTCTGACCATGGTGAAGGAAGCTATTATGAACGGAGGTTTCCTGGCCAAGGTTGGCGGTCTGTTAATTCAGCCGGCCCTGAAAGGACTTAAAAAGCGGCTGGATCCGGAAGCCTACGGCGGCGCGCTGCTGTTGGGTGTACGGGCGCCTTTCTTTATCTGTCACGGTTCTTCCAAGGCGAAAGCAATAAAAAATGCTATCGGCGCAGCAGTGGATGGCGTGGAACGTAATATCTGCAACCGCATTGCCGAGGACATTGCAAGGCAGACAAAAGCCGATAAGGTGGTTGGCAGTCTGCGGTAAAAGAATGAAGCACAAAGAATTACATAAGGAGAAACATAGTGACATTTGCCGCTGGTATCATAGGAATAGGTTGTTATCTTCCTGAAAAGAAACTGACAAACCAGGACCTGGAGAAAATGGTTGACACCTCCGATGCCTGGATTACCGAACGTACGGGAATCAAGACCCGTCATATAGCCGCTCCGGATCAGGCGACCAGTGATCTCGCCTATGAGGCCGCGGTACGCGCCCTGGCGGATGCGGATACCAAACCGGAAGAACTGGATCTGATTATTGTGGCGACCGAGTCGCCGGACTATAAATATCCCTCTACGGCTTGTCTTCTGCAGGCAAGACTGTGCGCGAAAAATGCCGCCGCTTTCGATTTATCTGCCGGTTGCAGCGGTTTCGTATATGGTCTGGGCATCGGCAGCCAGAGCATCGTAAGCGGATTGTATAAAAAAATCCTGCTGGTTGGCGCCGAAACCCTTTCCCGCATTACTGACTGGACAGACCGTAACACCTGCGTGTTGTTTGGCGACGGTGCGGGCGCTGCCGTACTGGGCCGGGTGGAAGAAGGTTACGGGGTTTTGAGTCTGGACCTGGGTGCGGACGGAAGCGGCGGCAGCCATCTGATCCAGCCGGCCGGCGGCAGCCGGAAGCCGACGACCCATGAGACAGTAGACGCCCATGATCATCTTATTCACATGGATGGACAGGATGTGTTTAAATTTGCTGCCCGGCGGATGCCCTATGCCTGCAGAAAGGTACTGCAGAAAGCCGGCATGACCATAGACGATGTTGCGTTGCTGGTGCCCCATCAGGCAAACCTGCGCATTATCGACAACGCCATAGAGCGTCTGAAAATTGACAGAGACCGGGTCTGGATCAACATAGACAAACATGGGAATATGTCGGCGGCATGCGTTCCCGTCTGCCTGACGGAGGCGCAGGAGGCCGGGCGGTTAAAGAAAGGCGACAATGTAATTATGGTAGCCTTTGGTGCAGGACTTACCTGGGCCGGCGCGCTGGTAAAATGGACGAAGTAATTCTGAAATACTGGCTTAATTCCTGCAATATAACAGTATATTTAAGTATGGAAAGTGAGGTTGGTTCCATTGTCAAAAGTTGCGTTTGTATTTCCGGGACAGGGTTCTCAAAAAGTTGGCATGGGCAAGGATTTATACGACAATTATGCCTGCGCGAAAAAGGTTTTTGAAGAAGCGGACGAAGCGCTGGGGTTTTCCATTACTAAGATGTGCTTTGAAGGGCCGGAAGAAGATCTGCGCCTGACAAAGTTTACCCAGCCGGCTATTCTTACCTGTAGTGTAGCGGCCCTGGCTGTAATGCGTGAGAACGGGCTGGAAAGTGAGGCTGCCGGCGGCCACAGTCTGGGCGAATATTCCGCTCTGGTAGCGGCCGGTGTTATGAGTCTGCAGGATGCGGTGGTGGCGGTTCACAAGCGTGGCGAGTTCATGCAGGACGCGGTTCCTGTCGGGGAAGGAGCCATGGCAGCTGTGATGGGCCTGACACCTGATGAAATAGTGATGATTTGCCAGAAGGTGGAAGCCGGGTGTGGTGAAGCGGTTCAGGCAGTTAATTTTAACTGCCCGGGCCAGGTTGTTATTGCGGGGGCTGCCAAAGCAGTGGAGAAAGCAAACGAAGCCTTAAAGGCGGCAGGTGCCAAGCGGGTGGTCCCGCTGCCGGTAAGCGCACCTTTCCACAGCACTCTGATGAAACCGGCTGCAGAACGACTGAAGGAAGTGCTGGACAAGATCGAATTCCGTGATGCGAAGTTCCCGGTGGTTGCCAATGTAACCGCTGAACCGGTCGTCCAAGCGGAAGAAATCCGTGCTTTGTTGGTAAAACAGGCGGCCAGTCCGGTTAAATGGGAAATGTCCATGCACAGAATGATTAAAGACGGTTTCGATACGTTTGTTGAAGTTGGCCCTGGTAAAGTCCTGACCGGTTTTACCCGTAAAATCGACCGCACTATGAACGCATTAAATGTGGAAGATATGGCAAGTTTGGAAAAAACACTTGCTTATTTTAAGGAGGTTCGCTAAAATGCAGTTAGAAGGTAAAGTTGCATTAGTTACAGGCGCTTCTCGTGGAATTGGCAGAAGCATCGCTCTGTTGCTTGCTTCCCGGGGCGCGGACATTGCAATCAATTACGCCGGCAATACAGAAGCTGCCGAGAAAACCAAAGCGGAAGTAGAAGCGCTGGGAAGAAAAGCGATTCTGGTGAAGACGGATGTGGCAGACGCAGAAGCCTGTGTCGCCATGATTGACGAAGTGGTTAAGGCCTTTGGCAAGATTGATATTCTGGTAAACAATGCGGGTATTACCCGGGATGGGCTTTTGATGCGTATGAAGGAAGCGGACTGGGATGCGGTACTGCTCACCAACCTGAAAAGCGTATTCAACTGTACCAAGGCTGCCATTAAGTATATGATGAAAGCCCGCAGCGGCCGGATTGTCAATATCAGTTCTGTAGTAGGTGCTATGGGAAATGCCGGCCAGGCAAACTATGCCGCGGCCAAGGCAGGTATTTTGGGCTTTACCAAAGCCACGGCGAAGGAAGTCGCGGCCCGGGGCATTACGGTGAATGCTGTGGCTCCCGGTTTTATCGCTACCGATATGACGGCGGTGCTGCCGGAAAAGGTAGTGGAAAGTTTGAAAGCAGGTATCCCCATGGGGCGCCTCGGCGACCCGGAGGATATTGCAAAAGCGGTTGCATTCCTGGTATCGGATGAAGCTGCGTATATTACTGGCCAGACATTGCATGTAAATGGCGGTATGTTTATGAATTAAGGAAAAGGAGACTGACCGGTAACAGGTCTTGAGAGGAGGTGAATCGTGATGGGCACTTTCGAAAAAGTAAGAGATATTACTGTTGAACAGTTAAGCGTTGACGCTGATGAAGTAAAGATGGAATCTGCGTTCATTGATGATCTGGGAG
>JAFQZL010000058.1 GCA_017405945.1 Acidaminococcaceae bacterium
AGGTAAATTTGTGAAATATTGTTAAATCCTTGACACTGTGGGGGCTTTTTAGTATAATTCTGTCAGCTATCAATTGAAATCGTTTACATAGAGATTGATAAGACCATGGAATGAAGGAGGTAAGCACTGTGAAACGTACATTCCAGCCCAACAATCTGAGAAGAAAAAGAACGCACGGTTTCCGTAAAAGAATGGCTACACTGGGTGGCCGCCAGGTTCTGAAAAGAAGACGCTTAAAAGGCAGAAAGAAATTGTCTGCATAACTTTAGAATAAATAGGCCGCGCGAGTGGCCTATTTTTTCCATGTGGACAGGAGTATGGACGCAATGAAAGAATTCACATTTCCCAAATCCAATAAGATTAAAGCAAAGAAAGAGTTTCAGAATGTGTATGAAAAAGGACATTCTGTTGTGGATGGGTTATCTGTTTTCTATGTGTTGCCCGGCGAAAATGAAAACATAAAAATAGGTTTCGCCGTAGGTAAGAAAGTAGGTAACGCCGTTATTCGCAATCATGTTAAGCGTATGATGCGCGAAGTCTTTCGTTTGCATAAGGCAGAACTTAAAACAAACTTCCGTGTGATTTGGGTAGCCAGAAAAAGACTGGCGCAGGCGGATTTCAAAACGTATGAGAGAGTTTTCCTAAGACTGGCTAAACGGGCAGCTTTGCTGCAGCAGGCGTAAAAATGAAAAAGGGTATTAACGTGATTATTAAAAGCATACTTGTTGCCCTGATTCGTTTTTATCAGTTATGCATATCCCCGCTGTTAGGTAATAATTGCAGATATTATCCAACCTGTTCCCAATATGCAATAGAAGCAATTGAGAAAAAGGGGGTCATCAAAGGCTGCTGGATGGCGGTAAAACGGATCTGCCGCTGCCATCCCTGGCATGACGGGGGATATGATCCTGTTAAATGAAGTGCGTGACAATGAAGGAGTGAAAAATTGGACTTTATTTCGAATCTGGTAATCCAGGTTATTCAGACGTTATATCATTTTCTGGGGAGCGTAGGTTTTCCTAATTACGGTCTGGCAATCGTACTGATGACCATTATTATTAAAATTATCCTTTTCCCCTTAACGAAAAAACAGATTGAATCCACAAGGGCTATGATGTCGATCCAGCCCAAGATGAAAGAAATCCAGGAAAAATATAAGAATGACAAAGTCCGTCTGAACCAGGAACTGGCTAAATTGTACCAGGAGCAGGGTGTGAATCCCATGGCCGGCTGCCTTCCGTTACTGATTCAGATGCCTATTTTATTTGGTATTTATTATGCTGTCCGGGATTTCCAGTATGAAGGACCGGCTAATTTCCTGTGGATGGAAAATATCGCCAATCCGGATCCCATGTATATTTTACCGATAGTATCCGCAGTAACCACCTATATCCAGGCCAAGCAGACCATGCCTCCGAAAAAAGCGGGCGACAAGGGGCAGGACGGATTGATGGGCATGATGCAGGGGCAGATGATGACATATTTTATGCCGCTGTTTATCGGTTATATCAGCCTGAGTTTTCCCGCTGCCCTGGTTCTTTACTGGATTGTAATGAACATTATGCAGATTGCCCAGCAGGCATACATCAACTCGCAGATGGACCGTAAATAAAACCGGTTTTTATGATTGATAAGGAGTAAAAAATGAACGTAGAATCTGTAGGTAAAACAGTAGAAGAAGCGTTGGAAGCAGCGTTAAAAGAACTGAACCTCAAGAAAGAAGAAGTAGATTATACAGTTCTGATAGAGCCGAAAAAAGGATTTCTGGGTTTCGGTAAAAAAGAAGCAAAAATTCTGGTAACCCCCAAAGCAGATACCATTTCCCTGAAATCAGAGAGTAAAGAAGAGCCTACCGTTGCAGAATCCTTAAAAGAAAAAGTTGTTTCTTTCGGAGAAAAAACGACCGAATCGGCGGAAGCTGTGTTACGCAAAGTAGGGGAAAAGGCCGACGAACTGGATGAAAGGCAGAAAGCCTTTAACAACAGGGTAAAAGAAAAATGGAACGATACCGTTGATTCCGTAAAGGAAAGCGGAGATAAAGTTAAGAATGCAGTAAATGAGAAAGTAGAAACGGCTACCGCTGTATCTGCTGCTGTCAAGAATACACTGGCGGAACGCAAAAACAAACGCCCTGCCAGTGAAAATGTCAAAGAGTTTGTAGTGGACGATGCCGTTGTTGACGAAGCCAAAGAATTCCTGGCCAAGATTTTCAAGGCCATGAAAATTGAAGTTGTCATGGAAAAATTTGTCAATAAGAAAGACGGCTGTGTGGTGCTGAAGCTTCACGGCGACGATATGGGCATCCTGATTGGTAAACACGGGCAGACGCTGGATTCCTTACAGTATCTGACCAATCTGGTAGCCAATAAGAATACGGAAAACAGAGTGCACATTGTCATTGACGTGGAAAATTACCGTGACCGCAGGGCAGAAACGCTGACCCGTCTGGCAAAACGCCTGGCCGACAAGGTAAAGAAAAGCGGAGAACGCATTGTGTTGGAGCCCATGAACCCTCATGAAAGGAAAATAATCCACACCGCGTTGCAGAACGATAACAAAATTACGACGCTGAGCGAGGGAAGCGAACCCTTCCGTAAAGTTGTTATTGAACTTAAAAAGTAATCAATAATGGAAAACCCGGTGTAGATTTTCTGCCCGGGTTTATTTTGTTATTTCAGGTGATAGCATGATACAGGAAGATACGATCAGCGCTGTTACAACAGCGCCGGGAAACGCGGCTATCGGCATTGTGAGGATAAGCGGTGCGGATGCCCTGCAAATTGCGGATAAGATGTTTTTTGCCGCATCCGGGAAAAAACTGGAAACCTATCCTTCCCATACGATGGTCTATGGGTTTGTCAGGGACAGAGAGGGAAGAGATATAGATGAAGTGCTGACGGTCTATATGAAAGCCCCCCGGTCCTATACAGCGGAAGACGTAATTGAAATACAGTGTCACGGCGGTATGCAGAGTATCCGACAGATCCTGGCGCTGACGTATTATTACGGAGCCCGTCCGGCCGAACCCGGGGAATTTACGAAACGGGCGTTTTTAAACGGGCGCATCGATCTGGTCCAGGCGGAATCCGTTATGGACATCATCAATTCCAAAAGTGCCGCCGCCCTGAAAATAGCAGTGCAGCAGCAGGAAGGATTCCTTTCAAAAAAACTGAAAGAAGTCCGCAGAAAGCTGCGGGACGTGATCGTGCATCTGGAAGCGGTCATTGATTACCCGGAAGAAGACATAGAAGACGTAACTTATAATGAAGTAAAAAATTCCATATCTGAAGCGGCAGAAGAAGTATCCGTCCTGTTGGAAGGGGCCCATACCGGCAAAATTTTAAAAGAAGGACTGCGGACTGCGATTATCGGACGTCCTAACGTAGGCAAGTCCAGTCTGCTGAACACACTGTTAAAAGAAGACAGGGCGCTTGTATCCGAATATGAGGGGACGACCCGGGACGTAATCGAGGAACAGTTGGTCATCGGAGGGGTTCCCGTACTGCTGGCAGATACCGCGGGTATCCACGATACCAAAGATTTTGTGGAAAAACTGGGCGTGGAACGGAGCCGTGCCTTTTTGGACAAAGCCGAACTGATCCTTGTGGTTTTGGACGGAACCCAGCCTTTAACGTCAGACGATGAGACGATCCTGGCAGCGATAAAAGGAAAAAATGCGGTTTTTGTAGTAAACAAAACGGATCTTTCGGAAAGCATCATCACAAAAACACTGGCGGAACGGTTTGCGCCGGAAAACGTCATTGAAATTTCCGCCAAGACAAAAGAAGGCATCGACAGGCTGGAAAACTGGCTGAAGGAATATGTATACGGCAGCAGCAGACAGTCGGATGAAGAGATTTACATCCAGAATGAGCGCCAGATCAATCTGCTGCGCCAGGCTGCGGACAGTTTAAAAGATGCCTTGGAAGCTGCGGATAACCGGCTCCCGTATGATTGTCTCACAATTGATGTAGACCGGGCTCTGACCCTGATGGGGGAGATTACCGGGGAAACAGTACGGGATGAGATAATCAATGAAATTTTTGCCCGTTTCTGTGTGGGAAAGTGAGAAAAAATGGGAATCATTGTAGATTCATATGATGTAATTGTAATAGGGGCAGGACACGCCGGGGTGGAAGCCAGCCTGGCAGCGGCGCGGTTAGGTTATAAAACGCTTCTGGCGACACTTTCCCTGGATAATATTGCCCTTATGCCCTGCAACCCGTCCGTAGGCGGCAGCGCTAAGGGACAGCTGGTAGGAGAGATAGACGCCCTGGGCGGCCAGATGGCCATCAGCGCGGACGAAGCCTGCATCCAGATGCGAATGCTGAACACGGGGAAGGGATATGCTGTCCATTCCCTGCGGGCTCAGGCAGATAAACCTTTTTACCATGTAATCATGAAAAAGGTTGTGGAAAACCAGGAAAACCTGGACGTGAAGCAGCTGATGATCGATAAGCTGCTGGTGCGTAATGATGAAGTAGTGGGCGTGGAAGCGGAAACCGGAGAAGTTTTTGAGTCTTCCATTGTTATTATCTGTACAGGCACCTACCTGCGCAGCAAGATCGTGTTCGGCAGCGTCAATTATGAATCCGGTCCCAACGGGCTGCGCAGCGCCAATAAATTATCGGAATCCCTGCTGGAGGCAGGAGTGGAACTGGCCCGTTTCAAGACCGGTACCCCTGCCCGGGTGGACAGGCGCAGTCTTGATTTTTCCAAAATGCAGATTCAGGAAGGAGACCCGGGGCTGCGCAACTTTTCCTACATTAGTAATATCACGTACAGGGATCAGGTTCCCTGCTGGCTCACCTATACCTCTCCCGTGACCCATCAGATCATCAAAGACAATCTTGTCCGGTCCGGCATGTTCAACGGGCTGGTCGAGGGGATAGGTCCCCGTTACTGTCCTTCCATTGAATCTAAAATCATCCGTTTTAAGGATAAGGAACGCCACCAGCTGTTCATTGAGCCGGAAGGGCTGAACACCAACGAAATGTATGTGCAGGGAATGTCCTCGGCTTTGCCGGCGGATGTACAGGTAAAGTTCATGCAGACCATACCGGGCATGGAGCATGTTAAAATGATGCGTCCCGGGTATGCTATCGACTACGACTGCCTGGATCCGCTGCAGTTAAAATCCTCTCTGGAGCATAAGCACATAAAAGGATTATTCTCGGCAGGCCAGTCCAACGGGACCAGCGGCTATGAAGAAGCGGCAGGGCAGGGACTGATTGCCGGCATCAACGCGGTACGTAAACTGCAGGACAAACCGCCTCTGGTGTTAGGCCGGAATGAAGCGTATATCGGCGTACTGATCGACGACCTGGTGACAAAAGGTACCAACGAACCCTACCGGATGATGACCTCCCGGGCTGAATACCGTCTGTTGCTGCGGCAGGACAACGGTGATCTGCGGCTGACGGAAAAAGGCCGTGAGATCGGTCTGGTCACAGACGAACGCTGGGAGAAGTTTACGAAAAAAAGATCGGAAATCGAACGGGTAATGCATTACCTGCAGAATACGCTCGTTTCCCCTACAGAAGAAATCAATGCCAAACTGATCTCCGCCGGCAGCGTGCCCCTGAAAAAAGGAGAGAACCTTGCGACCCTGCTGAAGCGCAGCGAAATGTCCTATGAAAAGCTGGGGGCTTTTTTCGGTGCGCCGGAAATCTCACCGGTGGTCAGGGAACAGGCAGAGATTCAGTGTAAATATGAAGGCTATATTATAAAACAGAAACAGGCGGTAGAAAAAGCCCTGCGGCTGGAAAGCAAAAAAATCCCGGCAGACATCGATTATTTTGCGCTGAAGGAACTATCCAACGAAGCGGCGGAAAAGCTGGACAAAGTCCGTCCGGATTCCCTGGGCCAGGCTTCCCGCATCTCAGGTGTTTCCCCTGCGGATGTAGGGGTGCTGATGATCGCGCTGGAGGTACACCGCCGTCAGGAGGCGGAAAAGCAATGAAAGCCCGGCCTGAAACACTTACACAAAATACAGTTGCAGTTTCTGCGGAAGCCGTACAGTGTCAGGAGATATTGGAAAAACAGTGTGCCCTTGCGGGAATCAGCGTAAGCCGGAGCCAGCTTTTGCAGTTCGGCCAGTATTTTGATCTGCTGACAGAAACGAATAAGGTTATGAACCTGACAGCGCTGACTTCCCCGCAGGATGTGGCGGTGAAACATTATATTGATTCCCTGCTTTGTTATGACAAAACGATGATGCAGGGAAGAAAAGTGATAGATGTGGGAACCGGCGCCGGTTTTCCCGGCATACCCCTGAAGATTTATGATCCTTCCTTACAATTAATATTGCTGGATTCCCTGGAAAAACGGCTGAAATTTTTGCAGGAAACCGTGAGGCAGTTGCAATTAGAGGATGTAAGCTTTGAACATTTGCGCGCGGAAGATGCCGGGCGGGATAAAAAACTGCGGGGACAGGCGGATATTGCAGTGAGCAGGGCGGTGGCCCGGTTTTCTGTCCTGGCAGAATACTGCCTGCCGCTGGTAAAAAAGAACGGTTTCTTTATCGCGTTAAAAGGCAGCAAATATAGGGAAGAACTTCTGGAAGGTGAAAAAGCGCTGCGGATTTTAGGCGGCAGTGTGACGTCAGTGAAAGAAGTGGAGCTGCCCGGATTAAATGACGGGCGGGCCATCATTGTCATTCAGAAAATCAAGGATACACCTTCTGTATATCCCCGTAAAGCCGGCCTTCCGGGAAAAAAACCGTTAGGCAACGGATAAACAGCCGGAAAAATTACTTGCGTAAATTTCCTGCAGGTATTGACGTTTTATGATAAAATATAACCATGTTAAATAATAAAAAACTGGATCTGTTTAAAAAGGAACGGATCCTTTCTATAGTGAAAGCGGGGTAAACTTGTGCAGGATGGATTCAACGATTTAAATGTTGAAACACTGAAGACAGATCATTTGCAAAAAAATACAGATGTCCTAGTGCTTCAGGTTCCTCTTTCCAAAATTGTGCCAAACCCATACCAGCCGCGTAAGGAATTTGAGTCGGAAGCTCTGTCGGAACTCGCCGATTCCATCCGTCAGTACGGTGTGCTGCAACCTCTTCTGGTGGCTCCGGGAAAAGGCGATACGTATATCCTCATTGCCGGGGAAAGAAGACTGCGGGCATCGATTATGGCGGGGCTGGGGACCGTTCCTGTTATTGTAAGCGAATATACTACCCAGCAGATAGCGGAAATTGCCCTGATTGAAAACCTGCAGCGTAAGGATCTTCACTATCTGGAAGAGGCAGAAGGCTATGAAAAACTGGTTAATACGTTTCACCTGACCCAGGAGTCCATGGCAATCCGGGTAGGAAAAAAGCAGTCAACCATTGCCAACAA
>JAFQZL010000059.1 GCA_017405945.1 Acidaminococcaceae bacterium
ACAGCCAGCAGGACATTATGGCAAAATACGGCAGCCGTATCAAAATGAACGAGCGCATGCCCGAAGTCCTGTCCACGGCCATGGGCAACCAGATGTACACCGCCCTGCTTCCCACGAAAGAAGACATGGACGAATTCGTGAAATATGTAGGCGAAAAAGAAGAAGACAAACCGCCCGTCGGGGACGGTATTGATTACAACGGCGCCTACGAGCAGGAAGAGTGCCACCAGGCGGATTGAGTCTGTCGACTTGCTGTAATAATATAACGAATCCAATATACTATAAAATAATAAAGCGACGGACTAATCCGTCGCTTTATTATTTTTGTCCCGGCAGCAGGTCATACCGCACGTTCATCCCTTCCGTTCCGCGGTCTTGTCCCGCTCCATGAGACGGGCCACCACGGCGCGGGGATCCGCGTTATGATTCACAATGGCGTCCACCGCCCTGACGATGGGCATATCCACCTCATATTTGTCAGCGAAAGCGATGGCCGCGGGAATGGCGTTGATCCCTTCCACCACCATGCCGACACGTTTCACCGCGTCCTTCGTCTCATAGCCCTGACCGATCAGATACCCGCAGCGGTTGTTGCGGCTGTGCATGCTGGTAGCCGTGACGATGAGGTCCCCCATGCCCGCCAGTCCGGCAAACGTATCCCGGACGCAGCCTAATTTCTCTCCCAGCCGGCTGATCTCCGCCAGACCACGGGTGATGAGAGCGGCCTTTGCGTTATCACCGTACCCCAGGCCCGCGGACATGCCCGCGGCCAGGGCGATGATATTCTTCAGGGCGCCGCAGAGTTCCACGCCCTTCACATCCGTGTTGGTATACACACGCAGGCAGGAATTCATAAACACATCCTGCACTTTTTCCGCTGCTGCCATGTCCCCGCAGGCGGATACAATGGCACCGGGCAGGTCCCGGGCCACCTCTTCCGCATGGGTAGGGCCGGAAAGAGCCACTACCTTCACATCTGCCTTTACCTCGTCACGGATCACTTCAGAAAGAGTCATCAGCGTCTCCGCTTCGATGCCTTTGGACACATCTACGATGATCTGTCCTTCACGAATGAACGGATTTGCCTGTCTGGCGGCAGACCGGACGTATACGGAAGGAACGGCAAAGACCAGCATGTCCTTGTCCTTGCACACCTCTTCCATCTCTTTCGTAAACTGTACCGCTTCCGGAATGATCATTTCCGGCAGGTTCTTCTGTGTACGTGTGGCGGCAAGCCGGTCGACTGTCTCCGGATGGGGCGACCACACCTGTACCCCGTGTCCGCTGTTGGAAAGCATCCTGGCCAGGGCCATGCCCCAGGTTCCCGCCCCGATAATACCAATGCGCATCGTTCTGATCTCCTGTAGTGTTATATCTTTACTTATTGAATTATATCATATTTACGAACAATTCCAGAATATAAATTTTTGAAAGAAAAAACTGCACCCCCTGTCAGAGGGTACAGTTTACATGATCCGTAATCAAGCCTGCTTATTCTCAAAGCAGCGTCCGGGATTTATTATTCCGCGCCGCCGCTTCCGCCGCCGTCACCATCGCCGCCTTGCGTATTCTCGAATATGCCGTCTCTGTTGGTGTCGTCACGCCAGTATTCCCAGTCCCTGCGGTGCTTTTTCCTCCACTTTTCAAAATCTTTCGATTCCCAAATGGAATCCCGCTCTTTTTTCCAGTCCTTATAGGTCTTTTTGCTCCCGGGATTCCTCTTTTTCCACCGCTCGTAAGATTTCTTATTATCTTCTTCCTGCTTTTTCCGCCGTTCACTGCGGTATTTTTCTCTGGAAGAGTTCCTGTCAGAGCGGTTCTTCTTCCACTTCCGGTATTCCTTTTCAATCTGATCGGCGTCCGTCTCCCGTTTCCACCTGCGATATGCCCTCTTTATATCATCCGAGGAGCTTTTTAACGCCATCTCCGAACGTAAAATGGGAACCGAAGACTCCAGAGAAGGCGCCTGGGGAGCCGCTACAGCCTGGGAAGCGAAGAAAACCGTCAGGACTGCAGCAAATATCGTGGTTTTTTTCATAATGTTTCACTCCTGTCATGGTTTTAATTAATTTTACCATAAGCCGGGGAAAAAAGTGTAACAGAATTTTGTTTATTTTACTTATCTCTTCCCCCGATAGTATCCCGATGAAGCAAAGTAAACGCCGGCAAAACCGGCCCGGCACCATGGGTAAGGCGAAGTCTTTGATTAAGCCGAATGCTTCGGAAACATCCTTCTTCAGCTACACGTTCCATTCCCGCAGAAACATCAGTCCGCTACAATATCACGGGTAACGGTGCGCAGGCAGCTTTCCGCCGCTTCCTCGTTAAGGTTTCCATTTTGCCTGCCGCATTCCGAAATACCAGATTCCCGTCACCGGGACCGCAACCATTTCTAAACGCATTCGCAGACCATTTGCCGCAGTCTGCCTTTCAAAATGACTTCAGGGTTTTGTACCGGTATACTCCTCGCTCTGCTTCTTTTGGATTTAACTGTTCCGGTTCACGGGTAGGTGATTCACGGGAGGCGCTTCCGAAATTACCCCCACACTATATACAAACAAGTTGACCCCCGATTTTTAAATGCACTTTTTTGATTTTTTTAAATTTTTTATGCATACTCATTCGATGGTTTCCGTGAAAAGAAACAAAAAAAACTCTGACTCCGGTTTTTTTCAGGGGAAAAAGAAACAGAGAAAGAGAAAAGAAAAGAAGCAAAAGAAAAGAGTAAAGAGAAAAATAAAAAGGGATATCGCTACCGCGATATCAAACAGCGTGCAGGCGCAGACCGAACCAAATCCGGACAACCAACCAGCGGCGGCAGACTAAAACCGGGCATGAAGAGAGAATAAATATCAATGAGCATAGGCTCTCATTTTTATCGCTTTTTGTCAGACGCAGGGGTTACTGATCCTTGTCAGGCCGCAAGGGTTATTGCCCCTTATCCAAGAGTTACTGAGCCAGAAACCGGTTCACCGCTTCGCGGACGGAAGCCGCGCCTAATATGCCGCTGACCACTGCGACCCCGTCTGCTCCGGTTGCCAGGACCTGTTGATAGTTTTCCGTCGTGATGCCGGCAATGCCGGCAATGGGAATGCGGACTGCCTGCCGGATTGCCTTTAATCCGTCCAGGCCTAACGGTACCGTATCTTTCTTTGTATGGGTGGCAAACACCGCCCCGCAGCCCAGGTAGTCTGCGCCGGCCCTTTCCGCCGCCAGGGCTTCTTCCGCATTGTGGGCCGTGGCCCCGATGAGGAAGCGGCTGCCTATTAACGGAAGAGTACTGCCGGCTTTGCGTTCCGTGGCGCAGTTTGCAAAAAACAGCTCCGCCATGCGCCGCGCTTCCGCAACCGGAATGTCGTCCTGTCCCAGATGCACGCCGTCCGCCCCGGCTAAGAGCGCAATGTCTAACCGGTCGTTCACAAGCAAAGGTACGTTGTATTTGTGGCACAGCGCAACCATGGCCCGGGCCTTTTCCAGCATGTCCTTCCCCAGACCGTTCTTCTCCCTGTACTGCACCAGGGTCACACCCGCCTGCAAGGCTTCTTCAACCGCGTCAAATAAGTTACGGCCGGGCGGCAGACAATGTTCATCTGTAACTAAGTATAAACGTAGATTCAATGTTTTCATAGGCAATGGTTTAAAAACGCAATGCGTACAGGAACCGTTGGTATCCCGGAAGGATTCCCAGTCTGACGACACCGGGCAACGCGAACAGCGTGAGCGAGCGCAGTGAGGAAGTGGGAGGCAGGATGCCAACAGTTCCTCACACTATTTGTTACTTAAAACGCCGCCTTCACCATCGCAGCTACGTTCACGCCGGTCATCCCGTAGTGTTCCGCCACTACGCCGCCCGGCGCCGAAGCCCCGAACGTATCAATGCCCAGCACACGGTCTTCCCGTTTGGTGTAACGGGTCCAGCCTAAGGTTACGCCGGCTTCCACCGCAAAGGCCGGTACATACTTGGGCAGTACGCTTTCTTTGTATTCCGCGCTCTGCTGCTCGAACACTTCCATGGAAGGCATAGATACTACAGCTGCGTCGATATTATCTTCTGCCAGAATCTTCTGGGCTTCCAGGGCGATCTTCACTTCCGAACCGGTGGCGATGATTACGGCTTTAGCCATGTCTTTCGCCGGGCTCAGTACATAACCGCCCTTCAGAGCGCCTTCATGCACCGCTTCCGCCTGTTCATGCAGCACCGGCAGATTCTGCCGGCTCAGGCAAAGGGTCACGGGACCGGTCTTGTGCTCGATGGCATACTTCCAGGCCGCCGCCGTTTCCAGCGCGTCAGCCGGACGCCATACCACAGAGTTGGGGATCAGCCGCAGGCTCATCACCTGCTCGATAGGCTGATGGGTAGGCCCGTCTTCCCCTACCGCGATGCTGTCATGGGTCATGACGAAGATGGACTGGGTTTCCATGAGGGCCGCGATGCGCACCGCAGGCCGCAGGAAATCGGAGAACACCAGGAAGGTGGCGCCGAAGGGGATCACGCCCCCATGGACGCTCATGCCGTTGATGATGCAGCCCATGGCGTGTTCCCGCACGCCGAAGTGGATGTTGCGGCCGGCGGGTTCAGCTTTGCTGTAATAGCCCACTGCTTTCATGACGGTCTTGTTGGAGGGGCCCAGGTCGGCGCTGCCGCCCACCAGTTCCGGTACCAGTTCCGCCAGTTTCTGTAAAATATCCCCGGAAGCCGCCCGGGTGGCCACGGATTCCTTGCCTTCAAAGAGTCTTTCCAATGCCGCCAGGTCTACGGTGCGGTTGCCGGATAAGGAAGCTAACAGTTCCGACACTTCTTCAGGGAACTGTTTTCCGTATTCTTTCAGCAGTTCATTCCAGTCTGCTTCCGCTTTGGCGCAGGCTTCAAGTTTATCCGCAAAGTGGGCTTTCACTTCGTCCGGTACCACGAAGCTCTGTTCCGGATCCCAGCCCGCCGCTTCTTTGGTCTTTTTCAGCGCTTCGGCGCCTAAAGGCTCTCCGTGGCAGGAGGGGCTGTCCTGTTTGGGGCTGCCGAACCCGATATGGGTCCGCACGATGATGATGCTGGGGTGCCCTTTGTCCGCCCGGGCTTCTTTCACCGCGGCTTCCAGCGCTTCTAAATCTTCGGAGCTTTCCACCCGCAGCACCTGCCAGCCGTAGGCTTTGAAGCGGGTCTCCACACATTCCGTGAAGGCGATATCCGTGCTGCCTTCGATGGTGATTTTGTTGTCATCATACAGGTAGATCAGCTTGCCCAGGCCCAAGGTGCCTGCCAGGGAAGCGGCTTCGGAGGCCACGCCTTCCATCAGGTCTCCGTCGGAGACAAGGCCGTAGGTGTAATGGTTGATCACCGGGAAGTCCGGTTTGTTGTATCTGGCTGCCAGCATGCTTTCCGCCAGGGCAAAGCCGACGCCCATGGCAAGCCCGTGGCCCAGGGGGCCCGTGGACACATCTACACCGGCGGTGACGCCGTATTCCGGATGGCCCGGGGTCTTGCTCCCCCACTGCCGGAAGTTCTTCAGATCGTCAAGGCTCAGATCGTAACCCGCCAGATGCAGCATGGCATACAGCAGCGCCGAGCCGTGGCCCGGGGACAGGATGAAACGGTCCCGGTTGAACCACTTGGGATCCGCCGGATTATACTTCATAAACTTGTCCCAGACAGTATACATCAAAGGCGCCGTGCCCAGAGGAAATCCCGGATGCCCGGATTTTGCCTTTTCCACCTCGTCCGCCGCGAGGAATCGCAGGGTTTGCACACATTTTTCATGAATGGTAGCCATGGTAAGCCTCCTGATTTCATTAAATTTTTTGACAATATATTATACCATTTATACAAGAATAATTCTATAGTGAATTGCTGACGGATCCGGGGTTACCCGCTCAATATAAATTTGTTTACGTATTTCTGTTTTTATAGTATAATATGTCTATGCATAATTTAACTCAAAGGGGGATTAATTCATGAAAGCTTATACAGGCGACAAAATCAGAAACGTGGCCATTGTAGGTCATGGTGGGGCCGGAACCACATCCGTTACGGAAGCCCTGCTCTATCGCGCAGGCGCCATCGACCGTATGTGCAAGGTCGAGGATGGGGCCACCACCACGGACTATGAACCGGAAGAAATCAAACGCGGCGTATCCGTTAACGCCACCCTGGCGCCGGTAGAATGGCGCGACAGCAAGATCAACTTCATCGACACCCCGGGCTTCGCCGACTTCGTAGCCGAAGTGAAAGGCGCTTTCCGGGCTGTAGACAGCGCCCTGATCGTAATCAACGCCACCGCAGGCGTACAGGTTGGCACCGAGCAGTGCTGGAAGCTGGCGGAAGAAGCCGGCCTGCCCCGCATCCTGCTGGTAAACAAGATGGACCGCGAAAACGCGGACTTCGACAGCATCCTGGAGAACCTGCGCCATAAATTCGGCAAGAAAGTGCTGCCCCTGGAACTGCCTCTGGGCAAAGAAGATAAATTCGAAGGCGTCATCGACTGCGTAAAGATGAAAGCCTACCGCAAGAATGGTAACGGCTCCGACGAAATCGAGATTCCGGACGACCTGAAAGCCTATGCGGAAGATATGCATGAAAAGATGGTAGAAGCCGCAGTGGAAGCCGACGACGAGTGCATGATGCGCTATCTGGAAGGCGAGACCATTTCCGATGAGGAAATCAAGAAATGCCTGATTATGGGTATCCGCCAGGCCCACATCTTCCCCATGATCTGCTGCAGCGCCACCAAGAACATCGGCCTGGGCCGGACCATGAACGCCATCATCGACTATACCTACCCTGCCATCCTGAACGATTACAAGGTAAAAGACGTTGCCACCGGCGAAGAAGTAACCCGCGACGCAGGCGCCCCCATGGCGGCCCTGGTGTTCAAGACCACTTCCGACCCCTTCGTAGGCCGTCTGAGCTTCATCCGCGTGTTCTCCGGCTCCATCAAAGCCGACAGCGTGGTTTATAACTCCAGCCGTGAAAAAGACGAACGCATCGCCAACGTATTCACCATGCGCGGCAAGAGCCAGATCGCCATGAAAGAAATCACCGCCGGCGATATCGGCGTAACCTCTAAATTACAGTTCACGGTAACCGGCGATACCCTCAGCGATAAAGCCAACCCGGTTCTCTTCGCTCCCATCGCCTTCCCGCTGCCCATGTACACCCGTGCGATCTTTGCCAAGAAGAAAGGCGAAGAAGACAAAATTTCCAACGCCCTGACCCGCCTCATGGACGAAGACCCCACCATTATCATGAGCCGTAACCCGGTGACCAAGGAAATGCTGGTAAGCGGTATGGGCGACCAGCACATCGAAATCATCATGGAACGCATGAAACGGAAATTTGGCGTGGAAGCCGACCTGCGAGCGCCTCAGGTTGAATACCGTGAGACCATCCGCGGCAAGGCCCATGTACAGGGCAAACATAAGAAACAGTCCGGCGGCCACGGCCAGTACGGCGACGTTGTGATCGATATGGAACCCCTGCCGCCGGGAAGCGGTTTCGAGTTCGTAGATAAGATCTTCGGCGGCGCGGTACCCCGTCAGTACATCCCCGCTGTGGAAAAAGGCATGCAGGACTGCATGCAGCACGGCATCCTGGCCGGTTACCCGGTTGTGGACGTGCGCATCACCCTGGTGGACGGTTCCTACCATCCGGTTGACTCTTCGGAAATGGCCTTCAAGACCGCTTCCAGCATCGCCTTCAAGAAAGCGATGGAAGAATCCAAGCCTGTTCTGATGGAACCCTACTACAACCTGTATGTTCTCTGCGCCGAGAGCATGATGGGCGACGTAATCGGCGACCTGAACTCCAAGCGCGGCCGTATCCTCGGCATGCAGAGCGTGGAAGAAGGCATCAGCCGTGTAGAAGCCCAGGTTCCTTATGCGGAGATCATGGAATACGCCGTTGACCTGCGGGCTCTGACCCAGGGCATGGGCACCTTCGAAATGAAGTTTGACCATTACGAAGACGTGCCGGCCAAGATGGCGGAAAAAATCATCGAAGAGAGAAAGAAAGACGCGGAATAAGAGCTGAAAATTACAACCCCTGAATAAATGTAAAACTGCCGTGCAATTATGCACGGCAGTTTTTTTGCTTGGTGTTTACAGATTTTTCCACAATTCTACAAAATGGTGAGTGGGTCCGTGGCCTTTCCCTAAGGCGATACCATGCCGGATGGCAGTGGTTACATAGTCTTTGGCCGCTTTGACGGCTTCTGTCAGGCACATGCCTTTTGCCAGGTTCGATGCCAAAGCGCTGGACAGTGTGCAGCCGGTACCGTGGGTGTGCCGGGTTTGTATGCGTGTGCCGGGCAGCCAGGTTCCCTGTCTGCCATCGTACAGATAGTCGTCTGCCTTGCTCCCTTCCAGATGCCCGCCTTTCACCAGAACCGCTTTGGCGCCGAGGCTGATAATGTGCGCCGCCGCTTTTTCCATATCATGTTCGGTTTTGATAGCAAAGCCGCAGATGGCTTCCGCTTCCGGCAGGTTGGGTGTAAGCAGTGTGGCCAGAGGCAGCAGCTCTTTAATCAATGCGTTGCAGGCGTCCGGCTGCAGCAACGGGTATCCGCTCTTGGAGATCATGACGGGATCCACGACGATAACCGGCGGTTTCCATTTTTTCAGCGCTTCCGCAATGGCGTGGATGCTTTCGGTTCTGGAAACCATGCCGATTTTCACGCCGTCTACCCGGATGTCGCTGAACACCGCGTCTATCTGCGCCGTTATGATGTCCGGGTCAATATCCTGCACAGCAGTCACCCCGCAGGTGTTTTGCGCGGTAACTGCCGTAATCACGCTCATGCCGAACACACCGTGGGCCGCAAAGGTTTTTAAATCCGCCTGAATGCCGGCGCCGCCGCTGCTGTCACTGCCGGCAATGGTCAATAAATGCTTCATTGGTACCTCCAATGATTCTTAACGTGCTATGATGCATCCCCCTTTGGGGACTCATTAAACTTATTATAATTTGCCTTTCATGGAAAGAATTCCTAACGCCGCCAGTGATTTAGCGTCGTAAAGCAGCCCTTCTTCTATCATCGGAAGAATCTTATCGCGGGGTATCGCTTCCACTGTTATGAACTCATCAGGATCCGTATGCTGCGCATGACGGTGCAGCCCCGTAGCCGCATACAGGTAGATGACTTCATTGGTAAAGCCCGGCGTGGTGGCAATAACACCGAGATACTCCCAGTTGTCCGCCTCATAGCCGGTCTCTTCGGAAAGCTCCCGCACCGCGCAGACATCCTTGTCTTCACCCGGATCGATCTTCCCCGCGGGAAGTTCATACATGACGGTGCCCATGGGATACCGGAACTGTTTCACGAAGATGATGCTGCCGTCGGGCAGGATAGGCGCTACCGCAATGGCGCCCTGATGATCCGCCATCTCCCGGGTGGTGGTTCTGCCGTTGGGCAGGCGCACTTTGTCTACATGTACGTGGAGCAGTCTGCCTTCAAAGGCAGGCGTACTGCTGATAAAGACCTCGTCTAACGCGGGGTCGCTCATTTTCTTTAACATGTTCTGTCCTCTTTTCTGTATTGCTGAAAAAGCTGATCCGATATGATTTACTGAAACAATCTGTTGTCTGCAATTGTTTTTATTAAAACAGCGGCTGTTTGCTGTTTTTAAATTCATTGGCTGCCCTGATCAGCGCTGCCGCGTTGTCCGCCGCGGCTTTTGTGGCGTGTTCGCCGGCAGTCATGCGCACCAGTTCTTCTACCCTGCCCTTTTTATCCAAAACGGTCAGGTCGGTGCGGGTGCGTCCTTCGGCTGTCTGTTTCTGTATCCGGATATGCCGGTCGCCGAAGGCTGCGATCTGGGCCAGGTGGGTGATACAGATCACCTGGCCGCGCCGGGCGATCAGGGCCAGCTTCTCCGCCATTTTCTGAGCGGTGACGCCTCCCACCCCGGTGTCAATCTCATCGAAGACCATGGTGTTGACGCCGCTGATACCGATGAGCACCGTCTTCAGCGCCAGCGCCAGGCGGCTCAGTTCGCCGCCGGAGGCAACCCTTCCCAGAGGCTGTAACGGTTCCCCCGCGTTGGCGGAGAAAAGCAGTTCCATCTGGTCCTTGCCTTCCGGGGTAAAATCCGGCTTCTCCGCAAAGGTAATCTGCAGCCTGCCGTCCGGCATGGCCAGATCATGGATATGGGTCTCCGCTTCCCGGCAGAGTTTCTCCGCGTTTTGCTTGCGTAAGGCTGTCAGCGCATTGGCTTTGGTCGTCAGTTCTGCTGTAATTTTCGCCAGTTCCTTCTGTGCTTTGGCAATCCGGTTGTCCAGGTCCTGCAGCTGTTCCTGCTGCGTTTTCGCCTGTTCCAGATAGGCCAGCACCGCTTCTTCCCCATTACCGTATTTGCGTTGCAGCCGGTACAGCAGGTCAAGTCTGTCCTGCACTTCGGTCAAGCGGTTGGGGTCAAAGTTCTGGCCGTCCACATAGTCCTGCAGCTGGCCCCGGGCGTCGTCCGCGGCGATCCAGGCACTGTCGATGCCATCATACACCGCCTGCAGCCGGTTGTCGTAGCGGGCCGCGCTGCCGATCTGTTCCCTGATTTCCGCCAGCTGGCTCAGGGCGCCGTTGTCCTGTTCCAGCATTCCGTAGGCTTTTTGCAGGGCGTTTATGATCTTGCCGCTGTTCTGCAGCAGTTTGGCCTCGTCCTTCAGGGCTTCTTCTTCCCCGATTTTTATATTGGCTTCGCTGATTTCCTGAATCTCCCAGGCTAGCCGGTCCAGCAGTCGTTCCCGCTGGCTTCCCTGCTCTTCCAGCCGCTCCAGGTCCGCTTTGGCGTTTTCGTACGTTTCGTATTGTAACCGGTAGTCTTCCAGCGCCTGTTCCGCCGCTTCGCCGCCGAACGCGTCCGTAAAGAAGCGGGGCGCTTTGGGCTGCAGCAACAGCTGGTTTTCGTGCTGGCCGTGGATATCCACCAGCAATTCCGCGAATTGTTTCAACACTGCCAAAGGCACCGGGATGCCGTTGACACTGCTCTGGCTTTTTCCCGCAGCGGTCACTCTTCGTTTTAAAAATAAAAAATCATCCGCCTCGATGCCCTGTTCCTGCAGCAGACTGTGGATTTTCTCATCCTGCCCGTCGAAGACAGCCTGCACCCAGAAGGCGTCAGTGCCGGTCCGTACCATGCCGGCGGCGGCCCGGCCTCCCAGGGCGATGCCAAAGGCGTCGATCAGAATGGATTTACCGGCCCCGGTCTCCCCGGTGAATACCGTGAAGCCTCCGGAAAAATCCACTTCCGCGTCTTCAATTAATGCAAAATTATGCACGTGCAAAGATTGCAGCATATTGGTGAATCATCTTCCTTTAATAAGTTTTGCGAAGTTTCTTACCCTTTTCCCTTCTTCGGAAACGGGATTTTTGCTCCGGCTTCGTCCCGGAACCGGAAGTACGACATGAGTTCCTCCGCGATCTCCGGCCGTTCAATGGCTACGAAGATGGTGTCATCCCCCGCCACGGTACCCATGACCCCGATCCATTTCATGCTGTCGATAGCGAAGGCAACGCCCTGGGCCGTCCCCGGCAAAGTGTGGAGCACCACCAGGTTGCCCCCCGCCTGCACCGAGATCACGGAATTGCGGATCAGCCGTTCCATCTGTTCGGAAGACATGATGTGGCTGCGTTCCCTTGGAAAGGCATAGCGGTAGCCGCCCCGCATGTCGGAAACCTTGACCAGCATCAGTTCTTTTATATCACGGGACACCGTAGCCTGCGTCACCCGCATACCGCTTTCCTGCAGGGCCCGGGCCAGATCTTCCTGGGTCTCTATGTTGCGTGTTTCCACCAGATTCCGTATCATCTGATGTCTTTCCTGTTTGCTCATGGAAAGTCCTCCTTCAGGCTTTTATAGGTCGTGGATCAGTTTTTCCTGCCACGTTTCATAATAACTTTTATCTGTCAGTCGCATCAGCCGTAAGAACTGCCGGTTCTTGGTGATCCGCACCACATCCCTCATGCCGATCTCACAGACCGGGATCCCATCCGCCGACAGGGCCATGGGTGCGGTGTTCCGGGGCAGCAGGCGGATTTCCACTTCTTCCGTGGCCGGGATGACCAGAGGCCGGGTGGCCAGGGAGTGGGCGCAGATGGGTGTAATGATCATCACGTCCATGCCCGGCTGCACCAGGGGCCCTCCCGCAGACAGGGAATAGGCGGTGGAACCTGTGGCAGTGCCTACGATGAGTCCGTCCGCCGCATAGCGGGCGGAGGGTTTGCCGTTGATGTACAGCTCGATGTGGTTGGTAGTGGAAAGGTTGCTGCGGGCGGCCACGAACTCATTGATGGCCAGTTCGCTATGGGGAGTCTTTTTGCCTTCGGCAAAAGTCTGTGACTGCAGCAGGCAGCGCTTCTCGATGGTATATCTTCCGTCCGCCAGCAGCTGGAAGGCCTGCGTCAGGGTTTCAAATTCGATTTCCGCCAGGAAACCCAGGTGACCAAAGTTCACGCCGAAGACCGGTACGTTGATCTTCACCATGTCCCGGGCCATGCGGAGAAATGTGCCGTCTCCGCCCAGGGAGACTGCGGCGGTCAGCCTGGAGTTCCGCCCGGCGAAGGGCTCCAGGTTATACATTTTCGCGATCTGTTCCGGCGCCACCACCGTAAAATTGAACTGGCGGCACAGGTCCAGAATGGCTTCAAAGTGGATCCGTACTTTGACGATGCTCATATTGGGAAATATTCCCAGACGTACGTTGTTCATTATTACTTCCTTTTATTTGCAGCGGCCGCAAGAAAGCGGCGGCTGTATTTTTTGCAGGGGTTCTGAAGGTCGCGGGTTAGCCGTTTGGAAGCGGCTTCTGCCGGATTATTTGTCCAGTTCAGCGTGGGATGCCGCTACGGTGGCCTCAATGTCCACGGGCTGTGCGGGGGTTTTTCCTTCCGCTATCCCGCTCCCGTAGGTCAGGTACAGCAGGTACTCGATGTTCCCTTCCGGCCCTTTCACCGGGGAGAAGTCCAGGCCGCCGATGCCAAAGCCTTCTTCTTTGGCCAGGTCAATGATGCGCCGGATGACTTCCTTGTGCACTTCCGGGTCCCGCACCACGCCTTTTTTGCCGATGTGTTCCTTGCCGGCTTCAAACTGGGGCTTGACTAAGGCCAGGACGAATGCGCCGGGCGCCAGCAGCTTTTTCACCGCCGGCAGGATTTTGTCCAGCGAGATGAAGGCCACATCGATGGAGGCGGCGTCGATTGGTTCCGGCAGACTGTGTTCGTCCAGAGCCCGGGCGTTGGTCCGCTCCATGTTGATGACCCGCGGGTCGTTGCGCAGCTTCCAGGCCAGCTGTCCGTAGCCTACGTCGATGGCGTAGACTTTGGCCGCCCCGTTCTGCAGGGCGCAGTCCGTGAAGCCGCCGGTGGAGGCGCCGATGTCCGCCATCACCTTGCCGGCGACGGTTACGGGGAACACCTGCAGGGCCTTTTCCAGTTTCAGACCGCCCCGGCTTACGTATTTTAGCTGATCCCCCAGAAGGCGGATTTTTGCTTCCGCTTTCACGGCGGTACCGGGTTTGTCTATTTTCTGTTCGTCCACCAGCACCTGCCCTGCCATAATGGCTGCCTGGGCCCGGGCCCGGCTTTCGAAGAGGCCCTGTTCTACCAGATATGTGTCGAGACGTACTTTTTTAGCTTTTTCCATATGCTTCTTTCTACATCCAATGGGAGATTTTCTCCGCCATCTGCTCCGGTGTCAGTCCGATGTCATGCATCAACAGCTTTTTATCGCCCTGGGAGATAAACTCATCCGGGATGCCAAAGGGCAGCACGGCGGTCATATGCATCAGGCCATACCGGTTCAGGGTTTCCATCACCGCGTCCCCGACGCCACCTTTCAGCACGCCTTCTTCCATGGTGACGATGCGGTGGGTTTTGGCCGCGTTTTCACAGAGAAGTTCTTCGTCCAGCGGTTTGGCGAAGCGCATGTTCACCACGCCGGCGCGGATGCCTTTTGCCTGCAGCAGGTCCGCGGTTTTTTCCGCTTCCGCCACCATGCTGCCGATGGCCCAGATGGTCAGGTCCCTGCCCTCCCGCAGGGTTTCCGCCTTGCCGATGGGAATTGTGTGCACCGGCTCGCTGAGATCCACGCCCACGCCGCTGCCTCTGGGATAGCGCAGGGAGATGGGGCCCGCGTTGTATTCCATGGCTGTCAGCAGCATGTGCCGCAGCTCGTTTTCATCTTTAGGCGCCATCACCGTCATGTTGGGCAGGGGGATCAGGTAGGCGTAATCGAAGACCCCGTGATGGGTGTAGCCGTCGTCCCCTACCAGGCCGGCCCGGTCCATGCACAGTTTCACCGGCAGGTTCTGCATGCAGATGTCGTGAACCACCTGGTCGTAGGCCCGCTGCATGAAGGTAGAGTAAATGGCCGTCACCGGTTTGATGCCTTCCGTGGCCAGCCCCGCCGCAAAGGTCACCGCGTGCTGTTCCGCGATGCCCACGTCGAAGAAACGGTCCGGAAAGCGTTGGGCAAACAGATTAGTGCCGGTTCCTTCCGGCATGGCTGCCGTGATGGCCACAATGGATTTGTCTTTTTCCGCCAGTTCCACCAGTGTTTTTCCGAAGACGCTGGTATAGGTTGGCGGCGCGCCGGGTTTGCTGATCTTCTTCCCGGTGGCTATATCGAAGGGGCCCGTGCCGTGGAATTCGTTGGGCCTCTCTTCCGCGGGAGTGTAGCCTTTGCCTTTTTTGGTGACCACATGGATCAGGACAGGGCCTTCTTCCCGTTTGGCTGCCGTCAGCATGGGCAGCAACGCTTCGATATCATGGCCGTCCACGGGGCCGAAGTATTTGATGCCCAGGTATTCGAATATGGATCCCGGGGATACCAGGTATTTCACCCCGCCTTTCACCCGGTCGATGACCTCCAGCACATCGTCGCCGTGCTTCATGTCGCCCAGCCAGTTTTCCAGATTGTGCTTCAGTTTGTTGTAGGTCTCGCCGGTACGCAGCTGGTACAGGTACTGTGACATGGCCCCCACGTTTTTGGAAATGGACATCTCGTTATCGTTAAGGATGATGATGATCCTTCGTCCGGTGTCCCCTATGTGGTTCAGGGCCTCAAAGGACATGCCGCCGGTCATGGCGCCGTCCCCGATGATGGCTACCACGTGGTAGTTTTCCCCTTTCAGGTCCCGGGCGGCCGCGATGCCGTCCGCCGCGGAGACAGACGTGGAAGAATGGCCCACACCGAAGGCGTCGTGTTCGCTTTCCTGCCGTTTGGGAAAGCCGGACAGACCTTTGTATGTGCGCAGGGTGGGAAATACTTCCCTGCGTCCGGTTATGATTTTGTGGATGTAGGCCTGATGCCCTACATCAAATATCAACTTGTCTTTGGGTGAGTCAAAGACCCGGTGGAGGGCCAGGGTCAGTTCCACCACGCCCAGGTTGGGAGCCAGGTGACCGCCGTTTTTGGACACTACTTCGATGAGCAGTTGCCGGATCTCCTCTGCCAGCTGGTTCATTTCCTCCAGTGTGAGAGTTTTCAGGTCCAGCGGGCTGTTGACTCTGTCCAGGATTTTATTCTCAGACATTCCGTTTTGCCTTTCCGTGATTTCGTGTGTTGCGTTGTGAGAGTTATGTAAATCGTTGGCGCGTAAGCTGTTGCAGGCTGCGCCGCCTGCGCGGCGGTGTTGCAGTGAGAACTTACGCGTACTCAGTTTTTCCGGTTGGTCATAAGTTTAGCGATTTCCCGCAGGGGTTCCGCCTTTTCCCCGAAACTGTCCAGGCAGGCCAGGGCTTCTTTCGTAGTTTCGTCCGCCATCTTCCGGGCCTTTTCCAGTCCGAAGAGGGATACATAAGTGGACTTGTTGTTTTTCTCGTCGCTGCCGATGGGTTTCCCCAGTTCTTCCTCAGTGCTGGTCACGTCCAGGATGTCGTCTTCGATCTGGAAGGCCAGGCCGATCAGTTCCGCGAAACGGGTCAGGGCCAGCAGCTGTTCGTCGGTGGCTCCCGCCAGATGGGCGCCGCCCCGCACGGCCGCGATGAACATGGCTCCGGTTTTGCCTTCGTGCAGCGTCTTTAATTCTTTGGCGCTGATCTGCCGGTTTTCCGCTTCCAGATCCAGGGCCTGTCCCCCTACCATGCCGTAGTTGCCGGCGCACATGGCGGTTTCGCGAACCACTTCCACCAGGGTGGAAGGTTTCACGTTCCGCTGTTCCAGCATCACTTCAAAGGCCAGGGTGAGCAGACCATCCCCTGCCAGCACCGCCATGGCCTCGCCGAACACCTTGTGGTTGGTGAGGCGGCCCCGGCGGTAATCGTCGTTGTCCATGCAGGGCAGGTCATCGTGGATCAGGGAATAAGTGTGGATCATTTCCAGTCCGCAGGCAGCAGGCAGAAAATCGTATCCGTTGGCTCCCACCGCTTCCGCCGTAGCCATCAGCAGGATGGGGCGCAGGCGTTTGCCGCCTGCAAGCAGGCTGTATTTCATGGCATCGTCCACGTTGGATATGCCCCGTTTTTCCATGCGTTTTTCCAGGAAATTATTAACCAGCTTTTTACGGCTGTCGTAGTACTGCTTGAAGTCCATGTAATTGATTCCTCCGATATTCATTCGTTTGACGCGGTCATTCACAAAAAGCGCCGGCAATTCTTACTCTTCTTCCGGATCTTCCGGTTCCTCGAACTCTTCCGTATGGAAATCCTCATCGTTGACGGGGTTCACTTCCAGTTTCTGCACGGCCGCCTTAGCTTTGTTCAGTTTTTCCAGGCAGATCTTGCTCAGTTCCGTGCCTTTCTGGAATTCCGCGATGGCTTCTTCCAGAGGCAGATTGCCGCTTTCCAGCTTTTCTACCGCCGCTTCCAGTTCCGCCAGGGCTTCTTCAAACTTTATGTTTTTAGAGGTCTTTTTCGCTGCCATAGTTTTCACGCCTTTCTGTATTACATACGCTGCATCTACTAAGCATTCGTATCGTCAAAATCTATCTGCTGGATTACGGAATATACGTCCCCGTCGCAGAGTCTTGTGCGGATTTCTTCGCCCCAGTGCACATCCTGTGCCGATTTGACGATGTGTCCCTGCCCGTTGGTGGTGACGGAATACCCTCTGGAAAGGATTTTCAGAGGGCTCACCGCATCCAGATGGCCTGTCGCCAGGGAAAGCCTCTGCTCCTGACTCAGGGTCAGATTTTTGGCCAGGGCGGTAAATTGATTCCACGCGTTCTGATACCGGTTCTCGTAGGGTTCCCAGAGTTTCTTTTGTTTGTACAGGGCTTTCAGGGCCGCTGCCACCCGCTGGTCCGGTTTGACCAGCAGACGTTCCGGATGCTGCAGTGTCTTTAAGGACTGCTGCAGTCTGCGTTCCGGCTCAAGCAGAAGTTTTTCCGGATGTTGCAGTGTCTTCATAGCCTGCATCAGGCGCAGTTCCCGGTTTTCCAGCCGCCGGGGCAGGGTCTGCTGCATGCGCATGAGCACCATGTCCAGCCGTTCCGCCGCCCTGTCCGTGATACGGAGAGGATCCTGCAGCATCCGGCTTTTCATGAGCCGCCGCAACGTTTCTGTGCGCTGCTGCAGCATGTGGTTTATCGCAATTTCCAGCCGCGCCTGCCGGTCCAGCACCTGCCGCCGCAGCTGCCGTGTATCTTCCACTGCCAGTTCCGCTGCCTGGGAAGGCGTGGCCGCCCGTTTGTCCGCGGCAAAGTCGCTTAAGGTAAAATCTGTTTCGTGACCGACGGCTGAGATGACGGGGATTTCTGAAGCCGCCACTGCCCGTACCGCGATCTCTTCGTTGAAGGCCCACAGGTCTTCCATGGAACCGCCGCCGCGGCCGACGATGAGCACGTCCGCCAGCCGGTGTTTATTCATGAAACGGATGGCGTGGGCGATGTCCCCTGCCGCCGTCTTGCCCTGTACCTGAACCGGGTACAACAGCAGTTTCACCCCGGGATCCCTGCGCCGTGCCACCTTTATGACATCCCGCACCGCCGCCCCTGCCGGGGAGGTGATGATGCCCACGGTTTTCGGGTGGGCCGGGAGCATTTTCTTTCTTTCTTCCGAGAAGAGGCCTTCCTCTTCCAGTTTTTTCTTCAGCTTTTCATAGGCCTGCATCAGGCTGCCGATACCTTCCTCGATCAGCATGTCCGCGTACAGCTGGTACACCCCGTTGGGTTCATAGACGCTGATGCTTCCGATGGCCACCACGGTGTCCCCGTTGTTGGGATAGCGCAGCAACTGCCGGGCCTGGCGCTGGAACATGACACATTTCAGCACGCTGCCTGCGTCTTTTAAGGAAAAGTAGCAGTGCCCGGAAGGATAGCGTTTGAAGTTGCTGATTTCGCCACGGACCTGTACATGGGCCACCTGGCCGCTGCCTTCCACCAGTTTTTTGATCAGGTGGTTCATTTCCGTGACTGTGTAAGTATGGACTTCAGCCATGATGCTCTCCTGAAGTGATGCGCGTTTTCATCGTATTGAGTGTGGCCGGGGCAGGTGCGGGGTTCAGTGCTTCAGTTTCCCTGCTGCAGTTATTCAGCACTGCCCTTCTCCCTGCCGCCGCGCGTAGGCCGCGCAGCCTGACGCGTTGTCGCCGCTGTAACGGTTGTCCGGCATCCACACCCGGATGCCCCGCTTCGCCAGCTTTTCTACTACATGGTTACGGATCCACCGGTTGGCGCAGACACCCCCCGCCAGGATCACATGTTTCACGTTGTGTTCCGCCGCCCCGTTCCGGATCATGCGGACAAAGGTTTCTGCCAGTCCCCACTGCACGCCGGCAGCCAGGTTAGCAGCTGTGATATGATTTTCTTCCGTCAGAACTTTTGCATCTGCAAAATTGTTTGCGGTGCTTCCGTCTGCTGCAGTTACAGAGTCAGACTGATGTGAAAATTCCGTTTCCTGTTTTGCTTTCTCTATTGCCCGCAGCACCCAGGTGCAGGGGCCGGAAAGACTGACTTTGGTTTTATGCACGGAAACCGGGATCTCCGGGATTTCCGTGTGCTGTTCCGCCAGCTGTTCCAGAGCCGGCCCCGATGGGAAACCCAGTCCCAGGGCCACCCCCGCCCGGTCCACAAACTGACCGGCATGGAGATCCAGACTGCCGCCGATTTCTGTCAGTTTATAAACGGAGTTTTCTTTCTCCGCCAGCAGCAGGTCCGTAGTGCCTCCCGAAGCGTGTAAAAAGAGAAAGCGGTCCGCATCGGGACCGTTGGCAGACCAAAGCGCCGCTTCCAGGTGGTTCTCCTGATGACTGATCTGCCACAAAGGGATGCCGTACAGCGCGGCCAGCGACCGGGCAAAGCCCAGTCCGGCCAGGAATGCCGGCATGTAGGAATCTTCCCGCGGGCGGGGACGGGCGGAAACGCCGATGCCCCGTACGTTGAAACGGTGCCCCCGGGCTGCTTCTTCCATCAGTTCCGGCAGATTACGGGTATGCTGGTAGAGCATCTCCGACTGCTGCAGTCCGCAACCTCCCGGTTTCACTTTTAAGATCCGCCTGGTTTCTGCTGCCGCATGCCCCTCCCTGTCCATAAAGAACAGGGACGTAGTGTAGCAGCTGGTATCGATACCAAGATAAACTTCTTCTGTCATGCTGTGCTTCTTTCTCTATTTTTGTTCCCGCATCAGTTTTCCCAGGACGCCGTTGATGAACCGGGCCGACTTTTCGGTGCCGAACTGTTTGGCCAGTTCCACCGCTTCGTTGACAGCCACGTTCACCGGCACTTTTTCTTCCCCGAAGCACATTTCATAAATGGCCATGCGCAAAATGTTACGGTCTATGCCGGGCATGCGCTTCACTTCCCAGTTGATGGCATATTTTCCGATCAGCGCGTCAATCTCCGGCAGTTTTTCCGCGGTGCCTTTTAATACTTTTTCCGCATATTTTACGGCTTTGGCAGCCTCTTCACTCTTTTCCTCATCCTGCCGGACTTCCAGCGCGATGGCCAGCGCTTCCGCCGGCTCCGCCTGCGTGAAATCCATCTGGAACAAACTCTGTAACACCATTTCTCTGGCGACTCTGCGAATCATGTGTATGTATCCTCCGTTAATATCGACAGCCTGTTCTTCCTCTGACAGTCTGTTGTGTTTTGGCATTTCTTCTGCTTATGCAGGCCTGCTATTTATGATAGCCCGGCGGCAGCAGGCGGTCCAGCCACTCTGCCAGGTCTTCTTTTTTATCAATTTTGTAGCCGATAAAAAAGCCTCCGCCGGCAAACAGCAGCAGGAACAGAGTACGCCAGAAACCGACGGTCAGAAACAGCGAGGCGATGAGAACCCCGGTCAGTGAGCATAAGAAGCGGCCGCGATAATTAAGCCAGATGTCCGTGAATATGTCTTTAAACATCGCTGTCCCCCCTTATCAGACTTTTTCCTTACCGTTGCTTTTGATCTTCTTAAAGTTCATCTCAATGTTTTTCACTTCCAGGCCCACCACTTTTTTGATGGTCTCTTTCACGTTGTCTTTTACTTCTTCCGTTATCTCAAACATGTTGACGCCAGGTTCCAGAGAGGCTTTGATACGGGCGTCGATGGTGTCCTTGTCTTCCATGGTCACCGCCACTTTCACACCGTAAATGCCATAGACTTCCTGGGCGATGTCCGCGATGTACTCTTCCAGCGCCCGCTTGGAAACAACGGTCTTCCCCGTCTCCACATCGGCCAGGGTCAGGGTATTGTCGTCGCCCAGCACGCCGATGCCCGCCAGCAGCAACCGTACGCTGATCATGAAAATGACCGCGCCGCCTGCGGCAAACTCCCAGTTGCCCGGCAGCGCAGCGATTTCCGAAATGAAATAGTCCACGGGAAGGATCCCGAAAGTGATCAGGATCAGGACGACGGCAACGGCCGCCATGACGATTGTGTATAATGTTAATATGACCCGGTCTGTTATACCCATATATTTCACTCCTTATAATCTGATATTTTAGAAAATAGAACCTGCCCGGCCTTCATCCGGGTTGTTAAAGCTGATTTCCAGCTCGCTTTTCTCTCTCCGTTTCACGCCTTCGATGTGCACATCTACAAACTCGGCCGTGTATTCCGTCATTTCATCCACTGCGCTTTTTACTTTCTTCTGGAGCTTCATGGCCACTTCCGGTATGTTACAGCCATACTCTACCGTAACATAAACGGCGATCCGGCAGCTGTGCCCCGTAACTTTCACGCGGACGCCCTTGGCCAGACTCTTTTTTCCCAGGAAATTACTGATGCCTTCCCGGAATCCCGTGCTCATGCTGACTACACCCGGAACATCCAGGGCAGCCAGGCTGGCTACGATAGCGATGACTTCATCTGCCAGTTCCACGTAGCCCAGGTTTTCTTCTTCCTCAGCAGCGGAAGGATCGTTTTCAGGCTGGTCCGCATATTTTTTTATGTCTTTTTCCGCCATCTGTACCTCCCCGCGAAGCCGCAAAAATACTAACAGATTCCCATTTTTACATTTTGTATTATTATACCATACCTTGCATAAAAATTAAAGAAAACAGCGTGAAATCCCAACAAAAAAAAGGACTTCCGTAACAGAAGTCCATTTTTGTGTTTTTGGCGTGATACAGGCACGGCCGGCTGCGCCGCTGTGCGCAACAGGACGCCGAAGCGAGACAGGTCTTGCCTTTATGCTCTCTGGATGTAGTCACCGCTGCGGGTATCGATCAGCAGATGATCCCCTTCGTTGATGAACAGAGGCACTTTTACGATGTAGCCGGTATCCATGGTTGCGGGTTTGCTGCCGCCGGTAGCGGTATCGCCGCGGATGCCCGGTTCAGTCTTAACGACTACCAGTTCCACAGTGTTGGGCAGTTCCACGCCCAGGATGCGGTTCTGGTAAGAAATGACTTTCACATCCATGTTCTCTTTCAGGAAGTTGATGCCGTTGCCGATCTGTTCTTTGGTAAGCTCGGTCTGTTCGTAGGTGTCGTTGTCCATGAACACGAAGCTGCCGTCGCTTTCATACAGGTACTGCATAATGCGGCGTTCAATGTTGGCTTTGGGCAGGCGTTCACCTGCGTTGAAGGTGCGCTCTACTACGGCGCCGGTGGACAGGTTGCGCATTTTGGCCCGTACGAAGGCAGCGCCTTTGCCGGGTTTTACATGCTGGAATTCCACTACCTGCCAGGGGTCATTGTCGATGGTGACAGTCAGACCGGTTTTGAATTCGTTGGTAGATACCATAAATACATCCTCCTGTGTCTCTGATAAAATCAGTTTATCAAAATATTTATTTAAAAATTAATCATGTACTATCTTAACTTTTTACACAATTTCCGTCAAGGTTTTCTTGAGGGCTGTGAGACTGCGGGCCCCTTCCCGGGTCAGCACCACGGTGTCTTCGATGCGCACGCCGCCCCGGCCCTGGATGTAAATGCCGGGTTCGATGCTGAACACCATGCCTTCCTGCAGTTTGATATCGCCCCGTTTGTTGAGGTTGGGAAGCTCATGGATCTCCAGGCCTACGCCGTGCCCCAGTCCGTGGGTAAAGTAGCGGCCGTAGCCCCGGGATTCGATGTATTCGCGGATCTCCGCGTCCAGATCTTTGCCGGTGATCCCCGGCCTGGCGGCTTTCATGCCACGGTACTGGGCTTCCTGGACCACGGTATAAATTTCCCTGTGCCAGGAATTGGCCATTCCCATCACGATGGTGCGGGTGGTGTCCGAATGGTAGCCGTTATACATGGCTCCGAAATCAAAAGTGACGAAGTCCCCCACTTCAATGGCCTTATCCGTAGGTGCCCCGTGGGGCAGCGCGCTGCGGTGGCCCGAGGCCACGATGGTGTCGAAGGAAACCCCTTCCGAACCCAGGCTGCGCATATAGTATTCCAGGCGGGCCGCCAGTTCCTTTTCCGTCATGCCGGATTTAATCTCTTTTAACAGCCGCTCGAAAGCAGCGTCCGCGATCTTGTGGGCCTGCCAGAGGCTTTCCAGCTCACGTTCGTCTTTCACCAGGCGCAGACCGCGCAGGTCCACACTGATCATCTCCACGGTTTCCGGCAGAACTTCCCGCAACGACTTTGCGTCTTCATAGGAAAATACATTTCCGTCAAAGCCTATTTTTACATGAGCCCCCGCCAGTTTGGCAACCGCTTCCCAGATACTGTTGTTATGATCCGCTGTGTATTCCAGCACCCGGCAGTATTTTAGTTCCGAGCGCGCCTGGTCGGTGTAACGGCCGTCCGTGATCAGCACGGCGATCCGGTCATCCGCGTAGAGCAGGCTGGAATCACCCGTAAAACCGGTAAGGTAACGAATTGTGTAGACGTCCTTGATGACGATGCACTCAAGGGCATATTCTTTCATGAACTTGAAAATCCTGCCGATCCGTTCCATAACCTTTCATACCTTCTTTTACGATATTGTTTTACGTTAATGATAGATAATTTTACCATATTATCGGCATTTACGCCACCCTGAATTTAGGGCATCCTGCGGCGCAGGATTGCGTTGACCGGGATCTCTTCTTCCGCTTTGCAGGTGAAGACCATCTGGGGATGCGGCGCCACCGTAATGGCTTCCCCTTCTCCGTTCCGCATTTCCTCCAGCACCAGTGTGCCCAGGCTGCCGTCCGGGCGGAACACTTCCAGTGTCTCCCCTGCTTTCATGTTGTTGCGCTGTTCCACGGTCAGCCTGCCCTGCTGCCAGCCGCGCGCAAGCCCCGTAAATTCGTGGGTCTGCAGGTAGGCGGAGGTAGCGTAATTCTGGGCAGTCTCATCCGGTTTGCCCAGGGCGAAACCGGTGGTGTAAGGCCGGTGGGACACTTTCTCCAGTTCTTCCAGCCATTCCTGTTTCACGGTGTAATGTACCGGATCGGCCCAGCAGGCATCCACGGCCCTCCGGTATACGCTGACCACGCTGGCGGCATAGTGGGCGCTTTTCATCCGCCCTTCGATCTTGAAGCTGCCGATGCCCGCCTGCATCAGTTCCGGCAGGTACGCCAGCAGGCAGAGGTCTTTGGAGTTCATGATGTAGGTGCCCCGTTCGTCCCCGGCCACGTCGTAGACTTCCCCGGGCCGGTTCTTCTCCGTCAGGCCGAACTCCCAGCGGCAGACCTGGGCGCAGGCGCCCCGGTTCCCGTCCCTGCCGGTCAGGTAACTGCTGAGCCAGCACCGCCCCGAATAGGAGATGCACATGGCTCCGTGCACGAAGGCCTCCAGTTCCACGTCTGTTTTGCTGCCGATTTCTTTCATTTCCGCAAGGGAAAGCTCCCTGGCCAGCACCACGCGGCTGGCACCCAGGTTTTCCCAGGCCTTCACGGCCGCCCAGTTGCTGGTGTTCGCCTGGGTGCTCACATGCAGCGGCATACCGGGTATCACTTCCCGGGCCACGGACCAGACCCCCAGATCGGAGATCAGGAGAGCGTCCGCCCCGGTATCCTGCAGACTGCGCAGGTAATCCGGCAGCGCGTTGATATCTTCGTTATGGGCAAAAATATTTACGGTCACGTAAACCTTTTTCTGTAAACTGTGGGCAAAACGGACGGCTTCCTTCATCTCTTCCGCAGCAAAGTTGCTGGCAAAAGCCCTGAGGCCGAACAGTTTGCCTCCCAGATACACCGCATCCGCCCCGTATAACAGGGCCATGCGGAGTTTTTCCATGTTTCCTGCCGGGGCTAAAAGCTCCGGCTTCTGAAACTGTCTCATGTCGTTCCTCTGTAACTTTGCCGGCTCCGCGCACCGGCTTGCTCTGTTGTCTGCAATGCGCCAACTGTTTTGGTTTCCATGCGCCGGCTTATTTATTGTCATCTTTATGTATGTCCTCGATGGCCTTCAGGTGTTCCCTGTAGGTTTTGGTAAAACGGTGATGCCCGTCTTTCTCCGCCACAAAATACAGATACTCCGTCGCTTCCGGATTGAGGCAGGCCTTGATGGCGCTCATGCCCGGCGAGGCGATGGGCCCGGGGGGCAGTCCGGGATTCTGATAGGTATTGTAAGGGCTCCTGATTTTGGTATCCGCTATGGTTACTTCTTCCTTTTGGGAACCCAGCAGATACTGGATTGTCGTATCCGATTGTATGGGCATATAGATATGCAGGCGCTTCAGGAACACGCCGGCGATGCGGGCCTGCTCTTCCGGAAATACCGCTTCCAGTTCCACCATGGCCGCCAGATTCACAAGATCACGCAGCCCCATGTTCTTTCCCCGGGCCAGGGTGGGAATATTTTCCTTGTTCATTTCCGCATTAAAGGTCCGCACCATAAGGGCCAGGATGTCCTTTTCCGACATGTCCGGGTCTAAATGGTACGTAGTGGGGTATATGAAGCCTTCCGCCTTGAAAATCACGTCCGGATTATTCGTCTCCATGTAAGGATAGGGTGTATAATTCCGGGCCGCTTCCTCAAATTTCTTGGCATCCCCCAGGCCTTCCGCTTCCAGCTTGCGCCCGGTCTTCACCACATTGAACCCTTCCGGCACCGAAAATTTGACGCTGTAGGTCTGTCCTTTGGAAAGGATGCTTACGATCTCGCTGTTGGACATGCCGCCGATAATCTCATACCGGCCGGCTTCCAGCTTTCCGGCCAGACCCCGCAGCCGCGCTTCCATACGGAAGGCTTCCGGCGTCTTCACCAGATGTTTCTTGTGCAGCAGGTCAGCAATATCCGCAGTGGTCATCCCCGGTTTGATGGTAACAAGGTAACGATGCCCCTTCGCGAACTCCGTATTATTGCCGGTATAATACAGCAGCCAGTAGGCTCCCAGTCCCAGCATTAAGGTAAATGCGAACAATAATGGAATCAGTCGTTTAAACAAATCCATTACCTCCGTTGTTCTCTTCTTGTTGTTTTTTATGCCGTTGAAGCAGAACACGATGCCATGCCTGCGGCCTCAGGCATCCTCTGCATACTAAGCGTCCAGGGCTTCGTATGCGATCCTTGCTTTTTCAAACTCTTCATCGGTGGGAACCTGGATATCCACGTCCCCGTTTGCATCCGTCACGATCTTCGCCAGGATAATGTTCGGCTCATCGTCCTCATCCTCTTCTTCATGGTCGTGGCCGCAGCCGCATTCTTCGTCATGGACATGATCGTGGCCGCAATCGCACGCTTCTTCCTCTTCGGAGAAGATAGCGGGATCCACTTCCAGCAGGGCGACATAATCGTCTTCGCCGACTTTGAACCTGCTTTCTACCACAAAGCAGTGATCCTGTCCGTCATCATCGGTAAATTCATAGGTTTCAATGGTTTCTTCTTCCATTACTTCTGCTACGTCTTTTTCTGTCATAATCGTACTCCTTATCTCTGACATTTTATAAAATTTATGGATTTATGCGGCATTGGTCCGCCTTAAAACCAGGAAGAAGACAGCTTTTTCAGGATGCGGATCTCCGCTGCGTCTTTATCCCCCGCAACCACCGCAATACTGTATTTGCTGCGCCCCATCTTCATTACCGCGTCTTTTGTGCCGAACTGCCCGTTCAGAATGTTGATATATCCTTCCATGTAACGGATTTCTTCGCTGCGCAGGTTGCCTTCCGAAGGAAAATACCGCCCTTTCTCCAGGGTGAAAGCTCCGCTGCCTGCAGCAGAATCCGGCCTGTCAGTACCGGTCAGGTCGGCTTTCATCTGGAGTACGCCGGTGACCCGGTTATCTGTCATCTGGGCTGCGTCCAGATTCTTTCCCACAAGGGAGAACTGATAGTCTCCCGCAGCCGGAACCAGGAAGCCTTCCAGGGTAACTTTTGCCCCGGCGCTCATGGCCTCGGCTTTGTGCAGCACCAGCTTGCCGGTGTCCCAGACATAATTCCCATGGAGGCTGTTCATCTGCAGCGGCGCCGCGTACAGATAATTACAGCTGAAAGTTCCTTCGATTTTCGGTTCCACGGCGGTGCCTGTCACTTTACCGGAGAACACGACGCCTGCATCGTCCAGATACAGTCCTTTGCTTAACGCCTGTGTCTTGAAATTATTTGCCGAAAAAGTTAATTCAAACACAGGGGGAAGCGGCGTTCCCCTGCCACTTTTGATGGTGCCCTGCAGGGTGACAGGCATTCCTTTTACATTGGCCTGGACCGTCTGCAGTTCAGCCATGTCCCTGTCGGCGGTAAAGCTGCCTTCCCCGTCGGTAAAGGGCATGCCGAAGAACTCGCCGGCCATGTTGCGGGGTTTTCCGTCAAGACGGATATGCCATCCGCCCCGGTCTTTGGAAGCCGCGATTTTTACCGTGGGCACGACGCCTCCGGTGACCTTGATATGTTTCATGTCCGGATACATGGCCAATACATCCGGTACCGGCGCGTTTTTCGCTTCCCCGGTCACCCGGGCGGAACCGTTTTCATAATCCATGTTCAGGACCAGGTCGCATTTTTCTTTGTTGCCCGTGGCGCTGGCCCGCAGCAGCGGGTACTGTTTAAAGGCCATCTGGGAATTGATCTTGTCCAGGCGCACTTTCTTGCCGTTGGAGACCAGGTCCAGTTCCCCGTCTTTCACTTCGACCAGTCCCCGGAAGCTGGTTGGGTTATCCGGCTGTTTCGGCTTCTTCCCGCCTTCCCGGGCATTGTCCTGGCCCGCGAGCTTCAGCAGGTTTAACAGGTCCAGCCCCTGGCCTTCTTCGTATACCCCGTAAAACTTCGGCCTGTTAAAAACGATATTCGTTACGGCGCCAACGCCGGCCCCTTTGCGAAGCGCATCAAAAAAATTAACGGAAGCCGTTGCCAGTGGCATCTCCATCTTCACGTCACCGTTGGGCGCTTTCCAGACAAGGTTCCGTATTTCCACATCGCCGGCAAAGCCGGCATTGATTTTTTCATAGGTCAGTGTGCCGGCTACCACGTTCTGCCGGGCCAACATCTGCTCGGCCATGCGCGAGGCCGCGCCGCCGCCTGACTTAATAACAAGGGCAATGGCAATTAATACTGCCAGAGCCCCCATCATGATAATTCTTTGCTTTGAAGAAATTCTTTCCACGCTTCTTCACCTTGTTTTATTGAGAAAACTTTTTGCTGCGCAGGTTTTTGCCATCCAGATAGTTCTGGAGGATGACCACTGCGGCCATCATATCGATGACTTTGCGCCGTTTTTTCCGCTGAAGGTCCGCATCGATGAGCACGCGTTCCGCCGCAACCGTGGAAAGCCGTTCATCCCACAGTACAACAGCAATACCGGCAAAACGGCTGCGCAGTTCTTCCGCAAAAGCTTCCGAAATCTTCGCCCGTTCGCCGATGGTCCCGTTCATGTTTTTCGGGTAGCCCAGCACAATCTCCCCGACTTCCCATTCGGCGATAAGTTCACCGATCCTGGCAAAATCCCGTTCCGGAGACGTCCTGCGTATGGTTTCCACCCCGTTGGCAATCAGCCCGGTCAGGTCGCTGACTGCCACGCCGATGGTACGGCTGCCCAGATCAAGAGACATACTTCTCATCTGTTCGCCGGCCTGTTACCGGATGGAAGCCAAATAGCTTTCCAGCAAAGCTTCTACCAGTTCATATCTTTCATACTGGCGCAGCTTGTTGCGGGCATCTTTATGGCTGGTTATGTACGTGGGATCGCCGGACAGCAGATAGCCTACCAGCTGGTCTTTCGGGTTGTAACCTTTTTCTTCCAGCGCCACGCAGACTTCACGGATGGTCTGTTCAACCGGTGCCTTTTCGCGGTTTCTTTTAAACATCATGGTTTCCTGGGATACGTTAGCCATATTGATCACTCCTGTCTTTTCACTTATGGTGTTGCACGCATTGTGTCAGCGGTTTTGTACTTTCGCTTACCGTGTATACTCGTTGAATTTGCTTTGTTTTTGTTTTTATACGGTCTCCATCCATATATGTAGTCTTCCACTTATATATTGTACCACATTTTATATGGTGTAAGTCGTTTTTCTTAAAGTTTTAACAAAAAATTTCCAAACTTTGTAAAAGCAGTTCCTAATCAAAGTCCGGCTGGTCCGTTTTCAGCCGAACGCGTTCACAACGGTTCATCCATCCTTCTTACACATGTAGGCAAAGGGGCACAGGGAACAGTTTTCCGTCTTAACGGCGAAGTCGCCTTCCGTTTTCTTTTCGGCAATCTCCCTGCAGACTTCCCGGATCTCCTGCCGGTAATCTTTGTCAGGCAGCGTCCATTCGCTCCGGTCCCGCAAATAGTGCAGCGAGGCTTTCTTAACGCATGGGGAAGTTTCCCCGCCGGTTGCAGCAGGCGAAGCCTCATTACTTACGCCCGCAGCTTCCCCACCGGTTCTGGTTGTTGCTTTCTTTCGGATCCGCAGCATGTACTCCAGCGCCATTTTGTACAGCGCCAGCTGCCAGGCGTATCCATTGGAGACAGTATCTCCCCCGGAAGTTTTCTGAGGCGGTTTCCCGGACTTGTAATCGATGATCTCCAGACTTCCGTCTTCCCGTTCCGCTACGGCGTCGATGACCCCGGTGACCGTATAGGTATACCTGTCATCCTGCAGCAGGGGCAGCCGGAATCCGTATTCCGCAAAGCGTTGCTGCGGGGCAAAAGACCGGTATAAATCAGATTGCAGATAGTCCTGCAGCATGGTTTCCGCTTCTGCTGCCAGATCAAAACGGCCGCCGGCGATTTCCCGGACTGCATTTTCGTACAGGTCGCGCCACACCTGTTCGTCCTCGGTGAACTGATTATGCATACGCCATTTTGCGTATTTTTCCAATACTTTGTGGACCAGTGTACCCAGCACATCCGCCGGCAAAGCGTTCCCCGGCTGCTGCTGGTCGGTTGTCAGCGGTTCTGCCAGAATCTGTTCTTCCGCTGGCGGTATGTTTTCGATGACTCCGTAATAGTATCGGCGGGGACAGAGATCATACTCTCTCAGGGAAGTAGCCGAAAACTCTGTCATAGTTTTGCCGCCGAAGGAGTCCAGGATCGCCGCCTTTTCCAGCAGTGCTGACAGTTCCCGGTCCGAAATACGTTCCGGCCGGGCTGCTGCCGGCTGCTGTTCCACAGAAACCGCGGCGTCCACCTTATTATCGGTGCGTTCCAGTCCTATATAATCTTTCGGCAGGCCCAGGTTCAGCCAGTTCAGCCAGTGCTTTGCGTCTGACTTCTCCTTTTTGACCTCTTTCCAGCTTCCCGTCAGGATCAACCGGTCTTTGGCCCGGGTCATGGCCACGTAAAGCAGGCGTTTTTTCTCTTCCAGATTTTTCTCTGCGTTCGCGTCTTTGATTTTGCCCAGCAAAGGCGCCGCCGTGATGATTCCTTCCGCGTTCCGCACGGAAATGCCCAGTCCCAGTTCAGGATGCCACACTGCCCGTGACTTGTCCGCCTGGGATGAAATATCCAGAAACGGCACGGCTACCACCGGGAATTCCAGACCTTTGGATTTATGTACGGTCATCAACTGGACTGCGCCCTCTGACACCACCGTAGCGGCCGCCTCCCTGTCCTTTGTTTCCGCCAGCTCCCGGAGACGCGCGGTAAAATCCTGCACGGTGCCCTGTTTCTGCGCCGCAAAATCGTGGGCCATCCGGTAAAACTTCCGCAGGTTCGCCAGCTGTTCTTCCCCGTTATCCTGCAAGGCCAGGATCGCTTCCGGGTGCAGCAACCTGCGAATCTCCCGGCAGAAACCGGGCAGATTCATGACAGCGGCAGCCGCAGGCAGGGGGCGCAGCAGGAGTATTGCCCTGGCCAGCGTTGTATCTTGTTCCTGCAGAAGGAAATCCCACAGGGATACGGCCGACCCGTCCTTCGCAGCCCTGTCTTTATTAAAATCCGCCATGGCGATATGCAGCCGGGTCAGCAGCGTATCGCTGAGGCCCATGTAAACAGACCTGAGCACAGCGGACAGGTTCAGGTCGTCATGGGGATTGACGGCGAAGCGGAACAGGTTCATCAGGTCCCGGGTCTCCGCCCTTTCAAAGAAGCCGCGGCCGTCTGTCACGGCATAGGGAACACCGCGCTTCTGCAGCGCTTCGGTAACAGCGGAAATATGGGTCATGTTCTGTAACAGGATGGCCATGTCTGCGTAGGCTGTCCCTTCCTGGTGCAGTTCAGCCAGACGGTTTGCCAGCCACGCGGTTTCCGACTGCCGGGCTTCCGCCAGACTGGTATTCAGCTGCACAGTTTTCGCCTGGCCGGCTTTTGAGGAAAAATTATTTTCTTTATAATGCTGTATAAACAGTTCCGGCATGCAGTCGCTCTGCCGGACAGCTTTTAATGCTTCGTAATAAACATCCTTTTCCTCATCGATGCCCATAAGGCCGGGGAACAGGTCGTTGCAAAGCTGCAGGACCGGCTCCACGGTACGGAAATTATCGTTTAACCGGATCAGTTCCCCGCCGCTCTTCACGATTTCGTTGCGCACTCTGGCAAAGACACTGACATCGGCGCCCCGGAAACGGTAGATGGACTGTTTGGCATCCCCCACCACGAAGAGCCGGGCGTCTTTCAGTTCATCCCTGTTCCCGCCTGACAGCAGGTACACCAGCTGACGCTGCCGTTCGTTGGTATCCTGGAATTCATCCACCATGATGTACCGGAACTGCCTTCTGCACTTCGCCAGCACATCCGGATGGTGCTCCAGCAGGTCCAGGGCCTTTTCTTCCAGGTCATCAAAAGAAAGCAGACCCCCTTCCCGGAGTTTTGTGTCCAGATGCTCCCGCATCTGCAGGAGATACTCTTCCCAGGCAGGCGCCAGCGAACGTGCCCTTACACAGAGAGGATACGCGATGATCCGTTCCAGACTGCTTTTTAAGGCGTCGATGTCCGCTTTGTTATTGCCTTTACGCTGCAGTCCTTTGTTGATTTCCTGCAGAAGATCCAGGTTTTCCTGTTTCGTAAGGTCCTGTAACGCGCGCTGCAGGTTTTCTGTATTATTTTCCAATGTTTTCCGGTTGCCCGGTATACATTCTGTTATAAATTCCGGAGTTACAACAGCCGGGAGACGGGCGGCCTCCAGCAATATCCCTGCCAGTTCCCCGTCGTATTTCGCCGCCAGCCCGCCCCGGGCAAAGGAAAAACCTTTCTGCAACAGACTGAGGGTCTGTTCCTGCAGGCTGCGGCTGCCGTATTCGTCGCAGAGCCTTGCCGCCGCCCCATTATTTTCATGTAACAGGCGGCGCAGGCGGTTCCGGACTTCCTTCACCAGAAAGTCGTTATAATCCCGTTCCTCCAGCACAATAAAGGCGGGATCCAGATTGCTTTCCACCGGGTTGGCCCGCAGAAGACTGCTGCACAGGCCGTGTATCGTGCCAATCTGGGTATAGGCGAGATCTTTCAGCTGTTGCTGCCAGTAGATCCGCTGCATCTTATCCTGGCATTCTTTGCATCTTTTTTCTATTTCGTCGCGTATTCTGTCGCGCATTTCAGCGGCAGCCTTGCGGGTAAAGGTTACGGCCAGAATCTCCCGGGGACGCACCTTATCTGCCGGCGGCCGGAGCCCCAGGCCCAGGATATACAGAAAGCGCTGCACCAGCACCCTTGTTTTGCCGCTGCCGGCCCCTGCCGACACCGCCACATTGGTATCGATGCAGTGAATCGCCCTGTCCTGGGACGGTGTTAATTTAAACTCAGCCATTGGGGTCCTCCTCTTCCCGTTTCCGTGACAGCACCCGGAAACGGCAAATTTCCGCCGCAGGGCAGTTTCTCTCGCAGTCTTTCGACGGGGTCGGGCTGAAATCGCCCTGTTCCATGCGCTCCAGCATGTCTCCCAGCACCTGCTCCAGCGTGGCCTGCAGGTCTTTCATATCCGTAATGGCTGTTGCGGTTCCGTTCGCGTCTTTTGCTTCCGAAAAGGTTTTCCAGGGAACCGAATCTGCCGCTGCCGGAAACATAAAACTTTCTTTGCGTTCCGCGTCTTTCAGGCTGTAATAGCCTCCGCCTGCAACGTTGCCCCCGTTTTGCATTGCTGCGGCAAGAAGATACAAGGGCAGTTGCAGATCCGTATCCGCAAACGCTTTCTTCTGCGGCGTGTCGCCGCTCTTATAGTCTGTAATGAAATAAGCGTCCCCGGCCCTGTCGATGCGGTCGATCTTCCCGTTCAGATAAATGCGGCGGCCGTTGATATCCAGCGCGACCTCACTCTTACCCTTTTTGCCGAAGGCCTGTTCCGTGGACACCGGGCGCCATTCTCCCTGCCCGCTGTAGGCAATTTCGCTGCGCAGCCACCGCTGCAGCAGTATCCTCTGCTGTTCCTTATCATGCTGCCAGAAGTCCCCCGGATAGAGCCAGCCGTTATCCGCGAATTCCTGACAGACCGTATCAAAAATCCCGTCCAGTTCCTGCTGCAGTTCCGCATGCTGCGCCTGCTGCAGTTTTTCTCCCAGATGGTTACCGGTAAATTTTTCCAGTACTTTGTGCAGCAGGCTGCCCCGTTGCATGGGATCCATATCTTCCCCGGCTGCCTCCGCCGCTTTCTGCTGCCAGACATAGGTGACCAGGAATTTAAAGGGGCAGCCGCGGTATGTTTCCAGTTTGGATGCGCTGAAGCGGTCTCCGATCTGCAGGCTTATCCGCTGCAAAAGCGCTGCATCCTCCGGGTTGCCGTTCCAGCCAGCTGCCTTTTGCAGGCGTTTCCGGTCACTGCCGCCAATTTCCGCCAGCCCCGGCTCCAGCTGTTCAAGGGCCTCCGTCTGTCCGGCCCGAGCCAGCGCCAGTTCCAGTTCTTCCCGGGACAGGCTGTCGCCTGCAACGGTTTCCGCTTTTTTAACCTGTACTTTCAGTTCTGTAAACAGGGACTGTATCTCCCCAATGTAAGGCGACGCGTTATGTTCTTCATCCGCGTAAAAAGTCAGTACCAGCCGTTCTGTGGCCGAGGCGCAGGCGTTCATAAAGAAATGGATATCCTCGCCGTATCCCTCCGCCGAAGCGGGCAGCGTGATTCCCAGTCCTGAGAGGTCGGCCCGTTCCCTGTCATTGTAAATCCAGTTTTCTTCCTTGTAAAAAGGAAATTCATTTTCCCTGAGTCCCAGGACATACACCTGTTTAAAGGACGCGTCTTCCAGGTTGACCGCGGATAAAAAGGCGATGCCTTCCCTGTTTTCCGGCTGCAGCGAAAGGGACAGCTTGCCTGCCGCTTCCGACAGCGCTTCCGCAAATCCGGCACAGTCTGCCCTTTGCGTTCCGGAACGGCAGAACCGGTAATCCTGGGGCAGTTTCTGCAAAAGGGCGTGGATTTGCCTGCAGGCGCAGACCGTGTTCTTAAATCCGGCCAGGGTCAGCTGTCCTTCCCGGTACAGACGTCCCGCTTTTTCCGGCAGTTTTGTCAGGGACAGGAGACGGCCGGTGATGTCGCAGTACTCCTGTATGGCAGCTTCCGCCGGGATGGCATCGGTTTCCTGCCACAGCTGCCGCAGTGCGTCGCAGCCTGTCTTCTCCAGTACATCCGCCAGGAATTTCCTGTAATCTGTATAATACTGCTCGTCGGCAAGCTGTATCGCCGCGTCCGTGGGCAGTCCCAGGACGATTTTCTGCAGGGGCTGCGTCAGAAGGCCGGTCCAGCTTTCGGCTTTTTCCCTACCGTGCAGGGAAACGGTTTCCAAAATGGCCGCAACAAAATGAAAAACAGGGCTCGCCGCCAGGGCTGCACTGTCTTCTGCCTGTACCGGGATCCCGTATTCGTCGCATAAGTCCCGTATCCCGCTGTATTCTTCCATACGGCGCACTACCACAGCAATTTCGGAAGGTTTTAGTGTTTGGCTGCGGAGCTGCTGCTTGATTTCCCGCAGCACCGCCCGCATTTCTTCATTTCCGTCGGGCAACTGCCAGATTTCGATGCCCCGGTCCGCGGGAGCCGGCTGCATGCCCGGGGTCCGCAGGTTACGTACGATATGACGCAGCGAAGCAGTCCGTTCAGATTCCGGAACCGCAGGCAGCTGTTCCAGTGTGGCATATCGCATCAGGTCTCCGTAGGTGAATTCCGCCGCCCCGTACAGTTCCGGCCGGCCGGGTTCATAGGGCAATGCGATCCATACGTCGCAGATCTGGCTGAGCAGGCGGATGATCACCAGCTGCAGCGCGTCAAACCGGTAAAAGCCTGTAAAGTACAGGGATTTCCATGTAACAGCGCCGCCGCTTTTCCGCAAGGAGGCCAGTTCTTCCGCCGCCACCCGGTAAAGTCCCGCCATGTCATAGATATTGTTCTGGATGAGGTAAGCCAGGTATTCCCTGTAAATCTCCGCGATTTCCCGGTCTTTCTGCCGGTACGCAGGGGAACGGTCGTCCCAGTGGGCAAAGGCGGTTTCAATTTCTTCCGCCGTTGCGCCGCAGCTGCCGATCTGTTCCATTAAAGAAACTACAGACCGGACAAAGCCTTTTTTCCCGGACATTTTGCCAAAATACGGCAGCCTGCCTTCCTCCTGCAGCCGGTCAAGTATATCCTGCAGGATCAGCTCCTGGGCCTTTCGGCTGATTTTCCGTACGACGAGCCTCTCATGCAGCTGCGCGCTGCACTGCTCCGTTACCGCGTTGGCAAGGGCGTCAAAATTTGCTGCCCGGATGCCCTGCATACGGGCTTTCTCTACCAGCGCTTCCGATGAAGCAACCAGCACCGTTTCTTCAAATTTCTGCTGCAGCGCCTTCTGATAAAAAATATCTGTAACGTTGCAGCCTGATGGCACACAGAATAAATGTAACATGCTCCACCTGCCGGTAAATCAGCATTTTCCTTTTTAACTATCTGTTTCTTTAGCTGTCGGTTTTCTGAGTTTGCTGTTTTCTTAGCTTTCGGCTTTCTTAGATTTCGACTTTCCTTTTTTATTTTTTGATTTATCCTGCTTATCATCCGGGTTATAATGCTGATCTTGCGGTTTAACCTTATCTTCTTCCCGGATCGTAATATTTTCACCAGTATCCTGATCCGTTAAAATGATCTTTCCAAGATGCAGTTTATTGTTTACGATACTGAACGCATCAGTGCTGACGGTCCCGAACTGAGTGATGATTTTTATATCATAAAAGTGCAATTCCCTGTATCGGTTGCTGAAACGTCCCTGGAGACTGTCGAAAGGAACAAAGCTGTAATGTCCCTTTCCAGATTTAAAACTCCCGGTAGTCACTGTGCTGCGGGCATTCCCATAGCACTCAATATTTATATCCAGATCCACCGGGCAGTACAGGTGAGAATTCCACAAGGCTCTTTTGCTGTCCAGATTTTTCCCTTTTCCGAAGATCCTGTATCTCCTGGTATTCATATTATAATAGCCCCGGGCTGCCAGGGTGCCCCCAAACACTTTTGAATGGACATCTGAAAAACGGAAAAGTCCGTTGGCATAATTAACATCCCCAATGATATCGGTAAAATGCAGTGCCGGAATATGCAGTTCTTTCATTTTGACAGTTCCCCGACCCATAGGTCCGGTTACGGGTCCTTCCATTCTGACCACTACCGTCATATTATCATGGACATTCATGCCAAAGCCAAGGGAGGAAGGATCCACATCCCGCAGCGATACATCCACATCCAGCACAGGGGTAACCGGTTTAAAATTAATTTCGCCGTAGATGGACATACCGCCGCCCTTCATGGTTCCGCCGAATTTTCCGGTGGACAGATCAATACGGGACATCCCGGTCGTATCGAGTCCCAGTTTCATATTAACATTGTTCAAAACATAATGATGCTTCTTATAGCGGGCAGCCAGCCGACAGTCCTCTAACACAATCACTGACCGCAGCCTGCGGGCGCCCAGATCAAAATTCATACCGTCGTCATCATAAACGAAGTCGTGATCCTCAATCCATTCCGTTTCCAAATCCTGTTCCGTCTTATGTTTCGGATCCTGTCTCGTATTCATTTCCGCCTTCGGCTGTGCTTCCGCTTTTGGGAGATTGATTTGCCCCGGCTTCTGATCCAGAAAATCCACTTGCATATTCTCGTTAAAGCGCACAGAGATTACAGCGTTTTTAAGCGTCAGCTGCTGAATGGAAGTTGCTTTAAAACGGCGGGTGATAACGTCCCAGAGACGCACTTGAAAGCTTCCTTCCGGAATATGAAGAATCACATCCCCATCAGGTTCTTTCCATACTAAATTCTCGAAATTAACATCTCCTGTGATATGGGCCATAAGGGTTTCCACCGTTATGGTTCCGCGCAGCATGGTCTGCTTTTCCATTTCCCGGTTAAAGATGAACGCAGCGCCCCGTTTGGCAAACTGCAGCAAACCCAGGATGACAAGGATACTGATGATAACGCTTGCAATAGCTGCTGCAACACTGATTTTATGCCGTTTTAAGAATCGTTTTCCCGGAAATTCCATAGTATTCTATGTTCCCCTCTGATCAAATTTTCGCCCCGTGCTGCCGTTTCCACTCTTTGATCTGCCGCAGCCGTTCTTTGTAACGCGCTTCAAAGCCTTCCTCCGTGGGCTGATAGTAGGTCTTACCCAGCAAGGAGTCCGGCAGGCACTGCATGTTGGTCAGCTTATCCTCCGTATCGTGAGCGTACTGATAGCCTTTGCCGTAGTTCAGGTTCTTCATCAGTTTTGTCGGCGCGTTGCGGATCACAAGGGGAACCGGCTCCGCAATCATGTTCAGGGCATCCACCCGCGCGGTGTTATAGGCCACTTCCATAGCATTGGACTTGGGCGCCAGAGACATGTATACCACGGCTTCCGTCAGGTGCACCGTGCATTCCGGCATGCCGATAAAGTGACAGGCCTGATAGGCTGCCACGGCAATCTCCAGGGCTTTGGGATCCGCCATGCCCACGTCCTCGCTGGCGAACCGGGTCACCCGGCGGGCCACATACAGGGGATCCTCCCCTGCTTCCAGCATCCGGGCCAGCCAGTACACCGCCGCGTCCGGATCGGAGTTGCGCATGCTCTTGTGCAGCGCGGAGATTAAATTGTAGTGTTCTTCCCCATTTTTATCGTACAGCAGCGATTTTTTGGAAATGCACTGTTCCAGTATCTCTTTGGTTACAACGACTGTGCCGCCCTGCATATCCCCGTTCAGGATCACCATCTCCAGGGTGGAAAGGGCCGACCGGGCGTCCCCGTTGGCAAAATTGGCGATCAGGTTCAGCAGGTCGTCCGAAATTTCAATTTTCTGCCCGCCGAAGCCTTTGGGGCTTTGCAGGGCATGCTTCAGCATCTTCAGCAGATCGTCCGCTGACAAAGGCTGCAGCACAAACACACGGCAGCGGGAAAGCAGCGCGCCGTTGACCTCGAAGGAGGGGTTTTCGGTAGTCGCGCCGATGAGGATGATGCTGCCTTTCTCCACAAAGGGAAGAAACGCGTCCTGCTGGGCTTTGTTGAAACGGTGGATCTCGTCTACAAACACGATGGTCCGCTGGCCGATCTGCCGGTTCTTTTCCGCTTTTTCCATGACGATACGGATTTCTTTGATGCCGCTGGTCACGGCAGAAAAATTAATAAACACCGACCGGGTCATCCGCGCGATGATCTGGGCCAGCGTCGTTTTTCCCACACCGGGCGGGCCCCAGAAGATCATGGAGGAGATACGGTCCTGCTCGATCATGCGGCGCAGCACCCTGCCCCTGCCCAGCAGATGCTCCTGCCCTACGTATTCTTCTATTGTTTCCGGCCGCAGACGGGCAGCCAGGGGCTGGCTCACCAGGTCATCAAAAATGCCTGCCTGTTCCATAGTCGTCGCCTCGTTATCATACAAATCATCAAAACAACTGTTCGCATTTCATTGTATCATATTCATAAAAAAAAGTAAAGGAAGTGCTGAACGATCAGCACTTCCTTCAGATGTCTGTTATCAGAACGCCGGAACGACCGCACCTTTGTATTTGTCCTGAATGAACTTCTTCACTTCGGGGGTCTTCAGAGCCTTGGCCAGCTTCAGCAGTTCAGGGCGTTTCTCGTCGCCGGTACGTACCGCGATTACGTTGGCGTACGGGGAATCCTTTTCAATGAACAGGGAATCTTTCACCGGGTTCAGTTTTGCTTCCATGGCGAAGTTGGAGTTGATGACTGCCAGGTCGGTGTCGTCCAGGGCACGGGGCAGCGTCGCGCTTTCCACTTCAATGATCTTCAGGTTTTTGGGATTTGCCGCCAGATCGTTAGGCGTTGCGGTGATGCCCTTTCCGTCTTTCAGTTTCAGCAGGCCCGCTGCTTCCAGAAGCATCAGGCTGCGGCCGCCGTTGGTCGGATCATTGGGGATCGCCACTTTGGCGCCGTTGGGCAGGGATTTGATATCTTTGAACTTCTTGGAATAGCATCCCATGGGTTCGATATGGACCTTATCCAGCACTGTCAGTTTCAGGTTGCGTTCCTGACAGGTCTTCTCCAGGAAAGGAACATGCTGGAAGAAGTTGGCATCCAGTTCCTTATCCGAAAGGGACAGGTTGGGTTTTACATAATCCGTAAACTCGATGACCTGCAGGTCTACGCCTTCTTTGGCCAGCTGCGGTTTTACAAAATTCAGCAGTTCCGCATGGGGCACCGGAGTTGCCCCGACTTTTACAACGATTTTTTTGCCTCCGTCTTTCGGCGCGTCCGTCGCAGCCTTTTTGCCACCGTCGCCACCGCAGCCCAGCATCAGCATGGATGCCATCGCTACAGACAGAATGCCGTAAACAAATTTTTTCATGTTTCCCACTCCTTCATTTAATAATTTGTGTCACCAGTGATCCAGGAAGCATTGATTCCAACGCCTGTGAAGACAAACAGGCAGGCACTCTCAAAACTCTACTCATCCGATAGGAATATCTTAAAAGTCTTTTCTGCTTTTGTCAAGCAAAATGCTCATGCCGGCATTGCTAAGTATTCTTCTGCAGGCCACCCGCAACCCTTCAGTTCCACCCCAGCACGGCCCGGGCATGGCCTTTCAGGTGCAGGGCAATTTTGACATGCCCGCTGACCAGAGGATGTACGCCATCCAAAAAGTCGGACCGGTTCAGCAGGGGGCCGTGGGCATTCAAATCAATAAAAAACACTTTGGAATCCCCTGCTGCCCGCAGCTCCGCAACCGCGCCGCCCATACCGGGAACGGAGCGCTGGCTGGTCACCGCATTAGCCGGGGTCATGCAGAAAATGACAGCATCGGGACGGAACTGCCGTACTCTCAGAATCAGTTTCTTGTACTGATTTTTAAAATAGTCGTCTGAGGGACGGTTCACCGGATCGTTGAAATCATTTTCCCCATAGGCCAGGATTACAAGATCCGGGTCATCCATCTGGTTGCTCCAGCGAGGTTCCTTCTGTGTATAAAAAGCACGCTCTATCTGCTCTTCCGCGTGTTTTGCGCTGTAAGGGGGCTTTTCTTCGTTGTTGCGTACCGCCCCTTCCCCCGAATTGGCCACACAGCTCCAGTCTGCATTCACCATACGGGCTAACAGGGGACCAAAAGCAAAATATCCGCTTTCTCGCCGGAAATAGTCCCCCTCCGGATAGATAAAAGCCCCTGCCGCTACGGAATCACCAAAAATCTCGATGTACCTGCGGTGAGGTTTCCGTTGCACCGGCGGCTGCGGTGTTACGGGCTTTGCTTCCTCTTTAGACTCCATTTTTATTCTGCGTTTCCGCCTTTTTTTGGGTTTCTGCTTTTCTTCCGCATTCCCGGTATCTTTGTCGGCGGCAATGTGCTTGTTAAAGTCTGCCCTGCTGTTGGCAGCTGCATCCCTGTTACCGGTAGCGTTCCCGCTGACTGCGGCGCCCTGTCCGGCAACAGGGGGATTGGATACCGGGGTAACAGCAGCCGCGGCTTCACTTTCCCCGACAAAGTAAAACCCCCGGAGGATGGTTACGCCCCGCAGGCCTTCCGTATCACGGATCATGAGCAGCCTGTGTTTCCCCTGCGGCAGATTCTGATATAACACATTTGTTCCCATCTGGGCTTTGAACCGGACCATCTGCCCGTCATCAAGTTTCTTCAGCCACCAGACATCGTTTTGGGAATCACTGTACATCTGCACCTGCACCCCGGTGCCTTCAAACTCGGCGGAAACCTGGACTGCCCCCCGTCCGGCATACTTGCTGCCGTTATCTGCGGAGATCCACCGCCCCATGGTTTTGATCCTGGGATTATTGGCCAAAACAAAACTCGCCAGTGCGGATTCACAAAAAACCAGCCCTGCAACAAGCAGGGCCAGCACTATACGAAAAATCATTATATTTCTCATCTTATTTAAAAAAGACACAAAACTACACCTGTTAGTAAAATAACCCCTGACGTTCTTTCGGTCAGTCCAACTGGCTGGTGCAGTGCGGGCAGCGGGTGGCATCGTCCGCGATCTCACTCTTGCAGTATGGGCAGGTACGGGCCGGAGCCGGTTCTTCCGCCGGTTTGCGCAGCCGGTTGATCTGTTTGATGACAATGAAAACTGCCAGTGCAACCAGCAGAAAATCAATAACTGTATTGATGAAGGAACCGTAAGCGATGACAGCCGCGCCCGCTTTTTTGGCTTCTGCCAGGTTCGCAAACTGTTTATCGGTCAGGTTGATATACAGGTTGGAGAAGTCCACATCTCCAACCAGTTTGCCTAACGGGGGCATCACGATATCATTCACGAAGGAAGTAACGATTTTGCCGAAAGCGCCGCCGATAACAACGCCAACTGCCATATCTACTACATTACCGCGTACCGCAAATTCTTTAAATTCACTGCAAAAGCCCATTTTTATTCCTCCTTGGATAACAAATAACCGGTTTTAAAAACATACCGTTTATTTCTTCTGCCGTCCTCATGAAGCATGAAATCATCACAAGTTCATGCAAATCATCTTGAAAGCGCAGAAAATATCTATAGATAATTAAACCACAACAATGTGCATTAGTCAATAAATACCTTGCGTTTCAGGGCTGTTTCCGGTTTACGGGCTGACCTGCCCGAAGCCCTGCTGTAACTTTCCTTTACCCTGCCGGAACGATACAGGACCTGCTGTTTTATACTATTTTAAAGATAGTATTTACTTTTTTCCCTGTACCTTGCTATAATGATGAATAATAATAAAAACGCAGAATTACACTGTAACAGCGTCACAGTTACAGATTCCAGGGAGGTATGATCAATGGAACGCGGAACCTTTTCAACCCGTCTTGGTTTTATATTAGTATCGGCAGGCTGCGCCATCGGCCTGGGCAACGTCTGGCGGTTTCCTTTCATCACCGGTAAATACGGGGGCGCGTCCTTTGTACTGATATACTTATTCTTCCTCGCAATCCTGGGCCTGCCCATCATGGTAGCCGAGTTCGCCGTGGGCCGTGCCAGCAAGCGCAGCGCCTCGCTCTCCTTCGACATACTGGAGCCCAAAGGCACGAAATGGCATCTGTACAAGTACGGCTGCATCCTGGGCAACACCATGCTGATGATGTTCTACACTACCATTACCGGCTGGATGTTCTATTATCTGTATAAAATGGCCACCGGAGGATTTATTGGCCTGGCCGCCAAAGATATCGGCGGCGTGTTAGGCGGGCTGGTGACAGATCCCGTAACCATGACCGGTTACATGATCCTGACGGTCGTTTTGGGTTTCGGCGTCTGCTACCTGGGTGTGGAAGCCGGTGTGGAGCGGATCACCAAGTTCATGATGACCTGCCTGCTGTTCCTCATGATCGCCCTGGCAGTCCATTCCGTGACACTGCCCGGTGGGGAAAGCGGTCTTGCCTATTTCCTGCAGCCTGATTTCAGCCGCCTTGCCAAATACGACGCCAACGAGGTCATCTTCGCCGCCATGGGGCAGGCGTTCTTCACCCTGAGCCTGGGCATCGGCGCCCTGGCTATTTTCGGCAGTTACATCGGCAAGGAAAAACGCCTCACCGGCGAAGCGATCTACGTCATCCTGCTGGATACTTTCGTGGCTATCATGAGCGGCCTGATCATCTTTCCGGCCTGCTCCGCGTTCAACGTGGATCCGGGCGCTGGTCCCAACCTGCTGTTCATCACCCTGCCCAACGTATTCAACCACATGGCCGGCGGCCGGTTCTGGGGCACCCTGTTCTTCCTGTTTATGACCTTTGCCGCCATGTCCACCGTTATCGCGGTATTTGAGAACCTGGTAGCCTGCATCTGCGACCTGACCGGCTGGGAACGGAAGAGCGTCATCAGGCTGGGAACCGTCGCTATCATTGTATTGTCCCTGCCCTGTATTTTCGGTTTCAATATCTGGAGCAACTTCCAGCCTCTGGGCAAAGGCACCGGCGTGCTGGATCTGGAAGACTTCATCGTCAGCAACAATCTGCTGCCCCTGGGCAGTCTGATCTACCTCGCTTTCTGCACCAGCCGCTACGGCTGGGGCTGGGATAACTTCATCAAAGAAGCGGACACCGGCAAAGGCGTGGCATTTCCAAAATGGCTTCGGTTCTACCTGACATACCTTTTGCCTCTGGTCGTACTGTACATTTTCGTTCAGGGCTACATCGCGATTTTCGGCCATTGATAACCGATTTATCTGCAATAAGTAATTTGTAAGAAAAACGATACCGCAAAACCGGGGACGGTTCCTATTCCATGAATTCATTCGTCTGTGGCTTCGAAACTCGAGGCTTTGCCTCTCAAACAGTCTCGCCACGGACGAGGAATTTCATCTCATGGAATTACGTAACCGTCCCCGATGTTTTGCTCGTATCTTTTTTCTTTTAGCCTGCCTTGCTCAGCAGATAGAATCTGTATGAAATTCTACTTCAGATTATTAAAAAAGTGCGGCGAATCGCCCCACTGTCCCCAGCCTACCGTATCACCGACAGAAGCGACCCGCGCGCTGAGACAGTTGCGGCACTGTTCCTGCCCGTCTTCCAGGCAGGGTTTGTTGTCGTACAGCTGGTACTGACTGCGGAATTGCGGCAGTGTCACCAGGGGCATCAGAATATTGGCCCCGGCTTTCAGCGCCATTTCCCTTCCAAGAGGGTGTAGTGTCTGCATGGCTGTCGTAGCAGCGATGTTTACATCCTTTAAAAACAGGCGTGTCACCGCCACCATGTTAATGCTCAGCCGCAAACGGCGCGCCTTTTCTGCCTGCGAATCCAGACCGGTTTCACTGACTTTCTTCCCCAGCGGCGTGTTGTGATGCACCACATAAGGCCCCATACCGATCATGGCTATGTTTTGTTTTTTATAGAACAATATATCATCCGCCAGATTCTCCAGCGTCTGCCCGGGAAGTCCGATCATGACACCGGTACCCACCTGGTAACCGATTTCCGCCAGCGCGTCCAGACAGGCTTTCCGCACTTCCCACTTGTGATGTCCGTCCTGAGGATGCAGCGTTTTGTACAGTTTTGGGTTGCTGCTTTCGATCCGCAGCAGGTAACGGTGCGCCCCTGCATTGTACCAGCGCTGATAGGTTTCTTTTGTCTGTTCGCCCACACAAAGGGTGATCCCCAGGGCCCCGTTCCCTATCGATTTAATCTCCCGCAGCAGTTCCTCCACGTAATCAATGAATGCCCCGTCCTGCCGTTCTCCGGATTGCAGTGTAATGGAACCGTACTGTTGCTCATAGCACCAGCGGGCCATTGCCAGGATATCTTCCTTCGGCGTGTCAAACCGTTCCACCTGCCGGTTGCCTCTGCGGATCCCACAGTAGCAGCAGTTCTTGATGCAGCGGTTGGAAAACTCCAGCAGGCCCCGGTAGTAATCCACATTACCGACCCATTCCTTTTTGACTTCATAGGCCATACGGTACAACTGCTCCAGTTCATCCGGTTCAGTGCGGCCCAGCAAGAACACAAGGTCTTCCCTATTCAGTTCTTCTTTTTGTAAATAATAAGAAATGTTCATTTTTGTTCATTATTAAAAAACTATATCGGAAAAGCGAAGGCGTGCAAGGATTGAACAAAACAACGGAAGCGTTTGCGTAATTCTGTGAGATGAAATGCGCCGTCGTGGCGAGACTGTCTGAGGGGCACAGCCCGAGTTTCGAAGCCACAGGCGCATGAGTCCATAGAATAGCAAACACGTACGGTTTTGCGAAACCTTGCACACCTGAATCTTTTACGAAATAAACTTATTTGCCTGTAAACTTTGCTTTCCGTTTCTCCAGGAACGCCGTGATGCCTTCCTTAAAATCAGCGCTGTTGGCGCATTCGTTCTGCAGGGCAACTTCCGCTTTGATAAATTCTTCAAAGCCCTGGTACATGCTGACGAACATCATCTTCTTCATATTGGCATATGCCAGTGTGGGACCTGCCGCCAGTTTTTTAGCGAAAGCCATGGCTTTCGGCATCAGTTCTTCCGCCGTGGTCACTTCTTTTACAAGACCCAGTTCAAAGCATTCCTGCGCGGAAACCGGACGTCCCGTTACGAACATATCCATGGCGCGATGGGTCCCGATAGCTCTCGGTAACATATAACCGCCGCTGGTATCCGGGATCAGGGCGATGCCTACAAAGGCCTGCAGGAACTTGGCATTGTCCGCCGCGTACACAAAATCGCATCCCAGAGCCAGATTGCAGCCGCCGCCGGCTGCCGCGCCCGCTACGGCACAGATGACCAGTTTTTTCATCTTTTTGATATACAACACAATCTCCGACAGTTTGCCGGCCAGCGGTCCCATGGAAGTATCTGCGAAATCCGGTTCTTCGCAATGGGCTTTCATGAAACGGATATCCCCGCCGCCGCAGAACGCCCGGCCTGCGCCCGTCAGTACCACAACTTTGACAGCGTCGTCTTCTTCCGCCTGTTTCAGCACAGCCTCCAGTTCCAGCGCCAGGTTCATGTCCAGCGCGTTCAGGGTCGGCGCATAATCCAGCGTGATAACCGCAACCGCATCTTCCACAACAAAACGCAACATCTTAAATTCCATGGCAATGCCTCCTGTAATTTTATTGTGAGAGTTAATTGTATGATATTAATTATACCATAGAATTGATTATGCGTGAAATAAACAGTGATATCCTATGGTCTTTCCCGCAGCACTCTTAACACCAGCTCACGCAACACCTTTACCGCTCCTTCCAGGGCGTAACGGTCATAGATCATGCCGGGGTCATGCAGGCAGGGGGTTAAGCCGCAGCCTACACCAATGTCCACGGTTTTCATGTGGGGGCGTTCCTGTTTGAAGAAATTGAAGTCTTCTCCTACCGTGATGGATTTCACCGGCAGCAGGGCTTTCTGCCCCAGAACATCGATAATGACTTCCTGTGTCAGGGGCAGCAACGCTTCATCCGCTTCCGCAGCGGGACAGGTTCCTACGATATGGCTGTCCGCTTCCGCTCCGTAAACCTTCGCGGTGTTAGCGATAAGATCCCTCACCTTCTGCCGCAGTTCCAGCATTTCGGCATTGGATGTACTGCGCAGATCAAAGCCCAGATTTACTTTATCGCAGATTGCGTTCAAAGAACCGCTGCCGCCCTGAAAGCGCGTGGTCTTTACATTGCCTCCCAGCAGCGGATTGGAGTGCAGTGCGTTCACTGCGTTGACAATGGCCGCCCCCGCGTCAATAGCATTTACGCCCAGATGGGGCTGGGAGCCATGGGCCGCCTTTCCCCGGACTTCCGCTTCGATCAGGGTGCAGGCCGTCCAGCTGATCTGGGGGATGATCTCTCCTGTCCGGGCCATATCCTCCGGCATCACATGGAGGCCGAACAGGTAATCCACATCGTCTACGGTCCCGGCGTCTATCATGGCCAGGGCGCCTTTGCCAATTTCTTCCGCAGGCTGGAAGATAATCTTCACCTTACCGCAGGGCAGTTCTTCTGACGCCAGCCATTCCGCCACCGTAAGGACCGCGGTCATATGCCCGTCGTGCCCACAGGCGTGTACAGCATTTTCCGTTCCGTCTTCCTGCTTGAAGAGTAGACAGTCCATATCGCTGCGCACTGCCGCCACAGGCCCGGGCCTGCTGCTGTCCAATACACCCACTACCCCGGTGGTTCCCCCCACCTTTTCCTGTACCTCATACCCTGCCTTACGCAAAACCTCCGCAACAAAGGCGGAGGTTTTGTTTTCGCGGAACGCAGGCTCGGGAATTGCGTGCAGGTACGGCCAGAACACATCAATTCGTTTCCTGATATCCATTGTATTCGTTTATCCTTTCAAGACCGGATGTTCACTGTCAGCCCTGTTGCCACCATTGCAACAATGTAAAACTTTTATTATTCCTTCCATCCCAGATATACGGAACCCGGGAATTTCGTTTTGATGAAATCGCCGTTTTCCTTGGACTGGTAGGCTTCCTGGAATATTTTCAGCCGCGGGTCTTTCAGGTCTTTCTCCTGGACCGCCACGATGTTCACATACAGGGAGTCAGCCGTTTCTTTTACGATAGGATCCTTGGCCGGATTCAGGCCGGCGTTCAGGGCATAAGTCGTATTGATAGCCGCGCAGGTCAGATCATCCAGGCTGCGGGGGATCGCTGCCGCTTCCAGTTCCACAATCTGTAATTTATGGGGATTATCTGTAATATCCTGCACCGTAGTGGTGATATCCTTAGGATTCTTAACCTTGATCAGATTGTTGGCCGCCAGCAGCAGCAGGCTGCGGCCGCCGTTGGTAGGATCGTTGGGGATGCCGATCTTGGCGCCGTCGGGAATCTTGTCGCCGGGTTTCAGCTTTTTGGAATAAATGTTGATGGGGAACAGCGCGGTGTTGAAAGCCTTCGCCAGTTTGAATTTCGGTTCTTTCTTCATGGTAGCTTTCAGGAAAGGCTCATGCTGATAGCTGTTGGCCCAGATCTCGCCGGCAGCCAGCGCCGCATTGGGAGTCACGAAATCGCTGAACTCCTTGATCTCGATCTTCAGCCCTTTCTTTTCCGCAATCTTCTTCACGTTTTCCATGATGATTGCGTGGGGTCCGGGATTAACGCCTACGATGACCGGCCTGGATGTGTCCGGTTTCGCGTTCTCCGCTTTTTTATCTCCGCCTCCGCAGCCTGCCAGGGCCAGTGTCAGTACGCCCAAAGCGCCTGCAAGTACTAATTTTTTCAACTGTTTCATAACAAATACTCCCTTCTTATTCTGCCGCAGGATCGTCTGTTCCTGCATGTATTATAACCTTTGATAACTGTATCAACCGTGCCGGCCTGAAACGCCCCGGCGTTCCGGCGTGAACTTACTCAACCGTTCCCTCAATACGGGCGTAGGCGCCGAATACCCAGCCTACCGAACCGTCTTCCATGATGATGTAAATCCAGGAATCCGTTCCGTTCTTATCTTCCACTTTATTCATAAATTTGCATACAGTACCTTTGTTAAGTTTTTTAATGATATAACCATCCAGATCGGGATGTGTCCGCACCCGCAGCTGGTCACCGGTGATCACCACGTCGGCAATTGTCGAATCCGCAAAAATATCTTTTGTCGAGCGTTCTTCCGCGGCAAAGCAGGATGCAGCAACACATAACAGCATTGCAAGCATAACCAGTATCTTTTTCATAAAACGTCTCCTTCCTTTAAAAACAGCCAATTCTTCTTTGCGCCGTTCTCTACCATAAAGTTGTCCGGAAACAGGTCGCACGCGATTCTGTATATATTGGCAGAACAACGGGCCTCCCTATATTCGCTTTACAGTTAATTATAGCACAGATATGCCTGAAAAAAAAGATAATCCACTATATGTAGTGGATTAATTTTGAATTATAAGGTCTTTTACTACTTCCCCCGCAATGATCAGCCCCACGACAGAAGGCACGAAAGCAATGCTGCCCGGAATACTGCGGCGTGAAGAAGATTGCAGGCTTTCCGCTTCGTTTTGTACCGCGACCGGCAGTTCTTTTGAATACACAACCTTCAGCTTTTTCACGCCCCGCTTCTTCAGTTCCTTACGCATCACTTTCGCCAGGGGGCAGACACTGGTCTGATAGATATCCGCGACTTGGAAGGCGGCGGGGTCCAGTTTGTTGCCTGCGCCCATACTGCTGATAACAGGCGTGCCGCTTGCTTCCGCCTGCAGCACCAGCGCTATTTTTCCGGCAACCGTGTCGATGGCATCCACGACATAATCATATTTTGTGAAATCAAACTGCGACCTGGTCTCAGGCAGGTAGAAGCATTTATGTACTTTCACTTCCGCCGCCGGATTGATGGACAGGATCCGTTCTTTCATCACATCGACTTTATATCGTCCCAGCGTCTCATGGGTGGCAATGATCTGCCGGTTCAGGTTGGACAGGCATACCACGTCGTTATCCACCAGTTCCAGATGACCGACGCCGCTGCGTGCGAGGGCTTCCGTCACATAGCCGCCTACACCGCCGATGCCGAAGATGCAGACACGGGCGGCTGCCAGCTTTTCCAGATTTTCTTTTCCCAATAACAGTTCCGTACGGGAGAATTGACTTTCCAAATATAAACGCCTTCTTTTAATATTTTATGCTTATGATAATTGTAAAAAATGCAGCCGGCTTTTGCAATAGTTTTTATAACAAAAACATTTACACAGCGGACAACATTCTGATAAAATTATATAAAACTTCAATCAGTAACCTGTTTTGCGCAAAAGCCTGTTGCGCCATATCTTTTATATCCGGAGGACCTTATGAAAAATCTGTCCGTTAAAGCTGTCTGTTTTGCAGCGATTTTATTCTCTTTTATGATAATCACGTTCTTTCCACATACTGTCTGCCAGGCAAAGGCAGGTAATGTGGAAATCCAGACGGAATACCTGATGCACCGCATCTATGCCCGGCGGTTCATCGATAACTACAATGTCCATGTTTTCCAGAAAGCCCATGAACATGCGGGCCTGACCTTTCACCGGGGCCTTACCTTTACCCGCGCCCACGGGTACACGACGGAGGATGATATCCGCCGGAACAGCAATGCAGTGGGACTGGGGCCTGCCGGCATGATACGCTGGGAGCGCCCGATCAGCGGTAAGCTTTACGGCGATCTTGAATTCTCCGGTTCTTTCCTGATTTATAACAAATCTTTTCCCGCCCAGGGGCGTCCCTGGGGGTTTATGTGGCGTCTCGGACCCAGGCTCACGTGGAAGTACACAAAAGACAATTCAATCAGCCTGGGCTATATGTTCAGTCACAGTTCCAACGGCATGAGGAATAAAAATCCGGGTCATCACGCTTTCGGTTTTTCATTAGGGTTCAACCACAGCTTTTAATTAATCTGCCCGCTTGCATTCGCGCAGACTCATTTAATCAGCAGTTCATAAAAAATCAGGGAAACGTTTTATAACGTCTCCCTGTTTTTTTGCTGATAATCCGGAACTTTTATTATATTTGATCGATTGCTCTCTATCCCGGAAAGCCAAGATCCAGCCGCGCGCTGACGCCTACGCCCTGTACACGGTGCACGTTTTCCAGGCTGGTGGGCCTCAACGTGTCAATCGGCACCAGATACTGGACCCGCACCGTACCGGATGCCAGCTTCCCCTCCACCGTCAGGGCCGCCTTGCATTTTTCCAGCTGTTCCTTCGGACCGCAGATCTGGGCAGCCCCGATATATCCTTTACTGCCGACGGTAACAACGGGCACGACCTTTGTCCCGTATCCCTCTTCAATCTTGAAAGGCGCGTTTTCGTTCACATATTCGTCAATCTTTCCGGAGAAATGATCCAATGCCAGGCTCATACCCTTTTCCTTCACTAAATCGCTCAGTTCGTTCAGTTTATCGATACCCTTGTCTACATATTCCTGCCACTTCTCCAGATACTGCAGGCTTTCCCTGAGAGTTTCTTTGTTTCCCAGTTTTTCCTGCAGGGCAGAAATCGAAGGAAATCTTTCCGCTACCATATCTCCCAGCACTCCGGCAGATGCGGTGGGCATTGCCAGTGTATTCATCAGAAGGCACAGAGAAAGAACCGCTCCCATCAGCCATTTATTTATTTTCATATCACACCTCCCGCTTTCCTCTCTTACGTGATTCCGTTTATCGTGTTAAGATGATTCGCTTTTGAAACAACTGATTTACCATTATCATTTTCTATTTATGAAAAGTATGGCAGGTAAAGACGTTTTTTTTGCGTCAAACCTTTGACAAAACTGTGGCATACGAATACTACTATGGAATAAGAATCCTTTAGCACGGCATAAGAATACCCCCTGTGAAATACAGTTTTATATGCTGTGGCTCGCAGGGGGTATTCCATTGTTGGCGATGCTTTCCTGGCTGTCAGGATTGTGTTTATCGAAATAACCGAACTATGTTATATCAACACTCACAGAACAATGTTTTATCAAAACTCGCTGAATATCAGGGAACCGTCCTTACCGCTTTCGCTGATGGAATAGTACCGGGTTTTGCCGGCGAGATCCGTATAGGAGATGCCGTTATTGGGGATAGAGCCGATGAAAGAGAATTTCACCAACAGCCGGCGGTCCGGACGTAATACCTCTTTTGTGTACAGTTCTTGCACCAGAAAGACCGGCTTACCGTTGCTGAAATCCTTGAAATGCAGTGACAACACCTTGAAATTCTTTACAGGGTTGTTGACGGAAAAAACCACGCCCGCCATGGGTTCCGTCTGGCCGGCGACAAATATGTCATGAGGACCCAGCTGTTTCACATCCCTTTCCCACTGCCCTTCGATATCCGGCACAGCGTTGTTGTAGGGATTAATGACAGCAAACGCAGTCCTTTCGCCGCCGGCAGCTCCGGGGACAAATTCACACACACCGTCCTTGCAGTTGATCCCGGCAGCCTCTGCCGCCATCCCGTTATTCTGCGCGCTGCACACGGAAATGCCCAACGCGAGAATCATAGCTGTCAACAATGCTGCTTTCTTTTTCATATCCGTGCCTCCGTTCCTTTACGCATAAAAAAATATAACCTTTATCTGTCCATATTTTTGAACAATGCTTCTTCCCGGTAATTATATCACAAAAAGTAGTCCCAGTCATACAAAGGGATTTGACCGCAGTTCTTTCAGGAAACATTGTCCTGCAACAGCACCAGCCCGCCCTTACGGTTATAACCCGTGTTCCAGAGTTTGGCAAAATCCAGCCATTCAAAAGAACCGTAGGTAACTGCTTTCACCATAAAACGCCCGTCCGGTTTTTCTTCATAGCCGGTAAGCAGGAACCAGTGCCATTCGTAGTTTTCAAAGGCAGGGTTCTGGTGATGCAGCAACAGATACGGGATCAGGAATCCCCGGTCTATCTGCCGCCTGATGGCGTTAACCGTGGTTTCTTCCGAATGGTCGCCGGACCAGGGGAGCACGTCCAGAAGCGTCGGCCCATGCTCCTTCAGGAACTTTTTGAACCCGTCTACAAAGATTTCCAGCCTGTTGACGCCTCCGAAACGCGGGCGGAGATAGGGTTTTACCGTCCTGAAAAAGTTTACATAATCCCTGCCCCTCAGTTGGTATGTGGAAAAGGGGCAAAGATCTTTTTTGTTTTTATACAGCGTCATATAGATCAGGCTGTCGCAGGCCGTAACGGCGGCACACCCTGCAAACCGCATGATAAAATCCGGCAGCAGGCTCTGCCTTCCTCCATATTCTTCGCCTACCCAGAAATAATCCAGTTCTTTACGCATAATTGTTTCCTTAGCCGCAGAAGGCGCCCAGGTTGTCATATCGTCTGGTTCCTCCCGCTGACACACTGATTACTGCTGACACACTGATTATTTTTTGGGAGCCTCTTTAAACTGTACGGTCAGCGCCGGGTTTTCCTCCGCCGCATCCCGGAAGACCTGCAGCATCGTCTGCCCGTATTCGCCCAGATATTCCTTGTTCCGAATGACTTTCGGCACCACGATGACAGTTTCTTCCATGATTTCCCCCAGACAGTCGTACAGCGCGTCCAGATTTCTTCCGTAGTAGTCCGGTAAATTCAGTTTTTCTTTTAAATAGGCATGGGCTCTTGACCGGCCCTTAAATCTTTTTCCATCCAATACGATTTCCATATGCTGAACCTCCCTGGCTTCCATCAGTACATTCTGACAAAATCACGGTAATGGGACGCTGAGTAATAAATCAGTCCGTCATTGGAGAAGCAGATCCGTTTCGCGTTCCGGTTTCCCCTTACGTAATCGATGTCGCATTCTTTCCAGGTCCGTCCCTGTTTATCCGGCAGCTTCTTTTCATAGTTGTTGTAGCGGTCCCCGCCGATGCTTTTGCCGGGCGCGACCTTATCCAGCGTGCCCTCGTTCTTCCAGCCCAGCTTGGCGGCCTGCCCTTTGGTAATGTAGTTGGGAGGCAGGGTCTTATATACATGGATATAAGCGGCCACATGGTCCTTGTCAGTGTAGGCTTTGCCTTTTTCAACTTTTACTTTGGCTCCGGATGCCGCTGCGCTGTCAGCCGGGTCATTTGTTTTTACAGAGGTTTGTTTCTGCTGCTTGTTGTCTTTTTGTTTTGTTTTTTCCGAAGCAGCATAACTCTTCTCTTTATTCTGGCTCTCCGTGATCTTCGTCTGTGACGGTGCAGGCTGTGCCGCCTTCTTGCCGCCGCAGCCCAGGACCACGCTCAGCATCATGACAACCGCTAACGCAATCGCAAATACTTTTTTCATTGAAACAGAGCCCTCCTTTGCTTTAGTGTAATATGATTCCGGGTACATTTCCCCGTCGCTATGCGACTTTCCTTACACTTTTAAAAACTTCCCGGAAAATCTTATATTTTCAGGTTTTCCAGCACATGTATGATCACCGGCCGGATTGCTTTCTCGTGTTCCGGTTTAAATACGAAGCCCAGCTCATACACCTTTCCATCCTTGACGAAGGTGTAACTTTCGTTGTTACTGCCACTGACTTCATAGGTCGCTTTCACACAGCTGTGTCCGCCGGCCGTAACGAACTCTCCCTTATAGCCTGCAGCCGCGCCTTTCGTGTCGGCAGCGAGTTTTTGTTTCAGCCCGTCCAGCACCGCAGTCTTCTCAGTCTGCTGCAGGTTGTCAAGCGCCGGAGGCATGAACGCGAACTGCCCGGCGGGATAAGAGACCAGTCCCACCATGATGCTTTCGTTTCCGTAAACTTCCATGGTCATGCTGACTTCCGAAGGATCTTTCAGACTGATACAGGAGGCCGGCACCTCTGTTGCAAGGGACGTCCCCTCAACACCGATCTTTTTCCAGACCTGGGATATCTCCACGCTCTCCATCCATTCCGGGATCCGTTCCTGATATTCCGGGTAGAGTTTTTCGTCCATCATATACATCACCACGAACATCCGGTTCTGGGTGACAAAGACATATTCATCCCGCAGCAGCCTTCGCTTTCCGTCTGTAGTCAGATTCGTGGATATCACATGGACTGCTTTCTGTCCTGCCAGCTCCACTTCCCCGCTGGTCAGTATCTTTTTGCCGTTAGCGCTGTCTTTCACACTGCTTTTTACAAGACGCAGGAAATCCTCACGGAACGCGTCTACCTGGAACGGCATCAGCGGGCCTTTTCCGTCAATAGCCGAAATATCGACAGCAAGGCGCAGCCCCTTCTCTTTGTTCTCTCCCCGCAGCACCGCTACCGGGTTGATACCCAGGGGATACAGCTCCAGTTCCGCCGGGATATACACACGGAATCCGTTCCCGGCGTCGGTAAAGGCCACCACGTCATCTCTGCCTGCCACAGGTTCCGTTACGGGAAACTTCTTTTCAGATTCCGCCGCTGCGGTATCTGCAGCCTGTGCGCCAGCGCTTTTAGTATCAGACTGCACTGTATCTGCAGCCTGTGTACCGACAGCTTTGCTTTCTGACTGCGCAGCCGGCGATGTCTGTTGTGCCTGCACTGTATTTCCTGAAACCACAGCCGGGGCCAGCATAAGCCAGACCGAAGCCATGGCAGTCATTAAAATTTTCAGCAACTTGTCACCTGCTTTCCCGATGATTCGCTTTTCCAATGATCTATAAACATATATATAACAAATCTGTTGTAAAAGTGTGTCTTTTTCAGTCGTTTTGCAAAATTATTCTTCGTCAGCAGTTTTATCTGCCACCTCTTCCAGCGTGAACAGAATGCTCTGGCCGTGCTGCTTCCAATACGGCGCAAGCACGTTAGACATGATGGAATTGACCGTGCCCTGGTCCATGGGTTCAAACACACCCTCAAAAATCAGGTTGAAACGGTCCAGCAACAACTGCATGGTCAGTGTGTTATATACGATGCCCATAGTCCTTTCATCCACATACAGCGGCAGGTATCCGTTTTGCTGAAACGCTTCCCGGGCCGCATTTTCATCGGTGCGCTGTTCAATCTGGTCAGCAATGTGCTGGGGCAGCAGCGTTTCCGTAATCTCCAGCTGCCTGTGCTGAACGATACCGACCCTCGTCCGCATTTCTTCTTTCTGCTCAGGGGTCATGGGCTCGTCCCCTTTCCGGTCCGCCATATCTTCCTTCAGCATGGCTTCCATGGCGTCCAGTTCTTCTTTCAGATACTGGTACAGCATCAGGGACCCGGAAGGTACCATGAATCCCCTGATGGCGATGGGCTGCAGCAGCGACATATTTTCCGTAAACTGTTTCAGCATTTTCGCCACGTCTTCAATGGCCTTTCTGTCCTTTCCCTGGTTTAAAAAATCCTGCATATAGGAAGGCTGTACGATCTGTTCTACGATTCGCTTTACATATTTTTCTGCCTGATGCAAGCAGCACACCCCCACTGTTCTGTCCGGCACCGTTCAAAAGCAGCCGGCCTGTACCTGCTTTTCTTTTCCGGTCCCGTTATTAATTCACACCGTTATTGTAACATAAAAGAATGCCTCTGTCATTGCGAAAAACGCAGGACAGAGGCTGATTCATTTTATTGGTTTTCACGCGCAGATGAATTATATACGCGCTACGCTGTTATAAATAAAAAACAGAAGATGCCGGGTACACCGGACACGCGATTTTTTATTTCAGAAGATCCGCGTATTTGGCAATTTCCTGCTTGTACACGTCGTTGCCTTCGATGTCAATGCCCACGATGGCAGGGAAATCCACCACTTCGTAACAGCGGATGGCTTCCGGTCCCAGATCTTCAAAGGCGATCATTTCTTCGCTGCGGATGGACTGGGAGATAACGGCCGCCGCTCCGCCGATGGCAACGAAATATACTGCATGATGTTTTTTGCAGGCTTCCACTACCGCATCATTGCGGAAGCCTTTGCCGATCATGCCTTTCATGCCCTGCTCGATCATGGTTGGAGTGTATTTGTCCATGCGGCCGCTGGTGGTGGGGCCGGCGCTGCCCACTACTTCACCCGGTTTGGTAGGTGAAGGACCCACATAATAAATCACGTTGCCTTTTACATCGAATGGCAGCGCTTCCCCCCGGCCCAGCGCTTCGTACATACGCTTGTGGGCTGCGTCCCGGGCAGTATAGATGGGGCCCGTGATCCGGACAAAATCACCGGCGTGCAGATCCTTTACGGTGTCTTCGGTCAACGGCGTGGTAATGTATTTGATCTCGCTCATGATGTTACCTCCTCCTCAAATAGTCGTTTCGGAACGGCGGGCCGCATGACAGTTAAAGATTACTGCGCAGGGCATGCCGCCGATATGAGTGGGAGCGTATTCCACGTTCACAGCCAGCGCCGTGGTCTTGCCGCCCAGGCCGGCAGGGCCTACGCCTGTCTTGTTCACCAGCGCCAGCAGGTCGTCTTCCAGTTTCGCATATTCGGGGTTGGCGTTATGTTCGCCAATCTTGCGGGCCAGGGCATATTTTGCCAGCTCCGTGGCTTTTTCCGCGTTGCCGCCCACGCCTACGCCAACCGTTACCGGCGGACAGGGGTTGGGACCCGCGGTCCGGACTGCTTCCAGCACAAAGCTGATGATGCCTTCCAATCCGTCGGCCGGTTTCAGCATGCGAAGCTGTGACATATTCTCGCTGCCGCAACCTTTGGGCAAAATCACCAGATGCACCTTATCCCCCGGCACAATCCGGCAGTGGATAATGGCAGGGGTATTGTCCTGCGTGTTTTTGCGCAGGAAAACGGGATCGTCTACGGAAGATTTACGCAGATAGCCTTCGGTGTAACCTTTGGCCACGCCGGCATGGATGGCTTCCCACAGGTCGCCGCCGGTAAAATGCACTTCCTGCCCGATATCGATGTAGACCACGGTAAGACCCGTGTCCTGGCACAGGGGCACCTGTTTCTTATTGGCCAGCTTCGCGTTTTCGATAATGGTGTCCAAAACCTGGCAGCCTAACGGGGAAATTTCTTCTTTCCGGGCGGCTTCCAGTTTTTTCAGAACACCTTCCGGCAGGTTGTTACAGGAATCGATGCAGCATTCCGCTACCGCCCGGGTCACTTCTTTTACGTCGATGTCTCTCATGTGGGTGATCCCTCCTTATATTGTTTTTTAATTCCGTTCAATATGTTGCGATACAGTCTGCAAGTTACTGCAGCGCTGAAAAAGCTGTGTTTCCTCACACTTCCATAAACTCTACTGCCGGCATCTGCCCTCTGTTTAACGTTAAAATGGCAAAGCTTCCCCTGTTTCTCCCCCTGGGCCGGGCCGGACTGCCGGGATTCAGCAGCCAGATGCCGTTCACCTGTTTAAATACGGAGACGTGGGTGTGCCCGAAGATCACGATATCCTGTTCCAGGTTCTGTCCCCACCAGGCCAGCTCGTTGATTTCCCGCGTTTCCCCCATGTAGAGATGCCCATGGGTGACCCAGATTTTGTATCCTTCGATATTCAGAAAGCAGTCCGGATTGACCTCTACCGGACCCCGCATCACATCGCAGTTTCCGGAAACCGCATATACCTGCTGGTTCGCCATATTGTGCAGCGCGTTGGCATCCATGGCGTAATCGCCGCAATGGATCCAGCATTCCACGGGTGGCGCTGCGGCCAGTACTTTCCGTATGGAAGCCATGCTGCCGTGAGTATCACTGATAATTCCTATTTTCATATTCTTTTTACGAGACCTTTTATCGTATCCTGTCGTTAATTACCTGATTTACATTTGCTGTTCAGCCTTGCCATTCGCCTGCTGCTCCTGCTGCGCTTTTTTTCCACGCTTGTCCTGCCGTTTGCCACCGTTCCTGTTATTGGCAGTTTTCTTCCACATGGCGATCAGCTTGCTTACAGCCTTGCCCCGGTGGCTGATCTCGTTTTTCTCTTCCGGTGTGGCTTCCCCCAGGCCTTTGTGCAGTTCTGTAGACCAGAACAGCGGGTCGTAACCGAAGCCGTTGTCTCCCAGCGGTTCGTGCAGCAGCATGCCTTCGCAGCTGCCGTCCGTCTCCGCCACGATCCGGCCGGAAGGATTCGATACCGCCAGCGCGCAACGGAACCGGCAGGTACGGGTGATCTGGAATTTCATCTGCTGCAAAAGCAGGTCGTTGTTCTCTTTGTCTGTAGCTTCGTCGCCGGCAAAACGCGCGCTGCGCACGCCGGGTGCGCCATCCAGCGCTTTAACTTCCAGCCCGCTGTCATCCGCGAGACAGAATTCTTTTAAATTCTTCGCATAGTAAGCTGCCTTGATTTTGGCATTCGCCGCAAAGGTCCTGCCGTTTTCGTTAGGCGGCGGCAGCGGCGGATAATCCGCCAGACATTTCAGCTCAACGGGCAGATCTTTAAACATTTCCTTAAATTCATCCAGCTTCCCCAGATTGGAAGTGGCAATCACCAGTGTTCCCATGCGTTCCTCCTGCATGTATCAAAACATGAATTCCCGGGTCAGGAAAAGACTTCGCAAAACCGTTCACGATGTTTTGCCCGTGTCTTTTCCTTACCTGCAAATCTCAGTCTGTTAAATCAATTTCTGCAGTTCTTCTTTTGTCAGCAGAATATTTTCTTTATTGTGGAACAGTTCCATCCGTCCCCGGCGCTCCACATACAGGGCGAATTCCACATCCGGTATCCCCAGCAGCGCTTCTTCGGCAGTCTTTTTGCCGTTGCGCGGCGTCACCTCAAAGGTCACGGTCAGGTGACCTTTCTCTCCCGGAGGCACCAGGCGCGCTTCAAAGTAATCGTCGGTACGGGGCGCGGCCGGATGATTCACCCTGGCCCGCATCAGCGCGCCGTTGTACTGTTCGTCCGGCAGATAGATACGGACAAAGGCGTCCAGAAAGATTCCTTCATCGCGGCTTTTGTTATCATATGGCACATCTACGCTGAACTCGATTTTGTCTTCTGTTTTGGAAACCAACTTTGCCTGCGTGCGTTTTTCTTTATAAAACACCAGCAGTTTATCGGCCGCGGCATGTTTGGAGATCAGCTGCAGCGTAAACAGGATCACCAGTACGATCAGTACCAGAATAATGCCTACTACTATCATGTTCTGTCCCCCTTACGCCCTGCGTAATTTTTGATGATACAGATTGGCGTTTTCTGGCTGGCGTTGCCGAAGGGGTTGTCGATCAGGATTTTGGACACTTTGTCCGGATCCACCCCGTCAGTCCAGCCGATGATGGCCGCCCGCTTCAGATCGTTCACATCGGCGATGACCGCGCCGTAGACACCGCAGGTCTCTTTCATTTCCTTCACGACTTTGAAAGGTTCCTTCGGTCCGTACACGATATGTTTGTCATACGGCGGCATGGTTCCCGTCACGTCATCGATGAGCCGCGCCTGATACCCTGCCATCTGGTAGAATACGCCTTTTTTCCCCAGCAGCTTGGTCACCGCGCCCACAATAAAGGCCCACAGCACCTTTGCGTTGCTTTCCGTATCGATAAGCGCCTGCATGCAGTACCAGCCGCTGATGCTCCCGTAAGATGGAAAGAAATGGCACAGGGTTTTGGCCAGAAAGCCCGGTTTGAATTCCTCGCAGCGCATGGCCATCCCCTGGGTGATCGCCACCACGCTTTCCGCCGCGCAGATCACGTCGTCCGGTCCGTATTTGCCTTTGCCGTATTCCTTTACCGCTTCCACGATATCGTCCCGGGAAGTCAGGATACGCGTGGGCACCGGTATAATTTCATATTCCATGAATACACACACCTCTTGCAATAATTGTTTATTATCAGATCTCTCCGGCTTTTTCCTTCAGATAGAGCGCGTTGATCCTGTCGAACCATTCTGCCGGAAGCCGGACTATTTTCCCGTGTTTATCTGTAAAAACATTGGTAGTCGTGCCTTCCACAAAAACCGTGCCGTTGTTTGCGTCAACCACTTTATACGCAAAAACCATCTTGGCCCGGTTAAACTCCTGCATGGTAGTCTGCACTTCGTATTCGTCGTCAAAGCGGGAAGAATGTTTGTATTTCACATTGAGCTCCCGGATGGGAAACACGATGCCGTCATCCATCATCCGGTTCAGGTCCACGCCGCAGACGCGCAGCCAGGCCACCCTCCCCATCTCCATCCAGGGAAGGTAATTGGCGTGGTAAACCACTGCCATCAGGTCCGTTTCCCCAAACCGGACCCGGTCACGAATTGCAATCATAAAATCCTCCGGAAACTGTCAGGGCAGCACGCCGTCTCATTTGAGCAATGTTTCCTTACGTTGTGTTTCCCTGAATAATCACAGTTGTTATCCTGCAAAATTACCATAATATTATATCAAATATTCCATCGTTTGTACACATATTCTGTTATTCTACGCGCACCACTGTCAATATCCCGTCCTGTATTCTGAATTTGATTTCCTTACCCGCAAAACCGAAACCGTATACCCTTTCCGGGTCATTCTGATAATGAGGCACCGGGTTTTCTTCCAGCACACCCAGCAGCGCTTCTCTTTTTTCTTCCGGAACCATCTCCAGTAACTCTTTTGGAAAAACAACCTGAAGTCTTTGATAAACTACCTGGCCGGCAAAGCCGTCTGCCGCGTCCGGATGGGAATCCACACAGGCCAGGTAGGGCTTGATATCCAGAATCGGCGTGCCGTCCATCAGGTCCGCCCCGCTTACAAAAATCACCGGGCCCTTCGGCGTATCTAATTCAATCTTCCTGATTTTTACAGAAGAAAGACCGATGGCGTTGGGACGGAAGGGAGAACGTGTCGCGAACACACCCACCCGTTTATTGCCTCCCAGCCGGGGCGGACGCACCGTCGCAGACCAGTTGCTCCGCACCGCCTCAGAGAATTGCCAGATGATCCATAAATGAGAAAAACCTTCCAGACCGCGAAACGCTTCCGGCTGGGCAAACTCCTTTTCAAACTCAATGCGCGCTTCCAGCGCGTCCACGATTCCGCTCTGCCGCGGCACCCCGAACTTGCTGACAAAATCCGTGCGGATGTGGCCGATGATTTTTACCGGGAATAACTCTGTTGCCATGTTTCTGTCCTTTCAAAATTTGTCGAGGTATTAGAGAGTTGAGTAAAACATTGTACTTACATAAAAGCAGCCTGCCATATGGCAAGCTGCTTATAGTAGTTTCCTGTTCAACTTATCCAAAAGACAGCGCACCCGGCAAAGCGCTTACCGCCCCTTTCACTTTATCCTTCAGGCCGTTCCAGCCTTTGCCGATGCTTTGTCCGGCATTGCCAATGAAATCCGAAATACTGCTGCCCCAGGATTTGATCGTGCTGCCAGCGCTGCTGCCCCAGGATTTGATCGTGCTGCCAGCGCTGCTGCCCCAGCCTTTCACAGTATTTTTAGCGCTGCTGCCCCAGGACTTCACGGAACTGCCGGCGCTGCTGCCCCAGTCTTTCACAGTTTCGCTGACGCTGGTCCCTAAGGAAACCGCACCGTCTTTTGCCCTGGTCACGGCTTTGGCCGCTTCTTCCGTCAGCTTGATATCGCTTTCCTGTTCCATGCTGTCCAGGGCTTTCTGTACATCGTGGATGTTCAGCACGGTAGCCACCGTTCCGCCCAGGAAGCTTTCAAACTCTGTAATGATCCGGACTTTCAGTTTTTCATCCATGGTGGCGTTGATGGATTCGCCGATGCGGCTGCCGATCTTCTCACCGAAATAGGCCCCCAGCAAAGCGCCGTTGATGGTGATGGAACCCAGGCTGATGCCGCCGGTGGCGCCTTCCAGCGCGCCGCCTGCCGCGGTTCCTGCTGCCGTTCCGGCCAGGAATCCGATCTGCTTGTAGTCAAAACCGGCCAGCATGCCGATCAGGGAGGTCATAGCCGTATCCGTCAGCTTGTCCACGCCTTCCTTGCCGGTAATGATCCCTTTTTTCACTTTTAAAACCGTCTTTGCTTCTTCCACCGCATTGATGGCGATCATGGTGAGCTGCCGGGGCGCTGCCTGGTTCATAATGGAGACCCGGCCGCTGTCCGCGGCCAGCACCAGACCCACCGCCACAGCGGTTTTAATGCCGCTGTCCCGGTCCTGTTCCAGGTCGTCACGCATAAGGCGGGCTTCCCTGTCGCTTAATGCCTGGCCTTTCCAGTTTTTTCCCGCAATGGTAAAACCGTTGTTACGTCCGTTGCTTGTCACTTTCGGCGCGTCGCCGGTCAGTTCAACCGCCTTGGTAATATATTTCTTCAACTGTCCGTCCATCCAGCTCTTCTTGCTTTCACCGTTTTTCACGGCCTCAGCCAGCGAACGGTTCTGTTCTTCCGTTTCCCGGATGGCGTCCTGGATTTCCAGGGAGATTTCCGTCACACGGCTCTTGGACGCGTTCTCCATTTTTTCCTGCAAAACTTTTTCCGACCAGGCTTCCACAGACAGGGCCGCATCTTTTTCCGCAAAGCTCACCAGGGCATCGGAGACCGCTTTCTGGATCCGGTCCGCGTCCTGGGCCGTCAGTACATCCTCCAGGGAACTCATGGTCTTCCTTTCCGGCAAAGAACCCAGATTCAGTGAACCCTGCTTGTTTTCACCCGTATTCGTATTATCGGAAGGGGTTTCCCCCTCAGCAAAGGCGATGCCGCAGAACAGGCAGAACGAAAGAACCAACGCAAATAACTTTTTCATCGGCGTCCTCCTTTCTATCAAATGAACTGAACTTATTATGAACTGTACTTATTATATCATATTTTAAATACATGTAGCATTATTTCTGTTTTTCCGCCTGCATACTAAAATAAAAATATGTTTTTTACATGGCAGAATGAATCCATGAAGCTAACATGAAAAAATTTTTATATTGAAAAACCGTTTTCGAATGAAAAAACCTGCAGAAGGCAAAGTTGCCTTTGCCCTTTGCAGGTCATGATTTCAGTCGTCCCTGTCTACTTTATATCTCCGCTCCAGTTCTTTGTAATGGTCCAACCCCACAAAGTGATTGAAACGGCCAAACTCTATCATACTGGCGGCTGTCGCTTCGGTCGTGCCGTTTTTCTGCAGGCCGCTGAATAAATCGTACAGCGCTTTGGAAACCGTATACACCGCGCTGCAGGCCCAGAACACGACGGAATAGCCCATCTGTTCCAGTTCTTTGGCCGGGATGATCGGCGTCTTGCCGCCCTCAATCATGTTGGCGTCAAGATACGCGCCCGAGCCTTTCAGTTCTTTTGCAAACCGTTCGATTTCTTCCCTGGTGCAGAGGCCGTCGGCAAACAGCATTTCCGCCCCGGCGTCCGCATACCGTTTGCAGCGTTCAATGGCATCCTCAATGCCATAGACCGCCCGGCTGTCCGTGCGCGCCATGATCATGGTCTCTTTATCTGCCCGGGCCTCCACAGCGGCGCGGATCTTCTGCACATGCTCGTCCGCCGTGATCACCTGTTTCCCGTCCATGTGCCCGCAGCGTTTCGGCCAGACCTGGTCTTCAAAAAAGATGCAGGCAGCCCCGGCCTTTTCAAACTCAGATTCGGTGCGGATCACGTTCAGGGCATTGCCATAGCCGTTGTCGCCGTCCGCGATGACGGGAATATCCGTGGCGTCACAGATTTCTTTTAAGGCGGTTGCCATTTCCGACACGGACAGGAGCCCTACGTCCGGCTGGGCCAGATGAACGGCCGTCACACTGTATCCGCCCATGGCCAGGCACCGGATTCCCGCCAACTGGGCAATTTTAGCCGTCAGCGCATCGCCCACCCCCGGGACGCATACTATTTCACCTGCTGAAAGCAGTGCGCGTAAATCTTTCCGTTTTTGTGTTGCCGTTTTCATAAGAGCCCCCCTCTTCACATATGTTAAAAAAGCGTCCCCCGGGTGAGAGACGCGGAATATCTGGCGGAGCGGGTGGGATTCGAACCCACGTGCCGCGGACGGCTAACGGATTTCGAGTCCGCCTCGTTATGACCACTTCGATACCGCTCCGGAAATGCTTGCTTCATATTTTACCACAATACTGAAAATCTTGCACGCACTTATTTTTCATCTGCCCTGCAGGAAAGAAAAAACTGTTTCACCACTGTGGCGCACCTGTCTTCCAGGATCCCGCCGATGACCTGGGGCTGATGGTTCAGCAACGGATGGGACAGCACGTTGAACAAGGATTCAACGGCCCCCGCCCGGTTGTCCCTGCAGCCGAAAATCACCGTGTCCACGCGGCTGTTATAAATGGCGCCGGCGCACATGGGGCAGGGTTCCACCGTAACATAGAGAGTGCAGCCGGACAGCCGCCAGTTCCGCAGCGTTTCGCAGGCTTCCCGTATAGCTATGACTTCCGCGTGGGCCGTGGCGTCCATCCACTGTTCCCGCATATTATGGGCTCTGGCTATCACCTGTCCGTCCTTTACAATCACCGCCCCGATGGGGACCTCCCCCTGCCCTGCCGCTTTCTCCGCTTCCTGCAGGGCCAGTTCCATATATTGCTCGTGCGTCATTTCCATTTTACTGTTCTTCCTGCTCCAGCATATCCTGTTCTTCCAACAGTTCTTCCCACTTCTGTACCAGTTCGTCAATGGTTTTTACATATTCTTCCCGCTCGGCGGCCATGGCTTTGCTCTTCTCCAGGTCCAGATGATTCTCCGGAATGGAGATCTGCTTGTCCAGCCAGCCTAACATGGCTTCCTGTTCCCGAAGCCGCAGTTCCACTCTGGCAATCAGTTCCTCCAGCTGGGCGGGGCTGTGCCTGCGCGCCTTTTTGTTTTCCTGCTTTTTTATTTTCCCGTCCCAGGGCTTACCTGTATCACGGACGATTACAGCAGCATCCGCGGCTTTGTCCGGGACCGGTATTGCCGCTTCTTTTGCCTTACTGTTCTTAGCTTTTTCTTCCAGATAAAATCCGTAATTTCCTTTATAATCCCGGACCGTATGGTCCTCAATCTCCCAGATCCGGTCACACACTTCATTGATCAGGTAACGGTCATGGCTGACAACCAATACGGTTCCGTCAAAGACTTCCAGCGCCGCTTCCACCGTTTCTTTCGCCAGGATATCCAGATGGTTGGTGGGTTCGTCCAGTATTAACAGGTTGGCGCCGTCCAGCACCAGCTTCAGTAAAACCAGCCGGGCTTTCTGTCCGCCTGACAGGGTACCGATCTCCTTGAACACATCGTCGCCGTGGAACAGCATGCCCCCCAGCAGGGAGCGGGTCTGTTCCTCCGTCATGCCATACTCTGTCAGGAAATTGTCCAGTAAAGTCTGATTCGGATTCAGCCGTTCATAACTCTGGGAAAAATAACCGATTTTGACCCGGTTGCCGATCTTCGCTTCACCGCCCAGAGCCGGCACTTCGCCCAAAACCGTGCGCAGCAGGGTCGTCTTGCCGCAGCCGTTGGGCCCAATCAGCCCCGTCTTTTCACCCCGGCGCAGGATCAGGTCCGCATCCCGCACCAGCACATTGTCACCGTAACCCGCGCTTAAATGTTCCAGGATCAGCACACGTTCCGCCGATTCCGGCGCTTTGGGCAGGCGCAGGGAAAAGGTTTCATTCTCCACAGGGGCTTCCAGGCGTTCCAGCCTGTCCAGCCGCGACTGCCGCCCCCGGGCCATCTTACTCTTGATGCCGGCTTTAAAGCGGCGGATATAGGCTTCCTGTTCCGCGATATAATCCTGCTGGGCCTCGTAGGCCGCTTTTTCCGTCCGCGTCAGGATGTCCTTCTGAACCAGGTATTTCGAATAATTGCCCGTAAAGGAACGCAGCCGTCCCCCTTCCATTTCCAGGATCCGCGTGGCGACGTGATCCAGAAAGGCCCGGTCGTGGCTAACTACCAGTACGCCGCCCTTAAAATCCCGCAGGTATCCTTCCAGCCACTCCATCATGCGGATATCCAGATGATTCGTAGGTTCGTCCAATAACAAAAAATCCGGTGAGGAAACCAGCGCAGCCGCCAGCAGGAGCCTTGTCTTCTGTCCCCCGGAAAGAGAAGCTGCCTGCATCCCCCACATAGATTCAGGAAATGCAAGCCCGAATAAAACCATTTTTAATTTTGCTTCATAATTGTAACCGTCCAGGAATTCGTAGCGCTGGGTGGCGCGCCCGTAGCTGTCCAGCACCTCCCGGTCACCGGACGCGGAAGCCTGCTCCAGTTCCGCCAGCTTCCGCCGCAACGACAGGATTTCGGGATTGGCTTTCAGCATAAAATCCCAGACAGATTCGCTGCCGATGCTGCCAAAGCCCTGTTCCACATAGCCTACGTTAATGCCCGGCTCAAAACTGACCGTGCCCCGGTCCGCGTATTCCGGCTGTAAAAGGCATTTCACCAGCGTGGATTTCCCACTGCCGTTGACGCCGACCAGACCGATTTTCTCGCCTTTGGCGATCATAAAACTGACATCTTTAAATACTTCATGGACGCCAAAAGACTTTTCCAGTTTATCGACTGTTAATTGCATAGACGCTTCCCATTTTGTTTTAACGTAATGACTGTATCCCGACAAAAAAAGTATCTTTAGTTTCCAAACCCGTAAGGATGCTCCTTATGCCAGTTCCAGGCAGTCCTGATAATTTCTTCCGTATTGCTGTGCTGCGGTTTCCATCCCAGCACTTTTTTACATTTGGCGCTGGATGCAATCAGCACGGCCGGATCCCCTGCCCGCCGTGCTTCTTCCTCAACCTTAAAGTCAATTCCCGTAATCTTTTTGGCTTTTTCAATAATCTCCCGTACGCTGAAACCGGCTTCGCTGCCCAGATTGAAAACCGTGCTTTCCCCGCCGTTCACCAGATACTGCATGGCCAGCACATGGGCGTCCGCCAGATCGAGTACATGGATGTAGTCCCGCAGGCAGGTGCCGTCCGGCGTCGGATAATCCGTGCCAAAAATCGAAATATGGTCCCGCACCCCCTGGGCTGTCTTTAAAATCAGCGGGATCAGGTGGGTTTCCGGATTATGATCTTCCCCTATGGAACCGTCCTGTATGGCGCCGGCCGCGTTGAAATACCGCAGCGCCACGTAGTCCATGCCGTATGCCATGGTAAAATCCTTCATCATGTTTTCGATCATCAGCTTGGTCCGGCCGTACACATTGGTAGGAACGGTCGGGAAATCTTCCTCGATCGGTGTTTTCTCCGGTTCGCCATATACTGCCGCGGTGGAAGAGAAAACGATATGATCCACCCCCGTTTCATGCATGGCAATCAGCAGATGGAGGGTACCTTCCACGTTATTAAAGTAATACTTCGCCGGATCCGTCATGGATTCGCCTACCAGGGACGATGCCGCAAAATGAATGACCCCGTCAATCTCGTGCTCTGCCAGGATGTGTTTCAAGAACGGCACGTCGTGGATGTCGCCGGTGATCAGCTGCACATTTTCCGGCACGGAAGCCTCATGGCCGGTAGACAGGTTGTCATATACAACCGGGGTAAAATCTTTGGAGGCTGCCAGCGCCCGCACGGTATGGGAACCGATGTAGCCGGCTCCGCCTGTAACTAAAATATTCATTCCCTAACCCTCATTTCTTTCCGTTAACGATTCCCGTCAGATAGTTCAAAAATCCGTCGTGGAGTTCCGGACGGCGCAGGGCATATTCTACCGTCGCTTCCAGAAAACCCAGTTTATCGCCCACATCATAACGGCGTCCCTCAAAATTATAGGCATAGACGGGCTGAATCTTCAACAGGGGGCGCAGTCCGTCCGTCAGCTGGATCTCCCCGCCCGCGCCCGGGTCGGTATGTTCCAGAAGTTCAAAAATCTCCGGTGTAATGACATAGCGTCCCAGCACCGCCATGTTGGAAGGCGCCTCGTCCACGGGCGGCTTCTCTACCATGTCCGCTACCGCAAAAGTCCTGGGGTCGCTGGTTCCCCTGGCCGCCACAATGCCGTATGAAGAAACCTTTTCATGAGGCACTTCCTGCACGCCTAACACGGAAGCCCCTGTCTTTTCATACACGTCGATGAGCTGCCGCAGGGCAGGTTTTTCATCGTTATAAACCACGTCGTCGCCTAACAGCACGGCAAAGGGCTCGTTGCCGATAAACTGCTTGGCGCATAAAATCGCATGCCCCAGTCCCCGGGGTTCTTTCTGACGGATATAATGGATACGGATATCCGAAATGCTCCGTACCATTTCCAGCCATTCATCCTTGCCTTTTTCCGCCAGGTTCAGCTCCAGCTCGATACTCCGGTCAAAATGGTCTTCAATGGCCCGTTTGCTGCGGCCGGTAATGATCAGGATATCTTCAATGCCGCTGGCCAGCGCTTCCTCCACAATGTACTGGATCGTAGGTTTGTCTACGATGGGAAGCATTTCCTTCGGCGTCGCCTTGGTCGCCGGCAGGAAACGGGTGCCTAGCCCCGCCGCCGGAATTACTGCTCTTGTAATGGTTTTAAAACGTGCGCTCATGCCGGTTCACCGCCAATTTCTTCTACTAATTCCTGCACTTTCTCTTTTAACAATTGTTTATCCCCTCTGGTTTCCACGTTCAGCCGGATCACCGGTTCCGTATTGGACGCCCGCAGGTTAAAGCGCCAGTCCGGATATTCGATGCTCAGCCCGTCCAGTGTATCGGCTTTGCCGTCTTTATATTTCTTATTCAATCTTGCCAGCACGGCCTTGCTGTCCGTAACTTTCCGGTTGATCTCCCCGCTGCAGGGGAACGCGTCTTCCATACCCCCGATCAGTTCCGACAGTGTTTTGCCGCAGGTACACAGCATTTCGGAGACGATCAGCGCCGTGATCATGCCGCTGTCGCAGCAGGTGAAATCCCGGAAATAGTGATGGCTGGACATCTCCCCGCCGTAAATCACGCCGTTTTCCCGCATGCACTGCTTCATAAAAGCATGCCCGCTCCTGCTCGGCACCGGTATGCCTCCGTGGCTTTTCACGATGGCTTCCGTGTTCCAGGTCAGGCGCGCGTCATACATGATCTTGCAGCCCGGGTACTTATGCAGGAAGTTTTCCGCCAAAAGACCTACCAGATAATACCCTTCCACGAACTTTCCTTTTTCATCGCAGAAGAAGCAGCGGTCAAAGTCGCCGTCCCAGGCAATGCCGAAATCCGCGTGATGCTGCAGCACCGCGTCAGCCGTGTATTTGCGGTTTTCTTCCAGCATGGGGTTAGGCACGCCGTTGGGGAAGGTTCCATCCGGCTCATAGTTTATTTTTACGAAACGGAACGGCAGATAGTTTTCCAGCTCGTCCAATACTGCGCCGGCCCCGCCGTTACCGGGGTTCACTACAATGTTAACAGGTTTCAGCTTCGTTCTGTCAATGTATTTCAGAATGTGCTCCACGTAAGGTTTCATAACATTCTGCCGGGTCACGAAACCTCTTGCCTTGCCGGCCACGAGATGATGCGGGAACTCGTCCCCTCTTACCATCTCTTCGATTTCCTTTAAACCGGAATCCACACCCACCGGTCTCGCGTCCCGGCGCACCAGCTTCAGTCCGTTATACTCCGCCGGATTATGGCTGGCCGTGACCATGACGCCGCCGTCCGCATGCAGGTACGCGGTGGCAAAATAGATCATTTCCGTGCCGCACTGACCGATATCAATCACATTGGCGCCGCCATCCTGCAGTCCGTCACACAGAGCCTGAAGCAGCTTCGGTCCGGTCAGCCGGATATCGCAGCCCACAACTACCGTTTCCGCCCCGAATAAAGCACAAAACACCTTCCCTACCCGGTACGCCAGCTCTTCATTGACCTCCTCCGGGTAAATCCCGCGTATATCGTATGCTTTGAATGCCTTTGTATTAATCACTGTGCTCCCTCGTTCCACTGTTTTCCTGTCAGCTGAATAAGCTGGATAAACAGAGCTTTAACCTTTCATCAACAAATTTACTGCATCAGAGCTTTAAGCTTTCTTCAACAAGTCTGACGCATTTTCAATTCCATTACTCTTCTAGCTATCAAAATTATATATTCTACCAAAATCAAAAAAATCCTGCAAAAATTCGGGAAGCGCGGTGAATTCGCATATACTTAAAAAGCTGTAACAAAACGACAGTCTGCCTGCTTTTGTTACAGCTTCTTTTCAGCTTTTAATCAAATCTTATACTCCCGTTCACGGAGCAGATTTTCCGCCGCCTCGCCCAGGAACCAGCGCATGGTAGTAAAAAACGCCAGATAATTATTATCTGAATTCGGTGTCAGTAATTCCCGGGCCAGCTGATCCATCGCTTCCTCAACCGGAACGCCCTGCCCCGTCAGTTCCGCCACCTGTTCCTGCAGTACTTCGATCACTGCCTTGCGCAGCCGTTTCAGACGGGGCGCGTTCAGATTCAGTTCGGTAATCGTATTAGAGGCCTTTTTGCGCAGCATCTCCGGACAGCGTTCTTCGTCCACGGACATGGCGCCGGAAAAAGAGTCATAGCAGAACAGCATTTCCTTAGCAGGTATCTGCAGCGGATTCAGGATTTCCGCGTTAATGGATTTCCCGCCCTTGGGTACATCGCAGCTCCGGTCCTCCTTGGATCTGGAAAAACGGTATCCCGCTTCCGCCACCAGAGGCTGGCTGCCTCCGTGGCAGACGCCCAGCATATTCTTCCACTCCAGATGGTAATTGCGCTCTTCGTTTTCCGTTCCCACTTTGGGATGGAAGTGCTCCACCCGGAAATCGTCCACCCGGTCCTCTTCGTCAGTCAGCTTGATATTGATCTCACAATAGGCGCACAGCCCGTGCTGGTCCTGCAGGATCTGCCGCTTGACCTGCCGGTAACCGTCCCGGCTCCGGTGGTGGAATTTGTCCCAGGTATCGCGGGGATAACGCTGCCTGTAGCGAGTCAGTAATTCCGGTTCTTCCGGACTTTTTTGCACCCGTTTCATACGTTACGCCGCCCTTTCCCTGAAAATACAACCCTGGAACCGTGCATCAGCAGTTTATTTTTCCGCCGGTTCAAAAATGCAATTCATTTCTTCACAGTTCCTTATTTCTTCCTGCGGTAATTGCGCACCCGGATATCCATATCCGCCCGCAGGAGCGCAGGTTCCCTTCCCTGGGACCACTCGTCCAGCGTCTTGCGCAATTCCAGCGCCTCTTCGCTGTCCCACTTATCCTCGCTGACCAGCTGCAGGTAGCGCTGCAGCGTCTTTACAATGGGCAGGGATCCCGGGCGGGTCTCCACATGCTGGATATCCCGCAGCAGCTGGCTGCTTTCCGCGCCGAGGGAGAACAACGGCTCCTCGATATCCACCATATCGTCATCCCAGTGCAGGATCCGGATACTCTCCGCCGGCACACTGGTCAGCACCTGGGGGCTGTGGGTCGTCACAATGAACTGTACTTTCGGAAACGCCCTGACAAAATCGTTGACCACGGTCTGCTGCCAGGAAGGATGCAGATGCATATCCACCTCATCGATCAGGATCACGCCGGAGGTTTTCAGGGTGACGTCTTCCCCCATATCCGGATTCAGCCGAGCCATACGGTAGGCAATATCCGCCGCCATGCTGATCACGCTGCGGGCCCCGTCGCTCATGGCTTCCAGCGGCAGTTCGCCCATTTTGGGATGGCAGATCAGCAGATTCTGGGCCGCGAAGCTGTATTTCAGGTCGGTCCAGCCCATGCTGCTGATACAGGTGACGATCGCCTTTTTGATGGCATTTAACAGTTCCCGGTAGGGGTTCTTCGTTTTTAAATTCTTTTCCGCGATAATGCGGTCATATTCCAGCGCGCTTTCCGTGGCGTAACGGAACCACTGGGCAAAGGTATTATAGGAACCGCTGGGTTCCAGGCATTCCGTATAACCGCTGCTGCGGGACAGATCCACGTTCCTGCGTTTCAGCAGGGAGCTGTCGTTCCACATGCGGCTGGTTCCGTAATACCCTATCACCGGAAGGATGATGTCCTGATCTCCCGGCTGGTTCAGGGCATCCGCGATTCTTTTTCCGTAATCAGAAACAATTTTGGCGGAAACGGAAGACGTCTTCCCTTTTACGGTTTTTAATTCCCGTTTCCAGGAATAGGCTTTTCCGTCGTCCGCCTTCACTTCCGTTTCCAATACAACGGGAAGCAGATATTTCATCCGCCGGACCTGCAATTCTTCCTTATCTGACGGGACATCCATCACCATACGGACATCATTGGGCTGGAAATTACGCCCTTTGATTCCCGGAAATGCCGCCAGATAAGGCGCCATGTTGATGGCCAGTCCGTCCAGGATCGCCGTCTTGCCTTTGCCGTTTTCCGCTACGATCACTGTCACCCCGGGACTGAAGTGCATGGTGAAATCCGTATAGCAGCGAAAGTTCTGCATTCTGATCTTTGATACGTACATAGGATGCCGGTGCCTCCTTCGCTATATAACCGCCGCTTCATCCGCCTGCACGCTTACCGGTGGCAACCGCGCAGGCTCATCTTCCAGCGTTTCCTAAAAAAACCGGACAGGCCGCCCTGTCCGGTTACGTGTTATGTTATTTCTTTTCTGCTTTGTTATCTGCCGGAGCCTGGGCATTGGGATCAAGAACACGGAAATCCATCATGAGCAGCTTTCCGCCGACTTTTTTAAATACGGCGTCGATTTCCATCTGGGATGCTTTTTCGAATTTTGCCGCATAGCGGAGAATATGTCCGTCCTCGAACACCTGATAAACCCGCAGATCCTTCTGCATCAGTTTTCCCAGATCCTTCTCCATTGCCGCAAACATTTCTTTATACTTGTCTGCCGTAAGGTTCTTGGCCAGATCCGCGTCCATAACCGCTGCCGCTTTTTTATAATCGGTGCCGGCGAAGAACTGGTCTACCGCCTTTGTCTCGGCGTCCAGATCCGTGCCGTAGCTGGCAAAGCAAACAGCGGAAAAGCTCAGCATAACCGTCATCAAAAACATAACAAATTTCTTTTTCATCTTATTTCCTCCTGAATTTTAATAACTGAAACAATAACCATTCAATACGGTTTCTCATTTTCAAAACTATATAACACTGCCTTATCCATGGTTTGATTATACAGTGTCTTTGTGACAAAGTTAAGTCTTTTTAGAAAAAATGTAATTCACAATTTTTTCCGTAAAACCTGCCGTTGGAAAGAACCGTCTTAAAAGAACCGGCTGTCTTCAGTCCGCCAGTTCCTTATCCGGTATCTCAATTTCTCCCGTGAACACTTCCACCGCCGGTCCCTGCAGGTAAATGTGGTCGTTTTCGCTGCAATAGGTAACCTTCAGCAGACCGCCCCGGGCCTGTACATTTAACGGTTTGTTCATAGCGCCGGCTTTTTTCAGTTTCATGCAGGCATAGGTTACGGCGCAGGCGCCGGTACCGCAGGCCAGGGTCTCACCGCTGCCCCGTTCCCAGACCCTGAACTTGACGGTGTTCTCATCGATCACCTGGGCAAATTCCGTATTTACGCCTTCCGGGAACAGTTTATGATGCTCGAACTGGGGTCCCAGATCCTCCAGGTCCAGCGCGTCCACATCCTTCACAAACACGATAAAATGCGGGTTCCCCATGGAAACAGCCGTGCCGTTGAAGAAGAACTTTTCTTTATAAGTCTTATTGTCCGTGCCCACGATGGACGTTTCCCTGAGAACCAGGGACTGGTCCACGAAAATATAATGGTCGGTGATCATGGGTATCATACGGGGGCGCGTTTCCGGTTTGCCCATATCCACCCGGGCTTCCGTTACTTTTCCATCCTCCACCGTCAGCTCAATTTCCTTGACGCCGGCCAGTGTTTCAATGGAAACCGGATTTTTATCCGTCAGACCGTGGTCGTACACAAACTTCGCCACGCAGCGGACCCCGTTGCCGCACATCTTACCTTCCGAACCGTCCGCGTTGAACATGCGCATTTTAAAATCCGCTGTTTCAGAAGGGCAGATCAGGATCAGCCCGTCGCTTCCGATACCGTAATGATACCGGCTCACATATTTAGCCACCGCCGCAGGATTGGACATTTCCTGCTTCGTGCAGTCCACGTAAACATAATCGTTTCCACAGCCATGCATCTTGGAAAACTTAAATCTCATCGTTCCTTCTCCCCTGCCTGTTTACCGTTCCCCGGTCAGATTATAGCCGCCAGCCGGTCTCTTTCTTCCATAATCTTTTTATACATGCCCGTGTAGTCCATTTCCTTCCTGCTGCGTAAGGGTTCTACCATTTCACACACCGCATCGTATAAAGGATCCAGCGCCAGGTTGCCCGCGACGCCTTTAATGGCATGGGCGGCTTCAAAAGCCGCTTCCAGGTCATTCGCTTCCAGCGCCTTACCCAGTTTTTCAAAATTTGCATCGTTGACACTGGCGGTAATCATTTTAAAATAAAACGCTTCCATGTTGCAGCAACGTTCCAGACCCGTATTGGTCTTAACGCCATACTCTTTTAATTTTTCCATTGACAACATAATGATCCATTCCTTTCCGAAAAAAATGTCCTGTTTCAAATCCAGACCGGTTCCCTTCGCAGGATAAGCATTTAATGATGAATATATTATATCATATTTCAAGTTGTTTATCAAAAAAACAGTGGATGGGTTCTTTCTGCAGCCGGCGGGACAGTATGTTCCGGCAGCAAGGGGTTCGGACAAAAAACAGAAACAGTTGCACTTGCGTAAATCGGCAAAATGCAATACAATAAAATCAGTTATTTTGTTTATTGAAAATTTAGTATGGAAATATTCCTTTTTCTATTCATCAGAGGAGAGCAAATCCATAATGAAAACCGCCAGCCCGCCTGTCATACTGCTATTATTTCTCGCAGCAGCGTTTCTGCTCAATCTTGCTTTTGTCTCATTTTTTGACCTTAGCGAAGATTATTCTATGGGGATAACTGCTGTTTTAATTGTCGTCATTATCCTGATACTGAATTATCTGTATAAAGTTTATAAGACCGCAAATCCGGATGAAACAGACGAATATGCTATCCAACAGGAGAATAATATTCACGAGTTCAGCTTTAAAGCCGAGTTTGCCAGACTTCGTGAAAAGTTCAACTACGAAATAGCAGCGAATGACGATACCCATTTCGGAAGAGAATTTGACAGCCTGCTCGTACAAGTTGAAAAAGACTTGTTGTCTCTTGCCAGAAATCCCAAAAACATGGTTGGTGAACCCGACTATCGCGCAATCGTCACAGACCAGGTCATATTGGCCTTATTAGACAAGATCTCTACAGGACACTACATTCGCAAAGGCGTTCCTGATTTTGACACACAGTTCTTTGTTTCCATATGCAGAAGGATCCTGTCCGACGCATTAGATGACGGAACCATCAGCGAGGGCAAACATGAACACGCGTTGAAGCTTCTGGAACAGGAAATCCAAAACGGCAAAGTATCACCGAAATAAAAAGAAGAAAGTGTATAAGACCGACAACAGCCGGCTTATACACTTTCTTTTTTTGTCTATAACGAAAACACTATTAATTCACGACAAAAGCAACATTGTATAAAACACAGATTATTGAATGCTGTCCTTTTCGGAATCAACTTTTTCATCTTCTCCATTGTATCTTTTGTCTTCAGGGCTTTTATGATGTTTCAGCTCTTCCACCGGCACTTCTGTCATACCATCCGCAGGCTTCGCCAATTTAACAGCATCACTTGAATGATAATAAATATTGTTCTGTAAAAAAACTGTACCGGCAGATTCTGCGAAACAAGAGGGTGAAAAAACAAATACTGTAAAACCAATCAGAACCATTGTTTTTTTTATGAAAAGTTTCATGACGCACGGCTCCTTTCAAAAATCTGCAATCATTTTATCAAAAATGAATCCCTGACCAAACACGAATGAAAGTATTATCCCTGAGTACTAAAGGGATTTGATTCGGTTCTGGTGTTGATGAGCCTGAGGCTCTTTAACGCTTCCGTTCCTTCAACGGTATGAGTAAAGGTGGTAGTTACAGGTCTTGCCCAAATCCATTGCATTTTTTTCCCGCCATACCCGTCATAATAATACTCCCAAAAGTAACCAAGCCGGGCTTTCTGTTCATTATTCAAGTGTTCAAACCATTCCTGTGAACCGTATTCATATTGTGTTAAATCCAGTTTTAACTTACCGTTTTCATAGTATCTGTAATACATACTGTTGTAGAAGGATACATTCGCCTTGCTTGTCAGTTTCACCTCATTACCGTAATTATCTAAAACATAATATCCGTTTTTCACGTTCGACGGCGTTCCGCCGCTCCCCGGGCCGTAGCCGCCCCAGCCGCCCCAGCCACCCTGGCTTGTGTTGAAGCTTGCCGGATCCTGTTTTTCTCCTTTATCGTTATAGAACCAAATATTAGCCTTATCAGTTTTAGTCTGTTGTATAAAATCTGTCAGTTCGGCCTGGGTATAAACCGGCTTGCCATCTTCGTCATAATTTAAACCAAGATAGTTTTCGTACCACTCAGCATATTCACCGTCTTTGTTCTGGAAAAAATTATTATGGACAAATGATCCTGTACCGTTAGTCGTTATATTTTTTCCGGTAATAGTCCCTTCAAACGTCCCATAATTATTTATGATTACATTGGACTGGGTAGCCAAAATAATTCCCCGGAATATCTGATCCTTTGAAATGTTGATTGTTACCGTTGTGGTCGTATTGTTGAATTTATCGAACTGATACAGGACAACAGGATAACAGTCTGTATTGGTGTTTTTTGTCACATTAATGGTTGTATTGCCTACAGGTGTATTACCGGTATCATTTTCCCTGTAGAGATAGAACGGAAGCGGAAACGCCTTTCTCAGTCCGGCATCAGTTAAGTAATTGTATCCGTTTTCATAACGTTTATGACCGTTACTGTTATTCCAGGTATAATACTTTCCATTTGATTCAAGATAATAATAAGGACGGTCTAAATTATTGTCAATGTTTACCGTAAAATTCCCTGAGCGTACTACCTGAACATTTACAAAACGCCTGCTTTTATATGACTGATAGTTTTCATAATAATCATCCATACTGGAAGTATAATATGAACTGCTGTTAGAGATTGAACTGCTGTTTAAATCCCTTGTAACACCGGAATACTGATGATTCATAAAAATCATATAATTATAAAGCCGGAGGTTTATCTGGTCCGATGCTTTATAGGTGTTGGCACTGGTCGACGAAGATGCTTGATCATCAATCGTACCGCTGTAATTAAATAAATTATTAAATATTTTAACATATTCGATATTGGAAGTTGTTTCAACCGTAGCCTCACTACCGGTGTCTGTAGAAATCGCAACAATGGATTCCGCCTCAACTGTCTGCCGTTTTCCGATTCCCGGAAGCAGCGGCAGAAAATGCAGCGGAACATCTTCTGACAGGCGTACACGATAGTAAACCCCGTCTATTTGAGCCAGTCCCTCATCTGTCTGGACCGAAACCTTACCTGCCAAAGCAAAGGGGCCGTTTACGGAAATCATATGGTTTCCTTTATTCTTATCAACATAATCCCAGGCTGATTTATCCGCTTCCCCATGATTGGAAGTGCTGAAGGAAGCGTTTCCGGGTCTTTGTGTTGCATAGCTGCTATCGTTAAACGAATCGTCTGCACTGATATTATTTGATGTTGTTTTGTTAGTAGCTATATTTCTATAAACCTCTGCTCCCGCCAGTGCAGATGCATCTGCAATATTTTGCAGGTTAGCTTTCTGTACATACAAATTTCCCACGTCATAACCAAGACCCGCAAATCCTAATAGCAGAGGAAGCGCAATCGCAGTCATTACGATGATGGCGCCTTTTTCCTTTTTTATTCTCTGAAGCACGGCTCTTAAAAACATAATCCAACCTCCTTCAAGTTATCCGGTAATCTTGTTTAATATCTATCAATATGCTTAAGCTTAACTCCTGTTAAGTATCGGCTTACTATCACCCACTGTTATTTTAATATACGAATTGCCTTTATGCAAGTGTAATTTTAAATATTTTTAAATAATTTTACATATAATTGAAACATGCAAAAAAACCGGCTGCATTGTGCCAAAAAGAACGGCATCATGCAGCCGATGGTTGTTAATACTCAAACGATGTAGCGATAACCCTAAAATTTATATATAAACAGACAATCTATTTGACAATTTTTATTCCCTTTATACCATAATAATACGAAAAAGTTTTATTGATTTCATAGTTCTCGTCTTTACTAATCGGCAACGGAACCAAATGAAAACCCGATCCAAAAAGCCAGATATCATTTTGTGATGTTAGCGAAGGCGGAACTTCTAATACCATTTTTGGTGACTGCTTTGCTGCTTCTTTCACGCTGACCAGGATGTTTTGCAGGTGATTATAATTAATATAATTGCCCCATACGGAAAAGAAGATGGTAACAATCAGATACGCGTATCCGATACACTTTAAAAAAGCTTTCCCACGGTCATTAATCACATATACACCGTTAACTTCCTGCAGCCGGAATAATAAAGCAGTTGCAATGATTAAATAAACAAGATTCAGAAACGATGGCCGTAATCCTCGAGATGGAATAAAAAACATCATGAGACCGGAACCACAGGCAATCAGAATAAACAACCCCGCCATAACCAGGTATAATCCGGTATCCTTATGGATGAATTTTTCCTTTTGCTTTTTGTATTTAAAGACAAAACTGACAATAAAATACCAAATGAAAAAATGAAAAAACAATATGGTTACAAGTTCAAGGATTTTTGCGCTTAACAGTTCACTGGCTATCACAACGCTGTCTGTATTCTGCTGCATCTGGAGCCGCGAAAAATTGCCCGGGGCAAAAGCCAGTAACGCATAGCCCAACCAAAAGCCTGTGAAACCGGAAACTTTCCAAAGTCTTAATTCGCCTTTCTTCCAGCTTTCATATAACAAATATAACAACATTAATACTATCCAGCAGTTCGTTGTTTCATGACTCCAGCCGGCCAAAAGGCCTGAAAAGAAAATACCTGTTGCCAATTTGGTATTGTGATTATTAAAAGCATTTGCATCAAAGTAACTTCGTATGTACGGAATTAAAAAAGCAAGAACAATGACCAGCATCCATAAATAATTACTGGAACCGGCAAGCCATAAACAGGTATCCAAAAAGCTAACATTAAAAGCCCATAAAGCAAAAAAAATCCATATGAGATATGACGGATTAAAGTCAACAGAAACTTTCCCTTCGTGCGATAACCAGTAGATTTCTGCTACCAGAGCCGTCATCATAAAGGCATTTATGGGATTAAAGTACTCTTTACCCTGCCATAAGAAGAAGGATACCGGAAAGCCCCCCGGAACACGCCCCCCCCAGGTATTATAGTATCCTCTTAAACCGCTAACAATGTCTTCAATGCTGGAAATTCTTTTAACAGCTTCATACGAAACATCATTCAGATGCACACGCCTGGGCCAAATAAAAGCAGAAAAATAATCGTCTGATAACAGTGGGGTGAATGTATTCAATATGAACATTAATACAAAAATTAATAAAAGAACAATTAAGCCTTTTTTATTCATTCTTCATTTCCCCGAAAAAAAGAATTATACTACTAAACTAATTACTATATTATTAAAAATTAATCCTCTTCTCCTCCACTACCAGTGGTCGGTTCATGACACGGGTATTAATGCTCATCACATATTCGCCCAACAGACCGATGAAGGCCAGCTGTACTGAACCAAAGAAGAAGATACCGATGAGGATAGGCGCTGTACCCAACGGGAACTTATCCCACCAGATCAGTTTGGCAACCAGGTAACACATAGCTACCAAAAAGCTGAGTAATGCTAATATAAACCCCAGCACCGTTGCAATACGCAATCCAACCTTTGTATAGGAAGTAAAGCTTAACATCGCCGCATCGTACAGGGAATACCAGTTATTATGGGTCCTGCCGGCGCGGCGTTTTTGCTGTTTATAGGGAATATCTTTACGCAACGGTCCCAACTCCGCCACAATCCCCCGCATGAAAGGTGTCGGATCATGGAGGTTGCGCAATACATCAATAAAACTCCTATCATATAAACCTGTCCCGGTGAAGTGTTCGATCTGCTCCACCTGGGACATCTTTTTTATGAGCTTATAGTAACAAGTGCGCAGAAAACGTACCAGACCGTTCTCTTCGCTCTCCGTCTTGATGGCCGAAACGATTTTATAACCCTTTTCCCATTCGTGTACCAAACGGGGAATCAGATCTACCGGATCCTGGAAATCACAACACAGGGTCACAACACAGTCACCCGAAGTTTGGCAGAGACCATAAAAGGGCGAATTAAATTGACCAAAATTCTTGGCATTGAAAATCGCTTTTATTTTTTTGTTCTTTGCACAGATCTGTTCTAACTTTTCCCGGGTGCCGTCCACAGAACAATTGTCAATAAAAATCAGCTCATAATCGTATTGAGGAAGATTGGTCGTGATTTCATTCACAACCGCCTCGCTCATGGGAACGACATTATCCGTTTCATTAAAACAGGGAATGAGGACACTGATTGTTTTCATGGTAAAACCTTTCACCTAAAAGTCCAGAATTTATTTAATAAAAAGTTTAAAGGCACTGTCACCAGAAGGCAAAGCACCGGAGCAATAAGCGGCGATACCTGCAGACACTCCACCAGCACATACATCAGCAATGTGCTTATCAACAAAGAAGCGACGTAAGAAATGTATGTCCTGAAGAGCGTTTTCCACCACCCGCTTCCGGATTGGAAAACATACTTATTGTTCCAGTAAAAGGCATTGAACACGCTGACCAGCCAGGAAATTACATTGGCAATCAGGTAATTCACGCCACAAAAAAACAGTATATAATAGATGCCAAACCCTACGGCAGTATTGGAAAGACCCACCAAACCGAACTTAAAGAACTGTATTAAACTGTCTTTGGATGAAAGCGAGTTTTTACTCACAATGTACCTGCTAATCCCGGTTTGTTCCGTGCTCCGTTTCAATAATACTTCTGATTCCTTCTTCAAAGGAAACATGTGGTTTAAAACCAAGCTCCTGCAGTTTTGTTATATCTGCCTGTAAATACATGACCTGCTTATCATTATACGGACGTTTGCCAAAACCGATTTCTTTTTTATATCCGGTAACGGCCGCAATTTTTTGGATGTATTCCTTTAGCGGATACGCTTCGCCGCTGCCAATCACATACACACAGCCATGCTCTCCCTTTTGTGCTACAAGCAGAAGGGCCCTTGCTGCGTCTACTGAGTAAATGTAATCCCACATCTGGTCGCAGGGGGAAAACGAAGTATCTTTATTTTTCATCATATCATTGATTGCAACACTAATCAATGACCGCTTTCCGTCATGTGGTCCGTATACACTCAGAATTCGCGTCCATATATGCTTCAGGCCGGTCTGTTCACAAGCCAGTTTTGTCATCTGACCGGCACACAATTTGGCAATACCGTATCCGGTTTCCGGAAAAGCTGGTGTATCCGGGGAAAGCTTTCCTCCTACCCTGCCATATTCCGCCTGGGAGCCTGCGCCAACAAACGTTGTGCATCCCAACTCTTTGGCAAAACGAACCGCAGCCAGGGACGCTTTCACATTATCCAGTTGCAGCGGCAGGTTTTCCCGGTCTTTTCCAAAAGGGGCTACCCAGGCCAGATGGAAAAACAGTTCACATCCTTTTGCAGTAATGTTTTGCTTTTTCATTTCTTCCGTCGCGTTGTCATACTCAGAAAAATCCAGACGCAAAACCTGGCAATGTTCAATTTTATTCAGCCCAAAAGCTCGCGGCGAATCGCGATGCACGACGGTCAGGACCGCGTACCCGGCTTTAATACAAACCGTAATCAACGCACGGCCGATGGCGCCCGTTGCCCCGGTAATGACTGCTGTTTTCATGAAATCTGTTCCTTTGAACGCTTATAGAATATAGTGTTAATGATAATTCATTATTCTGTTTAACAAAAAATCTGCGATTTCAACAGGCGAACCCGCAACACCGATATTAGGAAAGCTTTGAACGTCTCTATCTGTTTTAAAACCAAATCCATATGTAACTGCCAGAAACGGAATTCCTGCTTTGGATGCACCGACAGCATCATGTTCAGTATCCCCGACAAGCACGCATTCTTCTTTTAACGCACCTAATTCTTTTCTGCACAGTTCCACAATATCTTCTTTTTTAAGAATGTTGTTATTGTCTGCCCCATGCATTGAAACGCAATATCTGTCAAAACCAAAATGGCAAAGCAGAGCCAGCGCATAATCTTCACGTTTATAAGTCGCTACTGCCATTTTTATATTTTGAGATTTTAAAGCCTCACATAACTCATAAATCCCATTGTACGGTTTTGCTTTCAATAAAGCAGCGTCTTTATAATACTTTCTGAACAAATCAGCCGCTATTTGCGCTCTTTTATCATCACAGCCGTAATACTTTTTAAAAGAAAGCTGAACTGGTGGTCCTATAAAAGTCCGTAATTCTTCATCAGTAAGACCCGAATAACCTAGCTCTTTCGCAGAATATTTAACGCTTTCCAAAACACCTTCTGTTGTATCTAAAAGAGTTCCGTCCAAATCAAATATCACGTTTTTTATCATGATGCAACCAGCCCTTAATTTTCTTTTATTGGTCAAATTTTATCTTTTCAAACTCGTCACGGGGCAAAAACGGACTCATATCGTCAAGCGACGGGGAAACAATGCACCCGTCAGGCAGTACTTTGGATGAAGATTTCGGTTCAAAATTCTGATTCGGGTCTACGATCACTTCACAAATACAGCCTTTAGCATAATCCAAAACAGTCTTTAATAACTTATCCGCATTATTTTCATTGTCAATGCGGAAATATTGTAAATCAAACGACCCTGCCAGTTTTTCAAAATCCGGGAAACCTATGCCGCTGTCGCTGTCAATCCCGATAAACGGCGGCTGGAATAAATTCCGCTGTGTTTGGCGAATCGAAAGATACCCGTTATTATCCAAAATAAAAAGTTTTAGATTAAGTTTATTATAAGCTACGGTAGCAAGCTCCTGCAAATTCATCATAATGCTTCCGTCTCCGTCAATGCAGATTGTCCTGCGGCTGTTGTCGGAAACTGCTACGCCAAGCGCCGCCGGGAAACCGTACCCCATTGCCGCGCAGCCCGAATTGGTAAACATTCTCTGCCCCTGCTTAATCTTTGCTGCCTGAAACGTAATGACACAGGCGCTTCCGTTCCCGCAGATTATCCTGTCATCCGGAACGAGATGAGAAAACAGTTTATCAATGAAAACATACGGATTAAGCAAACCTGTTCCTGCATTAAAATACTCTTTCCTTACGGCAGGATAACGGCCAAGCAGTTCTTTACACCATCTCAGCCAGTTCGCATGTTTTTCAGGAGGCACATATTCCTGTGCAAGCATAACATCAAGGAACCGGCTGACATCAGCATGAATCGGCAGGTCAACCTGTATCGTTGGCTTGCACAGTTCCCTCTTATCAATGTCCACAACCACTTTAAACGCGTTTTTGGCAAAATCAAAATGATTATAACCGATCATGCGGATATTCAGCCTGCAGCCAAGACTAATCAGAAGGTCACAGTTCTGTACCGCAAAATTACCGGAACGAATCCCGACCGTACCCGGCATGCCGACATAATACGGATTATCATAAGCAATTGTATCATTAGCATTCCATGCTGTAACCGCAGGAATCTGATATTTATCAAGAAATGCCAGCAATTTTTCTCTTGCGCCGCCCAGACTGATGCCTGTACCAGCTAATACTAACGGCGCCTTCGATCCTTTGAGTTTCTGTAAAATAATATCAACCGCTGCTTGCTTAACCTCCGGCGTTATCCACGGCAATTCCTGCTTTTCGTCAAAATGCAGTAACGTGTCGGTTTCTATCTTTGCTCCCTGCACATCCAACGGAATATCCAGCCAGACCGGCCCGCCTCTGCCATTTAACGCAAGAAACAGCGCTTTCTCCAAGTGATAGGCAATCTCCTGCGGATTCGTAACCATAACGGCATACTTCGTCATGTTGCGGACGGAATCAACAATATTAAATTCCTGGTCTCCCAACTGACGCAAGTTCAGTTCCCGACATGCCCAAACCGTGGTTTCCCTTTTTACCTGGCCGGAAATGATAAACATGGGAACGGAATCCAGCCAGCCGCCCAGCACACCGGTTATCGCATTTGTACCACCGGGGCCGCTTGTCACACATACTGCCGCTATTTTCCCTGTCGCTCTGGCATATCCTTCTGCCGCTATCGCGCAAGCCTGCTCATGATGGTTAAAGACACAATGCATGCCTTCCTGATGTCCAAATGCATCGTCCAGATGCATGGCGCCTCCGCCGGTCACCATGAAACAATCCGTAATATTATGATCAACAAAAAAACGGGAAATGTATTTTGCAACTTTAATCTTCATGTCGTTCTTCACCTCGTCTGATATTTCGACGGAGTTAAAAATTCTACATGGATTTTGTCGGAAATTCCGGCAAAGAACTTTCTTGCGTAGTCATTCAGAGATGCAGCCTTTTCTTTTAAGAAGCTGTACTCTTTATCTACATCAAAGTAATTGATGCTGTCTGCTGTATAACCATCCAGACCCGCCAGAACAACTTCTTTGCACCCGCACCGCATCAATGTGCGGATCAGCATGCACATGGAATTGTCCGGGAATTCCGCAGCTTCGTCAATCACACCGGAATAATTAATTACATAATCAAAGTCCCTGACCTTTTTCGTCAGGTTTGACGAAGCTATCACCTTGATACCCGCGTTGTTGCTCTCAAGCAGTTTTGAAGTGGATTGCACATACCTTGTTGCATTTGTAATAAAAATATAATCCGGATGATACTGCATCGGAATATAATTAATAGAAATCACGACAGGTTTTTCCTGTTTAATAAACTCGTTGATTCTTTCGCTGCAGGTTCCCACACTTGAACCCGGGCCAATGATTAAAAGCCGTTTCCCTTTTAATTCCCCGGCAAGCTTTTCTATGTCTTTCCGATCGTCACACTCGTGTTTCTGATAATCGAGATAGAGCTGTTCAATCAACTTCATATTCTTTTCCAGCTTCTGATCTTCTGGAATCCTCTTAAGGATCGCATTAACGGAAGTCACAGACAGTGTTCTTTTATTCATCAGATAAGACACATAGTTGGGGTGGACCTTATTTGAGGCTGCAATGTAATAAAACAACTGATAACCCCAGGGCGAACGCTTCTGAAAATCCATAACGCTGCTGGTAATGGCTTCCTGCATCTCAGTGACCACATAGTGCTTCCCGTGATGCTCGTTCATATACATGGCCACTAATTCAAGGGGTGCATTGCCAGCGCTCTTACCCATACCATACAATGTTCCGTCTACCAGAACATCCCTGGCTGTATTATATTCCAAAACCGCAACAGTATTTGTATAGCCAAGCTGGAAATTATTATGGGCATGAAAGCCAAGAACAATTTCCGGATCCAAGCTTTCATCAATTATTTTCATAATATGCTGCAGTGCCTTGGGATTCAAAAGACCGTAAGTGTCCACCATCGATATTGCAAAAGGTTTAACCTCATTTGCTAGCCGGATTACCTCCGACAACTCTCCGTCAGAATAACTGCCCACAGAAACAAGCTGCGCAAACACTTTATACCCCAGCGCTTTCACCTGCCGGCAGTATTCCATTGCCGGATACATTTTATTCTTTTTAAAAATGACCCGGATGCCGTCAAGATATGATTGTGAACAAGGTTGAAGATTCTCAATACCACAGGTACCGTAGTCAATCATACCAACAACCATTGAAGACTTTTTATCCAGTTTCCCTAAAATCTTCGCTGCGCACTCTGTTGAAGGCATGATACTCCGGTTAATATCAAAGGCTCTTCTGTCGTCCAGAAAGCCGATTTCAATTACATCAACACCGGACGCCACGAGTCTTTCAAAAATATTGACAATGTTATCATGGCCGAATTCCCAATCATTGATATAACCCCCGTCACGGAGCGTACAGTCAAGCAAGTAACGTTGTTTCATGTTCAATCCTTCTCTCATATTCGATAGAAAGCCATTAAACAGCCAAGCGCTGATTATAGAATTATGGCTTTGCGTTAAAAAATCCGTTAATTGGCCGCCTCAATCTTTAATCGTTTCATAAAAATGCCTAAATGTCTTTTTTCATTATTCTCGTAATTAATTGCTCTATCTGAATTATCTATTGTAAAATGTATATTCAGTAAATTGTCATCCATCAATGAAGCAGGTATTTTGAAAGAATAATAGGATTTTCTATTATCAAAAATCAAATCTGTAACGTATTGTTTGTTAATATAAATCTTTGCTGTCCTGTACGGCAAATCTGCCAAAAAAGAAAATGCCGTAAAATTGACTCTTAAATCTTGCTTTTTGTAATCATTAATCTTAAAAGACAGTTCAGCATCTGAACCAATCGACCAAGTACCATGTGTTTCCTCGCGTTCGCTCCAACCGGTTTTTTTAAAGTTGGTTGACTCCCCAAACATTGTAAAGTTAATATCTCGACCCAAATTATATGAATTATTATGATCACCACTATATTTAGCAAAGATTTTTTTCTTTTGCCAAGATTCTTCATCTTTTGCATTTCCAACTATCTGATATTCAACAAATCCTTTTTCTTCATCAATAAAATAAAAATACCTCTTATTTAAAGAAAATCTTCTGCCAACTCTCTCGTCTTCAAATGACTGAAGAAGCATGTCCATAAAATTCGTAAAAGAAATGGATTCATTTGAAATTCTTATCGATGAATTAGTAGCATTAGGTTGTTTTAAGAGAAATATCGGTCTGTTAAAAACTTTATTATGCTCATGACCATGATCAGCAATAACAGCAAATATCGAGTTGTCAAATACACCCTTCCGTTTCATTTGGTTAATATATTCTATTACAATCTTTATAACACCAATAGATTGTTCATATTGCGTTCCATTATATTGTTTTAACAAGTTTAAATCACGATCATACTTAAAGGGAAAGTGAGAACCTATTAAATAATAAAAACGGAAACAGTTTTTATCATCAATATATTCTAAACCTTTCTTTAAATCCGAATAAAACTGACCATCATCAGCTTCATAAACTTTTTTGTTCTTATCAGCTAGTAGTTTCTTCCATGCATTAGGGTCATAGTCGTAAAACATTTTTTTAGCATAATGAGGGGACATGCGAAACAAAACAAGGTCTTTAAAACTCTTCATTGTATCAGAATTTATCTTAATTCTTTCAGTAATTAGATTATTGACAGGCGCTTCTTTAGAAAAATAACCCCCGTAGGTGTACATCTTTATATCAAAACCTTTTTCCACGAGTTGCTTGTAGTATATATTATCTTTCCAAGCATCTTCTAAATATTGGGTAAAAGGCATATCATTTCGATAGATTTTACTAGTCAAAATTTGTGGCAATGAATATTCCGTATAACCATACAAAGATGTTGTGTCAGGATAGAACGTAAAATCTTTTAATTGTTCAACTATCTGTGGCTCTTCCACAAGTATCTTTTCAAAAAAACTTGCATCAAAAGCATCTAACAAAAAAATAACAATGTTCTTTCTGGATGAAATAGTAAATATATCCTCTGTAGTAAGAACTTTCATAGATTCGTTACGTTGAAAAGCTTTCTTTGGCAAAGGATACTTTGAAAAATTATATAATAAAACAATACATTGAGTTAAAATAATACAAAATAAAACTGGCTTAACTATTCTTCTTATATGACTATAATCAAATTTTATTCTATTAAAATGCGCAAAAACACCAAACAGGCAGAAAAGCCATATTGTCGTATTCAATACTCCTTGAAATGAATAATCACTCCATTTTATCTGATGGCCATCAAACAAACCATAATTGATTCCTATTATGTAACTCTGTAAAAAAATACCGAATAAAACTCCTAAAGCCAAAGATAGGTAAATGCACCTGACCTTTTTATACCAACAAACAATATAAATAATAATCAAAGTTACCCCATACTTTACCGTATCCTCAATAACAAACTTTAAAAGATCTTTCAAACCAAACCACAATTGACTGGCATTTTTTATATATATTTCCAAAGGAACGAGCATGCCAACAGTTATGACTAATGTAAATATAATATGAAAGGCTATCTCATTTTCTTCAAAGAATTCTGAAACCCCTTGCAATTTTTCCCTTAAAATGCAATATAACAAAGACCATAAAAGATTGCACGTCCAAAAAATTAATAAAGCTGATGGGGCGGAATATAAAAGCATTAAAAAGATAATACCAATTACTATAGTTTGTATTTGCTCTTTTCTATTAAGTTTTGGCATAACAAAGGCATATATTGCTGTAACAAAAGTCATGATGAATGGGAGAACATTAATAGTACCTAATAATTGATCCGGTACCCCTAAATCGGTTATTATGCCCCAAGAAACACCTTTTATTTCTTGTAAACCAGATAGCATATAATACGCAGCAGATAAAAATGGAATTTGAATTACCACTCCTAAAACTGAACGTATAGAATATAATGGATGATAAGAATAACGATGATACAAACGTTGCAGTTTTTTATACTGTTCCTGCCCTTTGTAATTGATTTTTATTTTCTCAATCTGAGGTGCAATTATGGACTTTATTTTCCATTCTTTATTCTGAATTTGGAGAGCTTTTCTATTAAATGGAAATAGAATAATAAAAGAAAAAAAAGATAATAAAATTAAGGCATTACCATAATTACCCGTAATGTTGTAGGCTTCAAAATATAAAAAGCTATAAACAGACTCCAAAATATACAAAAAGCTATGCATCTTTCTTCTCTCGATTCAACTTAACATTTTCATTAATTATATAATTTGAAATAACTACTTTGGATAATCCTACATTGTAAATATTATCATTTTTAAAGTTTTCTATTGTCTTTTCATTCTTTGTTTGCAAAACTTGTGTCACTACTTTATCAATGTATTCAATTTCATCTTCTTTAAGAAGATAACCAAAACCTATTGATTCAAGCGCTTGCTCGTTCCATGAGAATCCTATATCAGATATTTCAAAATCCTGTAATGCTTCACTGGAAACAGAAATAGGCATTTTTATAAACGGTTTTTGATACGCGATAGCGAAATCAAAACGCACTGCTGATGTATCAGATATCAAAATATCTGCTTTCTGAAATGATTTTGACCCATCAGCATTATAGTCCCAAAACACATTTTGATATTTATTAAGTTTTTCTTTTAAGCCATTCAGCAATTTTTTATCAACTTTTAAAGATTGCGGATGAGGACGAATAATTAAATCATAATTCTGCTTTACTAACCTTTCAATAAAATCAACCCCATAATAACTTAAAAAGCCTTTTTTACCCCAAGAAGGCGCCAATAACACCGTAATATTATTACTTTTTTTATCTTCTTTATCATCATAAGACTTGCAGTTATTTTCAATTAGTTCATCCAAATAAGGAAGACCGGCCGGTATTAGCTCTTTATCCTTCAAATTTCTGACATTCTCAAGTTTCTTAATAATCGGGATTTCGAATTTACCAACTAAAAAAACCGCATCATAATTATCTAACGAACCACGGCGGTAAAAAGAATAATCGTCAAATGAGTGAGAAGTAAAAATCAATTTTTTAATGCCTTTTGACCGGGATATTGGATAATCTTTTGAACCAATATTGGGAGTAGTAGAAAGCATAATGTTTGCTTTAATATTACTTATTTTATAGAACGCCGAATTACCTTCGCCAACATAACAATTATTCAAATATTCATTATCAATCAACAAACAAGGGTCTTCCAAGTCCATAGTATAGTATGAAAACTTCTGTTTTTTTTCTATTAGTTGTTCCACTATCGGTTTAAAAACATGCCAGTAAGCTTTCCCCTCACTAAAGATAACTATATAACCAAATTCAGAAGAGGAAGTTTCAATGTCATTTCCTTTTTTGCCAGCAATTTTATAATATAACCCTTTGATAAAATATAAAAAAGCCCCAACTAAACTTAAAACAACATATATTAAAGCATTGCCAGTCCCTGGGTCAAGATATGCATATGCAGTTGTAGGAACAAAGATACAAATTACAAAGAAAATATATATTATAAAAAAATAAAAATTCATATTTTGAGATTATATATGATTATATTAGACAAATCATACATTCCTTTCACAAAATGTTTTCCCATAAGCAAACTACTAATCAAATGACTTGTAATTATCATAAAAAATACATATCAATATTAAAAACACTATAAAATGCTATTTCTTAATCTTGTCACGGCTTCTGTAATAGAATAACGCGGATCAAATAAACTGGAACTGCCTCCTACAAACATATCTGCACCTGCTTTTCTCATTTCCATGGCGTGTTCAAATGTCACATTTCCGTCAGCTTCTATCATTATATCAGTTTTTCCTTTTCTGTTTAAGAAATCACGGGTATCGTTGATTTTTTGCAATGTCATAGGAACCATAGTACGACCAGAAAAACCAGGATTCACAGCCATAATATTAACCATATATAAATCTTCTAGTAAATAGGAAATGACTTCAATAGGCGTTGCCGGACTTAACGCTACCGCTGGATGTGCACCTAAGTGCCCAATCATCTGCAAAGTACCTTCTACGTTAGATGTTGACTCATAATGTATTGCAACAATATCATTTTCCTGAATATCAAACCACTCTAATTTGTTTTCCGGTTGTGTAATCATCAAGTGAATGTCTAACGGCAATCCCGTAATTGAACGTACGGCCCGGATAAAAGAATTGCTAAGCATAATATTGGGAACAAAGACACCATCCATAATATCAATATGTAAATACTCAACGCCCGCTTTTTCCAATTGTCGAATATCATCCTCTAAGTTAAGCAAACTGGCACACATCATTGAAGCTGAAATCTTTCCCGGCAAACACATTTTTTCTCCGTTCTATTGCCATTTATTAGCAATACCAATTACAAAAACTTATATTCTACAGCAAACCGAACTATATAATACTTAACTATCTATAAACATAATTTTACAGAAATATTCTGTTCTATCTTTAATTATTTTAAATGCTTTCTTGTAATCAGCAAGAACAAAACGATGGGTTATTAGTGGGAACAGATTTAGTTTCTCTGAATCAATTGCTTTTATCGTATCTTTCCAGTCATTATACAATTCGTTAAAACTGCTGTTCCATGTACCAGTTAAAGTTAGTTGCTTACGCAAAATCATCCAATAAGCATCCTGCGAAAGATGAATATCGCCTGTCGGATTTCCCATACAAACTACTGTACCGAGTTTTCGGCAAGACATTAAACAATTATTAAGAGGTTCACTATTACCAGTTCCTTCAATACACACATCCGCTCCGATTCCATTAGTTAACTCCTGAATGTATTCGACAGGATTTATTTCGCGACAGTTTATTGCATGCGCATAACCTAATTTTTTAGCCATCATTATTTTCTCATTATCCCGCGCTATCATAACAATATTGCTTACTCCCATCAGAACCGCCCAATTAGCCAATATCAAACCAATTGGGCCAACGCCATAAATCGCAACAGTTTCCATTGCCTTAACATTTCCACGACGCAGCGCATGTAAGGCTACTGATGCCGGTTCACACAATGCAGCAAGTTCAAATGGAACAGTATCAGGAATAATAACCAAATTTTCTTTTTTTACATTTAAAAATTCTGCAAATGCTCCATTTCTACGAGACCCGTAATAATCATATTGGTTACATAATTCATATTCACCAACCTGACAACTGGCACAATGTCCACATGGCATCAATGGAAATACTGCTACACGCCTACCCAGCAATTCAGACTCGTCTGCATCAACAACTATTCCTGCAAATTCATGCCCTGGAATAGTCGGAAAATGATATGTTCCTTTAGAAAAAATACGTGGAATGTCACTCCCGCAAATTCCAGATGCTTTGATCCGCAACGTTACCTCTTCTTTATTTCGATGAGGTAATGTAACTTCTTCAAATCGTAGATCCCCAACTGCATGCAAATTTAAAGCTTTCACCTTTTATCTCCATCAACTATTTTTGACCAAAAACCATAGCACTATATAATTAATATAACAATCTTTATTCTTTAATATAATTCCCAACTATTGATTTAAATATACAAATATCCTCTTTTGTAGTTATTTTAATATTTAACTTATTACCTAAAGAAAAACCAACTTTATGTCCCGCCCACATAAATAATTCTGTAGGAGAGTCAATTTTTAAGTTGCCTGAAATAGCTTTCTCGTAATACTTTGAAGCTAGCTCTAATCGAACAGATTCCGGTGTCTGCCCTTTAAACAACTTATTTCTCGGATAAACAAAATCAACTTGTTTCCCATCTTCACTGACAAACATTGTATCATAACAAATATCTGTAGCTAATGCAGCACCATACTCTTGAGCTTTCTTTATACTATCAGATATAAGTGCTTCTGTTATACAAGGTCGGACAGAATCATGGATAATAAGAATATCATTATCGTTGTAATTCTTTTTACAAAACTTTATTCCTTCGTAAACAGAGTCAAACCTTGATTTTCCACCTTTAATTACAGCAACAACTTTGCGTAATTTATAATCAGACGTTAGTTTATAAACAAATTCTTGCCAACCATCAACGCATACGATTACTATTTTATCAATGCTACTTGCATTTTGAAATATTCGAAGGGTATATAAAATAATCGGTTGATTATTAACCTGAATAAACTGCTTTGGAATATTTGAGCCAAAACGTTGTCCTATTCCACCAGCAATTATAATAGCTATATTCATCTCTTAAGTCCAAAGTGCAGTTGCACAAACCTTTCTTATTTTACCCGATTGCTTCTTTTATAAACTTTGCCATGTATTCAATCATCTCATCCGTCATGCCCGGATACACTCCAACCCAAAACGTGTTGTTCATTATAAACTCAGTTTTATCCAAATCTCCAACAATCCGATAAGCATCTGTTCCGCGAATCGGATCAAAGCAGGGATGCTTGATCAAATTGCCACTAAACAGCAGACGCGTTTGAATGTTATGTTTTTCAATATAACGTGTTACTTTATTGCGTTCCAAACCGCTCTCCGGTTTAACGGAAATCAAAAATCCAAACCAGGACGGTCTGCTGTTTTCTGCAGGTTCCGGCAAAATCAGTTTATCCTGCACGTCTTCCAGTGCTTTATGCAACCGTTCCCAGTTGTGACGGCGGCGTTCTATAAAAGCCGGAAACTTCTTCAACTGCTCACAGCCGATGGAGGCCTGCATATCTGTCACTTTTAAATTATATCCGAAATGGCTGTAAACATACTTATGGTCATAACCTGCCGGCAGTTGACCGTACTGACCGTCAAAACGGTGACCGCAGAAGTTATCGTGTCCGGACGGACAGATGCAGTCCCGTCCCCAGTCGCGGTAGGATAAAACCAACCGATGCAACAGCGGGTTATCCGTATATACGCAACCACCCTCGCCCATGGTCATGTGATGCGGAGGATAAAAACTGCTGGTGCCGATATCGCCCCAGGCTCCGGTAAATTTTGTGGTTCCATCAATGGTGTACTGCGAACCCAGGGCATCGCAGTTGTCTTCAATCAGCCAAAGGTTATGTCTTTCACAAAAAGCTTTGACTGCTTTCAGATCAAAAGGATTGCCCAGGGTATGGGCCAGCATCACGGCCTTGGTTTTCGGCGACAATGCATCTTCCAGCTTTGTCACATCTATATTATACTGCGGAACCGTCACATCTACAAATACCGGAACCGCCCCATACTGCAAGATGGGCGCTACAGTGGTAGGAAATGCGCAGGCCACGGTGATCACTTCATCGCCGCGTTTAATTTGCTGCTCCCCTAACTCCGGCGCCGTTAAAACAGAAAACGCAATGAGATTGGCCGAAGATCCGCTGTTCACCAGGTGAGCATACTTCATGCCAATCCATTGCGCAAATTCTTTTTCAAACTGTTCGGCAAAACGTCCTGTGGTCAGCCAGAAATCCAGCATGGCGTCTGTCAGGGCACACATCTCTTTTTCATCAAAAACACGGGAGGCGTAACTGATACGGTCTCCCGGTTTGAAAGAGTCTTTATCTTTTTTAAACGTTCGATAATACTCGCTCACCAACGCTTTGATCTGTTCTCTTGCTTCCGCTTCGTTTTGCCAGTCCGCCATGATTACGTTTCTCCAAAGAATTCGTCAATCTCTTTATCCATTTCTGCAGGAATGTTCCCGCCCTGCAGCCACACTTTACTGAACGCACAAGTTTTTTGTATTGCTTCTTCAATATGCCAGCGGGGCTGCCAGCCAAAGGTTTTCTTTAACAGGCTGCAGTCTAATTTCAAAAAGTTTGCTTCGTGGGGCGCATTGAATTCCTCTTTGCTTTCCCACCTGGCTTCCGAGCCCCAATGTTTGCAAAACAACTCTGCCAATTCACCGGTTGTAATGCAGTCACAGTTGTCAGGGCCAACGTTGTAATATCCTGCATAACAACCTTTATCAAACTGCCAGGCAGCAATCATCAGATACACTGCCAGCGGTTCCAGCACATGCTGATACGGACGAATGGAATGAGGATTTCGTACTTTAATTGTTTCACCGGCCTGCATAGCGCGTACGCAGTCCGGAATAATTCTGTCCTTTGCAAAATCTCCGCCGCCAATTACGTTTCCGGCCCGGGCTGTAGAAATGGCAGTCTTACCATCTGCAAAAATGCTTTTCTTATAACAGTGCGTTACCAGTTCCGAACAGGATTTGGAATTGGAATACGGATCAAAACCGTCTAACGGTTCATCTTCCCTGTAACCCTCTGCTCTTTCTCTGTTTAGATACACTTTGTCCGTTGTCACATTCAGAAAACTTTTTACACTTGGAGTTTGCCGCACACACTCCAGCACATTCACCGTACCCATCACATTGGTTTCATAGGTATAACGCGGATCTTTGTAACTTTCCCTGACAATAGGCTGCGCTGCCAGATGAAACACGATTTCCGGTTGTGCCTCTGCAAAAACACGTTGCAATTGCTGCAGGTCACAAATATCACCAATCACACTTCTCATTTTGCTCTCAACATCCGCAAGCGAAAACAAATCCGGCTGTGTAAGCGGCTGCAGGCTATAGCCGGTCACATTTGCGCCAAGATTCAGCAATATCCGGCAGAACCATGAACCTTTAAAGCCTGTGTGACCGGTTATCAAAACTTTTTTGTTTTTATAAAATTTTCTTTTCAAAAAGTCAAATTCAAACATATCTGCACGTTTTCAATAAACGCAATTTACATTGCCCATTTTACCCAGGGAGCTTTGCCTTCTTCCAACATTTTTTCCAAAATCTCTTTTTCCCGTTGCGTGTCCATGCATTGCCAGAAACCTTTATAGAGATAAGACATCAGCTGTCCTTCTTCCGCTAACCGTTCCATCGGTTTCCGTTCCAGCACGGTTTCATCGTTATCAAGGTAGTGAAAAATATCCGGATTGAACACCATATACCCCGCGTTTACAGGAGAAGAGTCCTCTGTGTTTTTTTCACGGAACGATCTTACGGCATTAAACCCGTCTATTTCCAATACACCCTTTTGCTGCTCCATTTTTACTGCTGTCAGTGTTGCAATTTTGCCATGAGACTGATGGAACGCTAACAGTTTTTGGATATTTACATCACAGACCCCGTCACCGTAGGTCATCATGAACGTTTCATTGCCAACATATTTTTGAATCCGTTTAATGCGCCCCCCGGTCATGGTATGCAGTCCTGTATCTACTACAGTTACCTTCCATGGTTCACAATGCTGGTCATGGATTGTCATATCGTTACGGCCCCGGGTAAAATCAAAGGTGATATCACTGTTATGAAGAAAATAATCCGCAAACCATTCTTTGATCATGTGCTGCTTATAACCGGCACAAATAATAAACTCATTAAACCCATAATAGGAGTATTCTTTCATAATGTGCCAGAGAATCGGTTTCCCGCCGATTTCCAGCATGGGTTTCGGTTTAAACTGCGATTGTTCCGATATCCGGGTTCCAAATCCACCGGCTAATAAAACAACTTTCATATTAAAGGTCCTCTCTGATCAGTTTTTGACCAACTGCAAGACCGCAGCGTTCCGCTTCTCCCGCAGTCATTTCCATGACCGCCCAGGCCGTACTGCACATGCTCAGGCCGATCCAGGGACGAAGATCATTTACTATTTTTATAATGTTAAACTCTTTATCCATGTACACCACGTCAATGGCAAAACGCATAAAACACATATGCACGCTGTTACAGGGAGCCAGCAGCAATCCGGTCGCTGACGGTAATATCTTGCGGAACATCAGACCACGCAGCCGCAGGAAAAACGTATCTGCGACCATCATTTTTAAAAAAGGAGCACCTTGCGGTGCTCCTTGTATATAAACTTTTTGAGTTTTCATTTTAAATTCCTGTAATCAAGATATTGAACAGTAAAACTTCTGAACCATACGCTCCTGTTTTACCGTCCCGCACTTTTCAACGCCGACAGGATAGGCGGTAATAATGCCACAACAAAAATCGCCGGGAAAATAAAAATTACCAATGGGAATATAATCTTGACAGGTGCCTTCAAGGCTTCCGCTTTCGCTTTTTGTTTTCTCCGCTCCCGCATATTATCCGCCTGATTGGTCAGGGTCTTTCCCATGCTGGTGCCTAAACGTTCCGCCTGCACTACTGCCGTAATAAACAAATAGACATCGTCCACATCGCAACGCCGCGCCATAGCCTGCAGCGACCGGGCCCGGGGAGCGCCCATCTGCACATCCTGATACACCCGCTTAAACTCATCAATCAACGGGCCTGTCATACGTTCCACAACGCGACGTACGGATCCGTCAAAGGACAGGCCGGCCTGTACGCTGACACTTAACAGATCCAGCACTTCCGGCAATTGTCTGGCAATCAGTTTCTGCCGTTTCCGTATAATGGAATTGATGACCATAAACGGAAACAACGCCCCTATCGCCACAAACAACCAGTAAAATACAACCCGTTGTATATAAGATAAATTCGGATTCTTGGAAAACATTACATGAGCCAGGAAAAAGAAAGCAACCAGGCTTAAAAGCCACAGCACAATAAAAGTGTTGGCACTCCAAATATTCTGTTTTCCGGCCAACATTATTTTATGTTCAACTGAGTCGTGAATACTGGACGGCGCAAAACGCACCAAAAAATTCCCCACATCACACAAGAACGGTTTAACAGTACGCTCCATAAAGGACATACGTTCCAGTTCTTCATCATGGGATTTGGCAGTATTGCCGCCCAAATCTTTCAGACGCTGGTGAACCTGATCGCCTGACGCAAGTTTTGACCTCATGATAAGGAATATGATCAACAAAACCAAAACCGCAGCCAGCACGGAAATGCCCAGAATCATTCTATTCACTCCTATTCAAATCTACCGGGCCCTTGCTGCATAAAACCCTTCGGTAATTCTACGCCGTTCATCTTAAACTTCTGCAGGAACATAGGCTGCAACCCGGTTGCTTCGTAATAACCTACCGACTTACCGTTCTCATCAATACTCGTCTGTACATACCTGAACAGATCCTGCAGGACAATGGTATCGCCTTCCATTTTCTGCACTTCCGTTACATACGTAATTTTGCGGCTGCCATCCTGTATACGGGTCTGCTGGATAATCAAGTCAATTGCGGAAGCAATCTGCTCCCGGATAGCCCGTACCGGTAAATCCATACCGGCCATCAGCACCATGGTTTCCAAACGGCTTAAAATATCCCGGGGACTGTTGGCATGACCGGTAGTCAGGGAGCCGTCGTGACCGGTATTCATGGCCTGTAACATATCCAGCGCTTCGCCGGAACGAACTTCGCCTACGATGATCCGGTCAGGCCTCATACGCAAAGCATTGCGGACCAGGTCCCGAATGGTGATGGCGCCTTTTCCTTCCAGGTTTGCAGGTCGGGATTCCAGGGTAACCACATGTTCCTGCTGCAGACGTAATTCGGCCGCGTCTTCAATAGTTACGATACGTTCATTGTTAGGTATAAAAGAAGAAAGCACATTCAGCGTTGTGGTTTTACCGGAACCGGTACCGCCGGATACCATAATATTCAGGCGGGCTTTCACGCAGGCCCGCAGAAATTCTGCCATTTCTTCACTCAGAGTGCCAAAGCTGATCAGATCATTCACAGAAAGAGGATCCTTCGTGAATTTACGGATCGTAACACAAGGCCCTATGAGGGAAAGGGGCGGAACGATGGCATTGACACGGGAACCGTCGGCCAGGCGGGCATCCACCAACGGGGACGATTCGTCGATACGCCGTCCCAGGGGAGCCACAATACGCTCAATAATAGTCATCAGATGGGCGTTATCATGGAACTGCACATTGGTCAGCTGGATTTTACCTTTTCGTTCCACAAAAATCTTTTGCGGTCCGTTAATCATAACTTCGGTAATGGACTCGTCTTTCAATAACGGTTCAATGGGACCCAGGCCCAGGATTTCATCGCAAATGTCCGAAACAATGCGGGCCCGTTCTCCACGCGGCACTGGTGTAGCACTCTCTTCCAACACCCGCTGGCAGTAAGAAGCAATCAGTTCTTCCATTTCAGCCCGGGAATGCTGGTTATTGGCCAGGAACTGCTGTTCCTTGGGCGTCATCTCTTCTACAATGCGGCGATGGATCGAAAGCTTAAGATCCTGATAATTATCCTCATTTGCCTCGGTTTTCCGGTCTCCGAATATGACCTTTTGCTGAATAGGCTGTCCGGCCGGACACCCAAGACGCTCCAACAATAATGACATTGACGACACCTCAATCCGCTATCGTTTATTAACAGAACACTGTCAAAACACTCTCATAACTAAAAATAACAAAAAAAATATATATATTACCCAGCTGGTGTTATACCTTTATGTGGTTCCACCGGACTGTTCATCTCTTCTCATAAAATATATAATCGTATAATCTTCCGGCAACACAATCTCAAGTAAGCCTGATGAAACGTTTCGTTCCATTCTTACGGTTACCTCAATACTCGGATCTTCACCGGAAGGGGTATTCAGTTCCACTTTAAATACAGAATCTCCCGCGTTTTTGGGTTTGGGCTCATATAAATGGGTTAACAGGTTCGTTGTCATTCCCGAATAATATGTTTCAATTTCGCCTATTTTATCAGGGGTCAGATTCTGCACAATCGCTGCTTCCCTGGCAGCGGAACGGGCTAAATTACTTAACGAAATATAGTCATAAAACAGCATACCGCTATATATGATGCCAAATAAAAAAAGTAAGAACAGAGGAAGCACCACCGCAAACTCGATAACAGCCTGTCCTTTTTGCTTTAGCTTTTTCATTTCTTCCTCCTGAATAAAATCCGGAATTGGTCTCCTGCAAAGCAGCAGGAGACCAAAAACAATTCAAATTACTGGCTCGTACGCATCTGGAGCATGGACTGAGTAGACTGGAAAGTAGCAGTAACTTCGTCTTTAATGCCGCTGTTATTGAATAAATAAGCAGCAATGGCTACTACGAAAGCTAACAGCACTGCATACTCTACGATGCCCTGACCTTTTTCCTTAAAGTACTTTCTCATGGAAATCAACATAACAAGGTACCCTCCTTTCCGGAAAATTTGAATACATGTACATGTATATGCAAAAGCGGAAATCCGCTTAAACATCAGCTGCGGAGAATCGACGCCGTTGAACTGAAGGTCGCCGTCACTTCATCTTTTAAGCCGGCCTGAGTAAACAGGAATGCAGCCACAGCAACTACAAAAGCCAGCAAAATAGCATACTCTACAATCCCCTGTCCATTTTCCCTATAAAACGTATTCAGTAGTAACAACGCTCTGATACTCCTTTTACTAATGTTCTTTCATCGTTCCAACATCAAACTTCTATATCTACAATCCGCTGGATGATAATAAACCCTATAATTATCAGAACTATAGCGCCGCCAATAGCCATCTGCCCGATTCTCTCTTTGAACAAAGGGTCCAGATAGCCGGGGCTGATAACATTTAACAAGATACACATAGCCACCGGTAAGGCAGCGAGCACCCATCCGGAAATCCGCCCCTGGGCTGTCAGCGTCTGCACTTCCCGTCGCATGCGGATACGGTCCTGTATGGTTTCACTGATGGTATCCAGGATCCGGGCCAAATCACCGCCCACCTGTTGCTGGATTAACACCGCCGTTACTACCAGAGAAAAGTCCGGACTGCCAACCCGCTTGTCCATGTCCTCCAGGGCCCGCTCCATGGAAGTGCCCAGGCTGATATCCCGCATGACATGTTTAAATTCTTCACTGATGGGCGGTTCCATTTCTTTGGCAATCAAATCCATGGCCTGCAAAAAGCTGAATCCGGCCCGCATGGCATTGGCCACCATGGTGAGACAGTCTCCCAACTGATTGCGGAATAAAGCCTCCCGACGCTGGGTTCGTACTAAAACATAGACCCATTCCATCATCATGACAAATACTGCCACTAAAACAGCCAGATACAGCTTTTTCGACAGAATAAAGGCCACTACAAAACCCAACGCCGCGCTCAGCGCCAATATGATCAGAAACTCGGTACCCAGCAGGGAAAGGCCCGCTTTCCGCATCCGCAGATCCAGAGTTTTGCCCTGCCGGGCCTTCTGCATCTGCTGACCGGTCTCCCGCAGCCAGTCCATAAACTTTTCCCCAAGCGTCCTGTCGTCTTTCTTCCCTTCCAGGGCGTCCATGTCTCCGGCATAATAATGCATACGCCGGGAAAGGGCCCGCTTGGTCCGCTTGCGGTATTCCAGCATCAACAGGATAAGAAAGAACAAAAGAACGGCTGTAAGAATTGAAACAAAGATAATCATGGATTTCCCCACCTTATATGCGTCTTGCCGATAATGTCATCCGCTAAACGGTTCACTGTCTGGGCAAACATGGAATCAGGCTCTACCCGCATAGCCATCTGTCCGTTATTGGCCGCTGCGGAAACCAGCATATATTCATTGGGAATGATAGCCGCTACCGGATATCCCAGAGCCTGGGACAGCTTATGCCGTTCTTCCTTATCACAGGGAGATACACGGGTAAAAATCGTCTTTACACGATTTTCGTAATCAGGCCAGGCCTTGAAGATTTCCAGAGCACGCTGCATATGCTGTATCTCAAACCCACCGTTAATCATAGCAGTATGATACGTCACATCACTTGCTTCCGCCGCAGCTATGGAAATAGGATTAAAGCCCTGGGGCAGATCAATCAGAATATACCGGAACATACTCCGGGCCATGGCGATTATTTCCGTGAAGTTCTTTATACCAATCTGCTCCGCATATTCCGGACGGCTGGTGCCGCACAACACCCGCAGATTATCATCTACCGGCGCGAAATACCCGTTCAGGGTGACCGGTGACAGGAAATTAATATCCCGGGCCGCTTCCAGAATCGTGGTTTTGGGAGCTACATTTAAAAACACCGCCATATCCCCGAACTGCACATCCGCATCAATGATGCCTACCTGCTGCCCGGTTTTCTGGGCCAGGCTGAAACCCAGGTTGGAGATCAATGTTGTTTTTCCGCTTTTGCCTTTTGAACTGAAAAAGGAAAATACTTCCGCCCCGGCGGAAATACCGGTTTTCGCAAAGGTGGCAACAGCTTCCTGCAGTTCATCTGCGGTAAAGGGCTTAATCAGAAAGCCCCTGGCACCTGCTTTGGCAATGACTTCTGAATCGCTGGGCGTCCATTTGTCGCTAAGGCAAAATACCGAAGCCGCGCTGAAAGTGGCCACAAAATCTTCTAATAAGGAAACATTATCGTTGCTGTCAATGTCTACCAAAACAATATCCGGTTTAAATACGCTGCCCTGTCCCAGGGCATCGCCAGCCCGCTGATACCGTGCTGCCAGTTCAAATTCCCGCGCGCTGCGGATAACACCGGACAGACGTTCCAGCATCTGCTGGTTGCCTTCCACTAAAATGACCCGATATGCCATACGTCAGCACCTGCCTATTGAAATATCTTTTTAAACCAGGAAACGCTATCTTCTTTAGCTTTTTCCAGGGGACGGTTCGTATACCGCGCCACCAGGTTCCTCATCTCCGTTTTCAGGGGTGTGGCTTTGCTGTCCAGCACCAGCGGACAACCCGTCTGGATAGAGCGCTGGGCCGCCCCGAAATCATTGGGAAGTATATGGTAAAACTCCGAACCCAGCAACTGTTCCACATCCTGCAAATCGATACGTGTCTTGGAATTGCTGCGGTTCAGCACCATTCGGATCTTATTAACGTCAAAGCCCATCTCACGGATGGAATCATGGCCGCTCTTCATATTTTTGATAGTAGGAATAAAGTCTACAATACCCAGGAACGTAACAATCGTACTTAATTCCATGGCCGTCAAATTGATATCACTGAACATGGAAGCTGTATCGATAACGACAAAATCAAAACGCAGCTGCAGTTGCAGCAACACTTCTTTCACGCTTGCCGTTTGAATATTATAAGCTTCTTCCAGACGCAACGGCGCCGCCATTACGCCAAACGGAACATCATATCTGTCGTAGGTCGTCAAAAAATCCTGCACGGCAAAGGAATTCTTATCTGTTTCCAGGGCCGTCACCGCGTCTGTCAGGGTACGCTGGGGCTGCAGTTGGAGATAATTGCAGACATCGCCAAACTGCAGGTCCATATCTACCAGACAGACCCGGTATCCCTGTTTGGCCAGTTCCGCTGCCATATTAATGCTTATTAAGGTCTTACCGACGGCTGATGCCGTACTGAAAACCGTAATGACTATGCCTCTTCGTGCATCTGCCATACAGTCTTCCCTCCTTTTCCTGCTGTTCCGGCAGCTGATTACCGATTCAGATAATTACCCAGCGCCGCTTCTTCACCGGACTTAGCGGGAACCGCTTCTTCCTGAGGCATGACAATGGTTACATGGTTGTCAGGAACCGGTTCATAGCTTGCTGCTGCATCCTGCGCTTTTTGTTCCTGTAAGATTGCATCCACCCGTTCCCGGAAAGAAGATTTTTTCGGATTCTCTACTCTTCCGTTTTCACGGGAAGCTTTCAGTTTCGCGGTTTCTTTGGCTGCTTTACGGGCTTCCTTTTCAGCGGCTTTTTGTTCCTTTTTGGCTTTCTCTTCAGCCCGTTTTTCCTTTATACGGGCAATTTCTTTCTCCACTTCCGGTTCGGTTGTATTCACATTTACTCTGTTTGCAGCACCGGCTTCTGCCTGTCCTTCATTATATACCTGTTTCATTCTGTCAGACATGCGGGCCGGCGTATCTTCACCAACCAAATGCGGCGTAATGAGGATGATCAGTTCCCGTTTATCACGGTTTGTGCTGGTATATTTGAAGAACTCTCCTAAAATAGGGATATTTCCCAGTAACGGAATCTTACTTACCGTTTTGCTTTCTTCACTATTCATCAGACCGCCGATGACCATGGTCATGCCGTTCGAAACATGGATAACGGAATCTGCTTCACGGGTAGCAAGTGCCGGAATGGTGAAACCGTTTTCCGTAACCGCATGGGAATAATCCAGTGTGCTGACTTCCGCGTGGACTCTGGAGGTGATCTTTTCCATTTCATCCACAACCGGTTCTATATCCAGTTTTACGCCATATTCCCGCCACTGAATAGATATACTGCCATCGTTACTGACCGGAACCGGAATGCTGCCGCCAATCAAAATTTTGGCCTTTTCTCCGCTCATGGTTGAAATGTTAGGTCTGGACAGAATCCTTGCTTTTCCCTGTGTAATTAAAGCCCGCACGGTTGCATTAATCTGGGCTGTATGCCGGACAAGCCATCCGCCCCAGTCACGGGTGATCCAATTTTCACCGCCATAGAACGTTCCGGAAGCTCCCATTTTAGTTGCTCCCGCGTCATCCGTATAGGAACCGTACTCAAGACCGAAATCCGCTGCTTTGCTGGATGAAACTTCAATAATCTGGGCTTCCAGGCGAATTTGAGAAGGCTTTGCCATCTGCAACATGTCTATAATATTTGAATTTGTCTTATCTGTAGCGGAAGCACCCTTATTATCACTATTATTAACGTCGCTCGTGTTGCTGGTGGATGTGGCAACATCTTCGTCACCCACATACAGACTGGCAATTTTCAATGCCATATCTTTCTCATGCTGGTTCATGACCACGCCTTTCAGCAACACCTTTTTCCCCACCATCTGTACGGTGACGCCCGGTAAGCCGATCGCGTTCTGAATCATTTCCGCAAGGCCTGCATCCGCTCCGGAAACAACAACAATATACTCCTGGCGCGTTCCGCCGCTCCAGACCAACAAAGTGGTAGAACCTGCTTTTTTACCAACCACCAACAGTTCATTTCCCGAAATCAACTGCACATCCGCAACGTCCGGATTGCCGACAGCCACCCGGCTTAACCCGCCTACTTCCAAATAACGGGATTCATTCAAACCAATATTTAACGGCTGCGCCGCATGAACAGCAGGTGCGGCCAGCAGAATGCCGGCGCTTACCAATACGCTTGCGCAAATCGTATGCCGATTCATCATCTACTACCTCCCTACCGTTGTTGTGGTACCACGAATGACCTGAATACTGCCGACCGGGTCGTCAACGCCTGCAACAGGCGCTCCCCCGTTTTGGACGGCCTCTGCTCTGCCGGTTGCTTTCCTCACAGAATAATATGTCTCTTCGCTGTTAGGTACTGCCGGACGGAACGGACGCAGCGCCAGATAAATCTGGCCAAGCTGGGCTTTGGCAGCCAGCCTCAGAGAATCTTCCGGTGTCAGCGCCAGGGTAGCAGTAGCCGGTTTTCCTACAGCCGTTACATTCTTGTTTTGGTTCGCAGCCTGATTTCCCTGCTGCCCCTGATTTCCCTGCTGCCCCTGATTTGCATTCTTATTTTGCGGCTGGGGAGAAGAAGGAGCATCTACCGATTTGTTAATGGCAAGCAGCAAGACATTTTGCAGAACCATCTCGCTGACTACTTTATTAGGTTCTACGTTACTGGAAACCAACATCACGTCGACATAATCCCCCGGTTTGGCGAAACCCGCCACACCGGTTACTTCGCTGATTCCTACCGTAACCGCCCTGCAGTCAGGCGGGATACGGCCGCTGAGACCTGCGTCCTGGGCACTGGCATACAGTTTCTGCCCGGTAACAACTTCGCCTTCCACGATACCTACCTTGGCAGGCCGGCCGATGATATCGGTAGTCCGGTGTATAGCGCCAGCCGGAACCGTATTGGAAGGCACTTCTTTCAGCTTCAGCATATTCTCCCGGACAATCTCACGGGGCGCAATATCCTTCTGGGCAACCACAATCGTTGCATTAGTTGGCTTCGCCACCGGTTTAGGCTTTTCTGCGGTCAACCGCGTCAGTGTAAAATAAATCAACAAAAAAACCACTAACGCAATCACACAACACAAAAGCAAAAGCTGGCGAGGTGTAAATCGCTCCATAAAATTACTGAACTTTGGCACGATAAGTTCCCCTTTCTACCTGTATTATAGTTTGCATTATAACCCTTTTATGATACAATGATAACAAGGTGTAACTATGAGCATACATGTAACTATGAGCATACACGCATTCCCGATATGAAATTGCGCCTCTTAATGCATACAATTACACCTAGAATAATTTTAACCATACCATATCATTATGTCAAGCTTTTTTCACATTATCGAAAAAAAACTATGAACGCAATAAATATTATACAATTTCAATTTTTGTGTTTTTTAATCCCGCTGTCATTACTGTTTACCATTGCCGGCTCCAGATGGATAAAGCATCTATTTCTTAAGGCGCAGGGACGGGATATCCTGAGTTTTCCGGAGCAAATTGAACATCGCGCAAGATTCCGGCAGCCGTTGCTGTTTTCACTGCTTATGCTTTGTATTGGTAAAGCATGGCTTAACACAACAAGCTCTTTATTGCTGTTTTATGTTGTCCTTGCCATTGCTTTTTTATCTTTTATCACAGTGACTGACTTCGAACAGTATGTTATATTCGACGCTATGTTACTGCCTTTTGCCATAACAGGGCTTTGCTATACACTGCACTTGCACCTGCCTTTAGGCGAACACGTTTCTGCTGCATTAGGCGGCGGTTTCCTGTTTTTCCTGCTGGCAGTAATCACAAAAGGCGCCATCGGCGGCGGCGATATTAAGCTGGTAGCCGCCATGGGGCTCTGGTTCGGGTACCGGTCTCTCCTTACCGTAATCATGTACGGTTTCCTGGCGGGCGGCGCAGCTGCACTGCTCATGCTGCTCACCAAGCAAAAGCAACGGAAGAGTTATTTTGCTTACGGTCCGTATTTTGCCCTCACCGGAATCGGGATCCTGCTGGGCCTGTTTCCGTTTTCATGATTTCTTTGCCGGTTTCCTCATTCATTTATCTTCATCTTGCGAATGCCTTTTATGCCGTAATAACGGGCAAAAGCCACATTCCCCCAGTCGTTTTCGTCTTCAGAAAAATCATAATAAGATAAATGGAATCCGCTTAAAAAATCCCGGATCATACCCGACTCTTTTATCGGCTTTACAGACAAAACTCTGTTTCTCGAAGTTAACTGAGCCTGTTGAGCCAAATCTATTATAGCATTCACTTGTGAACTGGTCTCATACGCATAGGAAATCGTAACGGTCGCCGTCATGATAAAATACAAAATTCCGACCCCGGTCAAAAATTTTCTGGTCATAACGGGAAGTAAGACGATACCGCCCGTTCTTTGTATACGCAGCAGGATACTCACAGCTATAATTAGCTGGACGGTTCCGGGAAAACTGCTGCGCGGCGGGAAAAACGGGGAAAACAGCATGACAGCCGTCATGCCTGACGAAACAATACACAGCGTTTTTACAAGTAATATGTCGTCTTTTATCCCATACTTGTTTAAACCCTTTCTTTTTAATCTGTAAAGAGATTTTAAAGCAAAGTACCATAAAAAGAGCTGAAACGTTACGGTAATTGAAAAAATGTAGAGATTGTCTTTCAGGCCTTGCAAAGTAAGAAAAGACAGGTTATAACCTTCGTGCAGCCGCATAACGTTTCCCGGCGCAAACATCAACAGTGCATAGCCCAGCAGCAAACCGGCAAATCCCGAATACATCCATGTTTCTTTCCCGGGGTCCTTCCTGGTGGAATAGAGAAAAATTAAGATAATGAGTATAATCCAGCATACGCTGTTTTCATTCCCCCATCCTGCAAAAAGCCCCAAAAAGAACATCCCTATTTTAAAAAGATGAGTTGTTCCAAACGGTTCATCAAAGTAATAATACTTTTTTATATAAGGAATCATAAACCCCAATAAGAACACCGTCGGCCACAAATATATGCAGGCTCCGGTAAGCCAGAAGAAAACCGTACTGAAGCCAAACGAAAAAGCCCAAAGTGCAAAAAATACCCAACAAATCAATGCTGGTTTGAAATTCAAACTCACCCTGCCCTTATTGGCGCACCAGTATATTTCTGCCACAAGCACTACACTAACAAAAGCATTAAAAATATTAAACGTCCCTTTTCCCAACCACAAAAAAACCTGGGTCAACGTTTGTCCCAGCGTTCGACCGCCCCATGTTAAATAGAGCGACCACTGGGACAATAACAAATCCCTCCAGGATGATACTCTGACTGCACCTTCCGTTAAGGGAGTATACATGGATTTGCCCTGCCAGACAAAGGAATACAAATAGTCATCGCCAAAACTTAAAGGATGAAAGGAATTGAAAATATAATAAAACAAGAAAAATCCAAACAAAATACCTGCGGTACTCTTGTTTTTCATGATCATCTGTCCTCCTTGTCCCGCTTTAGCGTTCTGATTCCCTGAATGCCGTAATAGCGGGCAAAAGAAACATTTTTCCAATTATATTCGTCTTCATCCAAATCATAGTTAGGTATATGGAGACCGCTGACTAAATTTTCTTCAAAGCTCACGGTTCTGAATGGTTGTACTCTCAAAGTTCGCTTTTGTGATGATTGTTTTAACTGATCAGCAGCAACTAAAATCTTCTGTACGTGAAGTTGTTTCTCGTAAAAATTATAAATGGTGACAGACGCAGACACCAGAAAAAAGAGCATGCCTAAAACTGTCAATATTCTTTTCGCGCCATATTGAACTAGTTCAATATGGTTTTCTTTTTGTATACGCAACAAGATCCCTGTTGCAATCACTAACGGAACCGTGCCCGGGAAACCGCTCCTTGTCGGGAACTCCGGCGAAAGCAGCATGGTCGCAGACATTCCGAAAGCTGTGACTAAAAGGATTTGTACTAAAAAGATATCCTTTAGCAGTACACTTCCCCAACAGCTGTCTTTTCTTAACCTGTACACGGATTTCAAACTAAAATACCACAGAAACGCCTGGAACAGTAAAACAACAACCAATATTAAAAAGTGATGCTTCAGAATCTGCAAGTTCTGCCAGTCTGAACCGTGACCACCATATATCCGTGCCAAATTCCCCGGCGCCAGTATTAATATTGCATAACCAATTATCAACCCGGCTATCCCTGTTAACATCCATTTTTCCATGTCGCTGTTTTTTCTATTTAAAAACAGGAAAAGCAGCAATACTAATATAACCCAGCAAACACTGTTTTCATTTCCACAACCCGCAACAACACCCAGAATAAACATTCCTATACTGAAAACACCGGTTTTCCCTGCCTTTTCTTGAAAAGCATAATACTTCTGCACGTATGGCAACAAAAAAAACAGCAAAAGAACTGCAGGCCAAAGATATATGCAGGCTGCGGTAAGCCAAAAGAAAACATCACTAAACCCGGGGGCAAAAGCCCATAACATAAAAAAAATCCATAAGACCATCGCCGGTCGAACAGGCATGCTGACTTTACCCTTATTCATACACCAGTTCATTTCTGCAATAAGTACAGTGCCGATAAACGCGTTAGTTACATTAAATATATCCTTCCCCATCCAAACAAAAAACTGAGTCAGAAACTGCCCTACTATTCGACCGCCCCAGGTAAAATAAAGAGACCGTTGTGAGACAACCAAATCGTGCCACGAAGAGACCCTGGCCGCATTCTCATTTAACGGAACAAACATGGAGTTTCCCTGCCAGATAAAAGCATACAGATAATCATCGCCAAAAGACAGCGGGGTAAGATAATTTAAAATATATAAAAAAATAAAAATGCCGATAAAAGCCGCTATAGTTTTTTTCCGCATAATAGCTCTTTCCTTTTAAATATTATCGTTAAGCACTATTTCATTTCTTTTACCATCCGAACGCCTTTAATACCATAATAGCGGGCAAAAGCAACATTTCCCTAGGAGTCTGCTTCTTTTGCTAAAGAATGATACATCAAATGATATCCGCTTAAAAACTTTATTATCGGACTTGGTCCTTTAAATACTTGTACAGTAAAAACAGTGTCCGGAGAAGCTAAACGAACCTGTTTTACAGAATTAATAAAATTACACATTTGCGATTTCATTTCATAGGAATATTGAATCGTAATCAAAAACGTCATAATAAAATATAAACTTCCCACCCCAAACAAAAATTTCCGTGCAGCAATAGAAACTATTTCATTTCCAAGTTCATTCTGCACTCTTAGCAAAATTACACTCGCTATTACCAGATAGATTGTACCCGGAAATCCGTTACGTGGAGCAAAAAAAGGAGATACTATCATAATGGTTGACATTCCAAAGGCTGACAAACAGGTAATCTTAGCTAACAATTTGTCCTTTTTCAGTACCATATTCCCTGCATTACTCTTTTTTAACTTGAATAATGCCTTTAAGCAAAAATACCACATAATTAACTGTAGTGTAAAGATCCGGCCAAGGGTTCGAAAGTTATTCTGTATCGTGTTCAACGTCAACCAACTATGATAATCGGAGCCAAACTCCGTGTGTAAACGAACCATATTGCCGGGCGCCATTATTGTTAACGAATACCCCATCATTAGTCCTATTAAGCCCAAATAAAGCCATGTCTCATTACACCGGCATTTCCTATGTGTAAACAAAAAAAGACCGACGACCAATATAACCCAACAAACGCTGTTCTCATTTCCCCAGCCTGCCAGTAATCCCCAAAACCACATAAAAAAACTGAAAGCATAACTGTTGCCGACCTTTTGATGAAAATTATAATATTTCCGTACATATGGAATTAAGAAACCTAACAAAAGCACTGTCATCCAAAGATAATTACAGGCACCGGAAAGCCAAAGAAAAACATCCGTGAACACAGGAGTCAGGGCCCAAAGGGAAAAGGACTATCCCCACACAGTGTCCCGCCTTTAATTTAGCAATAGAAGCTTCTCCCCTATTGGAAAGCCAAAAAACTTCTAAAATTAAAAGAAGAGATACTAAAGCATTGACAAAATTAAAAAGCGGCTTTCCCTGCCAAACAAAAAACTGAACCAGAATGTGAGCGGGAGTTCTTCCACCCCAGGTTAAGTAATGTTTCCATTGAGATATTAAAATTTCAGACAGGCAGGAAACTCTCTCTGCTGTATCCGGTAACGGAATGCTCATAGGTTGCCCTGGCCAGATAAATGCATAAACATAGTCGTCGCCAAAATACATTGGCGTTAAGTAATTCAGGATAAAGAAAAACAAATAAATACCAATTAGGCTATAAATTATTATTTTATCAATTCGCGCCCCTTTATTTAAAAGTTGCATGTCAATTATCCTCGGATTAAAAATATATTATTACAAGCACGGTTAAACAAGTTCACTTTTTTATTTTACCATGCGAATCCCTTTTATTTTATAATACCTTGAAAAATCAACGTTTTTCCAATCCTTTTCGTCTTCCGAAAGTTCATAGATTGGAAGATGAAACCCGCTCATCATATCCTCTAATATGGATACATTGTTAAAACCGCTGACAGTCAGTATCGCTTCTTTATTTTCTATGCTCCAACGTTGAGCAGAAGCCGTAATATCCTGCATTTGCAGATGTATTTTATTAAAACCGTTTAAGGAAACGGCAGTTGTCATTGCAAAATACAATATCCCCAGGCAAAACAGAAATTTCTTAAGTCCTTGTTTCATGATCCCGACTTTATACTCATCTTGTATACGCAGTAATATGCCTGCGGCAATAATTAACAGGATCGTTCCGAAAAATCCGCTCCGCGCCGGAAAAACCGGGGAAAAAAGCATCATAACTACTGTTCCGAATGCAGCTGCGCAAAGAATCTTTACGAGCAAATAATCTTTTGCAAAACATCCCCTTTGATTCTTCAGGCTGAATATCGCTCTCAGATTAAAATACCATAAAAACAGCTGAATTGTAAAAACCACTGTCAGCATGTGCAAGTTTACTTTCAATTTGTTTAAATCGAGCCATTCCACACCATATGTAGCCTGCAAACGAATCACATTCCCGGGGGACAGCATTAACAATGCATAGCCAATGAACAAGCCTGAAAAGCCCGTTCCCATCCAACTTTCATATTCACTGTTTTTCCATGATTTATAGTTGAATAATAATAATAAAAGCAATACCCAGCATATACTGTTTTCATTCGTCCAGCCCGCAAGGATGCCCCCGAAAAACATACACGCCCTGACCCATAAAGAGGAGCCCGGCGTTCCTTCCGGATGATAATATTTCCTGACAAACGGAATCAGGAAGGCCAATAAAAAAGTATGGGTCCAAAGATAAACACAAGCTGCCGTAAACCACAAAAAAACGGAAGAAAAACCGGGAGTAAACGACCATAGAAGGAAAAAAATCCAACATAGCGTGCCCGTATTAAATTTGGAACTTACCTCACCTTTATGGATAAGCCAGTAAATTTCAGCTACCAACAGCGTCCCGATAAGGGCGTTGAAAATGTTAAATATATCTTTTCCCATCCACAAAAAAAACTGGGCAAGCACATGCCCCACCGTCCGGCCGCTCCACGTAAAATAATGAGACCACTGGGAGACAAATAAGTCCTTAAATGACGAAACCCTGACGGCATTTTCCGTCAAAGGCTCCATCATGGGATTCCCCTGCCAGACAAAAGCATATATATAATCGTCTCCAAAATTCATGGGATGGAGATAATTGAAAATATATAAAAACAGGTAAATTCCCGAAAATGTAAGCAACGCCTTTTTACTTGCCATTACGAGCCATCCCTTTCAAGATTTACAACCCGAATCCCTTTAATCCCGTAATACCGGGCAAAGGCAACGTTTTCCCAGTCCCGTTCGTCTTCTTTCAGCGACGGCCGGACGATATGCCGGCCGGACATCCACACCAGCGCTTCCGGGAACTTTGGCGGCGGCGGAATCTCCAAAACTGAAGAAAGACCCGCCTTCTTATGTTGCTGAACTGCCGTTACGACACGCCGGTTATACCGGCAGGTGGAATACATACCCGCATACGTTCCGTATAATGTAACCAGAAAACAGCCGCAGGCAACCAGCCATATGAATTTTTTTGCCCCGTCATCAACAAGGCTGACATTAAAATCCGCCCGGTTGCAAAGCAGTAAAGTAACAGCTATAGTTAAAAACACCAGACCGGAAAAGCCGCTTCTCGCCGGGAATTCAGGTGTAAGCAGCATAATACCGCCGCTCAGCAGGTTCAGCGCGCAAAAAGCTTTTATTAACAGCAGATGCCGCAGGCCTTCTTCAGTTATCTTTACACCCCTTATCTTACGCCATGATACGATAATAAAGAACCATAAAAAAACCTGAAAAAACTCCAACACCCCGAACATAATCAGGTTAAACCGCATATGCGGCCAGGACCAGATGCTGACATTGGCATAAGAACCTGCACGCGCCGCGTTGCCGGGCGCAAACACCAGCAGCATATACCCGGCACAAAGTCCAGCCAGGCCGTACCACATCCATATTTCCATACCCTCCTGCTTACGGTTTTTAAAAAGCCACAAGCCCAGCGCAAGTATGATCCAGCAAACCGTATTCTCATTGGTCCAGCCTGCCAGGACGCCCCATATAAAAACCAGGTATTTTGCCCATCCTGACCGGATGGTTTCCTGATTCATCCTGTAGTATTTATGCACATACATAATAAGGAAAGACAATACTATGGCCAGCATCCAGAGATAATTACAGGCGCCGGAAATCCACAAGAACACGCCGGCAAAATTTACCGTAAAGGCCCATACGGAAAAGAATATCACACACAAAGCGGGTATATTGATATTTTTAAACGTAACCTCACCCTTATTGGAAATCCAGTAAATCTCCAAAATGAGCAACACAAATACTGACGAGTTAAGAACGTCAAACACCAGTTTGTCCTGCCAGACAAAAAACTGTACAAGCATATGGGCAGGAGTCCTTCCGTTTCCAGTCAGGTAATGGCTCCATTGCGATACCAAAATATCAAAAAATCCGGAAATCCGTTCCGCTGTTTCCGGAAGAGGAATATACATGGACCGGCCGGGCCAGATAAATGCATAGACATAATCATCCCCATAGCATAACGGCATGAGATAATTCAGCCCGAACATAATCAAAAATATTAAAAAAAGAATTGCCCAAACCTTTTTGGACATAAACGTTCCACCTCAACACGTGTTTCTTTAAATCTTATTAAAAACTGTTTTATCAGGGCGTAACAATTTTAACCCCGTTTATACCGTAATATCTGGAAAACGTTCTTTTTATGGAGTCTGTTTCGTATTCCCCGCTAAAGGGCATTGCTATTATGTGAAAACCTGATAAAAGTACTAAATGGTCTTTCCCTCTGACCGGGCATGGTTCTATTTCCAATACATCAACAGAACCACTTTGCTGAATGCCTTTTACCGATGAAAGTACGGAATTCCAATACTGCCAGTTTAAGTAATTACCCCACAATGAGCATGAAATTGTCAGAATCAAATAAATATAACCTGTCTTTTTTAAAAAACTCTTTGTTACAGGATGTATTATTGTAATACCGGTTCTGTCACATAACCTGAAAATTGAAGCTGAGGAAATAATTAAAAAAACAAGATTAACAAAAGACGGTCTGTAAGCTTCCGACTGTATTAAAAGCATCAGAAAGCCTGATCCTAAGGCAACAACTACACACGCTTTTATAAAACTCAGGTATAAACTAACATCTACGGATTGATCACTAAACAAATTATTCCTTTTATTTCTTCTGATTTTTCCATAAGTGTAAATGAATTTTAAAATGAAATACCACAAAAACAGATGAAATGCTATTATCCCTACAGACTCAATTAATTTAGGAACCAAAAATTCCGCGGGAATAAATATACTGTCAGCGTGTTGCTGTATGGCAAGCCGCGACACATTCCCGGGAGCAAGAATCAACACCGCATATCCAACACACAGACCCAAAAGACCCGCAATCTTCCAACACTGTAAATTATTCCTTTTTAAACTTCTAAATAAACACAAAGACAAAATTGCTATAATCCAGCAAATAACCGTTTCCCTGCTGTCACCTGCTATCACTCCCAGGCAGAACATCCCGATTGAAGTAACCCGGTTATCTCTTTTTACAAGTGCGCTGTCATAATAATCCCGGACATACGGAAGCAAAAAAGCGAGTAGAATGACTAACATCCATAAATATTCGCATGATCCGGACAACCATAAAAAAGTATCATTAAAGCTTATATTGAAAGACCAAAGAGCAAAAAAAATCCAAAAAACATACGAAGGCTCAAAATCAACACTGACTTTTCCTTCATGGGACAGCCAGTAAATCTCCGCAATCAATACCACGAACATAAAAGCATTTAAAACATTAAAAAGCTCTTTTCCCTGCCAGACAAAAAATGTCATCAGACTTTGACCGGGAATCCTTCCGCCCCACACAAAATAATATGATTTCAGGCTCTCAAGAATGTTTGTAAAACTTGAAACCCTTTTGGCTGTTTCCGTCAGAGGTCCATTAATGGCCATTCCCTCCGGCCAAATAAATGCTAAAAAATAATCATCCGATGACAATGGTTTCATCATATTTAATATAAGCATGAAACAAAAAATAGCTAATATTAAAACTAGTGCTTTTCTCCCTATCATCAAAATATGCACCTTGCCTAAAAACTTTCCAGCTTAATAAATTTAATCTTAATTTATATTTGCTAAAATTAATTCAATTAAATAAAGTCTGGATTATAACAAACTATATTACAACGGTTTATCGTGATCTTTATATTCATACCTGATGTTTCTTGCACCAACTATTTTGATTCCATTGTATTCACTAACCAGATAATCCGGCCTTCCTTTTGATTCATAAAAAATACGGCCAACATATTCACCAATAATGCCCAGCACTATAAGCTGAATCCCGCCCATAAATAAAATAATAGAAACCATAGAGGGATAACCGGCAACCGGGTCACCAAACAATAATGTTTTACCAACAACAAACAACAAATAAACAAACGCGACTGATGATATAAGTAAGCCTAACACCGACGCCAGTCGTAACGGTGCAACAGAAAAGGACGTTATGCCATCAACCGCAAGGCCGAATAATTTTATAAAACTCATTTTAGAATTGCCGGTTGCACGAGGATTGCGGTCAAACAGCAATTCCTTTTTATTGTAACCGATCCAGCTGAACAAACCCTTTGTATATCTTTGCTTCTCTCTTAAAGAGCAAAGGGCATTGACCGCCTGCCGGTCAAGCAGACGGAAATCTCCTACATCAGCAGGAATATCTATATCCGCAAATTTTTGTAAAAGCCTGTAGTAGTAATGGGCACTTGTTTTTTTAAACCACGTTTCTCCCATCCTGCTCCGGCGTCGGGCATACACATCGTCATAACCGTTTTCCCATTCTTTTATCATTTCAGGAATCAGTTCCGGCGGATCCTGCAGGTCAACATCCATTAAGATCACCGCATCGCCTTCGGCATAATCCAGGCCCGCCAACATTGCATTTTCTTTCCCAAAATTACGGGAAAGACTAAGGTAAGACACAGAAGGATCCTTAGCGTGCAGCTCTTGCATTTTGGCAAGCGTGTTGTCCTTGCTTCCATCGTTAACAAGTAATACTTCTGTTTTATACTCCCCAAGATTTGCCAGTACACCATGTAAGCGCTCGAAAAAAAGGTCTAAACTGTTTTCTTCATTGTAACACGGAACCAATATTGTAATTGTTTTCATGTCTTCTTCCTTTTCATCCGTATTGTTGTAATGTAACAGGGTGCTAGTTTTCTTTTAAGTGTAACAGATAAGCGGCAAAAAAGCAAAGCTTAAATCCCTCCTGTTTATGGGGAAAACGCTTTATGTCAGGATTACCATCCTGCTTTTTCCTTTTTCTAAAGCCAAATCTTTAAAAATCATAACATTTATAATATAATATTCCTGATGCAAGTTAATCCACACTCTATCCGAAAGGAGTTCTTTCATGCTTTCCCTTATTGTTCCTTCCTGCAACGAAGAAGCTTCAATACCGTTGCTTTATAATAGAACAACAGAAATCTTACTGCAACACAAGGATCTGATTACTGCCTTTGAGATTATCTTTGTTGACGATGGTTCTAATGACAACACCTGGCCAACAATTAAAAGCCTGATGCAGGAGGATGAAAGGATCCATGGCATTAAGTTTTCCCGGAATTTCGGCAAGGAATCTGCTATTTTTGCCGGGCTGAATAAAGCCAAGGGCGATTGCGCCGTGGTGATGGATTGTGATCTTCAGCATCCACCGGAACTTATTTCTGAAATGTATGAGCAGTATTTGCAGGGGTATCAGATTGTGCGCTGTGTCAAAAAGCACCGGAACAAAGAACCGATATTGCGTAAACTGTGCAATGTCCTGTTCTTCTGCCTCTTTGATTCTTCCGATTCCACACGGTTGAGCATTGACAATGCGTCGGACTTCCAGCTTCTTGACAGGAAAGTGATCGATTACATCCTCCGGTTTCAGGAAACCTCTCTGTTTTTCCGCGGCATCAGTGCGTATGTAGGCTTTAAAACGAAAGACATTGAGTTTGATGTCCCGGAACGTGTTGCAGGTTTTTCCAAATGGTCTTACCCGTCCCTGATCCAGTATGCGTTCTCCAACATGTCAGCGTTTTCAAGCAAACCGTTGCAACTCGTCACCTTCAGCGGAATTATTTTGTTAGTGTTAGCAATTATATTAACAATTCGGACACTTTATGTGTACTTTATGGACGCTGCAGCGCCAGGTATTACTACTGTTATTATCCTGTTATTGTTTATTGGCAGCATGCTGATGTTCAGCCTGGGCATCATCGGTTTTTATGTGGGCAAGATTTTTGAAGAAGTAAAACACAGACCAAGATATATTATTGATGAAGAAAAATGAAAATAGAAATTGAAGAAGCATTATCAGGAAACAGAAAAAGCCCCCGCACACAATGTGCGGGGGCTTCGTTGTAACCGGCAACAATCTATCCTCCCGGGCCGCTTCCAGCCAAGTACTTTCGACGCGTGAGAGCTTAACTGCTGTGTTCGGGATGGGAACAGGTGGGACCTC
>JAFQZL010000060.1 GCA_017405945.1 Acidaminococcaceae bacterium
AGATTTGCGGGGATCTGCTCCTAGTACGAGAGGACCGGAGTGGACGGATCAATGGTGTACCAATTATGCCGCCAGGCGTACCGTTGGGTAGCTACATCCGGGCAGGATAAACGCTGAAAGCATCTAAGCGTGAAACCAACCCCAAGATGAGATCTCTCATGACACAAGTCAGTAAGACGCCTTGAAGAAGACAAGGTTGATAGGCCGGGAGTGTAAGTGCAGCAATGTATTGAGCGGACCGGTACTAATCCGTCGAGGGCTTGATTTAAGATTGTGAGTGAAGACAAGTTGAAAGTGAGTAGTTTCTTCTGTAAAGTTTTGAAGGTCTGAGAAGACGTTCGATCCGGTGACGATGGCTGAGAGGTCCCACCTGTTCCCATCCCGAACACAGCAGTTAATCTCTCACGCGTCGAAAGTACTTGGCTGGAAGCGGCCCGGGAGGATAGATTGTTGCCGGTTACAACGAAGCCCCCGCACATTACGTGCGGGGGCTTTGGTTTTTTCAATATAGAGGTAAAAACCGCTTCTAAAACGTATATTCTTAATATTATGGAAAAGATAAGATGCTAAAGGTATCATTATTCAACATTTTTTGGTATAATATGTACAGTGGATAAATCTGTGCGTAAGGGGATGATTCAATGCAGAGAACAGAGTGCCTGGCTATGATACTGGCAGGCGGTAAAGGAAGCCGTTTGGGAGTTTTGACTAAAAATGTGGCGAAACCGGCGGTACTGTTTGGCGGCAAGTACCGGATTATTGATTTTACATTAAGTAATTGCCGTAATTCCGGAATTAATACGGTGGGTATCTTAACCCAGTACCAGCCGCTGGAACTGAACTGGTACATCGGAAACGGCAGCAGCTGGGATCTGGATTCCGAACATGGAGGGGCGTTTATCCTGCCTCCCTATATGAACGACAAGGACTCTTCCAACTGGTATCAGGGAACTGCGGACGCGATTTACCAGAACCTGAATTTTATGGACATGATTGATCCGGAATATGTACTGGTCCTATCGGGCGATCACATCTATTCCATGGATTATGCGAAAATGCTGGCTTTCCATAAAAAACACAAAGCAAAAGCTACGGTAAGCACAATTCAGGTACCGTTGTCGGAAGCCTCCCGGTTTGGCATCATGAATACAGATCCAAACCTTCGGATCAGAGAATTTGAGGAAAAACCGAAAAATCCGAAAAGTACGCTGGCTTCCATGGGGATTTACATTTTTAACAAGGAAGTGCTGAAAGAGTACCTGATTGCAGACGCAGAACGGAAAGACTCGGACCACGATTTTGGGAAAAATGTAATCCCTGCCATGCTGAACGACAAATTGCCTGTATTTGCATATCCGTTTGAAGGGTACTGGAAAGACGTGGGAACCTTTGAGAGCCTCTGGCAGGCGAATATGGATCTGCTGGCTGATGATCCGCCGTTGAGCCTGAATGATCCGAACTGGCGCATTTATGCCGGCAATCATTCTTATCCGCCGCATTATGTGGGGCCCCAGGGCCAGCTGCAAAGTTCGCTGGTGGGCGAAGGCGCGGCTATTTCCGGCAAGGTTTCCCATTCGGTTATTTTCTATAATGTGGTAGTTGAAGAAGGGGCGAAGGTTACCAATTCGGTAATCCTGCCGGGAACCGTAGTCGAGAAAGATGCTGTGATAGACAGGGCGATCATCGGAGAACGTTGCCGCATCTGTGCCGGGGTACAGATTCAGGGAACCAATACAGAGGTTGCCGTATATGGGAACGATGAAACGGTAAAAGCAGCAAAAGGAAAGGGGGCAAAATAAAATGTCAGATATTTTAGGATTAATTAATTTGCAGTGCCCCAATACGATGAAAGAACTGAGTGAAAAGCGGCCGCTGGCTTCCGAACCCTTTGGCGCCAAGTTCCGTCTCATGGATTTTGCGCTGAGCAATATGGTCAATGCGGGAATTGATACAGTCGGCCTGATTCTGCCGTTCCATTCCCGTTCCGTACTGGACCATGTGCGTTCCGCAAAGGAATGGGACCTGGCCCGAAAGCAGCATGGACTGTACTATCTTCCCATGGACGAGGAAGAAGAAATCCGGAACCCCCAGGAGGGTGATATTTACAGTTATTACAAAAACCTGCGTTATGTGGAGGCCGGCCAGCGCAGATATCTGCTGCTTTCCGGCTGCGATGTGGTAGCCAACATAAATTATGAAGAGGTGCTTCATTTCCACCGCAAGCATAATGCGAATATTACCCTTGTTTATAAAAAACAGGATGCGGACTGCCCGGGCGAAGGTTATGTACTGAAAACAAAGGCGAACGGACATGTTACCGGCATGAAAAAAGCCGAAAGCGTCAAAAAAGATGAAAATCTGTTTTTGGGCGCCGTATTGATTGACTGCGAACTGTTCCTCCGGATGATCCGCAGGGCTAATTTCGGCGGCAATTGGAAATTCTTTAATGAAGTGCTGGCAGACAATGTGGATAATCTGCGTATTTTCGGTTTTTCTGTTAAAGGCTATGCCAAACGGATCAATTCCATTGACAGCTATTTCCAGTCCAGCATGGACATGCTGAAACTGGAAAACTGGCGGGAAATTTTCCATCAGGATAACCGGATTTATACGAAAATCAAAGATGAAGCTCCGGCAAAATATATGGAAGAAGCCCGTGTAACCAATTCTCTGGTGGCGAATGGCTGCATTATTGAGGGCACGGTGGAAAACAGTATTCTTTTCCGCAAGGTGCGGGTAGGCCGCAACGCCGTTATCCGCAACAGTATTATCATGCAGAACACCAATATCGGGGAAGACGCGAACCTGAATTATGTTATCTGCGACAAGGACCGGGATATTCAGCCGGAAGCAGTTTTAGAAGGAACAGAAAAGGAACCATTGTGTGTCATTAAACACGAGGTACGGTAATTATCAGACTATGCGAACCTGGAAATCGAAAAAAGAGTTTAAAGAATTATTTGTTAAAAAAGCGGAAGTTCTGTTTGAAAAGTCCGTAAAAGAGTTATCCCATAAAGAGGTATACCAGATTATTGCCACCATGATCAAAGATCTGGTGACGGATGAGTGGATCCAGACGGAAAAAATCTATAATCATAAGCGGGTCCGTCAGGTTTATTATTTTTCCATTGAATTTTTATTAGGACGCCTCCTGAATACCAATCTGCTGAACTGCGATATGGAAAACTTATGCCGCAGCGCGTTGCAGGATTTTGGTTTTGATCTGGAGGAAATTTTTCCGGAAGAGCCGGACCCCGGTCTGGGTAACGGCGGGTTAGGGCGCCTGGCTGCCTGTTATATTGATTCCATGGCGGCCCTGCAGCTGCCGGGTCACGGATGCAGCATCCGGTATCAATACGGGTTGTTCGACCAGCGCATCATTGACGGACAGCAGGTTGAGCTTCCGGATGCCTGGCTGCGTAACGGCTTCCCCTGGGAAACAAAAAAATCTGATAAAGCGGTAGACGTCCGCTTTGGCGGCCATGCTTATATGCGCCCCGGAAAAGGGGGAACCCTGGTCTGTGTACACGAGCATTATAATACGGTACGGGCTGTGCCTTACGATGTTCCGGTGCTGGGATACCAGAACCATACGGTGAACACGTTGCGTCTCTGGAAAGCGGAGTATACGCGGGAAAATATGTACGGCCAGCTCCGTTACGGTGATTACCGCAAGGCCCTGCAGTATAAGGATCAGGCCCAGCAGATTTCCCGTTTCCTGTATCCCAACGATTCGACATATGAAGGCCGTAAACTGCGGCTGATGCAGGAATACTTCTTTGTTTCCGCGGGTCTCCAGAGCATTATGCGGCATTATAAAAAGCATTATGGCTCACCGAAATTATTTGACCGGTACGTTGCGTTGCATATCAACGATACCCATCCGGCCCTGATTATCCCGGAACTGATGCGCATCTTAATGGATGAGGAAGGCCTGAGCTGGGACGATGCCTGGCGTATTACTACGAACTCTGTAGCTTATACCAACCACACCATTCTGCCGGAAGCGTTGGAGCGCTGGTCCATACCCATGTTCCAGGAACTGCTGCCCCGTATTTTCCTGATTGTAGACGAAATCAACAGGCGCTGGCTGGAAGCCGTGCAGCAGCGTTTCCCCGGCCAGGAAGACAAAGCCCGGGAGGTAGCGATCCTCTGGAACAATCAGGTGCATATGGCAAGCCTGGCCGTGGTTGGGAGCCACAGCATCAACGGTGTTGCCAAACTGCATTCTGAAATTTTGAAGATTAACACATTAAAACCGTTTTATACCTGGTTCCCGGAACGGTTCAACAACAAAACCAACGGTGTAACCCACCGCCGCTGGCTGATTGAATCGAATCCCCAGCTGACGGAACTTATCTGTGATGCCATTGGGAAAGACTGGATCCATGCTCCGGAAAAACTCCGGGATTTGGAGCCCTTTGGCGAAGATGGGGCCTTCCGTGAACGGCTGGCTGCAGTGAAGCAGAAACGGAAAGATATTCTGGCAGAGTATTTACTCAAAGAAAGAAATATTACGATAAATCCCCATTCCATCTTTGATGTCCAGATCAAACGGATGCATATGTATAAACGGCAGCTGCTGAACATTCTGCATGTGTATCATCTGTACCGGCAGCTGGTGGAGAATCCCGGTATGGATATCGTCCCCCGGACCTTTATTTTCGGAGGCAAGGCGGCGGCCAGTTATGGGGAAGCGAAAATTACTATCCAGCTGATCAATACCGTGGCCAGGCTCATTGACCAGGACTACCGGGCGGCCAGAAAACTGAAAGTGGTGTTCCTGGAGAACTATAATGTGTCCCTGGGACAGAAGCTGTTCCCCGCTGCTGACGTCAGCGAACAGATTTCCACCGCAAGCAAGGAAGCCTCCGGTACCGGCAACATGAAATTTATGTTTAACGGCGCCATCACCCTGGGCACCATGGACGGAGCCAACGTGGAGATCCACCAGGAAGTCGGGGACGAGCACAGTGTAATCTTCGGTCTGCGGGCGGATGAAGTGCAGCGGTATTATCAGCAGGGCGGTTATTCTTCCTGGGATATTTATAACAGTGATGCGGATGTCCGCCGCGCCCTGGAAGTAATGGAAGAAAATCCCATGTTCGGACAGCTGCGGGAAGCGTTGCTGGATCGCAATGACGAATTCTTTGTATTGAAAGATTTTAAATCCTATTGCGCTGCCCAGCAGGAAATCGAACGGCGTTACCGGGATGCAGACGGCTGGTTCCGTTCCAGCACCGTGAACATCGCCCATGCGGGACATTTTTCCAGTGACAGGTCCATTCAGGAGTATGCGGACGATATCTGGTATTTATCTCCGGTTAAAATTTAAGGACACAGAGATTTTAATAAGCCGGTGTGCCGGACGGAGAACCGGGGCACCGGCTGAGGTGTCCGGAATGATCAGATACTCAAAAATTTGATTAAAGCAACGAGGATTTACTATGCGAATCAGTGCGGTTGACGCGTACAGCGCCTATCTTTTTCATCAGGGGACCAATTACAGCAGCTACCGGCTGTTTGGCGCCCATTTAACCAGCTGGAAACGACAGTCCAGCGTCCGCTTCTGTGTCTGGGCGCCCCATGCCCGGTCCGTCAGCGTGGTGGGGGATTTTAACGGCTGGGATGTGAAAGCGAATCCGATGGAGAAGGCGAAACAGGGCATCGGGCTCTGGATTACCTATGTACCGGGGCTGAAAGAGAATTCAACCTACAAATATGCAATTGAAACGGCTGCGGGAGAGGTTATTTTAAAAAGCGACCCCTACGGGTTTGCCGCGGAACTGCGCCCGAATACCGCTTCCATTGTGAAGAACCTGCATTACCAGTGGCATGACAAGGCGTGGCAGAAAAGCAGGAAAGAATATGATTCCTACCATAACCCCATGCTGATCTATGAGGTTCACCTGGGATCCTGGAAACGTGACGCGGCGGGTAAGGTGATGACTTACCGGGACATTGCGGAGCCGCTGGTACAGTATGTGAAAGAAATGCACTATACCCATGTGGAACTGATGCCCCTGTGCGAGTACCCGTATGACGGATCCTGGGGTTATCAGGCAACCGGGTATTTTGCCGCAACCAGCCGCTACGGCTCGCCGGAAGAACTCATGTACCTGATAGACACGCTGCACAAAAACAAAATCGGCGTGATTTTAGACTGGGTGCCGGGACATTTCTGCAAGGACGCCCACGGCCTGCGCCATTTTGACGGGGAGCCGCTGTACGAGTCCGGGAATCCCATTCTGGCGGAAAACAAAGACTGGGATACCATGAACTTTGATTACGGCCGGCCGGAAGTACAGAGTTTCCTGATCTCCAGCGCCTGCTTCTGGCTGGAGCAGTTCCATCTGGACGGGCTGCGGATCGACGCCGTGGCCAATATGCTGTACCTGGATTACGGGAAAAAACAGGGAGAGTGGCAGGCGAACAAATACGGCGGACGGGAAAACCTGGAGGCGGTAGATTTCCTGCGTAAGCTCAATACAGCTGTATTTAAAAATATTCCCCAGGCTCTGATGATCGCGGAAGAGTCCACGTCCTGGCCTATGGTCTCCGGACCGGCGGACAAGGGCGGGCTGGGCTTCAACTATAAATGGAACATGGGCTGGATGAACGATATGCTCCGGTATATGGCGATGGACCCCCTGTTCCGGAAAGGTTCCCAGAACCTGATCACCTTTTCGCTGTACTATGCCTTTGCGGAGAATTTCATCCTTCCCTTAAGTCACGATGAAGTGGTGCATGGCAAACATTCCCTGCTGGATAAGATGCCGGGGGATTACTGGAAAAAATTTGCCGGTCTGCGGGCGTTTTACGGTTACTGGATGAGCCATCCCGGGAAAAAGCTGCTGTTTATGGGCGGTGAGTTCGGCCAGTTTATTGAATGGAAATTCGATGACAGCCTGGACTGGCATCTGCTGGATTATCCTGCCCATCAGGAGATGCAGCGTTATGTGAAAGCGCTTAACCTGTTTTACAATCAACACCCGGAATTCTGGCAAGTTGATTATAACTGGCAGGGCTTTAACTGGATCAGCTGCGATGACAACGACAACAGTGTCATCAGTTTTTACCGGAAAGGCGTAAAGCCGGAAGATCAGACCATTGTGGTTTGCAATTTTACTCCGGAGGTCCGAAGGGGTTACCGGATCGGCGTGGAAGAACCCGGTACCTATACGGTGATTTTTAACAGTGACGATACGGAATTCGGCGGTTCCGGAGAGGGCAATAAAAAACCGGTTTTAAGCGATCCGGTTGCCTGTCACGGCAAAGAACAGTCGATTACCCTGACACTGCCGCCGTTGGCAGTGCTTTATATAAAATATGAAAGACCCAAAAAGAGAAAAACTACCAAAAGGAAAGCAAAAGGAAATGTTAAAGTAAACAGTAAAGAAAGTACTGATAAAAAGGGTTTGCGCAAAAAAACCGTGAGAAAGATTACAGACAAATGAATCAGTATTTTCCAGACTCCTTTTAAATCCTTTTTACAGAAAGGCGGATGAAGAAAATGAAAGTATTATTTGTTGCATCGGAGGCAGCTCCGTTTATCAAGACCGGCGGGCTGGCCGACGTGATGGGAGCCCTGCCCAAAGCCCTGCAGGCCCTGGGAGTGGAACCGGCTCTGGTGATCCCTAACTATGAAGGCGTTGGCGAAGCATATAAAAACGCAATGGAAACTGTGTATGAGGGATCGATGGACCTGTCCTGGCGCAACCAGTATCTGGGTGTGAAGAAACTGGTACAGGACGGCATCCCTGTGTATTTCATAGACAATGAATACTATTTCAAGAGAGATAAACTGTACGGTTATGACGACGACGCGGAACGTTTTGCCTATTTTTCCAAAGCGGCGCTGGCCATGCTGCATTACATCGATTTCAAACCGGACGTGATCCATACCAACGACTGGCATACCGGCCTGCTGGGCGCCTATCTGAAAGAAGATTTCATGCAGGATCCCTACTTTCAGGGGATGAAAAACGTTTACACGATTCACAACCTGAAATATCAGGGCGTATTCGGCCGGAATATTGTGGAAGACGTGCTGGGGCTGCCCCTGCGTCTGTTGTATATCGGAAACATTGAGAACGCCGGTGATGTGAATTTCATGAAAGCCGGCATGTGTTATGCAGACTTTATTACCACGGTGAGCCCTTCTTATGCGGAAGAAATTACTTATCCGTATTTCGGCGAAGGGCTGGAAGATTATGTGGCGCTGTGTGCCGGTAAGATCAGCGGTATTTTAAACGGGCTGGATGAGCAGGAATATAATCCGGAAACGGATCCGTATATCCCTGTCCGCTTTGATGCGTCCAATGTGCTGGTGAAAAAGCCTCTGGCCAAGGAAGCCCTCCAGCGTGAACTGGGCCTGACGGTAAACCGGGAGATTCCGGTACTGGGCATGATCACCCGTCTGGTGGAAGCAAAAGGGCTGGACCTGGTGATGCATATCATGGATGAACTGATGGAAGAACAGGTACAGCTGGTCGTGGTGGGTACCGGCGACGAAGAGTATGCCAACGCACTGCGTGAGCTGGCATGGCGGCATCCGGGCAGCGTTTCTGTCAACATTCTGTTTAATGAAGGACTGGCCCGCCGGGTGTACGCAGGATCAGACATGTTTATCATGCCCTCCCGGTATGAAGCCTGCGGCCTCAGCCAGATGATTGCCATGCGTTACGGCACGGTTCCGGTAGTACGGGAAACCGGCGGCCTGAAAGATTCCGTAATCAATTTCGATAAATACAACACCCCGGAAGGAAACGGTTTCAGCTTTGCCAATTTCAATGCCCATGAGTTGTTGTTTACCATTAAACGTGGCCTGACCTGTTATGCGGCAAAACCGCTTTGGGAAAAAATCGTGTACAATGCGATGCACAGCGACAACAGCTGGAACCGGTCTGCGCAGGCTTATGCGGATCTGTACACGAAAATCGCCGGGGATACCATAACGGTTGAACCTGTTTCCGAAGAACAGGTCGCGGAAACAGCGGAAGAAATTCTGCAGGCTGTAAAAGGTGAAGGACCAGCAGAAGAAACGGAAAATACCGTTGCAGCGGCGGTAGAAACCGCTGAAGCGGAAAAAGCGGTTCAAGCCGTTCAAGCCGTTAAAGAAGAAGTTCTTGCGGAAACTGCACCGGAAACTGAACAGGTACCTTCAGCAGAAACAAAAGCAGAAGAAGATAAAGCGCCCGAAAAAACGGAAGAGCCCGAAGCGGCAGCCGAACCTGTAAAGAAGAAAACTACGGCAAAGAGAACAACCAAAAAAGCAGCGGACAAAGCAACAGAAACTAAAAAGACGGCAGCGAAAAAAACCACTGCTAAAAAGGCAACGACGAAAAAAAGCGCCGCTGCCACAGAAGAAGGAACGACTGTAAAGAAGACCACCGCAAGAAAAACAACGGCCAAAAAGAAAGCCGATACAACCGCAGCGGTAACAACGGAAGCTGTTGAAACTGCCGCACCAAAAAAACGGGGGCGGAAACCCGGAACAAAAACTACAAAGAAAGACGCTGAGTAACAACGTATAGGGAAAGCAGAGACATTTTCCTGTCTGCCGCAAAATCCGGCGGCAGGCGTCAAGACCTGTTTGATCAGTGTTTACTTATTAAGCGAAAGTGATTTCTGAAAAGCGGGAACACTTTCGCTTTTTCTGTAAGCGGGAAAAAACAAATACCCGGAACTTTCCGGGGGAAAGGAAGTCCTCCAGTGATCTTGCTGTTGGACGTGGCGCAAGATATGCAGCCTGAAACTCAAAAAATGCAGCCCGTGATTGTTCACGATTCAAGAAATACAACCTACCGTTATCCTTTTGGGGCCGTGGAAGCCGGCTCTGTTGTCACATTGCGCTGTGATGTGGAAGGGGACGGAACAGAACAGGTGACCCTGCGGTTGTGGCAGGAGGGCGCCGGGGAAACGCTGTATGCAATGCAGGCCGAAACCTGGAAACGGAAGCAGGAGACAGAGAAAGAAGAAAAACTGCCGGATGAAAACATTGCGGCGGCTGAAAGCGTAACAGAACCGTCTCTGCAAGAAGAAATAAAAATGGTGAATGCTTCTGGTTCTTTGCCCAATAAAACAGTACGAATAAAGCGCCGTTACGTCTGCCGGATTTCCGCTCCGGAAACCGGCTGCCTGCTCTGGTATTATTATATTGTTAAAACAGCGGATAAAACTTTTTATTACGGTAATAACGCCGCCCGGCTGGGAGGCTGGGGGCAGCAGTACGGGCAGGAACCGCCGTCTTACCAGATTACGGTGTACGACCGGGGCGCGGTCACGCCGGACTGGATGAAGCAGGCTGTGGTATACCAGATTTTTCCGGACCGGTTCAACCGTGGGGATGTTCCCCTGTCCCAATTCAGCGGCAAACCCAACGCGCTGCTCCACGGAAACTGGAACGATCTGCCACGCTACATCAAAGATCCGGCGGAGGGCAGCATTCTTTATTTTGATTTCTTCGGCGGCACCCTGAAAGGCATCCGGGAAAAACTGGATTACCTGGCGGACATGGGCATCACCTGCCTGTACCTGAACCCTGTGTTTGAAAGCCGCAGCAACCATCACTACGATACCGGTAACTATAAAAAAATCGATCCGTTCCTGGGTACGGAAGAAGATTTTGCAACTCTCTGCAAAGAAGCAAAGGAACACGGCATCCGCGTCATTCTGGACGGGGTCTTCAGCCACACAGGAGACGACAGCGTTTATTTTAACCGGAAGGGAAGTTATCCGGGCACAGGGGCTTACCAGTCGAAAACATCGCCGTACTATTCCTGGTATCAGTTTAAGAAGTTTCCGGAAGAATACAGCTGCTGGTGGGGCGACAAGAGTCTGCCGGAAGTGGATGAAAGGGACAGCCGTTATCAGGACTTTATCATACGGGATAAAGACAGCGTGATGAAGCACTGGCTGCAGGCCGGAATCAGCGGCTGGCGCCTGGACGTGGCGGACGAACTGCCGGACGAATTTTTGAAGGTATTTTACAGCGAGTTAAAAAAGAGTGTCCCGGACGCTGCCCTGATTGGCGAGGTCTGGGAGGATGCCTCCAATAAAATCAGTTACAGCAAACAGCGGGCCTACCTGTGCGGCGGCAAGCTGGACAGCGTAATGAATTACGTACTGCGCAGGCTGATGCTTGACTTTTTGCTGGGCCGGGCTGACGCGGGCCATACCAACGCGCTGTATCTGCAGCAGATGGAGAATTACCCGAAAGAAAACCTGTACGCCATGCTGAACCTGACTGGCAGCCATGACGTGGAACGGGTCCTGTCGGTGCTGGAGGTGCAGGTTAGCAATAACAATAATGAAGAAAACAATTTGAAAAAAGAAGCATCAGCTGAAACGGTTCAGCCGGAAAAAACAACGGCGCTATCTAATCTTGGTACGGGCGAACAGCGCCTGCTGTTGCTTTGGGCCTGGCAGATGACCCTGCCAGGAATGCCCTGTATTTACTATGGAGACGAGGCAGGACTGAAGGGCGGAAAAGACCCGGATAACCGGCGTCCTTATCCCTGGGGCAGGGAAAACAAAAAATTACAGGCATACTGCCGCGCCTTTATTCAGTTGCGGAAAAATCATGACGCCCTGCGCACGGGACGGATGATTCCCGTTTATGCAGAAGGGGATGTGTATATTTATGCCCGTTCCATTGAAGGCGGAAAAGATGTTTTCGGCAAACCGGCAGAAGACGGACTGTTTTTTGTGGCGCTGAACCGGGGAAGTACAGCACACACGGTATGCGTCTATACCGGGGAACTTGCCTTTGGGGAATTACTGCCGGTGGGACCGGTGCCGGCGGAACCGGTTTCCGTCGTCAACGGGGTCTTTACGGTTACGCTGCCACCCCTGAGCCAGCAGATTTACCGGTGTGCAGAAAAGCGTACCTGCGGCGAATATGCAGAAGGACTGTCCGAACATGCGACGGCTGAGAAAAAAAACAAGCTTACTTTACGGAAGGCGGGAATTTTGCTACACCCCACTTCGTTATGGGGTGAAAACGGGAAAGAAAAAATAGAAGCAGCCAAAGAGTGGATCAACTTTTTAGCAGCCGCCGGGCAGAAAATCTGGCAGATTCTTCCCCTGAACCCGCCGGGTCTGGGTGATTCTCCCTACCTTTCCGTATCCGCGTTTGCCGGACATGAAACCCTGTTTGCGGGAACGGAAGAAAATACCTGCGGCAGTACAAGGGAAACGTTAAGCGGCGCAAACAAAAATAGTAAAGCGGAAGAGCAACAAAAATATCTTGCGTTTTGTCAGAAAAACAGTTACTGGCTGCCGGACTATGCCCTGTTCCGGGCGCTGCAGAATCATTTCCATACGCCCTGGCAGGAGTGGCCGGAAGAGATACGGACGCGGCGGTCGGCGGCGTTAAAAAAATATGAAATGCTGCTGGAAAAGCAAACAGAAATATATAAAAGGAAGCAATTTGAATTTTTCTGCGCCTGGCAGGATATCAAAGCCTGTGCCAACGCAAAAGGGATTGAAATTTTAGGCGACATGCCCATCTTTGTGGCAGCGGACAGCGCAGACTGCTGGGCCCATCCGGAATACTTTTACCTGGACGGAGAGGGTTACCCGGAAGAAGCAGCCGGGGTGCCGCCGGATTATTTCAGCGCCACCGGGCAGATCTGGGGCAATCCCCTGTACCGCTGGGATGTTATGGAAAAAGACGGGTTCCGCTGGTGGAAAGAACGGTTCCGTACCATCACACAGTTCACCGACAGGGTCCGGGTAGATCACTTCCGGGGCTTTGTGGCGGCCTGGGGCGTTCCCCGGGGAGAAAAAGACGCTACCACCGGCAGCTGGAAACCAGCTAAAGGCGGGAAGATGTTTCTGGCTTTGCGGAAAGAACTGCCGGATCTGCAACTGGTGGCAGAAGATCTGGGACAGATTACTGAGGACGTATATCGGCTGAAGGATGAATTGGGACTGCCTGGCATGCGGATCCTGCAATTCCATTTGCAGAACCGGGCTGACGGCCTTTGCGATTTTGCCACGGAACCGAACTGTGTGGCCTATACGGGAACCCACGACAACAATACCTTACAGGGCTGGCTGGAAGAAGAAGTCTCGCCGGAACTGCGTAACCAGCTGCGTGGCCTTTGCGGCAAAGAACCGGACACCTGGGCGCTTATTGAATACCTGTACAGCCGCCGGGCAGAAACGGTCGTTGTGCCTGCACAGGATATGTTAGGCCTGCCTTCCTCATGCCGCATGAACACGCCGGGAATCCCTTCCGGTAACTGGATGTGGAAAATGGAAAAGGGATGCCTGACGAGAGAACTGGCAGACAAGCTGGCTATGCTGGCAAGTAAATATGCGCGTTGAAGTATATAAAAATACAAACTGGTTTTACCATGTTTGTCTATTGAAAAAAGAACAGAAAAAGATAAAGTATGGAAGAGTATTGCAGTAATATTTTTGCAATCATAATTTATAAGGGAAAAATTAAAATCTGACAATTCCGTGAAAATGAACATATCGATTTTATCACACCTCTGAGGTGCTTAAAAAAAGTCAACAACTTTTAAAAATTTATTTTATCCGGTTTACAAAAAATGTGCTTGACAAAACAATAAAAATAGACATTTGCATAGATGTGCTGTGTTTTTTACCGGATTTTTACTACATGTAGTGGTGTGAATAAAATAAAAGTTATACACACAACTTATCCACAAGCTGTGCATAATAATGGCGAAAAAAAGTGTTTTGACGGAAAAAGATGGAGTTTTCCACGTTTTTTGGAGCAAAAACACCTGTTTTCTGTGGATAACCCTGTGCATACTGTGTATAAACAGGGGTTAAACAGGAATTCGTAAACCGTCTATTTGGTGTTGTCGCTACAGTGGACAGAATACTTTTTCAAAATCTCCGGTTTGCGCTTTTATCTTTATGTGGTAAAATATACCGGTATGAATCAGTAACAGTTAAAACCCATACAATTGCGACTTAAATAATTGAAATATATATATGGAAGAACAGAAAGGATTAGTTATATGGCAATCAAACGTGACGTTGCGGAAAAACTCATGAGCGAAAAAGGGAACCTTGTCAGTTCTTCTTTCAGCGTAATTCCCGACGGATTTTTAGGACTGGTGGATACTAACAATGGCCGTCATCTGGCGGTGGTCTGCGGGGAAAAATCCGAGTGGAACAAAGCCTGGAAGGGCGCGGAATTTGAAACGGTGGACGAGCATAAAAAAATAAAGATGGGATTGTTTCCCTTAAATCCCAACAATGCAGCCCTGATACGTCGTCTGGTAGGCTGGGCGGCGCCCTCTTCCTGCGGGGTAAACGGTATCAGCGTGGCCTTCAGCGACTGGCTGGGTGTGATAAACAGCCAGCTGCCCAATTTGTTTGTGCATAAACAGATCAAGCCGGTGCTGGTGGATTATACTCCGGAGAACAACGCCGTATTGCAGCGGAATTTCCTGGAAGCGATGGACACCGCAACCTGGAGCGTGCTGTCTTCCGGTTACAAAGGGGGCTGGGGGGCTAATGCTGCCGGGCTTAAAACGGAAGAAGAAATCGTCAAGGCACTGTTGTACGGATACAGCGGCATCGGCGTGGACTGCAGCGACAAGGTCGACCGTTCTGTGGAAGAACTGAGCGTGGAAGAATCGGAAAAACGGTTTGGTGAATTTGATAAAGACTTTAAAGAAGCCATTGATAAATCCTATCTGGACGCGGAATTTAAAGTTGGCGACGTAAAAATCACATTTGAAGAAAAGACGCTGCACCGGATGGTGCTGGAGTTCGGCCAGGCCATCATGTTCCTGCAGAATATGTACAAGGATTACCTGGACGACACCCCCTGGGATCTGGATTTTGAGGTGGACCTGTCCCGCTGCGATAAAGCCCTGACACCCCAGGAGCATTACTTCCTGGCCAACGAACTGAAACGGGCTGCGGTAAAGTTTGATACCCTGTGTGTCAATGCCGCTGCTTTCAAAAAAGAAATGGAAGAAAATCTGGCCTACCATGCGGGCATTGCCAAAGCCTTTGACTACCGCATGAGCTTTGCAGATACGGTTCCGGCCTTTGAGGACCTGGCGGCAGCAGCCAAAAGCTTCAACCAGCGTGCGAACTTTAAACTGACCCACGTGCTCTGGCTGGCTGCGCTGCAGACCATTGCCAGGACTGACAGCGCTTTGCTGAAACAGGTTGCGGAGAAAGCCGGACTGCAGGTTCCCGCATTAGAGGAACTGACCTTTGAACAGGAAGCAGGCCGCGCTTTTGCTGCAGCTTACGGTAAAATACTGGGCAGCGAAGAAGGCAGTGAAAAACTTCCTGTCAAAGAAGCGGTGGAAAAAGAAATTGAGTTGTACGAAGAAAATCTGGCAACGCTGGTGAACAAATATATCCGGATGTTATAAAAACAATTAAAAACCGATATGCAGGGAGGTGTTCTCATGGATGAAAAGATCGCGAAATTAAACGAAATGATACGGGAATCAAAACGTATCGTATTCTTTGGCGGCGCCGGGGTATCTACGGAAAGCGGCATTCCCGACTTCCGCAGTACGGACGGCCTCTACAACCAGACTTACCAGTACCCGCCGGAGATGATTGTCAGCCACACCTTCTATGAGGATTGCCCGGAAGAGTTTTTTGATTTCTACAAAAACCGTATGCTGTTTCTGGATGCCAAACCCAACGCCGCCCATTTAAAGCTGGCGGAACTGGAGAAAGCCGGCAAGCTGACGGCGGTCATCACACAGAACATTGACGGGCTGCATCAGGCGGCCGGCAGCAAGACTGTGATGGAGCTGCATGGCAGCGTGCTTCGGAACTATTGTGAGGACTGCAACAAATTTTTTGACGTGAACTACGTAAAAAATTCCAAAGGCGTTCCCGTCTGTGACAAATGCGGCGGCCGGGTAAAACCGGATGTAGTATTATATGAAGAGAACCTGAACATGGATATCCTGGAAGCTTCGGTAAACTACATTTCCCAGGCAGATATGCTGATTATCGGCGGCACTTCCCTGGTGGTGTACCCGGCGGCGGGGCTGATCCGCTACTACCGGGGCAACAAACTGGTACTGGTGAACAAATCCGAAACTTCGGCAGACCGGGGAGCCAACCTGGTCATCCATGACAGCATCGGCAAAGTATTCAGCCAGATTGTGCTGTAACTTCTGATTGAAAAAGTTTGTTTTCACTTGACAACTCTCAAATCGAGTGATAATATAATAAGGCTTGTGATAGAGCATATTTTACTTCTTCTGCTCTCCAGACAGGGGGAGCCGAAAGTCCAGAGGAGGAGGTGATTTCGTGAGAGCATACGAAGTCATGTACATCATTAAACCGGTAGAGGATGAGGTTATCGATGGCGTGATCGCCAAATTCGAAAAACTGCTGACCGGCAATGGTGCTACAGTAGAAAAGACAGATCGTTGGGGCAAAAAACACCTGGCTTATTTAATCCAGGATTTGTCCGAAGGTTACTATGTACTCGTTAATTTCAAGGCTGAACCTGCCGCTGTCAAAGAACTTGACCGTGTAATGAAGATTACCGACGAAGTGCTGCGCCATATGATCATTAAAAAGGAAGACTGATCGGAATCATCAGTCTGTGGAGGTAACGAATGAACAAAGTAGTTATTTTAGGTCGACTGACAAAGGACCCGGAAGTGCGCTATACCCCTTCCCAGAAGGTGGTGTGCTCTTTCACACTGGCAGTTGACAGACCTTTTTTAAATCAACAGGGCCAGCGCGAAGCAGACTTTATCCCCGTAGTGGTATGGGGCAAGGCTGCTGAATTATGTGGAAACAGTCTCGCAAAAGGACATCGTCTGTTAGTGGAAGGCCGTCTCCAGATCCGCAATTTTGATGCCAAGGACGGCACCAAGCACTGGGTAACGGAGATTATCGCCAACAACGTTGAATTTATTGAACGTAAGAGCGAAAGCGCCAACCGCAACCAGCAGTACGGACAGCAGTATCCCGGACAGGATGCCGGCGCTGCAGAATCTGTAGCTCCTAAATCCCCTATGAGTGGTTTAGGCAGCGATGTTCCCTTTGACGAAGAAGTTCCGTTCTAAACAACAGGGAGGATTAAGCTAATGAAAATGCAAAGAGGCAGAAGACCGAGAAGGAAAGTTTGCAGCTTCTGCGTAGATAAAGCGGAGAGCATCGACTATAAGGACGTTGCCAAGCTGCACAAATTCGTAACCGAACGCGGCAAGATTTTACCCCGCCGTATTTCCGGTTGCTGCGCTAAACATCAGCGCGAACTGACCACAGCGATCAAACGCGCACGTAACGTTGCGTTAATGCCGTTTACCGCTGACTGATCAGTGACAAGATCTGTACAATCAGGATCCCCGTCGCATTTGCGGCGGGGATTTTTCATTAAAGAACCTGCATGTCCCGGCAGTGTTTTTAGCTTGTTTATTCTTGACCGCCCTGCAGTCAATTTGCTATAATTATTATGTATAGTTATGCCGTTTTTTATGCGGTTCACATGTATTTCCGGGTGCAGAAAAACCCCGGTTAATAGGAGGCAAAATATGGGAGCAGAAGCAAAAAGAAGACTGGTTACCCGGAGCGATTTTGATGGGCTGGCCTGTGCGATGATGTTACGCGAACTGGACCTGGTTGACGAGATTAAATTTGTCCACCCGAAGGATGTGCAGGATGGCAAGATTGATTTGACGAAGGATGATATTACCACCAACCTGCCCTACGATCCACGGGTAGGTCTGGCGTTTGACCATCACGAATCCGAAATGGACCGGCTGAAGGCGATTGAGACCGGCGGCAAGCTGATCATTGACCCCCATGCCCGAAGCGCGGCCCGCGTGGTATATGATTATTACGGCGGCAGGAAAACATTCCCCCGCATCAGCGATGATCTGATGGAAGCGGTAGATAAAGGCGACAGCGCAGATTTTACGGTTGATGAGATTCTCCATCCGAAGGGATGGGTACTGCTGCATTATCTGATGGATGCCAGGACCGGTTTGGGCCGTTTCCACCAGTTCCGCATTTCCAACTACGATCTGATGATGGAACTGATCCATTATTGCATGGATCATACTATTGACGAAATCCTTGAATTGCCTGATGTTAAAGAGCGTGTTGACCTGTATTTTGAACAGGCGGAGCAGTTCGTGGCGCAGCTGAAACGCATCGCTAAAGTATACGATAAAGTTGTTGTGCTGGATCTGCGCAACGAGGAAGTCATACATGCGGGCAACCGTTTCATGATTTACGCTCTCTATCCGGAGACTCAGATTTCTGTTCATGTAGCCTGGGGATTCCGCAAACAGAATACGGCTGTTATGATCGGCAAGTCCATCGTGAACAAGGAGTCCAGGGTTGACATCGGTGAGCTGTGCCTGAAGTATGGCGGCGGCGGTCATTACAATGCCGGCACCTGCCAGCTGGACAACGATGTAGTAGATAAAGTGCTGCCCGATATCATTGCGGCGCTGAACGGATAAGTAGACAGCGGCGTGACCGGCAGCGGACTGCGCAGAAAATATGCTGCGGGTTTACCGGACAGGCGGCGATTTGCATTTTGAATTATATAGAATCGTTAGCAGGACAAACTGTAAACGGTTTTAAAATCGTAGATTCGGAGGACAGGTTAATATGTTAGATATGAAATTTGTTCGGGAAAATCCCGAAAAAGTAATTGAAGCCGTTCATAACCGTAACGGGGAACTGAATCTGGATGAGTTTCTGGCACTGGATAAGGAACGCCGGGAAGTGACCCAGCAGGTAGAAGTTCTGAAAAATGAACGGAATACGGCTTCCAAGGAAATCGGCAAACTGAAAAAAGCCGGCGAAAGCGCGGAAGAAAAAATGGCGGAAGTGCGCGCCATCGGTGATAAAATTGCGGCGGACGATGCCCGCCTCCGGGAAATTGAAGCCCGCCTGAAGGAGATTATGCTGTCAATTCCCAATGTACCTGCGGACGACTGTCCCATTGGCAAAAGCGATGCGGATAATCCGGAAGTTCGGAAATGGGGTGAACCCCGCAAGTTTGATTTTGAACCGCTGTCCCACTGGGATATCGGCGAGAAACTGGGGATTCTGGATTTTGAACGGGGCCACAAGATTTCGGGTGCCCGGTTTACGGTGTACAAGGGTCTGGGTTCCCGTCTGGAACGCAGCGTCATAAACTTCTATCTGGATTTACATACCTCCCAGCACGGGTATACGGAATTTTTCCCGCCCTTTATCGTAAATGCCGACAGCATGCAGGGCACCGGCCAGCTGCCGAAATTCGCGGAAGACATGTTCAAACTGCAGGGCATGGATATGTATCTGATCCCCACTGCGGAAGTGCCTATTACCAATCTGCACCGGGATGAAATCCTGAACGGCGAAGACCTGCCGCTGCGGTACTGCGCCTATAGCGCCTGCTTCCGCGCCGAGGCCGGCAGCGCGGGCAAGGATACCCGGGGTCTGATCCGCCAGCATCAGTTTAACAAGGTAGAATTAGTAAAATTCACCCGTCCGGAACAGAGCTGGGACGAACTGGAAAGCCTGACAAACAACGCCGAACGCGCATTGCAGCTGTTGGGCCTGCCTTACCACGTGGTACGTCTGTGTACCGGTGACCTGGGCTTCTCCAGCGCCACCACCTATGACCTGGAAGTATGGCTGCCTCAGGCCAACCGCTACCGGGAAATTTCTTCCTGCTCCAACTTCCTGGACTTCCAGGCACGCCGCGCTAACATCCGTTTCCGCCGGGATGCCAAGTCCAAACCGGAATTCGTGCATACCCTGAACGGTTCCGGCCTGGCGGTGGGCCGTACCGTGGCAGCTATCCTGGAAAACTACCAGCAGGAAGACGGCAGCGTAGTGGTACCGGAAGTATTGCGCAAGTACATGGGATGTGACGTGATCCCCGTACCGGAAAAGAAATAATTGAAAGTAAACACACTCTTTTGTTTGTATATTATTTGTAATCGGTAGATTTTGTGCAGCGGAAATATGATTTCCGCATAAAATGGAATCGAGGTGACAATATGGCGGATACATCTGTCAGCTACAAATGTCCAAACTGTAGCGCCCCGCTGAGTTTTTTGCCCGGCAATGATAAAGTGACCTGTGAGTACTGCGGTACGGAATTCGAAGTCAAAACCATCGAAGAGATGTTCGTGAAGCAGGAAGAACGGGCGGCGCAGGCGGCAGAAGCCAAAGAAGCGAAGTGGGATACGGAGCATGCAGGCAGCGAATTCACGGAAGACGAATCCGCGTTCCTGAAGACGTTTACCTGCTCTACCTGCGGCGCGGAACTGGTCTGCGATGAAAATACGATTGCAACGGAATGCTGTTACTGCGGCAATCCCACCATGATTCCGTCCCGGTTTAAGGGGATGCTGAAGCCGGACTACGTCATTCCGTTCAAAAAGACGAAAGAAGAAGCGGTGGAAGCCCTGAAGAAATTCTATGAAGGGCGTAAGCTTTTGCCGGACGCGTTTACGGCCAACAACCGCGTGGAAGATATCCAGCCCATGTATGTGCCATTCTGGCTGTTCGATTCCGAGGTTACGGCATCGGCGGCTTTCAAAGCGGAAAACGATGCGGTGTTTGATACAGGCGATGCTATCGTCACGGAAACCAGCGTCTATGACGTGGAACGCATCGGGTCCATGAAGTTTGAGCGGATCCCGGTGGACGGCAGCGAAAAAATGGATGACGCTTACATGGAAAGCATCGAGCCGTTTGATTACAACGAAATGGTTCCCTTTACCACGGCGTATCTTACCGGTTATCTGGCAGATAAGTATGACGTTTCTGCGGAAGCCAGCGTCCCCCGTGCGGATAAACGTGTGGAACACAGCGCGGCGGGCGTGCTGGAAGAAACCGTCACCGGTTATATGCGGCACCAGGTGGAATCCTGCGCCATCCGGAAAGATGTGGGCAGCGTGAAATATGCCCTGGTTCCGGTATGGATCCTGACCACCCGCTACAATAACCAGCCTTATACCTTTATGATGAACGGGCAGACCGGAAAATTTATCGGCAGCCTGCCCTGGGATAAGGGCAAAGCGACGAAATATCAGGCGCTGGCTACTTTGATACCGTTGCCCATCATTTATTTCATTGCGAAGTTCTTAATCGGTTGAGGGGAGGCGGCAGATCATGAAGAAAATTTTTGCGGTAGTGACGTTGCTGGTTTCCCTGTTATTAGCTGTTTCCACCGGGTTTGCAGCCACGCCGGCTGCGGGACAGCAGTATCCCAGTTTCGTAGATGGCGCGGCGCTGGTAAAACCGGTTGACAAAACAAATCTTTTATCCAACCTCAGGCAGATTGAGACGAAACACGGCATCCGCTGCGCGGTGCTGACGGTGAAATCCACCCAGGGGATGAACATCCGGGATTACGCGCAGGCGGTGCAGGACCAGTATTTTGCCAACGCGCCCAAAGGCAGCATCCTGATGGTCATCAGCATGGATAACCGGAAATGGCATATCACCACAGATTCTGCCATGCGGACAAAGATTATTGACAAAGTCGTCACCGGCGAACTGAAAGATGCTTTTATCAATGACCTGAAAAAAGGAAATTACGCGTCGGCCTTCAACAGATACGGGAGGAAAGTCGATGAACTGATGGGTTATTATGAGCAGAATGGTGAAGCCTACGATCCGTCCAATGCTTTCAGCTTCGGTGCTGCAGGCATTGCCGGCATCATTTCGCTTCTGTTCGGTGGCAGCGTGAAGAAGTCCATGGTGAATTCCATGAGCAATGTAACCAACGCTGTATCCGCAGGTCAGTACCTGAAACGGGATACATTCAATCTGGTGCACAGCAATGACAGATATCTGTACACCCATACGACCGTAGTGCCAAAAGCCAAATCGAACAATAGCGGCGGCGGCAGCAGCGGAGGTACCGGAGGCCATGGAGGCGGCGGTGGAAGTTTCTAGTAACATGCTTTTCGGATACTGTTGTACTGAAAAGTTTTACTGAATTTGAAACCGGACAGATGAATGATAAAAACTTAATAGTTCCGTGACACGGGGAGCGATTCGCTGAGAGGAGCCGCAGGGCTCGACCCGGGACCTGATTTGGATAATGCCAACGTAGGAATGTCAGAAAAAATTGTGAACAGGTTTGCAATAAAATCAGCAGGCAGTATCCATAAAGGTGCTGCCTGCCTTTTGTTTTGCGCCGAAATCAATCCGGATTACAAAATATATTTTGTTTTTACAACCGGGGTTTCAACGAGAATTAATTTCAGATTATAAGAAATTTTTTGCAAGCAGATTTGGGAAAAGTGATTGCAGAAAGGAAAAAACAAATGAAAAAGAAATATTTCACACAGATGGAAGCGGCGCGGAAAAACATCATCACGCCGGAGATGGAGAAGGTAGCAGCGAAGGAAGACCGGCCTGTGGAATTTATCCGGGAACAGGTGGCCAATGGTACGATTGTCATTCCTGCCAATCCGTTACATACCAGCCTGGACCCCAACGGCATCGGCAGCATGCTGAAAACAAAAATCAATGTGAATCTGGGCGTCAGCCGGGACTGCAAGGATTACGATATTGAAATGAAAAAGGTAATGAGCGCCGTGAATATGGGAGCGGAAGCCATCATGGACCTGTCCAGCCATGGCAACACCCAGCCTTTCCGGCAGAAACTTTGCCGGGAATGTCCCGCCATGATCGGCACGGTGCCGGTGTACGATGCGGTCATCCACTACCAGCGCGACCTGAATACCCTGACAGCCAAAGATTTTATTGATGTAGTGCGTCTTCACGCAGAGGACGGTGTGGATTTTGTGACGCTGCACTGCGGCATCACCCGGAAGACCATTGAGCAGATCCGGGCAGGCAAACGCAAAATGAATCTGGTGAGCCGGGGCGGCAGCCTTGTCTTCGCCTGGATGAGCATGACAGGGGAAGAAAATCCTTTTTACGAGTTTTATGATGAAATTCTGGACATCTGCCGGGAACACGATGTGACCATCAGTCTGGGAGACGCCTGCCGTCCCGGCTGCCTGGCGGATGCCACCGACCAATGCCAGATCGAGGAACTGGTACGGCTGGGCGAACTGACCCAGCGGGCCTGGGAAAAGGACGTGCAGGTGATGGTGGAAGGTCCGGGCCATGTGCCCCTGGACCAAATCGCGGCCAACATGAAAGTGCAGCAGACCATCTGCAAAGGTGCGCCTTTTTATGTACTGGGGCCGCTGGTTACGGATATCGCGCCGGGGTACGACCATATCACGGCAGCCATCGGCGGCGCGGTGGCAGCTATGTCGGGGGCGGCGTTTTTATGCTATGTGACTCCGGCGGAGCATCTTGCCCTGCCTAATGTGGAAGACGTAAAACAGGGTATTATCGCCAGTAAAATTGCGGCCCATGCGGCCGATATTGCCAAAGGCATTCCCCACGCCAGGGAACAGGACGACCGGATGGCAGACGCCCGCCGTAAACTGGACTGGGAAGCCCAATGGAAGGAAGCCATCGATCCGGAAACCGCCAAAGCGGTCCGGGCCAGCCGCGCCCCGGAAGATGATCACAGCGATACCTGCAGCATGTGCGGAAAATTCTGCGCGGTCCGCAGTATCAATAAGGCGCTGGCAGGGGAATTGATCGATATTTTGTAATATTAAGTAAAACAAAAACGCCGCTATGCTGATTTTTCAGTATCAGCGGCGCTTTTGTTTCTACAATATCTGCCTGGACCACGACCAGATTGTAAGATTGTAAGACCAATGTAAGACTTGAGAAATTGATAACCATGCGGCTTTATTCCCAGAGTCTTACAGTCTTACATTATTACAGAAAGAAGATAAACAATCCTGTGCTTACATGATCGTCCGTTATATGAATTAAATTTCAATTTCATTATCTATATCTGCCGGAAAAAATGTAAGACTGTAAGACTTTTTAGTGAAACAGGCATTAGCACGGGGATTATAGGGTCTTACATTATTAATAATGAAGTGAGAAGAATCGTACATGATCAGAAATGGAGCGTAATATCCGGCTCGCGGTTTTAGTAGTAATGTAATACGATACTTCATTTTCGCCGTATCGTAGTACAAAAAAGTAAAATTTTGTGAAAAAACCTATTGACTTTTTGACTTTTCTTTGCAGGCGTGGTATTATATGTATGCTGGCTGGCACTCTGAACAAAAGAGTGCCAACATCAATCTGTTTTTAATTTAAATCATATAAAAGGAGTGTTAACATCATGGAAAAAGAAAAGTTTGAGTTTCAGGCCGAGACCAAACAACTGCTGAACTTAATGATTAATTCTATTTACACCAACCACGAGATTTTTCTGCGTGAGCTGATTTCCAACGCCAGCGACGCCATTGACAAGCTGCGTTTTGCGTCCCTCACTCACAGCGAACTGCTGGAAGGGGACAGCGAGTTTGTGATCCGCCTGACCCCGGACGAAAAGGCAAAGACCCTTACTATTACGGATAACGGCATCGGCATGACCAAAGACGAAGTGATCAAAAACATCGGCACTATCGCCCAGTCCGGTACGAAAGAGTTTCTTGCAAAACTGGAAGAAGCCAACAAGATTGCGAAAAAGGCAGAGGAAGAAGCCGGCAAGGAAGCGAAGACCGACGCTACCACCAAAGACCTGATTGGTCAGTTCGGCGTAGGTTTCTATTCCGCGTTCATGGTTTCGGATAAAGTGACTTTGATAACCCGCAAGGCCGGGGAAAAGGAAGGCTGGAAGTGGGAGTCCGCCGCTGACGGAACCTACACCATCGAGCCCTGCGAGGTGGAAAAACATGGCACCAGCATCACTCTCCAGCTGGGCGAAGCTTATGCAGGCGAAGGTGCGGAACAGGATATGACCAGCTACTGGACGCTGGAAAGCCTGGTGAAAAAATATTCCGATTACATCCGCTATCCTATTAAAATGGAAGAAACCACGGAAGAACCGGCCCGCAACGACAAGGGCGACATCGATGACAAACTGCCGCCCATTAAAAAAACAGAAGACAAGACCCTGAACTCCCAGACCCCGCTGTGGAAACGGAACAAGAGTTCCATCAAGGCGGAAGAGTACAACGAATTCTTCAAGCACCAGTTCCACGAATGGGAAGATCCCATGTGGTATTACCACACCCGGGCAGAGGGCACTGTGGAATACACGGCGCTGCTGTACATTCCGGGCAAAGCGCCCGCCAACCTGTATTTCCAGGAATATGAGCCGGGCCTGCAGCTCTTCTCCCGTTCCGTATTTATTATGGAAAAATGCAAAGACCTGCTGCCGGACTACCTGCGTTTCGTCAAAGGCCTGGTAGACTCCCCGGATTTGTCCCTGAATATTTCCCGGGAACTGCTGCAGCAGAACCACACCATCAAAGTGATCGGCCGCAATCTGGAAAAAAATATCCTGAAACAGTTGGCGGATATGCTGGCCAAAGAACGGGAAAAATATGAAAAATTCTGGAACGAGTATGGCCGTTCCTTAAAGGCCGGCGTGTATAACAGCGTGTACGATCCGGACAGCAAAAAGGACAAGCTGGCAGATCTGCTGCTGTTCATGACCAGCAAGGAAGGCAAACTCTGCACCCTGAAGGAATACACGGACCGCATGCCGGAAAGCCAGAAGGCCATTTACTATGCGACCGGCAAAGACAAAGAGGCCATTGAACATCTGCCCCAGATGGAAGCGGTGAAGGACAAAGGATTTGAAGTGATGTTCCTGCTGGATCCGGTGGACGAGTTCTGCCTGGAAGCGCTGCAGGAATACGCAGGCAAAAAGTTCCAGTCCCTGAGCCGGGGCGATCTGGACCTGGGCGACGTGGAAAGCGAAACCAGCAAGAAAGAAACGGAAGACATCGCCAAGGACAATGAGACCCTGCTGAAAGATTTCAAGGAAGTGCTGGGAGAAAAAGTCAACGAAGTGAAGCTGACAAACCGGCTGAAAGACAGCGCCGTCTGCCTGGTGGCCGGGGAATACGGCCCCAGCTTTGCCATGGAGCAGGCCTTTGCCATGGCCAATGCGCCCATGTTCAAGGCTCAGCGCATTCTGGAACTGAACCCGAAACACAAGCTGTTTGCCAAATTGCAGGAAGCCCACGATCAGGGAAAGGACAGTCAGGACTTTAAAGATTTCTGCGCCCTGCTCTTTGACCAGGCTCTGCTGCTGGACGGCATGATTCCGGACGACCCGGCTGCGTTAGCTCAGCAGATTGCGCGGATGATGGCAAAATAAAAAATTGTAAATCAGAACGGCAGCGTTTTCTGCGGAAGGCGCTGTCGTTTTAAGTTTCTGTTTTCAAACTTATTACAGTTTTAGTTGACCGAGTTATCGTCTATAAAGACTATATCGAGATTACTTTTAACCTTATTTCAGGAATTAACCAGAATGAAAATATGAAAACGCATGTTAAAGTGAGCAGAGAAATGCTTCGTTCACAATCTTGGAAAAAGCAAAACTAAATAAATAAACAGAAAACCCCATCAGCATAACCGCTGATGGGGTCTGTATTTAAGACACTACCTTTGCAAAAAGTGTCGAGGGTTCTAATGGTGGAGATGAAGCGACACCCAAAGTTCCCACGACAATGCCTCAAAGCCAGATGTACCAAGGGTTTGAAGTGGTTTTTAAAAATCAGGTTTTTTCTTGCTTTTTTCATTGATTTAGAAGAAATCAATGAAATTTAAGGTTCTCCTGCTAAAAAATCACTTCGGGTATCGGTAATTTTTTATTGAATTAACATACAAGATACTATGGAAACTTATCCAAGCATAACAATAATCACAGTTCAACTTATTATAACATGATCTACCAAATCATGGAAGTTTCTTATCACCATTACTGATTGTTCCTGTATTCGCTTAACAGCTTGTCTGCAAGTATTAAATAGCCATATCCATCAGTTCGTATCTTTTTAAAGTTCTTCATTGTTTTTAAATCAGCCTGCGACAAAGCTTCGCTTCGTATATCCGTATTACCAATGATTTCAAAATTGCTTCCTGTCAACAGGCACGTTGCCAAATAAATAACTTTAGGAGCCAACAAAGAAGCGACTTCCATACTGA
>JAFQZL010000061.1 GCA_017405945.1 Acidaminococcaceae bacterium
CGCAATCTGCAGGATCCGTTCCTGATGGGAGATAATCAGAATGGAACGGGTATTGGCCGTGCGCATCCGTTCAAACACACTAATCAGATTCTGAAAGCTCCACAGGTCGATGCCCGCTTCCGGCTCGTCGAAAATAGCCAGCTGGGTTCCCCGGGCCAGCACGGTAGCGATTTCTATCCGCTTTAACTCTCCGCCGGAAAGGGAGGCGTTCACTTCCCGGTTGATATAATCCCGGGCGCACAGTCCCACTTCCGATAAAAACTCACAGCAGGCGCTGACAGTCAGTTGTTTGCCTGCCGCAATGCGCAGCAGATCCAGTACCGTGATTCCCTTGAACCGGGCGGGCTGCTGGAACGCAAAGCTGATACCCAGGTTGGCACGTTCCGTAATGCTTTTGCCTGTAATGTCCTCACCATTAAATATAATCCTGCCTTCTGTCGGCGTTTCAATGCCGGCGATGAGCTTTGCCATGGTGGACTTGCCACCGCCATTGGGACCTGTCACGACAACAAACTTCCCGTCGTCAATGCTCAGATCCAGATGCCGGATGATCTCTTTCTCTTTACTGTCATCCTGCACGTTAAAACTGATGTCTTTTAACTCAAGCATGATTCCTCTCCAAATTTACTATCTGTTCTTTACTGAAACCAAGAATTGTTCTTTCTGTTTATGCAGAACTCAATTTATACGTCAGCCTGTAACACCGATTCTATTGCGATTGCCAGCTGGTCGCCACAGGAAGTGCCCCGTCCTGCGCAGTCGTTGCCCCGCAGCACCGCTGCGATGGTCTTCGCGTCAGCGCCTTCCACCAGTTTTCCGATGGCCAGCAGATTTCCCGGGCAGCCGCCTGTAAATTTTACATTGTGAAGTTTACCCGCTTCGTCTAATGCGAAGGTAATTTTACGGGAGCAGACTCCCTGGGGTGTATACGAATAGTTTTTCATTAGCGGACTCCTCTTTTCACTTTTCCATTAATTATCTCTGAAGTATTTTTTATATTATATCATGAACCGAAAAATACGGTTAGCAAATCCGTCCATTCAAATTCATTATAATAACATATACCAAATTACTAGGAATTACAATATCCTTTTCCCCTGTTATTTAAAACTTTCTGTGAACATTTAAAAGAATTCAGATTGATTTCGGTTTCCTTACAATCTAAATAACAAATCTTTGCTTTACACGGTTTATGCCATTTCCAAAAAAAATAAAAACGGTATAGCTATTTTTGCAATATGTGGTAAAATAGGAAAGTATTAAATTGCGTAAGGAGAAATTAATCTTGCTTGAAATATTGAAAGCCGTGCTGTTCGGCATCATCGAGGGCGTAACTGAATGGCTGCCCATATCCTCTACCGGCCATATGATCTTATTGGACGAATTCATCCACCTGGGCGTCAGCGCCGAGTTTTATAAACTCTTTGAAGTGGTTATCCAGCTGGGCGCGATCCTGGCCGTTATCCTGTTGTACTTTGAAAAGATCTGGCCACTGAAACGCAAAGACGGTTCCCTTACCCTGGACCTGCCTACCCTGGATCTCTGGGGGAAGATTATCGCCGCCTGTCTGCCGGCTGCTGTCATCGGCATCCTGTTCAATGACTGGATGGAAGAACATTTCTTTACCCCGGAAGTGGTGGCCATTACCCTGATTCTCTATGGCTTATTGTTTATCCTTATCGAATCCCGCAACATCGGTTCCGGAAAAGTGAAACGTGTCGAGGATATTTCATATAAGAAAGCCATCCAGGTAGGCATCTTCCAGCTGCTGTCCCTGGTTCCCGGCACATCCCGTTCCGGTTCCACCATCATCGGCGGCTTGCTCATCGGACTGGAGCGCAGCGTAGCGGCGGAATTTACTTTTTACCTGGCTATCCCTGTCATGATCGGCGCTTCCCTGCTGAAACTGATCAAATACATCCTACGGGTTGGCTTTGTATTCAACGGCAGCGAACTGCTGATCCTTGCAGTGGGATGCACTGTTGCATTTATCGTCAGCATCATCGTAATCCGGTTCCTGATGAGCTACATCAAAAAACACAACTTTATCGTGTTCGGTTACTATCGCATCATTTTAGGTATTCTGGTGCTGGGATATTTTTGGTTTTTAAAATAACCTCATTATAAAGATTTCTTAAAAGTAAATACAGCGGCGGTAACGTATTCGCAAAACCGTCTGTGTTTGCAGTTTCATGGACTCATTCGCCTGTGGCTCGAAACTCGAAGTCGCGTTGTGGAGCAACCCGCCTCCCACTTCCTCACTGCGCACGCTCAGCAAGCTTCGCGTTGCTCGGTGTCGTCAGACTGGGACCCTTCCGGGTTGCTCGCACAACACTCAACAAAATGTCTCATGAAACTACGCAAACGCATCCGATGTTTTGCAAATACGTTACCGCCGCTGTTATTTTATTAAAGAAAACACTGAAGAAATGAGTTAATAATAATACACTCAGCTTACTCTTCTATCACCAGCCGTTGTTCTTCCGGCGCCGTCAGGTGCGGATGGGATGAAAAATACTCTTCCAAAAGACCCAGGCTCCGCGTGGCGACAACCTTCGGCATGCCGTTCCGGGTAATCTCCGATTCGGAAATATCGAGCCCGGTCTGCAGGTTCTTAAAATGGAACTGGTGCATGCCTATCCGAAGCGTTTCCCCGTCGCCTATCTCGCGGCCGTGCATGGTCAGGCTGGTGACTTTTTTCTGTGTTTTATTATAGACGACACGCAGGCCTTCTGAAAACTGGTAAAACTCGGTATGGGCATTCGGGTCAAAGGCTTCGTCCCGCAGCATGTACTCCATCATATGGCGGAACTGCCGGCCTGTCACTACATACCGGTACACTTCTTCGTCAAAAGGCTCCATTTCCTGTAAATCTTTCAAGGTCATGACCGGACCCAGGAATTGACTGCGAAGACTGCCGGAGGCATGCAGCATGATATCAAGTCCCAGGGAATCCTTAAAAGCATCGGCAAAGATTTTTCCCACCGGGGTCTCGCGGTTACGGACAGGATGGGTATACCGTTCCGGGAAGCGGGTCAGGATCCGGTTATATTTTGTTTCCGTTACATGTTTGTATTTCCCAATAATGTTTTTAAGCACCTCATCTTCCGGACAATACTCCGGCGTGATGGGAATCAACTGCCAGGTGTAACTGTCGATGCTGTTCAGGTCGGTATCCACCATTATATCGAAACGTCCTATCTGATCCGTGCCGGAGGCTGCCTGCACGATAGGTATGCCGTTCACTTCCACCGGTTTTTCCAGCAGGGTGTGGCTGTGCCCTCCTATAATCAGGTCCACACCCCAGTGCGGATCCAATAAAGCTGCCAGCTGCTCGTCCGCTTCGATGCCGATATGGGTCAGCAGCACCGTGAAATCAATGTCCTCTGTCCGGTAAGCGTCGCAGATGCGCCCTACTTCCGCCGCGGCTTCCCGAATATCCACCAGAGTGCCGATAAGTTCTTCCAGTTTGGTCTTCTGCAGCACTTCTTCTGTCAGGATACCAATAAACAACACCTTCATACCGCCGGTCTCCAGGATGCGGTGGGAACGAAACAGGCGCCTGCCGTTGTGCTTCAGGTACATATTCGCGTTGATGATGGGAAAGTTGGCGCATTTTTCCAGAAACAGAAGATGGGCCAGCCCGTAATCCACTTCGTGGTTGCCGACGGTAACCACATCCGGGGCCAGCAGATTCATAATCTCAATGGTTGAAACGCCCTTGAATTCCGAATCAATAAGGGATCCCTGGAACATATCCCCGGCTATGGCATAGATTACATTCTCTTCTTCCCGACGCACCTTGTTGACATAACCGGAGAGCATTGACACACCGCCCACCAGTTTATCGTCCACGTTTTCTACCAGAAAATCGCCGTGCAGATCGTTTGAATGCAACAAAGTAAGTTTTTTCAAATGTTTCATCGTGTCCCTTTCTGTCTTTCTCTAAGCCTGCCAGACATATTTTGTAATCACATCGATGCAGGACAGGCGCCCGCCTTCCATATAGGACCCCGTATCGCAAAGAATAATATGGTTATCCCGGATGACAGGGTACATGTCCCAGGTGATGCCTTTAAACATATATTGCAGATTCTGGATCGGTGAATGCCCCACCACGATGGTCTCTTTGCCGTGGTAACCGGTATAGAATTTTTCCCGGATCCAGATCAGATCCTTTTCCTCCTGCTGTTCCAGAGGCACGTCCGGATCTACGCCGGCATGACAGAAATAATAATCGCCGGCGCGGTAGTATAAGGGCAGGTTCCGGGCATAGTCCAGCCGGTTCTGCAGGGCTTTGGCACCCAGTTCCTGTAACTGGGGAAGCGTCTTGTCCCCGCCATAAGCGAGCCACTGGCTGGTGCGGTTCAGCAGACGGACGTCAAGTTCATCTTTTGCTTTTGCCAGCGCATCGAAATAATCCAGCATCTCCCTCTCGTGGTTGCCCATCAGATAGATAACGGATTCCGGATGCTGTTTCTGCAGATGCATCACATAATCGAAGCACTGCAGTGATTCCGGTCCCCTGTCGATCAGGTCTCCCAGAAAAACCAGGATGTCCTGCGCCGGATCGAATTTGATGCGACGCATCAGTTTTTTTAATTTTTCATACTGGCCGTGCACATCTCCCACGGCCATGACGCGGCTGCCAATCATAGTAACCTCTTCTGTGTAGACTGTTGCGGAAAAACCGGCCTGCTTTATTGCAGGCATGCAGTACATTCCGCCGGTGTTTTTCTGTAGTGTTTCTGATACAATAATATCAAGATATTATTAAATACATTTTAACACATATTTTACCCGATTTATATTTTTTTATAAATTGTCATAGTTTTGTCAAAAACAACGACTATACTATTTGCAGGATAAAAAGACTGCTGTTTTTTAATATTTGCAACACTATATGTAATCGTGAAGATAAGACGGAGGTAACGCCCATGAAAAACTGGAAACAAACTGCAACCGGACTTCTGGCTGTTTCCATCCTGGCAGCTGGTCTTGCGTGCCCCCTCCCTGCCGGGGCGGCAGCTGTAAATCAAAAACAAACAGTAACTGCGGAATATAAAGAAGGCACTGTAGTACCTGCTTCCCGGACAGAAGCCCTGCGTCTGGCCGCCAAAGAAAAAGCATTGTCACAGTATTACATCACCAGCGGCAGAAAACTGGAAAAAGCTGTCGCCATGCTGGAAGGCCTATCTCCGCAAAAGACCGGCCTGGATGCAGCGAAATCCTATTTTTACCGCATGGACAAAAGCCTGTCAGGAAATTATTTCCAGCATGTAAAGGCCTTTACGCGGGATATGGAAACCCTGGTCGGTGAATTCTTTATCGCCAAGGATAACAGCTGCGTGTTCCGGCGTTTCCCGGAGAACGGGAATTTCGAGCTGCTGGAAGGTTCTACGGAAAAACTGTTGAAAAAGGTTGAAGTATACCGCGCCGGTGGAATCATTCCGTTAAACGGAAACGGGAAGGTCCTGGTTCGGGTGCCCGGCAACCTGCCCTACGATCTGACCCTGACCAGCCTTACGGAAAACGTTGCAACAATCAAAGAGGATAACGGTCAGCTGACCATTTCCGGCAACGCCCGCGGCTATGCGGATATTCTGGCGGAAGTGGAAATCGGCGGCTATGTAAAGGCGGAAAAACTACGGTTTGCCGTCATGGACAGCCGGGATATTGCAGCTTATGAAGCCCGGCAAGTCTATGTTCCTGTTTATGTCGGCTGGGACTGGGGCTGGGGATGGGGTTGGGATCGCCCGCATCATCATCACAGACCACACCATCATCCCGGACCACATCACGGCGGCGGACCCAGGCCCGGTGGACACGCTGGCGGTCATCACGGACCACGCAGGTAACAACAATAAATTAAACGGACCTTACTGTAAGGAATCACCCCGACCGGTGGTTCCTTACCTGTTTTATAAAACATTTTATATTATGTAATATATTTTAACTCTTCTGCAGAGAGCCGGTTTTGTGTTATAATAAATTTGAGAACCAGACCAGAAAAAATATTAAATACAGACTTTAAGTATTATTTCTGAGGAGGCATCATCATGGAAGAAAAGAAAATCTACACCGAAGAAGAAATCGAACAACTGGCTGAAAAGGCGTCCCAGAATGCCATGGAACACTTCAAACACGGACTGAACTGTGGCGAATGCGTGCTGCAGGGGTTCCTGGACCTGGGTATCAGTGAATATCCGCCTGAAATCATTGCACTGGTTTCCGGTATGGGCGGCGGTATGGGGTTTACCAAACATACCTGCGGCGCAGTAAACGCCGGCATGGTTGTAATTGGCAGCAAACAGGGCCGCAAGAACCCTTATGCCAAAGAAACTTTTGAGGAACGGGTTGATGAACTGCATCACGACGAAACCGGCATCTATCCCCGCCACGCCGTTTATGTGAAAGATGTTATCAAAGAATACGGCACCATCGAATGCCGGGACCTGTGCTTCCCCTTTGATGAATCCACCAAAGACGGCATGAAAGAACGGGCCCGTAACTGCAAGAAGATTATCGGCTTCTGCGCGAAGGAAGCAACGAAAGCTGCATTGAAGAAATAATATTATATTATTGATGTAATATTGTTTTAGCCGCAGACACCGGTATCAGCCTTGCACTGATACCGGTTTTTGCAAATTTAAGGAGGAAGTGTTTTGAGCAAGCGAATCTTGGTGGTCGGCGGCGTAGCCGGCGGTGCTTCGGCGGCAGCCCGGGCCCGCCGTCTGGATGAACATGCAGAGATTATTATATTTGAACGGGGACCCCATGTTTCCTTTTCCAACTGCGCCCTGCCCTATTTCTTAAGCCGCACCGTAGCGGACAGCGCAGACCTTGTAATGATGGATCCTGCCCAGTTCAAAAAGAAATATAACATCGAAGTGCGTACGGAAAACGAAGTCATCGCCATTAACCGGGAAGAAAAGACCGTAACGGTAAAGAATCTCCCGGACGGCAACGAATACAAAGAAACATACGATGCCCTGATTCTCTCCCCCGGCGGCGAACCCATCCTGCCCGGGGCTATCGAAGGCATCCGTAATGAAAATGTTTTCGGCATCCGGAATGTGGTAGACATTGCGAAGCTGGATGCCTACATCCGCGCCCACAAAGCGGAGGATATTGCCGTGGTAGGCGGTGGTTTTATCGGCTGCGAGATTGCGGAAAACCTGGTGCATGCCGGTTACAAAGTCACCCTGATTGAGGCCATGGACCAGGTCATGACGCCGTTTGATTACGACATGGCCCAGATCCTGCACAAAGAAATGCTGGATAACGGTATGACGTTAATAGTAAAGGACGGAGTGAAAAAGATTGGCAGTAATGCCATCGAACTCTCCAGCGGCAGACAGGTAAAGGCCGACGCTGTGGTGATGGCCGTGGGCATCCGTCCGGAAACCACACTGGCGAAAAATGCCGGACTTACCATCGGCGAAACCGGCGGTATCAAAGTCAACGCCAACTTCCAGACCAGCGACCCTTCCATTTATGCTGTAGGCGACGCTGTCGAAGTGTTCAACCGCCTCACCCGCAAACCCATGCGGCTGGCCCTGGCGTGGCCCGCCCAGATGGAAGCGCGGGCCGCGGCAGATCATATTTACGGCATCCGCAATCAGCAGAAAGGGTTTATCGGTTCCTCTGTGATCCGCATCTTCTCTTTACTGGCTGCCAGCACCGGGCTGAACGAAAAAGCGGCAAAAGCAGCGGGCATACCCTGTGAAATCGCCTATGTGATCCCTTCTGATAAGGTAAGCCTCATGCCGGACGCCCACCCCATCCATGTCAAACTTGTCTTTGAAACACCGACGGGCCGTCTCCTGGGTGCCCAGGCTATTGGCAAAGGAGAAGCGGACCGACGCATTGATGTACTCGCGGCCCTGATCTCCATGGACGGCACCCTGGAAGACCTGAAGAATATGGAGCTTTGCTACGCCCCGGTGGTCAGCACTGCCAAAGACGCAGTGAACATGGCCGCGCTGGTAGGACTGAACCTGCTTCACGGCGTATACCGTCAGGTTCCCCTGACAAAAGTGAGGGAACTGGTAGAAAGCAATGCCTGCATCGTCGACGTGCGGGAACCGGGCGAATACAACGCCGGTCACCTGCTGAACGCAATCAATATTCCCTTAAGCCAGCTGCGGCAGCGTATGGAAGAAATACCCAAAGACAGGCCTGTCTACCTCCACTGCCGTTCCAGCCAGCGCAGCTACAATGCCATCATGGCCCTGCAGCACTGCGGCTTTGATAACCTGTACAACATCGCGGGTTCTTATCTGGCCATCTGCCTGTATGAATACCCCCAGGATGTGCTGTTTAACCGGGAAAAGATTGTGACAGAATATAATTTTAAATAAAATTTTAATGAGGGGAGATTTTAATCATGTATAAAGCAATGACTATTGCCGGTTCGGACACCAGCGGCGGCGCCGGTATGGAGGCCGATTTGAAAACCTTTCAGGAGCTGGGCGTGTACGGGATGACCGCCCTCACCTGCATCGTAGCCCAAAATCCCAATGCGGACTGGGCACACGAGATTTATCCCATTGAAACCGCTGTCATTGAAAAACAGCTTATCACGATCCTCCAGGGCATCGGCTGTGACGCCATGAAGACCGGCATGCTGGGCAGCGCCGACCTGGTAGAACTGATTGCTGCCACCATCGACAAATATGAATTGAAAAATGTCGTCATCGACCCGGTCATGGTCTGCAAAGGCATCGATACCATCATGGTGCCGGAAGCAGCGGCCGCCATTAAAGAATTGCTGGTAAAGCGGGCGCTGGTCATGACGCCGAACCTGCTGGAAGCCGCCTACCTGGCAGATATGCCTGCAGCCATTACCACAGTAGAGGAAATGAAACAGGCTGCCGCTGTAATCCACGATAAAGGCTGTCAGAACGTAATTCTGAAAGCCGGCGACCGCCTGCCCGGAAACGATGCGGTAGAACTGGTCTACGACGGCAAAACCTTTACGGAAAAGCGTCATCCGAAGATTCCCAACTCCTATAACCATGGTGCTGGCTGCACCTTCTCCGCTGCAGTCACTGCCTGCCTGGCAAAAGGCATGGCCATCACGGACGCCCTGGAAACAGCGGAAAACTTTATCTACGCTGCCCTGCGGGGTTCCTTCCGTATGAACCAGTGGTCCGGAGCCCTGAAGCACTGCGCATGGAGAGAATAATATAATTGTTTTTTGTCAGTTCTTACGCTTTCAAAAGTAGTTCAGGTTTCCTAAAAGCTTAATAAACAAAAGACGCAACGTTCACGGCTGCCAGTTACAGCTACAGAACGTTGCGTATTTTTTATGGGTTACCTACCCCGTATAATTCTCATCAAAATATCTGTTTAAACAAAACGGAACCGTCAGGTTCATCATCAGGAGGCGCACGATCTGGTACGTAAGTATAATGGACACATCGGCCCCCATGCTCATGCCGGCAAGGCACATTTCCGTCATACCGCCGGGAGCCATAGCCAGAAACGCCGTCACAATGGGAATCCCGTAATAGCGTACCAGTATTTCCGCCACCGCAATGCTTCCGCCGATAATCAGGAGTGTCCCAATGATGGCATAAGGCAGCAGCACCCTTGTCCTGTACAGCCGTTCCTTGTCCAACATGCACCCCATGTACAGGCCGATGTTCATCTGAGCCAGATTCATGAGGATGGGCGGGGGCTTTTGCAGATTTACGTTACATAAAATGGAAAAAGCCGCCGTGGCGATAATCGGACCAATCAAAGCCGGCGTGGGAACTTTCAGCTTTTTGGCAGCCACAAAGCCGAATCCGGCTACGGGAATCAGTATCAGCCAGGTAATCCCTGTATTATCCCCCACAGGCGCCAGCAGTCCCTGAGGAACTACTGTGGCACCCAGAAGGTGGATCACCAGAAAAGGAACGGAGACGACTACCCCGAACAGACGGATGGTCTGCTGCATAACAACTACATTGGCATCCACCCGTGGATCTTCGTCCGCCAGCAACATCATCTGGTTCAGTCCGCCGGGCAGCATGCCCATAATACAGCTCAGCAGATTGGCAAAAGTATGTTTATAAGTAAACCAGGCCACCACCAGCGATATGCCGATGGCTACAAAGGAAGCCCCAAATACACCCAAAACATGCTGGGACATCTGAACCAGCGTTTCATGGGTGAAGCTCCGGCCGATGCCATACCCTGCAGCCAGCAGTCCCAGATTGCGCCATAACAGAGGCCAGCGCATATCTGTCCAGATAAAGAATTTCAATACTGAGGCAGAAATGATCCCGCTCAGCATAAACGGTATGGGAATCCGGAAATGGAATAACAGCAGCCCCAACAGGAATGACATTGCCAAAGCTGTCAACCTTTTTTTCATCTTTCATTCCCTCTGTTTCTGATAAAAACACCCTCTGTCACATTTGCCGACAGAGGGTGTTGCTCTTATCTCTTACAGCTTATATTGCGCCTTGATCTTGCCGATAAATTTAATCAGTTCCGGCTTGCAGTAAGCCTTCTCCACAATAGCGCCCTGCTTGTCGTTCAGCATCAGGTAAAAATTGGTAGGCGTTTCATAAATGTGGCGCAGCTGCACATACTTGTAGGCAGCCCGGCCCATCTTGTTGACCTCTTCATAATGATCCAGATAGAAGGTCATGTTGCTGGGAGTTCCTTCCAGACGGCTCTTGCCAAATTCTTTTTCAGCCTGCTTGCGCACGTTATGGGGAATTACATATAAAAATACCGCAAAACCTACCGCTACCATGGCTGCTGCCGCAATATACCAGGCATTGTACAGGCAGATGGCAATGATTACCGCGATGATCGCAGCGATAATATACTGGGCCTTTCTAAACTTGCTGTCATGCTTCTGGATCTCCAGGTTCATCTTCCCGAATTCCTCTGCGCTGTAAGTCGTGTTTGTTTTATAAATGATACGCATTGATAATTCTCTCCCTTTATTTCCTTATAGTTTGTTGCTCATTTTTGTATTTTACCACATCCCACGCAAAAAGAAAACATTAAAATGTGTAAAAAATTCAGGGCGGCATCGTTTGATGCCGCCCCACTTACAGCCAGTATTTGTTTTCAGAACAATTATTCCCAATTATGCTATGCCGCGTGTTTCCGTTCACTCTTATCTACTACGCAGCAGACAGCGCCGTCGCCGGTGATATTAACGCAGGTACGGAACATATCCAGCACACGGTCGATACCGGCAACAAGGGCCAGGCCTTCCATAGGCAGCTGAACCGCCTGCAGCACCATAGCCAGCATGATAAGACCCGCGCCGGGGACACCGGCGGTACCAATGGAAGCCAGCGTACCGGTGAAAATGATCATGAGCATATCGGAAGAGGTCAGGTTCACGCCGAAGGCGTTAGCTACGAACAGAGAGCATACGCCCATGTACAGCGCCGTGCCGTCCATGTTGATGGTGCAGCCCAGCGGCAGCACGAAAGAGGTAACTTCACGGGACAGACCCAGCTTTTCCTGACAGTTTTTCATGTTAACAGGCAGTGCCGCTGCGGAGGAACAGGTGGTGAAAGCCAGCATCATGGCTTCTGCCATACCACTAAAGAATTTCATCGGGTTCACGCCGCCCAATGTAGAAGCCAGCGTGGAATAAACCAGGATGCACTGCAGGGCACAGCCGATGGCCACGCACATGATTACGCTTAACAGCGGGAGCAGCACCTTGGGACCGTTTTTGCAGACAACCGGCAGCAGTAACGCAAACACGCCGACGGGAGCAATCGTCATAATCATGGCGATAATCTTATAGCAAACTTCGGCAGCCGCGTCAAAGAAAGTAATCAGAACGCCAGAACGCCTCTCATCTACCTGGGTGATACCTGCACCCACAAACAATGCAAAAATAATGATTGGCAGAATCGCAGCTTTAACCATGGAGTCAAACGGATTGGTAGGAACCATGCCAACCAGCACCTGCATAAAGTTCGGAGCGTCTTTCACCTTCGGCGCAACCTTTCCGGCAATGTCCAGACCTACGCCGGGCTGGATGATGCCGGCTACCGCAAAACCAAGTATAATAGCTACGGCAGTGGTAACCAGGTACAGGCATATTGTTTTGGCGCTGATGCGTCCCAGCTTTTTGCCGTCGTTGCCAAGACTGGTGACACCCACGATCAACGAGCAGAACACAACAGGCACAATCATCATTTTGATGAAGTTGATGAAGATGGTACCAACAGGAGCAATCCATTTGTTAACGAACGGAAGCCCTTCCGGTCCAATAGCCAGACCCGCGCCTACAGACAGTATCAACGCAATTAAAATTTGGATAGAAAGATTCATACGTTTACCCCTCATTTCTTTTGAAATTAGTGGTATTTTACCACTTTTTCGAAAACGAATCTATATTTCAGGGCAAAGTATACATGTATACATTTTGAATTACGGTCTTTCATGCTATAATTATATTGACAATCAGACAAATACAGGAGGACTTGCCATGAACAATCCCGTTATCAGTAAAAACGCGGCTGCCAATATGTGCGAACGGATCAATAAACTGATCCGCAACTTTGAAAAAAGCCTTGCTCCTGACGAAGTGGCTGCCATGAGCCTGGCCTCTTTCTCAAACCGTCCCATCATCATTAAACGGCTGGGGTACTGGAATCCGGACCTGATCGTGCTCTACGGTTTCGATCCCAACACCGGGGAAGCCCTGAAGATGATCCAGCACATCTCCCAGTTCACCCTGTGCCTCATTACCTTAAAGAAACCGCCCCAGGACGGGGAACTGCCTGAGGATGATGAGAAACAGGAAACTGCAAACCGCCGGATCGGGTTTATAGTTAATGAAGAAGAATCATAAATAACGTCGGGCACGGTTTTACAAAAACGTTGCCCGACTATACTATTATTTCTCTTTTTATTAATACCTGGAATTATATAAAGCCCTTACGCAAATTGCGTAAGGGCTTTGTTCTTTTTACATTTCTTCTTCCGGCGGATCGTCAAAGCCCGCCACCCAGGTCGCGACAAATCCAGCAAAATAAGCAATCAGAACACCAATTAAATATAACAGCACGTGATTGGTAGCAGCCGCAAGGGGAATGCCGGAAATCCCAAGGGCATAGGAACCGATGCCGTGATACGCCTGCCAGGCGCCTCCGAAAGCGCCGCCGATACAGGCACAGACAAAAGGTTTGCCCAGCGGCAGTGTAACGCCGTAGATCAGAGGCTCGCCGATACCCAGCATGCCCACAGGAAGAGAACTTAAAATGGTCCGCTTCAGGAATTTATTTTTACTCTTCAGATACACGGCAAAGGAAGCCCCAACCTGCCCGCAGCCGGCCATAGCAGCAATGGGCAGCAAAAGCGTCATGCCCATGGTGGCCAGCATATCCGCATGGATTGGTGTCAGGCCGTGATGCACGCCCACCATGACAATGGGAAGGAAGATGCCCCCGATGACAAAACCGGTGACCGCGCCTCCTGTCCGGATCGAATGTACTGTATAATAACCAAGCACATCTGACAGCACGCCTCCCAGAGGCTGAAAAATGAAAAGACCGGCCAGGGCAACCACTGTGATCGTTACCAGCGGCGCCAGGAACAGGCTGACGGATTCGGGAATGCGTTTGCGCAGCCTTGTTTCAACAAGGGCCGTGGCCGCACCAATCAGCAGCGAAGCAAAAATGCCGCCACGTCCCGGAATCAGCGGACTTCCCATAAAAGTAATATCCGCCAGTCCGGGAGCCGCCAGCAAGGCCGCCATGGCGCCGCCTAAAGCCGGGGTGCCGCCAAATTCTTTGCAGGCATACAATCCGATAAAGGCGTTCAGCACCGTAAAAATAGAACCGCCCGCCAGCTTCAGATACTGTATATAGGAATTGCCGGCCAGTTCGGGACTGATTTTCAGCAAGAGGCTGACAAGTCCTGTAAGCAGGCCGCAGCCGATAAAAGCAGGGATCAGCGGAATAAAGATATGCCCTACCCGCTGCAGCATCCGTTTCAAGGCAGAGCGGCTGTTTCTTTTTTTGATTTCAGCATGCAGCTCTTTGCCGTCGCCGATTTTGTTCTCCGGTTTCTGTTTTACAGCAGGAACGGGTTTAACCTGTTCAGAAACAGAATTATCGGCAGATGACCCATCAGAATCCGCCGCGGCTGTCTGTGAGGATGCTTCTGCCTTCACCTGCTCTGCCAGCATCCGTTTGCATTCCTTTGCCACGTTTTCCGCTTTGCCCGGGCCCAGAACCACATGAATCTCCCCGTCGTTCAGAATTACGCCCTTCACACCGGCAATTTTTCTCAATTGTTCTTTGGTCACGCTCACAGCGCTGACACGCAACCGCAGCCGGGTCATGCAGTTACAGGCTTCCTTTATATTTTCAGGTCCGACTGCAGTAATAATGGCCCGGGCGATCTGCTGGTTATCCATACTTTAAACCTCTATTGGGATTATGTGCCAGGTTTCCGTAATACCGGCATCCGTACACCGGAACTCCTTGCAACCGGTTTGCCGGAAACAACAGCGGGTTTTGCGGAAGCCGCGCCGGTATCAGTTCCGGTTGTTGCAGCTGTGCCCGCCGGCTTGTTCGTTATGGAAGGTACGGACGCGCCAGGTCTTTTTACAGAGGGAACACGCTGAGAAGCCGGTTTCGCAGCTTTCTCAACAACTATCTTTCCTGCCCCGCCTACGGAAAAGCCATAATCCAGCATCGATCTCGCATCCAAAAACCGGGAATCCTCGTCAGGAGATTTCAGCACGATAGCAATCAGTTCGATATCATCTCGCTTCGCTGAAGCAGCCAGACATCCTTTTGCCGCGCTGGTCCATCCGGTCTTGATTCCGTTGGCGCCGGTATAAAAACCCAGCAGCCTGTTTGTGCTGCCCGCTTTATATGTTTTGCCAGAAGGAGATTTCCAGTGTATCACCGAACTTTTCGAACTGACCATATTGCGGAAATCCGGGTTCTTCATTGCATAGGCCGCAATCTTTGCCATGTCCCTGGCCGTAGTGTAATGCCACTTCGCCGTCAGCCCGTGGGGATTGCTGAAATGAGTCTTCCGGCAGCCCAGCTCTTTTGCCTTTTCGTTCATACGGTCGGCAAACTTCAGGATGTTACCGGAAACATTCTGCGCGACCACCACAGCAGCGCCGTTGTCAGACTCCATCATCATACCCCGCATCAGCTCGCCGGAACGCATCTTTTCCCCGCCCTTCATACCCAGGTCCGAATATTCTGTTGCGGCAGCAGCCATGCTGATATTGAAGATGGAGTCCATGCCTTTTTCTTCCAGGCCCAGGATGCAGGTCATCACCTTGGTCAGGCTGGCGGGAGAACGGCGGGTATCCGCATTCTTTTCGTAAATCACACCGCCGGTCCGGGCGTTGATCAGAATCGCAGACTCCGCCTGTACGTTAGGCGCGGCCCAAACCTGCGCGCTGTGTACGGCAACAAATGCAGCGGCAAAAATCAAATATCTGCATGAATGAAACTTAAAAATCTTACTGTTCATTATTCAGGCCTTTATCACGGCACACCGGGGAAATTATCCACATACTGGATCTTGATGTCCGGGAAGTTGTCAACAAACTGAATGGTGAAATCAGGAAAATTCTGCACAAACTGCCATTCACCGATCTTATTGGGGAAATTGGATACCTTTTTTACTTTCAGGTCAGGAAAATTCTTAACAACCTGCACTTTGATATCACCGAAGTTCTTTACCACTTTCACCTTACCGGCCAGACGGATGCCTTTAAAATAGCCGTCCTTACTGACAGCGCCGTAAGGGATCAACTGCTGATGTCCCACCGGTGAAGGAGCAAGAACATTCTCCGATGCGAAAGTGGACGTGGAGACAAGGATGGACACAGCCAGAACCGCGAAAGCAATCTTCTTTTTCATACAGGTTACCTCCCATCATACCAGATTATTTCTGTGTGATATGAATTATAACACAGTCTTGTGTCTTAAAAATGGCAGACTCAGAGCCGCTTACTCTGTGAAGTGAACCGGCAGACACGCGGTCCTTTACTCTTCCCAATGGATGCGGGCCGGATCGAAACGGTCGATGATCTTGCCCTGTCCCTGGGGATAGCCTACCGGCAGGACAGCGAACACTTCCAGATCTTCCGGCAGGTTCAGGACCTTCTTGGCAGGTTCCTGCCGTTCCGGATGGGGTGCAAAGGAAAGCCACACCGAACCCATCTCCAGCGCGGCAGCCTGGATCAGCATGTTCTCACAGCAGCAGCTCATATCCAGCAGGGTCATCATCGGTTCGAACACACCTTTGGTACGGTAGCAGGCCACGATCGCTACGGGAGCATTGGCCACAGGCCTTGAATAAGGGGTGCAGGTTGCCAGTTTGGCCAGTGTTTCCTTATTTCGCACCACATAAAACTCCCAGGGCCGCTGATTCTTGGCAGACGGTGCCGCCATGCCGGCACGGATGATCTGCTCAACCGTTGCATCATCCACGTCAATATCAAGATACGTGCGTACGCTCTTGCGTTTGAAAATAATGTTCATGATTCAGGATCCTTTCAGAAAATGATATTTTTAATGAAAATACGGATTAAACGCGCTTGTGTGAGAGTCATATTGTGTGAGAAAAATATACATAACTGCCTGATCCGCATTTCATAATATTATAACATACCGCCGGGAATTTTGTTAAGAAAACGCTGCATAATCGGTTTCACAAAAAGTTCCTAAAAAATAAGAAGAATAGATTAAAAAAAAGTAACATTATTAAACGTTTTGTGGTAAAATATAATGAATTACTATTTACAAATATATTTCGCTTTTTTGATTCTGGAAAGCTGAGAAAACGGAAGAGATTTCAGAACGGACAATTATTTACTGACCGGGGTATGTATGGCTTACAATCAGTTTCGTTATACTGTGCAGCTGAATATGGAAAACCGTCACTGCGTGGTGGTCGGCGGAGGCAGCGTGGCCTTGCGTAAAGCGAAGTCCCTGCTGGAAGCCGGAGCCGCGGTCACTGTCATCGCGCCGGAAATTCTTCCTGAAATCATTGCGTTACAGAGAACGTTTCCTGCTTTGACCCTGTGCCGGCGCAATTACGAAACAGGCGATCTCAGACACGCGTTCCTGGTCATAGCGGCCACGGACAACCGCAACGTCAACGCAGCGGTCGCCAGGGAAGCCCGGGAGCGGCAGTGCCTGCTGAACGTAGCGGATGAGCCGGACGCGGGAAACTTTACCGTAGCGGGAACCTATGACAACGGCAGCCTGCATTTTTCCGCCGCGACGGGTGGCAATCCCCGCTTCACCCACCTGCTTCTGGATGATCTGCGGCAACAGTACGGAGACGATATGGCAACTTTCGCTACGTTTCTGGATGAACAGCGGGAAACTGTCAAGCAACGCCTGCCGGGTCCCCGGGCCAGACAGGAATTCTGGAGAACTACTCTCACAAATCAGCTGCTGCAATTGGTTAAGGAAGGCCGTCTGCAGCAGGCAAAGGAGAACATCATAGATGCAGTTAATCGTATTGGGGCTGAACCATAAGAGCGCCCCTGTGGAAATCCGTGAAAAATTCAATTTTTCCCGCAGCCGGATCAAGCATGTCCTGCGGCTGTTAAAAGAGTCCGATGACTTTTCGGAAGCCGTCCTGCTTTCCACCTGCAACCGTACGGAGCTTTATCTGGTGGCACAGGAACCTGAAGATGGCATGGAAGCGTTGCACAATGCGGTGAAACGCATTGCCGGCAAAGCATTTAACAAAGAATACTTTTACACCCTCACTGGTGTCCACTGCGTCCGTCACCTGTTTCTGGTGGCCAGCAGTCTGGACTCCCTCATCGTAGGCGAAGGACAGATCCTGAGCCAGGTAAAGGACGCCTATCATCTGGCCCGCACTTCGGGCACCACTTCTTTCATGTTCAATACAATCTTTAATCAGGCCATCTCCTCAGGCAAGAAGATCCGCACCCGGACCCAGATTGCCTACCGGAGCGTCAGCGTTTCGTCTGCCGCCGTAGACCTGGCCATCGAAGTAGTGGGCGACCTGAGCGACGCGGATATCCTGGTCATCGGGGCCGGCAAGATGAGTGAACTCACCGCCCGGCATCTGATGGACAAAGGCGCCCCTTCCATTTTTGTCACCAACCGCAGCTACGATCACGCAAAGGAACTGGCAGACAAATTCAACGGTTCCGTCATCCGTTTCGATGACTTTATCGACCACGTTGTGAACGCGGACATCGTCATCACCTCCACCGGAGCCACCCACTACATCATCCACCACGACCAGCTGGCCCTGGCCCTGGAGGAACGTGTGAAGCCTAATCCACTGGTTCTGATCGATATCGCCGTGCCCCGTGACGTAGATCCGGAAGTCACGGACCTGGACAAAGTGGTCCTGTACAACATCGATGACCTGAAGAACGTGGTGGATACCAACAAAGAGCTGCGGAACCAGGACGCGGAAGCGGCGAAGTTCCTGATCGAAGAAGACATCGAAGCCCTGAAGGAACGGCTGCGTTATCTTTCCATGCGGCCCGTCATGGTACGTCTCCACGACAAATTCGACTTCCTGCGGGAACGCATCCTGGCCAAGACCCTGCGCAAGATGCCGGAACTGACGGAAGAACAGCAGCATAAGATCGAAGTGATGAGCGAACGGCTCATGTACAAGTTCCTCCGGGACCCCATGATCAACATCAACAAGGCTGCCGGCACGGAAGAAGAAGAACACGTGAAAACAGATATCAGCCGCTTTTTTATGTTAGATGACAAAGACGAGGAAAATCCTGACGATGAAAAAAATTATAACTATTGGAACTAGGAAAAGCCTGCTGGCCCTATGGCAGAGCAATTACATCAAAAGCTGTCTGGAAAAAGAATATCCGGACTGTGAAGTCCGCCTGCAGAAGATCGTCACCAAAGGTGACAAAATCCTTGACGTTCCCCTGTCCAAGATTGGCGGCAAGGGACTGTTTACCAAAGAAATCGAAACCGCGCTGCTGGACGGTGAGGTCGACCTGGCCGTCCACAGCCTGAAGGATATGCCCACAAAGCTGCCGCAAGGCCTCTGCCTGACCGCTATTACGGAGCGTGCTGTTGTGGGCGATGCTTTTGTCAGCAACAAGTACAACACCTTCGCGGAGATGCCTGCGGGCGCGGTGCTGGGTACTTCCAGCCTGCGACGTAAGGCGCAGCTCCTGGCAAAACGGCCCGATCTGGATATCCGGGATCTGCGGGGCAATGTGGACACCCGCCTGCACAAGCTGGATGAAGGCCAATACGATGCCATCATCCTGGCTGCGGCAGGCCTCACCCGTCTGGGTTACGGGGACCGGATCAAAGAGACCCTGCCCTGCGATTTCTGCATTCCCGCAGTAGGCCAGGGCGCATTAGCCATCGAATGCCGTACGGACAATACCGAAGTCCGGGCCATGCTGGAGTTTCTGAACCATCCTGCCACCAAGAGCTGTACCGACGCGGAACGCGCCTTTTTGGGATTGGTGGAAGGCGGCTGCCAGGTACCCATCGGCGTCCATGCGGATGTTATGGAAAACGACAGGATGCATGTAACCGCCATTATCGCCTCCCTGGACGGCTCCACCCTGCTCCGGGACGAAATCGACGGTAACGCGGCCGATGCGATTGCCTTAGGGCAGACACTGGGCAAGCGCATGCTGGACAACGGCGGCAAAGCGATTTTGGATGAAATACTTTGATGAAAGGAATACTGCAATGAACAAAACCGGTAAAGTGTATCTCATCGGCGCGGGCCCCGGCGACCCGGGCCTGCTGACCTTAAAAGGCCGCGACTGCCTGGCCGCCTGCGACGTGGTGGTGTATGACCGTCTGGCCGACCCCCGCATCTTAAGCTGGGTCAATCCGGAAGCAGAACGCATCTACGTAGGCAAAGCGTCCAGCAACCATGTAATGAAGCAGGAAGACATTTCCAAACTGTTAGTCAAACTGGCTGCGGAAGGCAAAACCGTAGCCCGTCTGAAAGGCGGTGACTCTTTCGTCTTCGGCCGGGGCGGCGAAGAAGCCCTGCTGCTGAAAGAAAACAACCTCCCCTTTGAGTTCGTTCCCGGCATCACCAGCGCCATCTCCGTACCGGAGTACGCCGGTATCCCCGTTACTCACCGGAAGGTAGCCGCCAGCTTCGCCGTGATCACCGGCCACGAAGACCCGTCCCGGGAAAAATCCGGCATCAACTGGAAAGGCCTGGCCACCGGCGTCGATACGCTGGTCTTCCTCATGGGTGTGGAAAACCTGAAGAACATCGCCGCCAAGCTGATCGAAAACGGCCGGCTGGCCGACACCCCTGCCGCCCTGATCCGCTGGGGCACCCACCCGGAACAGCGTACCCTCGTTACCACACTGGGCAACGCGTATGATGATGTGGTACGCACCGGCATGAAACCGCCTGCCATCTTTATCGTAGGCGAAGTAGTGAAACTGCGGGACTCCCTCAGCTGGTTCGAGACCAAGCCCCTCTTCGGAAAAACCTTTGTAGTAACGCGCGCACGGGCTCAGGCTTCCGCGCTGACAGAAAAACTGGAAATGGAAGGCGCCAAGGTGATGGAAGTGCCTGCCATCAGGATTACAGATCCGGATGACTTCGCGCCCCTGGACGCTGCCCAGAAAAACCTGGCTGCCTACGACTGGGTCATCTTCACCAGCGCTAACGGCGTAGACCTGTTCTTCGACCATCTGCTGCAGAACGGCAAGGACGCCCGCGCCTTTGCCCATAATAAAATTGCGGCCATCGGCACTGCTACGGCAGACATGCTGACTGCCTACGGACTGACAGCCGATTTAATCCCCGCCTCCTACAAAGCGGAAGACCTGGTTGACACCCTGCTGCCCCAGTTGCACAAAGGCAGCAAGGTACTGCTGGCCCGGGCCAAAGAAGCCCGCAACGTACTGCCGGACTCCTTACGAGCAGCCGGCGCCGACGTGGATGTGGTTGCGGTGTATCAGACCGTCAGCGACTGCGAAAACAAAGAAGAACTGCTGGACGCATTACAGAATAAAGCAGTGGACTGCATCACCTTCACCAGTTCCTCCACCGTGACCAACCTGCTGAAAGCGCTGGACAGCGAGAAAGAACTGCTGAAAGATGTGACCCTGGCTGCCATCGGTCCCATCACCGCCAAAACCATGGAAAAGAACGGACTGAAGCCTACCGTATGCGCCGACACCTACACCATCGACGGCCTGGTGGAAGCGCTGAATAAATTTTACAGATAAGGAAGTGTATTGAATCATGACCGGTTTTCCCATTTACCGTCCCCGCCGCCTGCGCGCTACCGAGAACCTGCGCAGCCTGATCCGGGAGACAAGCCTCAGTGTAAAAGATTTGATTTTCCCCCTGTTTGTGGTACCGGGCGAAAATGTCAAGAACGAAATTGAAACTTTGAAAAACAATTACCAATGGTCTGTGGACCGGGTGATGGAAGCCGTAGACGAAGCAGTAGAGCTGGGCATCCCCGCCGTGCTGCTGTTCGGCCTCCCCTCTTACAAAGATGAAGAAGGCAGCAGCGCCTGGGACGACAACGAACCGGTGCAGCGTGCCAGCAAAGCCATCAAAGCGAAATATCCGGAGATGGTGGTCATCACCGACGCCTGCTTCTGCGAATACACTACCCACGGTCACTGCGGTATTCTTACTCCGGACTGCGCCTCCGTGGATAACGACAAGACCCTGCCCAACCTGGCCAAGCTGGCTGTCAGCCAGGCCCGGTGCGGCGCGGATATCATCGCCCCCTCCAACATGATGGACGGCTACGTTGCCACCATGCGCAAGGCGCTGGACGATGCAGGTTATACCAACACAGCCATCATGGCCTACAGCGCCAAGTTCGCCTCCGCCTACTACGGCCCCTTCCGCGCTGCGGCGGATTCCGCTCCCGGCAAAGGAGACCGCAAAGGCTACCAGATGGATCCGGGCAACAGTGATGAAGCCATGCGGGAAATCGCGCTGGATATTGAAGAAGGCGCGGACATCGTCATGGTAAAACCCGCCCTGGCTTATCAGGATGTAACCAGAAGAGCCCATGAAACCTTTAACCGTCCTCTCTGCGTGTATAACGTCAGCGGCGAATACGCCATGGTAAAAGCGGCGGCTGAAAAAGGCTGGATTGATGAAAAGCGCATCGTCATGGAAACCATGCTCAGCTTCAAACGGGCCGGCGCCAAGATGATCATCACCTACCATGCCTTAGACGTTGCGCGGTGGCTGAAAGAATAATCAGGAGAACTTCTATGAATCAATTAATCAGATCGGATTCCGTCTTTACGGAAGCAAAAAAGTACATCCCCGGCGGTGTTAACAGCCCGGTACGTTCCTTCCGCAGCGTGGGCGGCGTGCCTCCGTTTATTCTCAGGGGCGCGGGCAGCAAACTGTTTGATGTGGACGGCAACGAATACATTGATTATGTTTTGTCCTACGGGCCTCTGCTGCTGGGCCATGCCCATCCTGTCGTTACAGAAGCCGTACAGGAAGCGGCTGCCAACGGCACCAGCTTCGGCGCACCTACCGGCGCAGAAGTCACCCTGGCCAGGCTGGTCTGTGAACTGGTTCCTTCCATGGATATGGTGCGCATGGTCAATTCCGGCACGGAAGCCACCATGTCCGCCATCCGTCTGGCCCGGGCTTACACGGGACGGGACTGCATCGTGAAATTTATCGGCTGCTACCACGGCCACAGCGACGCCCTGCTGGTCCATGCCGGCTCCGGCGCCACCACCTTCGGCGTGCCCGACAGCCCCGGTGTTACCAAAGGCACGGCAGAGACCACCCTGTCTGTTCCTTTCAATGACCTGCGGGCGCTGGAAAAAGTTTTTGCGGAAAAAGGCAAAGAGATTGCCGCCGTTATTATGGAACCCACCCCCGGCAACATGGGCCTGGTATTACCGGAAGAAGGTTATCTGCAGTCCATCCGTGCTCTTACAGAAGTGTACGGCAGCCTGCTGATCATTGACGAAGTCATGTCCGGCTTCCGCTCCTCTCAGGGCGGCAGCCAGTCCTTATATCACATCGAACCGGACATCACCTGCCTGGGCAAAGTCATCGGCGGTGGTCTGCCGGTGGCGGCGTACGGTGGCAAACGGGAAATCATGAACTGGGTCTCCCCCGTAGGTCCCATGTACCAGGCCGGCACGCTTTCCGGCAACCCTCTGGCCATGGCAGCCGGCATCGCGGCTCTCACGTACATGAAAGAAAATGATGTCTGCGCCACCCTGACAAAACATACAGAACAGCTCACTGACGCGTTAAAAGCAGCCGCTGATGCTGCCGGCGTTCCTGTGCAGGTACCCCGCCTCGGGTCCATGTTTACCGTGTTCTTCTCCGAAAAGAAAGTAACCAATTACGATGACGCCACCGCCTGCGATCTGGACGCTTTCCGCATCTACTTCCACAGCATGCTGGAACAGGGCATCTACCTGCCGCCTTCCCAGTTTGAAACCAATTTCATTTCCCTGGCCCACAGCGACGAAGATTTCGTAAAGACTGTAGCGGCAGCAAAAGTTGCGTTTAAGAAAGTGGCAGAAAGCAAATAACTCTGACAGGCTTTAAAAGACTGAATCAGCAATTCCTTACGGATACTATCTTTACATACAAAACCGGCACCCATTAAAACGGATGCCGGTTTTTTTGTCAGGATATTCAGTTTTACACAATTAAATCAGAAGTAGCAATATACTTCACCGAACAAGGTATTTTCACTGGTACCGTCTTTAATCGATTTGCCGTTGAAGTAACGGAGGGATGCTACGATGTCTTTGTAAATTACATATTTAACACCGAAATCCCAGCCCTTCTGTCCGGAATTCATCACTTCATAATCAGGGCGCCAGCTTACGGAATTGCCCAGATGCCTGTAAGCAATATAACCGGTTACATTACCGGCCTTCTTCTGATCTTCCTTACCAAATGTGGCTTCAACCTGCCAGGAACGTTTGGAACCGTCATAACCCATGTCCTTCATGGTGTTCCATGCTCCAGCGGCATTCAGACCGAAGATGTTGTCAAACTGATAACTTGCGCCTACCGAATAGATGTTGGCATGCAGTTTCTCTGAATCGCCGCCAAACATAGAGAAGATGCCACCGTCGTCATCAAAATTCCTGTTTCCGAACCTGTGGAAGCCCGCGCCGAACGTTGCCTTACCCGGCGTAGTAAAGACTTCTACACCATAATAATGCGTTTTCTGAGAAGTACCGCCGCCACCAAACATAGAGAATATACCGCCGCTGTTTTTCGTACCGTTCGGATCCGCGTTAACACGACCGACCGTTAATGCGCCTTTGATCTTGGAGCCGTAAACAACCTGGGCGCCGGTCACGTTATCGTTCACGACCATGCCCCTGTCAACGAATGAGGTATAGGGAAGCCTGCCGATATTGATCTGCAGATTCTTATAATCACCGTGTAAGAAAGCGCGGTCAAGATAGAATTCCTTCACTTTACGGCCGCCTCCGCCGCCGAGGAACATGCTCAGGATATCGTTGCCGCCTCCGCCTCCAAACGAATTATTCGTGGAATTACCGCCGGAACGCAGGTCAAGATTGTAATTCAAACGCAGATGCTGTAATGCCAAGAGACAATGCCAACAGCATAGCAGAATATCTGGGTTTCATAAAACTGCCTCCTCCGTAACTTATAATTGCCAAACCACCCGGCAACTATAAGATATCTTTTCAACAATTTTAACATATAGTTTGTTAAAAAAAAGAGGCACCGGATAAAATCCGACACCTCTTATGTTTATTATTTATCATTTTACCACATACGCCTTACCGTCACAGAGCAGGACCATTATACTTTAAAGCTGTTTTACATCTCCAGCCACTTTTTAATGTCTTCGTCGGTCATGGAGTCAAGCTTGTTGGCATCCAGGCAGTCCTTTACGTCCGCCTTGGGGACGGTGCTGCGGATAGCATCCGCGCTGCTCTTGGGGCCGCTGGTCTTGCTGGTGCAGAAAGGATATACCTTCTTCCCTTCCAGGTTCACTTTTTCCAGGAACGAATGAATAATGTTAGGGCAGCTGAACCACCAGATGGGAAAGCCGATGGCGATCTTCTCATAGCGGCTGCAGTCCGGCAGGGAGCCTTTCAGCTCCGGACGGGCGCCGGAAGCTTTTTCCATGCCTGCCTTGGCCACGCACAGGCCGTACATGGACGGATAGGCTTTCACCGGCAGAATGCGGTAGGTGTTGCCTTTTGCCACGGAAGCGATCTTCTGGGCCGCCTTTTCCGTTACGCCGGACCAGGAATAATACGCGACCAGCAGTCTGCCTGCCATCTGGGGCTTCCGGTTTTCAAAGCGCGCTCTGAAGGTACGGTTGCCCGGTCTGTTGCCGCCGCGGTTTGCCAGAGCATCACCTTTGCCTTCCGGCCGTCTGCCGCTGCGTTCCGCATTGCCTTCACGGTCAGCGCCCTTAGCAACGTCGTTACGGTCTTTATTGCCGTCCCAGTTGTTCTTCCGGAACTTACGGGGCGGCTTGCCGCCCGGTTTTCCGGCAGTTCCCTGACCCGGTTTTCCACCCTGGCCGCCATTGGGTTTGCCTTCATACTTCTTATTTACATTTTCCCCACCGGCAGCAGCATTCTGTTCCGGCGCGGCCTGTCCTGCAGGCGCGTTGGTATTCTTTTTATAAAAGCGTTTTCCTTTAGCCATATTGTCACACTCTTTCCATTACTCTTGAAAGGGCGTCTCAGCCCGTTTTGCGCTTACACCTGTCTTTTACGGCAGCGTTACACTCTTTTCGCTAGTTTTAAAAAGGCTTCATAGCCCCGTCTTGCTTCGTAAATGTCTGCTTTGCTGGTTGCTTCCCAGGGAGCGTGCATACTCAGCACCGGCACGCCGCTGTCGATGACATTCATACCGTACAGCGCCATGATGTAGGCAATGGTGCCGCCGCCGCCCAGATCCACCTTGCCCAGCTCTGACATCTGGAAGTTGATCTTTTCCCTGGCAAAAATGCCGCGGATATGGGCGATGTACTCCGCGTTGGCATCGTTGGAACCGGATTTGCCCCGGGCGCCGGTAAACTTGTTCAGCACCAGGCCCTTGCCGAAGTAGGCTACGTTCTTCTTGTCGAAGGCAGAGGCGTACAGCGGATCAAACGCGCTGCTCACGTCACTGGACAGCATGGTGCTGTTGGCCAGCGTCCGCCGCAAAGCCAGGGTCGTGCCCTGCCCCAGCAGCTCCATCAGTTCCGCCACGGTGTTCTCAAAGAACAGGCTCTGCATGCCGGTAGCGCCTACGCTGCCAATCTCTTCCTTATCTACCAGCAGGCAGCAGGTGGTGCGGCTCACGTTTTGCACGTCCAGCATGGCTTTGTAAGAACCGTAGGCGCAGACCCGGTCATCCTGCCCGTAGGAGAGCACCATGCTCCGGTCAAATCCCGCTTCCCGCGCGCGGCCTGCGGGCACAACTTCCAGCTCCGCGGAGAGGAAATCTTCCTCTTCCACGCCGAACTGTTTTTTCAGGATCGCCAGCACGCCTTTCTTCACGGCTTCCTTGCCTGCGGACTTTTTATCTTCGTCTTTCACATTACGTCCCACTTTGATGGGCTGGTTGCCCACGATCACATCAAGGGCTTCCCCTTCCACTACCGTGGCCGCATTTTTCGTCATCTGGTCCTGGGCCAGATGGATCAGCAGATCGGAAACGAAGAACACCGGATCTTCCGGTTTCTCACCCACGGCCACCTTCACCGCGCTACCGTCCTTTTTAACGATGACGCCATGGATCGCCAGGGGATCGTCACCCACTGGTACTTTTTGATGCCGCCGTAGTAATGGGTATCCAGCAGGGCAAAACCGCCGTCTTCATACAATGGGTTCTGCTTCACATCCATGCGGGGAGAATCGATGTGAGCCCCTAAAATATTCATGCCGTTCTCAATGGGCTCTTTGCCGATGTTGAACATGGCGATGCCTTTTTTCATATTGATGCGGTACACCTTGTCCCCGGCCTTCAGCTTTTTGCCTCCGGTTATCAGCTCGTCCAGGTCTTTGTAACCGGCAGCTTTCATTTCCTCAAGGATGATTTCCACACATTCCCGCTCGGTTTTACCGTTGCTGAGGAAATCAAGATACCCTTTGCAGAATTCATGGCAGGCCTTTGCCTGCGCGGCAGAATATTTTTCCCACGTGCTTTTGTTTTCCAATCTGTGTCGTCCTTTCCGTTTCTAATTCGTCACTCTCAGCGTTTCCGTTTGAACTGCGCGTCATAGCCCCGGCTTTGGATAAAGGCCAGAGTATCTCCGGTAAAAATCAGCGGCACCTGCTGCAGTTCACGGACAGTACGGCTGCCCGTCAGTACCATGATGTCCTTCAGGTCGGCAATCACGTCCTGCAGATATGAAACGGCTGCTTCTTCGCCCTGCTGCAGCAACAATGCCAGGATGTTTCCGCTCATGGCCACCGCGTCAGCGCCCAGTGCGATGGCTTTAGCTGCATCCAGGCCGCTGCGGATGCCGCCGGAAGCGATCATCGTGTCCCAGGGCTGTAACCCATGGGCCGCATCGATGAGACTCCAGGCCGTAGGGATCCCCCACTCCGCAAACTTCTCATAGCGCTTTTTTTTGCCCCGGGCTGCTTCAATCGCCGCGAAGCTGGTACCGCCGCACCCCGCGATATTGAAACAGGTGAAGCCCCCTGCCTGCAACTCCCGGATCTGTTCCGCTGCCATGCCGCAGCCGGTTTCTTTAATAATTATAGGAACCTGCACACAATCCTGCAGACGGGACAGATTACCAGCTATCCGGGAAAACGTTTTGTCCCCCTCGGGCATAATCAGCTCCTGGGCAACGTTTAAATGAATCTCCAGGGCATCGGCAGCAATCATATCCACCGCAGCTTTCGCTTCCTCCGGAGATACAAGGGCGCTTACGTTGGCAAAAATGATGCCCTCCGGATTCTCTTCCCGGACCACCTTGTAGGTGTCCGCGTGCTGCCCGTCTCTCACCGCGCCGTATTGGGAACCCACGGCCATAGCCACGCCGGCCTCTCTGGCTATCACCGCCAGCCTGCGGTTGATTTCCTTTACCTCCCGTGTGCCGCCGGTAATGGCATCGATAAACACCGGAACAGGCAGTTTCTGGCTGCCGATCCGGGTGCTGATATCGACCTTCTCCGGGTCTACAGGCGTCAGGCAATTGTGCAGAAACCGGACATCTTCCAGCCCGGTTCCACGGTTACCGCTGTTCAACTCCAGCGCGTACCGGATATGATCTAACTTACGTTGCTCCCGTGTCATAAAAAAACCTCTGTTAAACCAAAAAAGAGGACGGAATAACTCCGTCCTCTGCAATGCAGGATTATTTGTTGAGACCTTCCAGCTGTTCCGCCATAGCATTATTGGAGAAGTTATCTTCCGTATTGCCATCCATATAAGCTTTCATTTCCGCTTTTTCTTCATCTTTTTTCGCGCGGGTCAGGGACAGGCCGATCTTGCGTTTTGCCTGGTCGATCTTGATGATCATCGGGGTAACCACCTGACCAATCTTCAGCACGTCTTCCGGTTTTTCCACGCGGGTGTCAGCCAGCTCGGAAACATGGATCATGCCTTCCACTTTATCATTCAGGCGAACCAGCGCGCCAAAGGGCAGGAAGCGTTCCACAGTGCCTTCTACCATGTCGCCTACCTGGAATCCGGCAGCGGCGGCAACCCACGGATCTTCCTGGGTAGCTTTGATAGACAGGGAAACGCGGTGGTTTTCTTTGTCAACTTTCTTGACAAATACTTTTACCATGTCGCCTTCCTTGGCAACGTCTTCCGCTTTCACGCTGCGGTCATAGGAAAGTTCGGTGTTGTGAACCAGGCCTACCAGACCTTCAATTACTTCTACGAACAGGCCGAATTCGGCAACCTTTACAACTTTGCCTTCGTAAACTTCGCCTTCTACGATTTCTTCGTAAGCAGCAGCTTCGCGGGCAGCACGTGCTTCACGGGCCGCAGCGATACGGGCTTCCCGGTTCGCCAGCCATTCCTGATGTTTCTGGGCTTTTTCTGCCTTCAGCAGGTCGCGGCGGGAAACGACGATGCGTTTCTTTTCCGCGTTTACTTCGATGATTTCAGCTTCCAGTTCTTTGCCAACATACGGGGTAAAGTCATCAATGTGACGCAGTTCCACATGGGAGGCAGGCATAAAGCCTTCCACGCCTTCCACCGCAACGGCCAGACCTACGACCTGTTTCGGTTTATCGGAATCTTTGTCGCGGCCGCGGGCTTTGATCACGCGCAGCACCGTAACGGTACACGGGCGTTTTTCGCCTTCCGCCAGCGGCTCAACAGTCTTCCAGGCAGCTTCTTTTTCCGCGCGGATCTTGGACAGGCGGATAAATTCTTCGGAAGTGGAGCCCGGTACTACAACCGCTTCCACTTCATCCCCAACTTTAACGGTGTCAACCAGTTCGTCCGGGTTAGCGTCTGCGGCCCAGTCAGCCCAGGCGATCAACCCTTCACGTCTATAGCCAAAAGAAATATAAACGCCTTCTTTATCTACCTGAATTACTTTGCCGGTAACGAGTTTGCCAGGGTGTACACCATAGCCTTCCATGCTTTCATCGAGCATAGCTTCGAATTCGTTACCCTCTACTTTGTTGATTTCCATGTTTTCCATCGCTTTGACAGCCTCCTTAATTATACGTTCCGGAGTGGATGCTCCGGCCGAGATACCGATTTTTCTGCACCCCCGGAACATTTCCGCAGAAAGTTCCCTGGCGGTTTCAATCTGGAAGCACCGGGGGCAGATGGCGCTTACCAGCTCGGTCAGGTGCCTGGTGTTGGCACTGTTCCTGCCGCCTATTACGATAAAGGCATCTACTTCGGCCGCCAGCTTTGCCGCGGCATCCTGCCGCTGTCTGGTGGCCAGGCAGATCGTCCGCTCCACCCGGTATTCGCCGGGCCTTGCGGCCTGCAGCGCCTGCAGTATTTCCTCAAATTTCGCCAGCTCAAACGTAGTCTGGATAATGACGCAATATTTGGAAACAAAGGGCACTTCACCAATATCTTCTTTGCGTTCAATTATTATAGCATTTTTTCCTGCAAATGCCAATATACTTTTTACTTCCGGATGATTTTTTTCTCCCACGATAATCGGCAGGTAACCATCCTCAAATGCCTGCTGTGCCTTGCGTTGACTGGTTTTTACATTAGGACAGGTGGCATCTAAAATTTTCAATTTTTTTTCAATTGCCTGTTCATAGAATTCCGGACCCACCCCGTGGGAACGGAAAATGACCGTTTCACCCGGCGCAAAATCCTCCAGGGAGTCTTTACAGCCTACCCCTTTGGCCGCCAGTTCTTCCGTAAACTGAGGATTGTGGATCAATGGCCCCAGGGTTGCGGCAGGCAGGCTGTTCACAGCGCCCTCCGCAATCTCCACGGCCCGTTTTACGCCGTAACAGAAACCGCAGGGATCAGCTACTATGACTTTCATCTTCCAACGCCACCGCCTTCCTCAGAATCAATACTTCTTCCCGCCAGCGGGCCCCCAGTTCGTCCAGGCTTTCCCGTCCGGTTCCCATGTTGGGATCATATTCCATGGGCTTGCCGAAGATGACCCGCACTTTGGGCCAGCCCTTATGCCTGCTGAAATCTGTTCCGTATATATAGGCAGGAACGATCTGCGCCTTCCGTTTGATGCCCATCATGAAAGCGCCGCCGCCGGCCCGGCCCAGTTCCCCGTTTTTACTGCGGGTGCCTTCCGGAAACACGGCCAGTACTTTATTTTCTTTCAGGATCGTCAGCCCGGTTTTGATAGCTTCCCGGTCCATCTCACCCCGTTTTACGGGAAAGGCTCCCAGTTTGCGGATCAGGGCGCCAAACCATGCCGGTTTGAACAACTCTGATTTCGCCATGAAATGCACCTTCCGCGTTGCCGACGCGCCCAGCACGGGCGGATCCAGCAGGCTCAGATGGTTGCTGGCGATGACCACGGGGCCTTCTTTCGGAATATTTTCCCTGCCGTAGATTTCCAGGCGGAGAAAGAGTTTGAAGAGCGGAGGCCAGGTGAGATAACAGAAGTCGTAAAGTGTCATTACTGTCTTTCCTTTACAAGTTCCATAACTTTATCCGTCACCTGTTCAATGTTCATGGCAGACGTGTCCAGATAAATGGCGTCTTCCGCCTGGCGCAGGGGGGATACTTCCCGTTCGCTGTCCTGTTTGTCGCGGAAGGCAATGTCTTCCTGGAGTTTTTTGTAGTCTACTTTCTCCCCCTTGGCTTCCAGTTCGAGGCCGCGGCGGCGGGCCCGTTCTTCTACGGTAGCGGTGAGGAAGATTTTGCACTGGGCATCGGGAAAGACGACGGTGCCGATGTCACGGCCGTCCATGACGATACCGCCTTCGTCGCCCATGCGGCGCTGCTGGTCGACCATGGCAGTACGGACTTCCGGCACGGCGGCCACTTTGGAAACCAGTCCGGTCACTTCGGCGGTGCGGATGGCATCCGTCACTTCTGTTCCGTCCACGAAGACGCGGTTGACTGCGTTTTCCGGGCGGAAGGTGATGCGGATTTCGTTGGCCAGTTTGCCGGCCAGTTCCGGGGAAAAGGGTTCTCCTGTCTGCAGGAGTTTCCAGGTTACCGCCCGGTACATAGCGCCGGTGTCGATGTAGGCGAAGCCGAGTTTGCCGGCTGCCAGTTTGGCGATGGTGCTTTTGCCTGCGCCTGCAGGTCCGTCGATGGCGAGTACAAATCCTTTTTTCATAGTAAATCACCTTTTAGTTATATTAATTGTAAGTAAAAGGATTCGCAAAACTGTTCCTCTTTGCTATTTCCTTTTCCTTACCAATTGTAGTAATAAAAACTTATTTATTACTCAAAACTGTTTGCGCCGCATTTAGCCCGGCAACGTAGCCGCTGCTGAAGGCGGCCTGCAAGTTGAAGCCGCCGGTGTAGCCGTCTACGTCCATGACTTCGCCGGCAAACCAGAGTCCGCCGATGCGTTTGGCTTTCATGGTTTTGGGGTCTATCTCTTTCAGCGCGACGCCGCCGGCTGTGACGATGGCTTCCCGCAAAGGTCTTGTCCCCACAATGGGAATGGTAAAGTTCTTTACGGCCTGTACAAGGGCCAGGCGTTCGTCTTTTGAAATCTGGCTCACGGGTTTGCCGCCATCCAGAAAGGCTGCGTCCAGAACAGGCGCTACCAGAGGCTGGGGCAACAGCTTGCGTACGACTTCGGCCAGCCGCAATTTGCTGAATTCCTGAAAATCCCGTATGAGCCTGGCATCCAGCTTGTCTTCGGACAGGACCGGTTTCAGGTCGATGGAAAGTTCCAGTTCCGGCTGGTTGTAATGTTCCAGCCGCGCCACCTTACGGCTCATGGTGAGGCAGATGGGTCCGGCTATGCCGCCCCGGATGAACTGCAGCTCGCCGAATTCTTTTGCCGCAACTTTGCCGTCCGCCAGCACGGAAGCTTCTACATTCTTAAGAGAAAGCCCTTCCAGGTCTTCGATAAATCCTTCTTCCGGTTCCAGCGGAACCAGTGCAGGAAGCAGCGGTTCCATGGATATTCCAAGTTTCTCCAGCACCGGTACGAAGTTTCCGTCCGAGCCGGTTCCGGGATAGGAAGCTCCCCCGGTGCAGACGATTACCGCTCCTGCGTCCAGGGTGTGTTCCGGTCCCAGCTTCGCCTTCCCTTTGGTATTGCTGCGAAAGTCCTGCCCTTCCCTGCGCCCGTCGTTTTCCACATTACGATAGCGGACACCGGTCACCTGGCCGGGCTTCACAACGAAGCCGGAAGCCTGCACACCGGTAACCAGACGGCCGCCCGACTGTTGCAGCGCTGACGTCAGGGCTTCAATCACATCTTTCGCTTTCCCGGAAGCGGGAAAGACACGGCCGCCCCGTTCCACAACGGTTTCCAGCCCGCGCTCGTGAAAGAAGCGCAGCAAGTCTTCATTGGTAAACTGCTGCAGCGCGCTGAAAAGGAACTTGCCGTTGCCCGGCAGGTTGGGAATGAATTCCTCCACCGGACTGGCGTTGGTAAAGTTACACCGGCCCTTGCCGGTGATCATCATCTTTTTACCCGGTTCCTTCATACGCTCCAGCACTACGACGGAAGCGCCCTGCTGCGCGGCCGTGATGCCTGCCATGAGGCCGGCCGCCCCGCCGCCGATTACTACTATGTCTGGCATATTATACCTTCTTTATACGTTTCGGTTTACCGTCTTCTGCACGTTTGGCCGGTTTTTCTTCCGGTTTAAAACGCGGTCTTGCTGGTTTTCGTCCTTCCGGCTTTGCCACGGCGGTCCGTTTCGGTTTCCCTTCTCCCGCCGGTTTGGCTTTCTTTTCCGGTTTCGATTCCGCTGCCGGTTTCTTTTCCGGATCCCGTTTCAGGCCACAGGCAGCCCGCAGTTCTTCAATCTCTTCATTGAACAGCTCACGGCAGTCGCCCCGCCGCAGCCCAGTGAGAGTCAGGGGACCCATCATCACGCGCCGCAGATACCGCACCGGAAAACCGATGTAATCGCACATCCGGCGCACCTGCCGGTTCCGTCCCTCATGGATCGTCACCGTAAAACGGGTCAGGTTCTTATCATAATCATAGCCCAGCAGGTTTACCAGAGCCGGCGCGGTCATGCCATCTTCCAGCTTCACGCCGATGCGCAGCAGGTCCAGCTTGTCCTGGGGCACAATGCCGGGCACTGTCACTTCGTAGGTCTTATTCACCTCGTGACTGGGATGGGTCATGGCCTGGGCCAGTTCCCCGTCATTAGTGAGAAGCAGCAGCCCTTCCGTGTTGTAATCCAGCCGCCCTACCGGGTATACACGCTGGGGAATATCCTTGACAAAATCCGCAATGGATTTGCGGCCTTCCGGGTCTTTCATAGTGGTCACCACGCCCCGGGGCTTGTAAAACAGCAGGTATGTCTTGCGTTCCCGGTGCACGGGATGCCCGTCTACCGTGATGAACGCGTTGGGTCCCACCTTGGTTCCCAGTTCTTTCACGACCTTGCCGTTCACTTTTACGCGCCCGGCCGTAATATATTCTTCCGCTTCCCGGCGGGAAGCCACGCCGGCCGCAGCCAGCACTTTCTGCAATCTCTCTTCCATTAATCTGTTTCCTCTCCTGTCTCATCCATTTCCAGTAGCGACAACTGCTGGGGATGCTTCGCCGCGTCTTCCGCCAGGATGTCCGGCATGGCGGGCAGGTCTTTCAGCGCCTTCAGACCGAACACTTCCAGAAACCGGTCAGTAGTTTTATACAAAATCGGACGGCCCGCCGTGTCCTTGCGCCCGGCCTCCGCAATCAGTTCCCATTCCAGCAGCGTATTGACTACGCCATCCACACTGACCCCGCGGATCGCTTCCATTTCGGTGCGGGTCACAGGCTGGCGGTACGCGACGATCGCCAGGGTCTCCATAGCCGCGTTGGACAGCTTCAGTTCCTGGGTCCCGGCCAGCTGCAGGATCATCTCATGATGGCAGGCCTTGGTGCAAAGCTGCCAGCCTTCCGCCACTTCCCGCAGTTCCAGACCGCGTTTTTCCGATTTGTATTCTTCCTGAAGCAGGCCCAGAAGCTCCCAGGTCTGGGGCTTGTTCAATCCTAACAGTTCCGCCAGCTGCGGCACGCCGAGAGGTTCCCCCGCAGCGAAAAGCAGCGCTTCCAGCCGGCCCATGTTATCCTGCTGCATCCGGTTCCCCTCCTATCAGTACCGGCTCATGGACGGTACGTAAAAAAATGTAGATTGGCGCAAAGGCCATGCTCTGGCTGATGCGCACCACCTGTAAACGAAGCAGTTCAAGCACTGCCAGAAACGACGCCACCATCTCGCCGGAGCTGCCCGATTTGACAAAAGCCTTCTCGAACTCGATGCCTTCGGGATAATTTTCCAGCAGCTTCACAATCTCCTGCATCTTGGCGCCCACATCATACTCCTGCCGGTCCACCACCGCGATCTGGCGCCGCAGCGAGCCGGACAGGCCCGCCAGAGCCAGCAGCAGCTCGATCACCGGATAGTAATGCAGGTTCCGCAGTTTGCTGTCGGCAAAATACGGCCTGCGGGTATGCTGCCGGGCTGCCGTCTGTTTCATCGTTTCCAGCTGTTTGGCCACCGCCTTGATGCAGCGGTATTCCAACAGCATCTGCACCAGCATATCCCGGGGGTCCGCTTCATCCTCATCCTCCGGCTCTGTCTTCGGCAACAGCATGCGGGACTTGATCTGCAGCAGCAGGGAGGCCATCACCAGGAACTGGCTGGCCGCTTCCAGATCCGTTTCCGTGAAGGAATGCAGATAGGAAATGTACTGGTCGGTAATGGACACGATGGGGATATCATAGATATCCATCTTATTCTTTTCAATTAAATGTATCAACAGGTCCAGAGGCCCTTCAAAATCAAGGACCCGGACCACCGGATCGGACATATGGAATTTCTCCTAAAACAATATGCTCGCAATCCCGTAACAAAGCTTCAGGTACCAGGAAGCCAGGGGCCCGATGATCATGTTAGATACGCCGCTGTACACGATGAGGACCAGGACAAGAAAACCGTACTGCCCCACAAAGCGTTCAAATTTATACGCCGTCTCGTAATCCATGAAGGTCTCCAGAATCTTGGAACCGTCCAGCGGCGGGATCGGGATCAGGTTGAAGAAAGCGAACCAGACATTGTACAGCATGAGCCAGTACAGGAACTGGTTCACCATGTTGCTGGACATACCCAGACTGCCCCGGGCCGTCATGATCAGCACCGCCACGAAGCACAGGAACAAATTGGCCAGCGGGCCGGCCGCGGAAACCTTCAGTTGTCCGGAACGGTAATCCTTATAATACCGGGGATCGATCTCCACCGGTTTGGCCCAGCCGAAGCCGCACAGCACCAGCATCAGGGTACCCACGATATCCAGATGGGCCAGCGGATTCAGGGTCAGCCTGCCCTGCAGGCCGGGAGTGGGATCCCCCAGGCTGTCGGATACGCAGGCATGGGCGTATTCGTGAATAGTCAGCGCGATCAAAAGCGCCGGAGCACGGAACATTAACGTAGAAAAGTCTAACACAGGCGTGTCCTCCGTTTTATATTTATTTAATATGAAGAAAATTTTGTACACATATAACCAATTTATTATAGCGCAAAAGCTGGATGTTGTCTATGAATTAACTGTAAAATCGACCGCACTTGTGTTTTACACCAAACAACAAAACTGCCGCAGAAAAATCTACGGCCGTTGTAAAAACGGGATTACTTATGCAATCTAAAACACGACAGTCAGACACCTAAACAAGCACGTCGTTTCCAATCGCAACGGTATTTCATCTCATATGCATTTTATTTATCTCCAAACTTATGATATAATAAACATGAGCAAACACTAGTCACCCTGAAATTTTTACAATGAAGGAGCGTGTTACCCATGCCATCACGTTACGACATAAATCATTTCAGCAACCACCTCTGGCGCGATATGAACATCCGCGTTTACGGTACGAAAGGCTGGCCGCTGCTGGTGTTCCCCACCCAGGACGCCATGTGCGACAACTATGAGAACTTCGGGATGATCGACGAACTGTCCGAATTCATTGACAACGGCCAGTTCCAGCTGTTCTGCGTAGATACGGTAGATCAGGAAAGCTGGTCCGACAATTACGGCGACAAGTTTCTCCGGGCCGAGCGGCAGGAAAATTATTACCGCTACATCACCGAAGAAGTGGTCCCCCTGATCCACGAACACAACCACAGCGACTGGCGGCCTCTCACCACAGGCTGCAGCATGGGCGCCACCCACGCTGCCATCGTGTTCCTGCGCCGTCCCGACCTGTTCGAAGGAGTGATCGGTTTCTCCGGCTGCTACGACGCCCATTATTTCTTCGGGGCCTGGATGAACAACACCCTGTACGATAACTCCCCCGCCACCTTTATGCCGAATCTGGCACCGGATCACCCCTACATCAGGCTGTTCAACCAGCGGTGCATCGTTTTCTGTGTAGGCCAGGGAGCCTGGGAAGACGAAGGCATCCGCACGCAGCGTATCCTGGACGAATCCTTCCGGGCCAAAGGCATCGCCGCCTGGTGCGATTTCTGGGGCTTCGACGTGAACCACGATTGGCCCTGGTGGAAGAAGATGTACCAGTACTTCCTGCCCCACGTGCTGAACCACTGCCGTGTACACGGACTGGAAGACTAGAAAGGAACCTATCCTATGAACTTCGTTTTTATCTCCCCTCAATTCCCCCGCACCTACTGGAACTGGTGCGACCGTCTGAAAAAGAACGGCGCCAACGTGCTGGGAATCGGCGACACGCCCTATGACCAGCTGGACGACGCGCTGAAAAACGTTCTTACAGAGTATTACAAAGTAGGCACCCTGGAAGATTACGACCAAGTTTTCCGCGCCGTTGCTTTCTTCAGCTTCAAATACGGCAAGATCCACTGGCTGGAATCCAACAACGAATACTGGCTGGAGCATGACGCCATGCTGCGGACCGATTTCAATATCCTCTCCGGCCCGGATGTAGATGAAATCCAGGCCTACCGCAGCAAAGCCGCCATGAAGCCCTACTATAAAAAAGCCGGCGTGCCTACCGCCCGACAGGCCCCTGTCACCACTCTGGAAGAAGCAAAGGACTTCATCAAACGGGTTGGCTACCCCGTCATCGTAAAACCGGAATACGGCGTGGGCGCCGCGGCCACCTACCGGCTGGAAAACCGGCATGAGCTGGAAGATTTCTTCTCTGACCTGCCGGAAGATTCCTATGTAATGGAAGAATTCGTGCCGGGCTGGATCTGTTCCTACGACGCCATCGTGGATTCCCACAGCGAGGTGCTCTTTGAATCCATGAGCATCTCCCCGCCCATCATGGACATCGTGAACAACCAGACGGAACTGATCTTCTACGTGCCGCCCTCTGTGGAACCCCAGCTGCAGAAACGGGGCCGCGCCACCGTCAAGGCTTTCGGCGTGAAGAGCCGCTTCGTGCATATGGAATTCTTCAAACTCACCAAAGCGAAAAAAGGCCTGGGCAAGGAATGCGACTTTGTGGGACTGGAAGTCAACATGCGTCCGGGCGGCGGCTATATGCCCGACATGATGGACTTTGCCCACTCCACCGACGTGTACCAGCTCTGGGCCGACATGATCTGCTTTGACGAGCGCCGCCTGCCGGATAATCCGGACCAGCAGTACTGTGTCTTCTTCGGTCAGCGGGACCACTTCCATTATCTCCACAGCCAGCAGGACATTATGGCAAAATACGGCAGCCGTATCAAAATGAACGAGCGCATGCCCGAAGTCCTGTCCACGGCCATGGGCAACCAGATGTACACCGCCCTGCTTCCCACGAAAGAAGACATGGACGAATTCGTGA
>JAFQZL010000062.1 GCA_017405945.1 Acidaminococcaceae bacterium
ATCCTCGCGACCCGTTTACGGGGAGCAAGTAATCTCGTGCATGGCTGGCAGGCCAATTAATTATGCACTTGTGCATTGCCGGTAGCATTAGGGCTATGCCCGAAAAGGAAAAACCACCGGCTATGCCGGTGGATATTTATTGTTTTTATAAACAAAAAGGGCCCGGAAACGCCTGTTAAGCGTCCGGGCCGGTTTTAGTTTGTTATACCTTCCTTCAGTCAATCATCGTCCAGTTGACCTGATTGGTATGCAGGTAGTGTTCTGCTTTTTCGGATAACGGTTTGTCCAGGAAGTTTTTATATAATTCCTGAATATACGGGTTTTCATAGGAAACACGGAGTTTGGAACGTTTGTCCAGATCTTTCAGATAATTGCCGCGTTCCCAGGCCAGCTCTTCGCCTTCATGGATAGGTTGTCCTCCACCGCCGCTGCAACCGCCGGGGCAGGCCATAACTTCTACGAAATCATAGTGTGCCGAACCGTTTTTAATGGCTTCTACCAAATCCCGGGCACAGCCCAAACCGCTTGTAACAGCGATGCGTACGGTAGTGCCGGCAACAGTGATTTCCGCTTCACGCCAACGGTCCAGCCATTTCCATTGGATGAAATTATCCGGATTCGGCGGGTTTTTCCCGGTCAGCATATAGTAGGCGTTGCGGACTGCTGCTTCCATTACGCCGCCGGTGGTACCAAAGATTACGGCGCCGCCGGTTCCTTCGCCCAAAGGTTTGTCAAAAGGCTCGGGTTTCAGTTTGGCAACGTCAACATTTGCCGCCTTTAACATACGGACAAGCTCCCGGGTCGTAATAACATAATCAGTGTCTTTAATGCCGGGTTCGCTGTTTACTTCCGGCACGTCAGCTTCGTATTTCTTGGCTACGCAGGGCATGACGGCCACGCAGACGATTTTTTCCGGTGAAACATCAAGCAGTTTGGCGTAATAGCTCTTTGCGATAGCGCTGAACATGGACATAGGGGATTTGGAAGTGGACATGTAATGAACCATTTCCGGATATTCTTTCTTTAAGAACCGGATCCAGCCGGGACAGCAGGAAGTGAACATGGGAACGGGATACTTGCCTGCATGGGTCAGGTGTTCGATTAATTCCGCACTTTCTTCCATTATAGTTAAGTCAGCGGAGAAGTTGGTGTCAAACACGTAATCAAAACCTAAATGCCGCAGGGCTGCCGCCAGTTTTTCCGGAGTAGCCATTTCTCTGGGAACATTTGCTTCTTCGGCCCAGGCGGTACGTACGGCCGGTGCCGGCTGTACGATGACAATTTTTTCCGGATCCGATATGGCGTTCCAGATTTTTTCCGTGTCGTCCCGGGCGCTTAATGCGGCAACCGGACAATGGGTGATGCACTGTCCGCACAGGGTGCAGGTGTTCTGTACCATGCCGACACGGGTACGTTTACCGGTATTTACCAGATCCCAGACATGCATGTTTTGTACCTGGTCACAGACCTGGATGCAGCGCATGCATTTTACGCATTTTGTTTCGTCCCGGTTCAGCGGGAAGTTATTATTCCAGGCTTCCTGTCTGAGTTTTTTGGGATAGCTCTCAACATTTACGCCCAGCTGTGCCGCAACTTTCTGCAACTGGCAGTTGCCGTTTCTGGGGCAGGAAGGACAGTTACAGTTATGCTGCGATAAAATCAGTTCAACATTTAAGCGGCGGGCCATGCGGACCTTGGCAGAACGGGTAGAGATTTCCATGCCTTCCCGCACTTTGGTGTTGCAGGAAGAAACCAGGCGGTGCTGGCCTTTTACTTCTACCAGACATAAACGGCAGGCGCCGATTTCATTCAGGCCTTCCAGATAGCATAAAGTGGGAATAGAAAAACCATTTTCGCGGGCTGCCTGCAAAATCGTAACATCATCACGCACCTGCAGCTTCTTTCCATCTATAATAATATTTACCACGGTAAATTCCCTCCCTGCTTTAAGGCACCGAGGCCGAATTTATCACAACGGAGACAGCGTAGCGCTTCCTGTTTTGCTTCTGTTTCTGAAAGTCCCCGGCCTACGGTTTTGAAATCCTGTTTACGGATGCCGGCTTCCCTTTCTTTTATATTGCAGCGTCCGCAGGGTTTGCGGTCAATAAAGTGAGGTGCCGCAGCCTGAACGCCGAAGTCCAGTTTATGATTGAAACCGAGATACTGGTCAATGTTGATAGCCGCAACTTTACCCGCGGCAATCGAACGAATGAGAGTCGCTGGACCGGTCACGCAGTCACCGCCGGCAAAAATACCGTTGCTGCCTGAAATTGAGCCGTCTGCCATGGCATCGATAACACCTTTCCTGACAGGGATACCCTGCTGGTTGAAACGTTGCCATTCGATATCCTGGCCGATGGCGGAGACTATTAAATCACAAGCAAGTTCCAGTACCGGTTCCGGTGCGTCATACGGTTTGGGACGTCCGCCTTCAATGGGACCCGGGATTTGAGGACGAAGGGCCAACGCTTTTACATGGCCGTTTTCGTCTGTTACCACGTGATCCGGCGCGCACAATTCCATCAGTTCGCAGCCTTCGGCAATAGCGCCGTCGATTTCTTCATCTAAAGCAGGCATATCGGCCCGGCTGCGACGGTATGCGATGTAAACTTTCTCCGCGCCCAGTCGTACAGAAGTACGGGCAACGTCCATAGCAACATTGCCGCCGCCTACAATGACTACTTTCTTGCCGGTAAGGTCTGGCGGATTGCCGTATCCCACTTCACGTAATATATCAATGGCAGAAATAACGCCAGCGCTTTCTTCTCCGGGAATACGCATCTTTTTTGCGTTATGTGCGCCAAAAGCCAGATATACAGCGTCATATTCTTTTCGCAAATCTTCAACTGTAAAATCTTTACCGACAGAAATACCGAATTGTGTTTTGATGCCAGTAGAGAGGATATGGTTAATGTCCGCATCCAAATATTCACGCGGCAGACGGTAAGCCGGGATTCCATACCTGATCATGCCGCCCAGTTTATCCAGGCGTTCCATAACGGTGACCTGGTGTCCCATCAGCTGCAGGTAGTAA
>JAFQZL010000063.1 GCA_017405945.1 Acidaminococcaceae bacterium
CATCCCGAACACAGCAGTTAAGCTCTCACGCGTCGAAAGTACTTGGCTGGAAGCGGCCCGGGAGGATAGATTGTTGCCGGTTACAACGAAGCCCCCGCACATTGTGTGCGGGGGCTTTTTCTGTGCCTGGAATGTTATTCATTTTTTCGAAAGATTTATGTTTCCGCAGCTGCTGCAGTGAGAGCATTTTCCACTGCAGCAGTTACATCCGGCTGAGCCGCCATTGGCGGGATCCTGTTTCAATGCGCCGTACACTTTTTTCAACAGTTTGGAAAAGGTGTAGGCAAATGCCAGAGCGATGGCGATAAAGAGAAGAGAAGATGCAAGATTCATGACTCGCTCCTCACGCATGCGCGCTTTCCTGTGGCTTTACGTAGGGCTTGGCCGGCCGGAAGATGAAGTACAGCGCAACGACTACCAGGAACAGCGCGATGCCCTGCATGGGGCCGAAAGGCACATCGCCGATGTACCAGCTGCCCAGATTATAGAATACGAAGGCCAGGGAATAACCAAGGACCGCCTGGAACAGGATTGCAAACAGGCCCCATTTCCGGCTTCCCATTTCGCGGTATGTGGTAGCCATGGCTACCAGGCAGGGCGGGTCGAACAGGTTCAGGATCATGTAGGAGAAGGCTGCCATGGGAGGCATGAACTTGGAAAGCGCTTCCATAACCTGAGCCTCTTCCGCCTCTTCCGCGGCGCCCGCCAGCACGGCCAGTGCACCGACCGCGTTTTCCTTGGCCAGGAAGGCAACAACGGAAGCTACCGTTGCTTTCCAATCACCCAGGCCGATGGGAGCAAAAATCCACGAAATACCATTACCCAACACGCCCAGTATTGATTCTTCCATTTCTTCCACGGCTTCAATGCTGAAATTGTAGTTTTGCATAAACCACAGCAGTACGCAAATCGGGAAAATGATCATGCCGGCTTTGATGATAAAACCATGGGCCCGTTCCCACATGTGAATCAGCACGCCCTTAATAGAAGGCATGTGATAGGCAGGCAGCTCCATGACGAAAGGAGCCGGTTCCCCGGCAAACCAGGAAGTTTTCTTTAACGCGATGCCGGCCAGCACGATGATGGCCAGCCCCAGAAAATACATACCGGGAGCCATGAATACGGAATTAGGGAAAAATACGGCGGTGATCATGCCGATGATTTCCGCTTTGGCGCCGCAGGGAATAAAGGTGGCCAGGAGAACGGTCATGCGTCGGTCCCGTTCTTCTTCAATGGTGCGGGCTGCCATGATAGCGGGCACGCCACAGCCCATGCCGATGAGCACGGGGATAAAAGATTTGCCGGATAGACCGAACTGTCGGAAGATACGATCCATGATGAAAGCAACACGGGCCATGTAACCGGAGTCTTCCAATAAGGACATAAAGAAGAAAATCAGCAGGATCTGGGGAACGAAGCCCAGTACGGTGCCCACGCCGCCGATGATACCATCAACCACCAGACCGCTGAGCCATTCCGGCGCCGCCATGGATTCCAGCATCCCTTTTGCTCCATCGGTCACGATCTCACCGAAAAATACATCATTGGTCCAGTCTGTCATCCAGCCACCGACGGTGGTGATGGAGATATAATACATCAGCGTCATGATAGCGAAGAAAATAGGCAGGCCCAGGAAGCGGTTGGTCACCACCTGGTCGATTTTGTCGGACATGGTCAGCGCATGCTTCGGGCGGTTTTTAGTGATGCAGGCGTCGATAATGCTGCCGATATATTCATACCGCTGGTTGGTGATGATGCTTTCCGCGTCGTCGTCCATTTCAGTTTCGCAGTCTTTGATGTGTTCTTCCAGATGGGCGGTGAGGCTGGCAGGAAGCTTCAGACCTTCCAGCACCTGCCCGTCACGCTCGAACAGTTTGATGGCAAACCAGCGCAGGGTGTTTTTGTCCACTTTGTCGCTGATGCTTTCTTCGATATGGGCCAGGGCGTGTTCTACGCTGCCTCGGAATACGTGGGGCAGTTCAAGCGCCTTGAACACCTGATGATTCTCCGCAACCTTTACCGCTGCTTCGGCAACGTCAAGGCAGCCTTTGCCTTCCAGGGCGCTGATGGGATAGACCGGGGCCCCGATTTCCGCAGACAGCTTCTGTAGGTTGATGGTGTCGCCGTTCTTGTTGACAAGGTCCATCATGTTGATGGCGATGACCACGGGCAGACCTACTTCTATCAGCTGGGTGGTGAGGTACAGGTTGCGTTCCAGATTGGTTCCGTCGATGATATTCAGGATTACGTCGGGTTTTTCGTTGATCAGGTATTTACGGGTAACGGTTTCTTCCAGCGTGTAAGGGGAAAGGGAATAGATACCGGGTAAATCCTGGATGATGACATTGTCGTGGCCTTTCAGCCGGCCTTCTTTTTTTTCAACGGTAACGCCGGGCCAGTTGCCGACATACTGGGAACTGCCGGTGAGTTCATTGAACAGGGTGGTCTTGCCACAGTTCGGGTTACCTGCTAACGCAATTTTGATATCCATTTCATTTCTCCTTACTGTACTTCGATGCTTTCCGCTTCGCTTTTGCGGATGGAAAGTTCATAGCCCCGCACGTTCAATTCCATGGGATCTCCCAGGGGCGCAATCTTTACGACTTTGATTTCCACACCTTTGGTGATGCCCATGTCCATAATACGCCGGCGCAGCTTGCCCGTGCCGTTCAGTTTGGTAACGGTGCAGACACCGCCTACCGGAATTTCATTTAACGTCATTTGAAATCTCCTCTCTGTGTATGATTTATATTTTAAAATCTGTCAGTACATGATCCGTCTGGCCATGGATTCATCCAGCGCCACGCGGGAATCGCGCACCTGCAGGATCATGTTGCCGCCCAGACGGGTGACGACAGTGATTTTGCTGCCGACGGTGAAACCCATTTCCGCCAGATGCAGGCGGGTGGCATCGTTGCCGGTGATTTTTTTGATTTCCAAAACTTCGCCTTCCTGTGCGGTGGGAAGTGGTAACATGGTGCGGGCCTCCTCATATAATTACGAATGAGTTAGGAGTTGCTAACCGTATATTATACTAAATCCTGCAATTTGAAGTGTTTAGGAAGTTTGCAAATTTGGAATAATCCCGCTGAAGAGATGTTTAAAAACAAGAACAATTTGCAAACAAAATTAGCTTATGCTAACTCACAGGTAAAATATTTGTCCCGGCCGAACTGACGGGGCAAATAATCTGTTAGCCGGGACTAACCAAATATTACACCAACCAAAGAAGTTTGTCAAGGCTAACTGAGATGCGGCTTGAAAATTAAAATAGTTCTTGACATAGAGTTAAGTTTAGCAGGTATAATAAACATACAAATAGGAAACACTGCGAAGCCTGTTTATAAAACAGATTACGCATGTGGACAAGACATGCAGAAAATGAAAAAAGAATAGATAGATAGAAAAACAAACATATGAACAGAGTTTTTGAAAAGGGAGGAAACGTCATGGAAAAATCAAAGGTGTATTTTACGGATTTCCGGGTACAGGTAGGCGTAAGCCTGTTGCAGAAGCTGAAAACGCTCTGTCTTGTGGCAGGCATTAAGAAGATTGATATGGAAGGCAAGTTTGTCGCTATCAAAATGCATTTCGGCGAACTGGGCAACATGGCGTTCCTGCGTCCACAGTATGCGAAGGTGGTTGCCGATCTGGTTAAGGAACAGGGCGGGATTCCTTTCCTGACAGACTGCAATACCCTCTATCCCGGCAGCCGCCGGCATGCACCGGAGCATATGGACTGCGCCAACCTGAACGGTTTCAATCCCACCACGACCGGCTGCCAGATTATTATTGCTGACGGGTTACGGGGTACGGACGAAACAGAGGTTCCGGTTAAGAACGGCGTGTATGTGGAAAAAGCGAAAATCGGACGCGCCATCATGGATGCGGACGTGTTTATCAGCCTGGCTCATTTCAAAGGTCATGAAATGACGGGCTTCGGCGGCGCGCTGAAGAATATCGGCATGGGCTGCGGTAGCCGGGCCGGTAAGATGGAACAGCATTCTTCCGGGAAATGCGTCGTGGATGAAGCGCTGTGCCGGGGCTGCCGTCGCTGCGCCAAGGAATGCGGCTCCAATGCCATCACCTATGTAAACAACAAGGCCCATATCGACAAAGATATCTGCAAAGGCTGTGGCCGCTGCATCGGCGCCTGCACCTTCAATGCCATCAGTAACGACGAATGGGACGCGGGGGACAAACTGGACTGCAAGATGGCAGAGTACGCCCAGGCAGTTACCCAGGACCGCCCGTGCTTCCATATCAATCTGGCCATGGACATTTCTCCCAACTGTGATTGTCATGGTGACAATGACGCAGCAATTCTGCCCAACATCGGCATGTTTGCTTCCTTTGACCCGGTGGCTTTGGACCAGGCTTGCGTGGATGCCTGCCAGAAAATGGCGCCCATGCCTAACAGCCAGCTCAGCGACAACCTGGCGAAACCGGACTGGAAGCACTATCATGACCACTTTATGGACAGTAATCCCCATGTGCACTGGAAAGAAACCCTGGAACATGCGGAAAAAATCGGCATGGGCACAAGGGAATACGAGCTGATTAAAGTGAAATGAAAAGGAAATGCCGAAATGCTGAAAGTATATTGTTACAGTAAATGTTCAACCTGTAAAAAGGCTTTGAAATGGCTTGACGGGAATAAAATTAAGCATGAAGTGGTTGATATAAAGGCCAATCATCCGGATGAGGAGACGCTTCGAAAGTATTATGCAATGAGCGGGTTAACCCTGAAACGCTTCTTCAACACCAGTGGCATGCAATACCGCGAACTGGAACTTTCGAAAAAACTGCCGGACATGAGCGAAGATGAGCAGTTCCGTCTTCTTGCCAGCGATGGGATGCTGGTGAAACGTCCGCTTCTGGTGGGGAAAGATTTTGTGCTGACGGGATTCAAAGAGGAGGAATGGAAAAAGATACTGCTGTAAGTGTCTTTAATACGGATAGTAACGGTTTGACAGAGCCGGAACGCTAAAACAGTCGTGGAATTTCCACGACTGTTTTGATATAATGAAAAAATAATAAGGAATCACTGATTAAAGAGGTTTGTATTGGCTGACAGACTTGCAGGCGAATGAATCGATGGTTTCTTAAAGATTGTGAGGGGGAAATATATGCGTTATTACACTGTTATGGTCAACGGGGAAGAAAGAGTTGCCGCCAGTCAGGACGGAAAAGAACTGTTTGTATTAGAAGCTTTTGCGGACATGAATGCGCTGATTGCGGCCGGCGGTATTGAAGATGTTCCGGAAGATGCACAAAAGATTTCTGGCGGTGACGTAAAGCTGCTTTCACCTATACCGCGTCCGCGACAGGACGTGCTGTGCCTGGGAATCAATTACACGGCCCACGCGGAAGAAGCGGAGCGGTTTTCCAAAGAAAGCTTCGGCGGGGAACGCCCGTATCCCATTTTCTTTTCAAAACGGGTCTGCTATTCCCAGGGAACGGATGCCCCCATCCCTGCTTACACAGGCCTGGTGGATTCCCTTGACTATGAGTGCGAGCTGGGGGTTGTGATCGGTAAAGACGCGAAGAATGTAAAACGGGAAGATGTGCCGGACTACATTTTCGGTTATACCATCGTCAACGATGTAAGCGCCCGGAATTTGCAGACGAGGCATAAACAGTGGTACTTTGGCAAGAGCCTGGACGGTTTCACACCCATAGGTCCCTGCATCGTTTCAGCGGATGAGTTCCCATTTCCGCCAAAACAGAGGATTGCCTGCCGGGTAAACGGGGACGTGCGGCAGGATTCCAATACGGCTAACCTGATCACCGGCATCACGGATATTATCGTTATGCTGAGCGAAGGTATGACCCTGAAAGCCGGAACGGTCATCGCTACCGGTACCCCGGCGGGCGTAGGTATGGGCATGAAGCCGCCCACGTTCTTAAAGCCCGGCGATGTGGTGGAGTGTGAAATCGAAGGCATTGGTGTACTGCGGAATTATATTGAGGATTGATCAGCGAGTATTTTAAGGAAACCGTTTAATTATCGTTTCCATGAGAACATTGCCGGTTATTCTGGCTCAGGACAAAGGATTATGCAACAGTCAGTTCATCAGCGCTGGATCATGCATGTAGACATGGACGCGTTTTATGCATCGGTAGAAATATTGGACAATCCCGAATTGAAAGGATTGCCGGTCATTGTGGGAGGACGTTCTGCCCGGGGCGTGGTTTCCACCTGTTCTTACGAGGCCCGCAAATTCGGTGTCCATTCCGCCATGCCGCTGTTCGAGGCAAAACGGTTGTGCCCACAGGGTGTTTTCTTGCCGGTACGCATGGCCCGTTATGCCGAAATGTCGGCAAAAATCATGGGGATTTTCCGGGAAACGTCGCCGCTGGTGGAGCAACTTTCCATAGATGAAGCCTTTTTGGATTTAACCGGCATGGAAAGGCTGGGCGGGGCGGAGGTCATCGCTCATCAGGTACAGGAACGGATACAGGAAGAACTGAAACTCAGCGCATCTGTCGGTCTGGCTCCCAATAAATTCCTGGCCAAGCTGGCCTCGGACATGCGCAAGCCTCACGGCTTTGTGAGAATTACGCCGGAAGATGCGGCCGGGCTGCTGGCTCCCCTGTCAGTGACCAAGATTTTCGGCATCGGCCGCAGCGCCGAAGAAAAGCTGAAACAGTTTGGTATTGAAAAAATCGGGCAGCTGGCTGAAGCAGACGTGGGATTGCTGCGCAAGGTGTTCGGCGTTAATGCGGAACAGGTGAAACGGCTGGCCCGGGGCTTAGACGACAGACCGGTTGTCAATGAAGAAGAAGCAAAGTCCATTGGCAGGGAAACCACCTTTGACAGGGATCTGACGGATATGGATTCCTGCCGGGAGGCAGTGCTGGACCTGTGCGGGCAGGCAGGCTGGCGTCTGCGCTGGGAGCATCTGGCAGGGCACACGGTGACGCTGAAAGTGAAGTTTGCGGATTTCCGCATGATTACCCGCAGTTCCACCGGTGACAGGCTGATTGCCTGGGATGAAGACATTTTCCTTTTGGCAGAGCAGATGCTGCAGAAGATTAATGTAAAGCCGGGTGTGCGGCTGTTAGGCGTGTCGGTAAGCAACCTTTTCCGTCCGGAGGACGAACCGGTACTGGACTTTGAAGACAATAAGCGGATGCAGAAGCGCAATCAGGCTATTGACACCCTGAAAAGCAAATTTGGGGAAAACATCATCAAGCGTGGTATTACAGGGAAGAGGAAATAGGGCTGTACCAGCTTATAATGTTAAAGATTAATGGTGACTACGCATGAAACAGAGCAAAAACTTTTATAAAAGTTTAATGACAGTTTTGCTGGCGCTGGCACTTAGCCTGTTAGCCCTTGTGTTCGGAGTGTTGCTTCTTGGATGCGGTAACGGTGAGACCAAAACCGGCTCCGGCAAGACTACGGAGAGTTTTACCGCCTTTACGAAAGCAGACGCCTTTAATCTCCGGCAGGTGATTACGGCAGACAGTACCGTGTCGCGCACCATCATGTGGCAGTCGGAACCGGAAACGAAGGATGCGTTTGTGGAGTATCGTGCGACAAAGGATGAAAATGCAGCTATACAAACGCAGAAGGAACACATCAACGATAAGTTTACCGACAACGGAAAAACCACCTATGTTCATACTGTGATTCTGAAAAATCTAAAGCCCGGTACGGAATATGAATACCGTCTGGGGTATGGAAACAGGCGAAGTCAATGGTACAGGTTGAATACGGCACAGGTTCACAACAATTATAAGGCGTTAATCTTTCCGGACAGTCAGAGCGCCAAATATAAGGTTTGGGAAGACGTGGCCATGCCGGCCTGGCAGCGAAACAGGGACGCCCGGTTCTTCATCACCATGGGAGACCTGGTGGATAATGGGGAACACGCCTACCAGTGGAATGAATGGTTTACCCGCGTCGGGCCCATGATTTCCCGGATTCCGGCGGCGCCTGTTCTTGGCAATCACGAAACCTACACCATGGACTGGAAGGTGAGGGTGCCGCAGGCATATCTGCACTATTTCCAACTGCCGGAGGGAGCACCGGAAGCCTATAAGAACCAGTTTTATTCTTTTGATTACGGTGACGTGCATTACGTTGTGCTGAATACCCAGATGCGGGAAATGAAAGATTTTTATCCCAACCTGTTGCAGGACCAGCTGGCCTGGTTCAAGGCGGACATGGAAAAAACAAAGAAAAAATGGAAAGTGGTGCTGATGCATAAAGACGTGCTGCAGTACGGATTCCTGACACGTAAAACACCAAGGGAAGAAGGCTTTTCCGAAGAAGGAAAAACCTTTATGCCGCTGTTTGACAAATATAATGTGGACGTGGTACTGACCGCTCACCTGCATACATACCGGAACCGGGGACATGTTTATGATTTTAAGCGGGGTATGAAGGGGCCGTTGTACATCCTCACCGGGGTAGCCGGGGATGTACGGTACCCGAATCTGTGGAAACGTCATTCGCTGGACGTTGCCATTGCGCCCCAGCCGGAAACAAATAATTATATGGTGCTGGAAGCTTCTGCCGACAGATTACGGTTCAGTTGCTATCTGCCGGATGGGACGAGAATTGACGAAGCGGAAGTAAAAAAATGAAGAATCGCGACATTCCCGGCAAATGTTCAGGCGAATGTCGCGGTGTTTTTCCAAATAAAAACATTATAAAAACATTATAAATGTGTAAGATGTTTATGATATAATAATATAATATAATGAAATAATAGACGTATTATACAGGAACTTTAACACAGGAAAACGTAAAGTGATGCTCAGTAGCGGGCGTTAAATCCCAATATGCTGTATGAAGACTGACGGGCGGAGGTGTAACTTTGAAACTGGATATCAGGCGAAAAGTTTTGCTACTGGTGCTTTCCGGCAGTCTGCTGACCTTTATGCTGATGACTGCTTTTTTTGCGGTTAACATGATTCATGCCAGAAAAGCGATGGATGACCAGACCGAAGAGCTGGCCAACGGCGCCGCCGAATATGCGGCAGAAATGCTGGAAGCCGGAATTAAGAAGCGCATGGAAGAAATCACCCGGGTCCGGGCTCAGGGTATTAATAATGGTTTAACGGAAACTGTGGCAGACTTGAAATATATTGCGGGTGAAATGAGCGATCTTCTGCAGAAAGGCGTCAGGTTTTCTGCAGAGCCTGTTCCCAATGCCCTGTATATCGACGTTCCCGCCGGCAGGCCATTCATACTGTACAGTCCTACCCTTGTAAAGCAGGGGATTTCCGCCCCTTTGCAGAAGGAAATTGACAGGGCTTCAGGCATTGCCGGTTTATTGGTACGCATGAGCGGTTATTATCCAAATGTGTTTGTGGGTTCGAAAAACGGCTATTTTCTTATGGTGCAGGAAAAGGGCGTGGATAATACAGTCTCTTATTTCTGTAAAGATTCCATACGGAATTCCTACGACCCGCGGGAACGGTCCTGGTATAAGCTGGGAAGAGATGTTTCAGAACCGGTATTTACGGATGCTTATCTTGATGCCGGAACCGGCGATCTCTGTGTTTCCGCTGTCATGTCCTATTATGATGTGAATGGCTTTGCGGGGGTTGTCGGTTTGGACTGCAGTATTCAGGACCTTTACGCACAGATTATGGAAACTGCCATCAGCAGTAACGAGCACTCGTTTATTCTCGGGAAAAAAGGTGAGGTCATCGTTTCTTCCAAAAAGGAAGGCAGTTTGTCGGTCTCCCGTGAAAGTCCGGATCTGCGCCGGTCAGGGGATACTTCCCTGGCCCGTGAAGCCGCCCGTATGGTTGAGGGGAAAAGCGATATCAAGATAGTTTCGGTAGACGGGGTGGAGTATTATCTGGCTTATGCGCCTCTTAAACTGCAGGGCTGGAGCTTTGGTACCCTGGTGAAAAAAGAAGAAGCGCTGGCGCCTGCAATGAAGGCGAAGAGTGAAATGCGCAGTTGGATGGAAGATTTCCGGACAGTGCTGCGTGACCAGTTTGCAGGCAATACAGCAGCGCTGGCTGTGGCTATGTCTTTGCTGCTGGCCGGATTTATCGGTTTCAGTACCTGGTCGGCAAAGCGGTTTGTAAAGCCTATTCTGGAGCTGGAGGATGGGGTGAAGCAGATTGCTCAGGGCAATCTGGACAAAACGCTGTCCCTGCAAACCGGAGATGAGATAGAACAGCTTGCGGACAGCGTGAATAACATGACCGCAGCGCTTAAAACCCATATTGCGGACCTTTCCGAAATGACAGCGGAAAAGGAACGCATCACGACCGAGCTGTCCGTTGCACGGCATATCCAGGAAGGGATGCTGCCCAAAACATTTCCTGCCTTTCCGGATAAAACGGAATTTGATATTTATGCGTCCATGCAGGCAGCCAAAGAGGTTGGCGGGGACTTTTACGATTTTTATCTGGTGGATGAGGATCATCTCGCCGTGACCATTGGCGACGTTTCCGGTAAAGGGATGCCGGCTGCGCTGTTTATGGTTGTGGCCAGAACCGTTCTGCAAAACAACACGCTTCTTCTGAAAAAGGCGGAGGCCCTGGGAGAAATCATGGCCCGGGCCAATGACCGGCTCTGTCAGAATAATGAAGAGGATATGTTTGTGACTGTGTTCATGGGAATATTGAACATCCGGAGTGGGGAGTTCTGCTATGCGAACGCGGGGCATAACCGGCCGTTGCTGCGACACGGTAAAAATGGTTTTGCCTGGCTGCCAAAGGCGGATACCTGTATGATGGGCCTGATGGAAGGGATGGATTTCCCGGTCCGCAAGTTGCAGCTTAACCCGGGAGACAGCCTGTTCCTATATACCGATGGGGTAACAGAAGCGATGGATGAAGAAGGAAGGCTGTTTTCCGATGAGAAGCTGGAAAATCTGCTGGGAACCGTGCCAGCGGACGCGGAGGCGAAAGACATCCTGACGCTGGTTTCCGAAGCCGTGAAAGGCCATGCGGGCAACGCAGAGCAGTCTGATGATGTGACCATGCTGGGGCTTATATATAAGGGATGAAATCACGAAACCGCATGTAAGCAGCACCCCCGGGGAAGCAATTGAAACATATCAAAACCGGTAAGATAACAGTATTTCAGTGAAGTTGTAATACACGTCAATATACAAAGAAAGGATGAATGCAAATGGCATTAGGAATTAATTCCAGTGTGGAGGGCACGACTCTGACGCTGGAACTCAGTGGCAGACTCAGTACTCAGGAAACACGTGAATTTGATATTACGTTTGCGGAAAAGGTGCAGGGAATGAAACAGGCCCTGCTGGATTTTTCAAAAGTGGAATACATTTCCTCGGCAGGATTGCGTTCCCTGTTTACGGCGAAAAAGAAAATGACGCAGCAGGGCGGCGAACTGACCTTACTGTATCCTTCCCAGGAAGTGGGGGAGGTTTTGCAGGCGACCCGTTTTGATAATCTGATCAAAGTGGTCTGGCGGAAAGAGGAAGAGAATGTTTCCCAATTCTATCCCCTGCGTCCAATCCAGCGTTGGATGGTGGATACGCATTTTATGAAAGCAAAGTCTACCATGATGAATACCGGTGCCCTGATCCGGCTGGATCCGTCTCTTGACATGGAAAGGCTGGCGGCGGCTTTGAATGATGTACTTGCCTCGTATGATATTTTCCGCTGCCGTCTGGTAATCCATCCGGAAACAGGGGACCTCTGCCAGCGTTTTGACGGAGACATTACCAAGGTTGTGGTGGAGACGCTCTCGGACGAAGCCTTTGAACAGCGGAAGCAGGAAATTAAGCTGCCTTATGACCTGATCGATCATCCACTGTACCGGATCTACCTGATGGTCACTGCTACGGCCAAGTATTTTTATGCGGACTTTTACCATGCAATCATGGACGGCGCCGCTATCGCCATGCTTTTCCTGCGAGAGGTGGATAAACGCTATGTTCGTCCCGAACGGGGCGGCAAAGCCGGGCGCCAGTCTGCCAGCTACGCCGGGTATATCCGGGAGGAAGCGGAAATACCGCTGGCAGAACTGCAGGCAGGACATGATTACTGGACCCGGATGCTGGCAGGTTTTGACGAGGACCTGCATCTGCCTCCCGCGGATATAGACGGAGCCAGCGATTCACCGGAACACGAGATAGAGGTCCCGTTCCCTGTGATCGAAAAGGACTTTTTCAAAGGCAGAGAGTTTACTGAGAATACATTTTTCATGGGGGCGTCACTGCTGGCCCTGGCCAAATCTACGGGAAGCCGGGAAGCTATCATGGGCTGGGTTCACAACGGACGTGTGACGTTGTCCGAAAAGCGTCTCATGGGCCTGATGCTGGACCAGTTCCCCATCCGCTGGGATTTTAACGAAGATATTACGGCAACCGCCTTCCTGGGCGGGCTGGAAGCCAGGGTAAACGAAGGTATGCAGTACCGCAAGAGTCTGGACATGGTTTACGGCAGCGGGCTGGAAGACGAGTGCGCCAGCTTTATCCTGCAAAAAGGCAATTTGGGACGCCGGGGCACGATAAAACTGGGGGGCACGGAAGGATTGATCGAGGAAATGCCTGCCAATGAGATTTCGGCGGCGGAAAATACGCTGGACATTGAAGTAAACGCCCATGACGACGGTACGTTCTCTTTGGTATTGGACTACGATAACAACCGTTACAGCGAGGAGGCCATGCGTCGGTTTGCGGCCATCATGAAAGACATGGTGGTTGCCCTGCAGAACGAGGACTGCGTTGTGACGGAACTGCTGAAATAATGCCAGAAGGGGTTTAACAACAATGAATAAACAGGAATGGTGCGCTGCTCGTTTTACTTCAGAATTGCCGGACTGTCTGCCTCTTCCCGAGCTGCGGGAGGTTCCCGGCTGTGAGTGGGCCACGTATGCCCTTTCCATGGCGAAGGATCCGGATACTGAAACACTGGCGTCGGCTACATTGCTGCTGTTGGGAGTATATGGTGGAATCAACGAGGCCGGCCTCTCAGTCTGGAACGGGATTTCATACCAGCCCCTGCGGCAGGAATGGAAGCCTGACGGGACGCCGGCCGAACTGATAAAAAATGTGGGAACCATGCTTAGAGAGGGGGCCGCTTATGTTTGGGAAGCTGACGAAGCCAGGGACATTTTAGGCGTGGAAGCGGGACGGGCCGTAGGCTTTTCCATCAACGGCGAGGTTCCGGCGGAAAGGCGCGACGGACTGGCCCTTATCTTTGGCGCTGAACCCGGCAGGCTTGTAATTACTTACAATGTCTGTCTGTATACCGAAGCCTTTATCCGGATGATGGCCCTTTCCCTGCGGGAGATACTGGGCAGTCTTCCGGCAGCAGAAACCCTGGCCGGCCTTCGCATTACGGCAGGGGAAACCATGAAAATTCTAGACAGCTTCAATGAGACTGTCCATGTCTATAACAAAACCGATACCATCATTGAGCAGTTCTGTACCCGGGCGGCGGAGTGCCCGGATAACCTTGCGGTGGTTTACGAAGATAAATCCTATACCTATGCCGAAGTGCAGGGTCTGGCCTTCCGGCTGGCGGCCTGTGTGGCCCGGCAGGGACTGGACCGGGGGGATACCGTTGCGGTATTCATTCCCCGTTGCGAATACATGGTGATCGCTTCCCTGGGCGTGATGCGGGCGGGGTGCGCCTATGAGCCCCTGGATCCCAACTATCCGGACGAACGCCTGGCGTTTATGGTAAAAGATGCGAATGTGCGGCTCATCATTGTTGCAGATGAACTGCTGCCCCGGCTGGACAATTTTAAGGAATTTGACGGAACGGTGCTTCGTATTTCCGAGATTTCATCCATGCCGCAACCGGACGCAACTACGTTGGCGCAAATACAGTTTCCCTGCCCGGACGACCTGTTCATGCTGATTTATACCTCCGGTACCACCGGCGTGCCCAAAGGGGTGCGGCTGCTACAGAAAAACCTGATGGCCTATGCGGCCTGGTACCGGCGTTATTTTGCGGCGACGGAACAGTTCCGGGTCACCTGTTACAACAGTTACGGCTTCGACGGTTCTCTGGCGGATATGTATCCGGCACTTACGGTGGGGGCCGGTATCGTCGTTATTCCCGAAGAGAAAAAGCTGGATCTGCCGGCTCTGGCGGAGATTATCAACAAACACCATATTGTGGTGGCAGACCTGCCGGCCCAGGTGGGGCGCCAGTTTGCCCTGACCATGGACTGCCCGGAGCTGAAATACATCGTGGTAGGAGGCGAGACGCTGGTGCCCTTCAAACCGGTGCATCCCTACATTGTGGCCAATGAATACGGCCCTACGGAAGCCACGGTTTCCATTACCTGTTACAGTATGACAGAATACGAGCCGGATATCCCTATCGGCAAACCCATGGATAATACGGCTATTTATATCGTGGACGGTGCCGGCCGCCGGGTGCCCCCCGGTGCCCTGGGCGAGCTCTGGGTAGCGGGAATCCAGGTAGCGGGAGGCTACCTGAACCGGCCCGAGAAGACAAAAGAGGCCTTTGTACCCAACCCATTCTCTCAGGAACCTGATTATGAAACCGCTTACCGGACTGGGGATATGGCCCGCTACCGTCTGGACGGAAACATTGAGTTTATCGGCCGGCGGGACGGCCTGGTGAAAATCCGCGGGTTCCGGGTGGAACTGGCGGAAGTGGAAGGGGTCGTCCGCGATTTCCCATCGGTGAAGAACGCGGCGGTCGTGGCCTGCGACAATCCGGCAGGAGGAAAATTCATCGCAGCGTACGTAGTAGCAGATGAACCCATTGACCGGGAAGCATTGGCGGCCTTTATCCGGGAACGGAAACCGCCCTACATGGTACCGGCGGCTATCGTACAGATGGACGCTATTCCCCAAAACCAGAACGGCAAGCTGGATAAACGGGCCCTGCCCAAACCGGAAGTATATGTGACAGAGACGCCGTATGTGGCCCCCGCTAATGAGACGGAAGCGGCCCTGGTCCACGGCTTTGCCATCGCGTTAGGCATGGAAAAGGTCAGCGCTGAAGAGGACTTTTTTGCGGCCGGGGGCGACAGTCTCAGTGTAGTACGTCTGCTGGCGGAATGCCGCGACCTGAAACTGAACTTCAATCTTGTGTATGAGGGCAAGACCCCCGCAGGCATTGCAAAGCTGCTGGCACAGCGGCAGGAAAAAGAACAGGCTGTCGTGATCCACAGGGACACCCATTTCCTCGGTCCCCTTCAGGCGCTGCACTACGAGTGGGGCAACGATCTGGAGGAAGGATACGGCCTCCACTGCGACGCCCATGTGTATCTGGCCCCGGAGACCGATCTGGAACGGCTGGCCGCCGCAATCGAAAAGACACTGCTGGCCCATCCGGCCGTGGATGCCCGGCTGGTTGCCGCGGTGGAAGGCAAATTCCGCTGGCGGCAAGGCGACCTGCAGAATCTGAAACCTGCCGTTGAGACAATCAGCCGGAAGGAATTTGAAGCCCTGAAGCCACACCTCCGCCAGCCCATGAACCGGCCCGGGATCCGCATGTTCGTCATGCGTCTGTTTGCGATTACAGAAGCAGACGGAACAGTTGCTAAAGAGTTTTACTTTGACTTCCTCCATCCCATTATTGACGGCGACTCCATCAACATCTTCCTGGAAGACGTAGATGCCGCGTACCGGGGAGAAGCACCGGAGAAGGAAGAGTACAGCATCTTTGATTATTATGATCAAATCGAGGATACCATTGATACCCCTGCTTACAAAAAGGAACAGGAGTGGAACGCTGACTTTGTCAGTTCCTTTACGGCGCATCCCGGAGAGCTGGCTGGGGATCTGGAGCCCGGTGATGATAACGTGACGAAGGATATGATGCTGCCCCTTCATGTGGATCTGAAAGCCGTAGATGCCTTTACTAAAGTAAACGGTGTTACTGACGGCACCGTTCTGGCCGCGGCCTTCGGCCTGCTGCAGAGCCTGGCCAACGGAGAAAAGGCCTCCGTCGTCCTGACCATCTACAACGGACGGGACGATATCCGCTACGAACGGACCATGGGTGCCGTTTACCGGCATTATCCCCTTTGCGTCCACTGGCAGGATGATATGACAGCATCCCGCTTTGTGAAAGAAACCCAGGAGAATATCCTCCTGTGCCGTCGCCACGTCCTGTACGAGGGGGATCCCGCGCCTCTCATCGCGGCTTTCTCCTATCAGGGCGAGGACATCGAAGACGAGTTTACCTTCTGCGGCGCCCCGGCCCGCTATGACGAAATCGAGGATTACGAAGACGAAATCTTTGATTTCTTCCTGCACCGGCGCAAGGATGATTTCTACGTAAACCTGACTTACAATACGTTAGCTTACAGCGATGCCTTCGTAACCCGCTTCCTGAAAAATTACGCTTCTGTCATCCATGGCCTGACGGCGGGCAAAAGCATTGGAGAAATTGTAAAGGAGATTCTGCGTGGATAAAACCGTAGATTATGCTTATTTTACCCGAAAGATGTTTATCCGCTCGGTCCTGCCTGCGCCCCTGGCGGCGATTGGCCTGGCCCTGGCGGAAATCGGTGATACGATTCTGGTCGGTCATGCCATCGGCATGGACGGTCTGGCTGCCATCGGTTTTATTTCCCCTCTGTTCCTGCTGACCACTTTCTTCGTGTTTGGCCTGTCCATGGGCGGCGCCATTGTCTACAGCAACCTGATGCACGAGGGGAAAAAGGAAGACGCTTCAGGTATCTTCAACTTCTTTCTCAGGCTCAGCCTGGTGATCGGTTTTATCATCTCGGCAGGGGGAATTCTTTTTGAAGACCAGGTGCTGGCTTTTCTGGGAACCAGTCCGGAGGACGGTGCCGTGTACCAGATGGCAAAGGATTATATCTTTTATATTCTTCTGGGCGCCCCCTTTGAAATCCTTATGGAAGTGTTTACCGCTTACCTCCGCAATGATGATGCAGATTCCTTTTCTACCACGGTGCAGAGCGTTACCGGGATAGCCAATCTCATTATCAGCGCATTGCTGTTGCTTGTATTCGGCTGGGGCATCGCCGGCTGCAGTTTTGGCTTCTTTTTTTCCAATTTTGCGGCGGTGCTGGCCTGTATTGTATATATCCTCATGCACCCGAAAGGGAATCTGCGGCTGCAGCGTCACGCGGCTTCGTTCAGGGAAGCCGTTAAGCCTCTGCGCCTGGGTTTTGCTACGTCTTCGGAGTACATCTTTGATGCCATCTTTTCATTGGCAGTCATTCATTTGCTGGCTCACATGGCGGGGACGGAAGGCGTGGCGGTGTTCAGCATCATTGAAAACCTGTCAGTGCTCTTTATCTTTCTGTATGAGTTTATTGGTAAAACTTCCCAGCCCCTGTTTTCCACATTTTTTGCTGAATGTAACTTTGGGGAACTGCACCGGGTCTTCCGGTATGCGCTGATTTATTCCCTTGTCCTGGGCATTCTGGCCATGGTCCTTGTAATGGCCTGGCCCCAGATCCTCGACCTGCTCTTTGGTCTGGAGGACGTGGAAGATGTTACTAAAGCCTACTACGCTGCCCGGGTATTTTGCGGCGGTTCCGTGATCATGGGCGTAGCCCTGCTGTTGCAGAACTATATGCAGTCGGAAGAGGATGAGTGGGGGGCATTCCTGGTGGTGTTTATGCGCCGTCTCGGCGCCAGCCTGCCGATTGCTCTTGTGCTGGCGGAATATGGTTTTTATGCTTTTTGGTTTGTCTATCCACTGGCGGAAATTGTTACGCTGATCATACTGTATATTTATAAGCGCCGCCGGGGCGAGCGTCACGCGGTTGATCCGGTCCGGGTGTACAGCACTGCCTTTCTGGGTAAGGTATCGGATGTGGCTGCCCAGATAGATACTGCTGAAGCCTTTGCGAAAACCTGGGGGGCAGGAGAGAAAACCTGTCATACCCTGCGTCTGGCCATGGAAGAAATCTGCGGTCTGATGAACGAAAGGGCGGCCAGGCGGGAAGGAGATCCCCTGCTGAGCCAGCTGACCCTGATCGCCAACGAGGACGGAACACTGACCCTGCATCTCCGGGATGACGGGCAGGAACTGGATCCGTTCCGGTTATCCGCGGAATCGAAGCAGATCGAAGATGTTGACGTGCGGGCTCTGGGCCTTCATGCGGTGAAAACCCACGTCCGCCAGTATCTGTACCGCAACTACCATGGTTTCAATACTATCACACTGACAGTGTGATGCTGATAATAACGGTTGACGATAATAGTGCTTATATAAAGGAGAGGTAATCATGGCCAAAGAATTTTTACAGAAAGAAAGCGCCGGTCCAAACGACTGGACGGTTTGGAGCGTGAGCGGACGCATTGATATGGTGACGGCGGACTCTGCTTACGCTACGGGGGAAGATATTGTGCTGCGCAACGTGAAGACGGTGCTGGACATGACGGATATGGAATATCTTTCCAGTGCAGGGTTAAGAGTTTTGCTGCGCCTGAACAAGCTGGCAAAGAAAAATGGCAAGACGTTTACTCTGGCCAGGCCTTCCGGCATTGTGAAATCGGTTTTGGAAGACAGCGGTATGGACGCGTTGTTCACGATATATACATCCCTGGAAGAACTGGACTGACGGAGGTGCTGTCCCATGGCAGTCGCAAAGAGCGGAAGCTGGCAGCGTTACGACGCCGACATGAAATGGTATGAACATATCCGGGAAGACGTACTGGCCGCCGCGGAAGAAGCCGGTGTATCGCCGCGGCAGCAGTTGCGACTTGAACTTGGCTTTGAAGAGATTCTGGTGAACATTATTTCCTATGCCTATGACTACCCCGGCTTTGTCTGGGTAAAAACGACGGAAGAGGGCGATTGTTTCCGAATTGAGTTTGCGGATCACGGAAAGCCTTTCGACCCCCTCGTAAAAGACCATCGCCCATTGGAAGACATTCCCCTGGAGGAAAGAGAACCGGGAGGCTACGGAATTTTCCTGGTAAAGAAGAATTTCAGACTGGCAGAATACAAATATGAAGAGATGTTTGGGCAGATGGCCAACCATTTGTCCCTGCTGTTGGATAAGAAATAAAAAGGAGGCCGGGAAGAACGTTTGTGCGTTGAAAGACAGGCAGATGAACCGGCGGCCTTAAACATCTGGAGTGTGTATCTTGAAAATTGGCAAGCAAAACATGAACCTGCATCACAGGATATTTCTGCTGTTGCTGGCAGTGGGACTGGCGTCTTTTATTATTGCGGGCGCCGTTTCCCTGGCAGGCATGTATGCGATTCGGGAAAATATAGATAAAACCGGCGCTCTTCTGGCCGATAACACGGCTTCCTTTACGGAAAGTTTTGCCGAAGAACAGGTTAAGAAACGGCTGTCCTCAGATGCTGCCGGCAAAGCGCAGCTGATCCGGCATGAAATGCAGACCACGATGGACGATACCCGCTATCTTGCCGACCGGATGACCAAGATGCTGAAAAATCCGGAGTACTTTAAACGACGTCGCCTGCCGGACCCACAGCATGACGTAATCCCTTCCGGCAAGGCCTATGTTAATTTCAGCCGGGAAATGGAGCGGCAGTACGGGGTCGGGGCTTTTGCCGGGGAAATCGGTCTGGTTTCCAATATCGCAGACGACCTGGAGTTGATGCCGGAATGGTATACCGCAGCCTTTGTGGGCTCTGTTCACGGTTATCTCATCGCCATGGATGTGACGCCGGACAATTCTGCCAAGCAGTTCAGCCAGGCGTTTGTGGATAGTTATGACCCGCGGAAGATGGGCTGGTACAGGCTGGCGGCAGACGGTAATAAATCCGGTTTTACCGGTCTCTATACCGATTCTAACGGCAATCGCTGTCTGACCTGTGTGGCCCCCTATTACGATGCTGCGGGACTGGCGGGTGTAGTCGGCATTGACTGTAACCCCGAAACCCTGTTCCGCCTGACAGATAATGCAGGCACCGGGGATAAGGACGATCTGGACCAGGATGCCATAAAAGCGGAACAGCCCAGGTTTTTGCTGGACAATGCTACCGGCAGCGTAATTTTCTCAACCTTTTTGGAAGGTCCGCTGGCAGTTCCGCAAAGTGCCACAGATCTGCGCCAGAGTCCGGAAAAAAGCATCGCCAGGGCGGCCTCTGCCATGGTGGCGGGGCAAAAAGATGTAATGCTGATCACCTTGGGCGGTGAGGATTATTTTCTGGCTTTTGCCCCTGTGGAAAAGCCCGGCTGGAGTTATGGTGTCCTGAATCACAAGCGGGCGGTGGTGTATCCGGCTGCGTATGCCAGGGATAATGTTATTTCCCAGATGGAAGGCTTTGCCGAAACACTGCACGATTCCTTCCGTGCCAGAGTGCGCTGGGGACTTGTGACCTTTTTACTCATGCTCGTGCCGCTGTTCTTTATCAGCTCTGTCATTGCAAAACGCTTTGTAACGCCCATCCTTGCCCTAATTGATGGCGTGAAGCGTATTGCCCAGGGCAATCTGGATGAGAAGGTGGACGTCCACCGGACGGATGAACTGGCTTTACTGGCGGATAGCGTCAATGATATGGCCGGTGATCTGAAGAAACATATAGAGACTCTTTCCATGGTTACCGCAGAAAAGGAACGGATCGCTACCGAGCTTTCTGTAGCTGCGGATATCCAGGAAGGAATGCTGCCGCGTAATTTTGGAGAGATTGCCCAAAACAAAGGCTTTGACCTGTTTGCCACCATGGCTGCAGCAAAAGAAGTGGGCGGCGACTTTTACGATTTTTACATGCTGGACAACCACCGTTTGGCCATCACTATTGCCGACGTATCCGGCAAAGGCGTTCCCGCCGCGCTCTTTATGGTTATTGCCAAGACCATCCTGAAGAATTCCGCGTTGTCTGCCGGGGAAGAAGAAACCTTTGCGGATGTTATCCGACGCGCCAATCAGCAGTTATGCGAAAACAATGAAGAAATGCTGTTCGTAACGGTTTTCTTCGGCGTTCTGGATATCCGTACCGGCGACTTTACCTATGTGAACTGCGGCCACAACCCGCCGTTGCTGCGGCAGGGTACGGACGGGGCGTTTACGTACCTGCGCCCTGCGAAGAAGAACCTGATGATGGGTGTGGAAGAGGATATCAGCTTTACCCAGGAAAGGCTGCAGATGTCTCCCGGTTCGCTGCTGTTCTGCTATACGGACGGCGTGACGGAAGCCATGAACGAAGCCGGTGAAGTGTATTCGGAAGAACAGTTACAGGCGGCCCTTACGGGCATACCTTCCGGAAACGATGTGCCCATTGCGGATGTGCTGGCTGCCCTGCGCAAAGACATCACCGCCCATGCAGGCGGAGCCGAACAGTCTGACGATATCACCATGCTGGCCATCCGTTACAGGGGGCAACAGTAAGCAGTATTCTCCTGTATCGCTGCAGGTCTTCCAGTATGCGATGCAGAGTGACTGCCAGACACTATCATATTTAACAGGACTAACAGCGGCAGAGAAAGTTGATGCAGTTTCCCTGTCGCTGTTTTTCTGTGTGTCATATATAATATGAAGTATTTGTATGCAGAATACATTATATTTTCAAATAAAAACGAAAAAATGTTAAAAATATAATACAAATATATCTTCTTGGCGGATTTTATGTTTCTGAAAATACGATTTTCGTTGACGGATAAGGCTGATGTTGTTATACTGTGTACATATATTATTCTTGTAACAGATATAGAGCAGTAATGGAGAAGTGACTGCAGTAAAACAAAGAGGGGGAACATTTATGAATCGGAAACTGAGAGATTTACCGGCGCCGCAGGGCTTATATGACCCGGCGTTTGAGCATGACGCCTGCGGTATCGGGTTTGTTGTAAATATTAAAGGGGAAAAATCCTACAGCATTATCGACGATGCCCTGAAGATTCTGGAGAACCTGAATCACCGCGGCGCAGAAGGCGCGGATCAGAAGAGCGGCGACGGGGCCGGTATTTTGGTGCAGATTCCCCATGACTTTTTTGTCCGGGAATGCGAGGTGCTGGGCTTTTCCCTGCCGCCGGCAGGCGAATACGGCGTGGGCATGATCTTTGCCCACCGCTATGAATCCTTCCGCAAAAAGCAGATGGAAACGTTTGAGAAGATCGTCCGGGAGGAAGGGCAGAGCATTTTAGGCTGGCGCGAGGTCCCCATTGACGAGAGCATTATCGGGGAAGCGGCCAAGTCCATCCGCCCCCGCATCATCCAGGTGTTTATTGGCAAGGCGCCGGATGTGAAAAGCCAGATGGATTTTGAGCGCAAGCTGTACATTATCCGCAAGGTGGCGGAAAAAGAAATCATTCCCCAGAGTCAGGTGATGGGATCGGACTTTTATATTGCCAGCTTGTCTTCCCGGACTGTTGTGTATAAGGGAATGCTTACTTCCCTGCAGCTGCGGCATTTTTATCTGGACCTGTCCGACCTTGATTTTACGACAGCCATGGCGTTGGTCCATTCCCGCTTCAGTACCAATACCTTCCCCAGCTGGGCCCGGGCCCATCCCAACCGCTATATTGTGCATAACGGGGAGATTAATACAATCCGGGGTAACATCAACTGGCTGAATGCACGGGAGAGCAAGGCAAAGTCGCCATTCTTCCCGGATATGGAAAAGGTATTCCCGGTAGTAGATGAGTCTGGCAGCGATTCCGCCATGTTTGATAACTGCCTGGAGTATCTCATGATGACAGGGCATTCCCTGCCTCATGCCATGGTTACCATGATTCCGGAACCTTGGGAGAAGGATCCGTCCATGCCCCAGGAGAAGAAGGATTTTTACCGCTACCAGACCTTTATGATGGAACCCTGGGACGGTCCCGCAGCCATCTGCTTCTGCGACGGTACGGTGATCGGCGGCATGCTGGACCGGAACGGCCTGCGTCCTGCCCGCTACTATGTGACGAAGGACGACAGGGTGGTGCTGAGCTCGGAAGCCGGTGCGGTGCCGGTAGCCCAGGAACAGATTGCTTATAAAGGACGCCTGGAGCCGGGACGTCTTTTCCTGGTGAATACGGCGGAACAGCGCATTATAGAAGATGATGAGATCAAGCACCTGCTGGCCACGTCCCATCCGTACGGGGAATGGTGCCGTGAACACATCATCGAGATGGACGAACTGGTGGAAGAACGGGGCAGCATGATCAATGACACGCTGATTCCCTTTGATTTGAAAGAACAGCAGAAGGTTTTCGGCTACACCCAGGAAGACCTGACCCAGATGATTGTTCCCATGGCCCGCATGGGCAAGGACCCGGTAGGCGCCATGGGTATCGATGCGCCCCTGCCGGTGCTTTCGGAAAAGCCCCAGATGCTGTATGATTATTTCCAGCAGAATTTTGCCCAGGTGACGAACCCGCCCATCGACGGCGTACGGGAAAGTATCGTTACCTCCTCCAGGGTTATGATCGGCAACGTGGCCAACATCATGGAGCCGGATGAAAAAGGCACCGCAGCGCTCGAAGTACTGCGTCCCATCCTGACCAACCGGGAGATGGCGGTCATCAAGAACCTGCAGACCGACAAGCTGCGGGCCGTGACCCTGTCCATGCTGTATCCGGTGAACGGCGGTGCGGAAGCCATGGAAACGGCTATCGAATCCATCTGCATCGACGCCTGGCGGGCCATCCGCAACGGCGCCAACATTTTAGTGCTGTCCGACCGGGGCGTGAACTCCCGTATGGCGGCGGTTCCTGCCTTGCTGGCTTCGGCGGCGGTACATAATTACCTGATCAAAAAGACGGTGCGTTCCGACGTGGGCCTGATCCTGGAATCCGGTGAACCCAGGGAGACCCACCATTACTGTACGCTGATCGGGTATGGCATCACGGCTATCAATCCCTACCTGGCGCTGGATACGGTCCACGCGCTGGCGGCGGAAGGCAAGCTGCTGCCGGGACTGGACGCCGAACAGGCCCAGGCCAATTACCTGAAAGCAGCGGTCAGCGGTATTCTGGCCGTCATGGCGAAGATGGGCATTTCTACCGTGAAGAGCTACCACGGCGCACAGATTTTTGAAGCGGTAGGCCTGAAACAGGAACTGATCCAGAAATACTTCGTTAATACGCCGTCACGGATCGAAGGTCTGGGGCTGGCGGAAATTGCCCGGGAAACCCAGCTGCGGCATGAGAACGCCTATAAAGATGAAGGTGATCTGCCCAGCGGCGACTACTACAAGTACCGTAAGGACGGAGAACAGCCTCATATCCTGGACCCGGAGGCCATCAGTTTATTGCAGAAGGCCTGTAAGGAAGAAGATTATAAAGCATATAAGGAATATGCGAAAATTGTAGACAAAGGCGCGGTGTACCGCCTGCGGGACCTGCTGGATTTCTATTGCCCGCCGGGCTGCAGTATCCCCATTGAGGAAGTGGAGCCGGTAGAAAAGATCCTGCTGCATTTCCGCACCGGCGCCATGAGCTACGGCGCCCTGAGCAAGGAAGCACACGAATGTATCGCCATCGCCATGAACCGCATCGGCTCCATGAGCAACTGCGGCGAAGGCGGGGAAGACCCGGCCCGCTTTGTGAAGCGGGAAAACGGGGACGATCCCAGCGACGGCGTGAAGCAGGTATCTACGGCCCGCTTCGGCGTCACCAGCAACTACCTGGTGAACGGACGGGAACTGCAGATCAAATGCGCCCAGGGGGCCAAGCCCGGTGAGGGCGGCCATCTGCCGGGCACCAAGGTATTCCCGGAAATCGGCAAGACCCGTCATTCCACACCGGGCGTTGCGCTGATTTCGCCGCCGCCCCATCACGACATTTATTCCATCGAAGATCTGTCAGAGCTGATCTTTGACCTGAAAAACGCCAACAAGGACGCGGATATCAGCGTGAAGCTGACGGCCGGCTCCGGTATCGGTACCATTGCGGCCGGTGTGGTCAAGGCCAAGGCGGACGGCATCACTATCAGTGGCTTTGACGGAGGCACCGGCGCGTCTCCCCGCTCCAGCATGCGCCACGCGGGCATTCCCTGGGAACTGGGGCTGGCGGAAGTACAGCAGACCCTGCTGCTGAATAAGCTGCGCGACCGGGTGCGTATTGAAGTGGATGGGAAGATTCTGACCGGGCGGGATGTGGCTATTGCCGCCATGTTCGGGGCGGAACTGTTCGCCTTCGGTACCGGCCCCCTGATTGCCCTGGGCTGTCATATGCTGCGGGTGTGCAACCTGAACACCTGTCCCTTCGGTATCTGTACCCAGGATGAAAAGCTGCGTGCAAAGTTCAACGGGAAACCGGAATACGTAATCAATTACCTGAAATACGTGGCCCAGGACCTGCGGGAAATCATGGCCCGCCTGGGCTTCCATACGGTCGATGAAATGGTGGGACGTTCCGACCGGCTGAAGCAGCGGGAAAGCGCCGCCAACTGGAAAGCGGCGGAAGTGGATCTGGACCGGCTGCTGTTCCGGCCCTATACCGACGCAGACGTGGGACACCGCTGCCTGCACCGGCAGAAGCACAAAATCGGGGAAACACTGGATATGTCCAAACTGGTACGCATGTGCAAACCGGCGCTGGATTGTAAAAAGACCATCCGGGCCCGGCTGCGCATCCGGAATACCAACCGGGTGACAGGTACCATCCTGGGCAGCGAGATTACCCGCCGTTACGGGGAAGAAGGTCTGCCGGAAGATACCATCAAGCTGTCCTTTGTGGGTTCGGCAGGCCAAAGCTTCGGCGCCTTTATCCCGAAGGGGCTGACCCTGTCCCTGGAAGGGGATGCCAACGATTACCTGGGCAAAGGGCTGTCCGGCGGACGGCTGATCCTGTTCCCGCCGGGTGAGGCGGATTATGCGGCGGAAGCCAATATCATCACCGGCAACGTGGCCTGCTTCGGGGCCACCGGCGGCGAAGTGTATATCAACGGCCAGGCCGGGGAGCGTTTCTGCGTACGCAACAGCGGGGCTACGGCAGTGGTGGAAGGCATCGGTAATCACGGCTGCGAATACATGACCGGCGGCCGGGCGGTGATCCTGGGCAAGATCGGCCGCAACTTTGCCGCAGGCATGTCCGGCGGCGTGGCCTACGTGCTGGATATGCAGCCGGAACTGTGCAACCGGGATCTGGTGGAATTGGAAAAACTGGAAGACGCGGGGGAACAGGATGAAGTGAAAGCCATTGTGGAACGGCATCTGGAGTTTACCGGGAGCCCCCTGGCAAAACGCCTGCTGGATGACTGGGAAGACACGGTGCAGCGTTTCACGAAGGTCATCCCCCGGGATTACAAAGCCATGATGCTGAACATCGCGCGGTTCAAGGCGGAAGGACACAGCGAAGACGAAGCCAGAAGGCTGGCGTTTATGGAAAACAAATAAACAGCATTATGCAGCGGTGCGGCTTGCAATGCAGGCCGCACTGTTTTTTGTTCAGAACTATCCCGGCACAGCGGTTTCCAATAGCTATTACTCAAATAACAATAGGAAAAAACAGTGATGACAATTGCAGGAGCAGGGCATTTGTGATATATATAAATATGGATAACTATACAATTTAATAATTGCGGATAAACAGCTAAGAACATAAAAAACGGCCTATAAATTCATGATAAAATAATGCTTTTTCTAAAACAGGGATTATAGAAATGTAAGAACTGACGGCAAAACCGCAGCGTAAGCTTCGGGACGGGTTCGTTACGGAGGGGTATCATGAACAAAATTTATAAAATCATCTGGAGCAAAGTGAGAAACTGCTATGTGGCGGTAAGTGAAATCGCCAAACGCAATGGCAAAAACTGCACATCCGTACACTGCGGCGCCAAAGCAGAACGCGCCTGCGCAGGTATGGCGTTTCTAAGCTGTGGCACCAAGGCAGACCACGTGCAAGCAAGCCCGGCGCTATCCTCCATCGTGGGGGTCACGCTGCTGGCCGGCGTGTGCTCCGTGCTGCTGCCCGTGCGCGCTGCCCTGGCCGCCCCCGTAATGCCCACGCTGGACTACCGGGGCGCCTCGCCCGACGTGACCATTGCCACGACTACCTCCAACACTACTGCCGCCATGGACATTAAAAGCACGAAAGTAAACAACGTGCTGAAATGGATCGACTTCTCCATCGGACAGGGCGGCACGGTACAGTTCGACGGCTACAACTACCTGAACTATGTCACCGGCCACAACCGTTCGGAAATCGACGGTGTGCTAAAAGGCGGCGGCAGCATTTACCTGATCAACCCCAACGGCATACTGTTTGGCTCTACGGCCCGGGTGGACGTGGGCAGTCTAAACCTATCCACGAGAAGGCTTACGGATCAACAGCTTGCCAGTTATGAAACGGGCGTTGAACCACTTTTCCGCAGTGACAGTGCGGCTGTCGGCGATGTCATAAACTTAGGCAAGCTGAACGCGGATTTGATCCAAGTGGAAGGCAGGAATATTACTTTCAAAAATGTGGCGGACGTGACGAAGGGCGGCAAGCTAACAGATGGCGATATTACCGGTGGCACTCCGCATTATGAAGCGGATGGCAATGACTATACCGTTACGCTGACAGTAAATAACGTAGGGGCAGATCCTGCTAACAACGTGAAAGAAAATATAGGGGAGATCCATTTGGGGTTTGCTGTAGGTGTGAACGGAACGATTAATGGCAGTGCAGCACAAGGTATAAACGCTGGTCAATACACAAATGTTACCGTACCGGAGTTCAATCAGGCGTCCACTCATACGTTCAATCACTGGAATACCAACATTACACCTACCCATTACATGCTGGTCCGCAACGGCTATGAGCTGCAGAACATGCAGAACAACCTTACGAAAAATAACGGTACAAAAATGCCCGGCAACTACATGCTGGCCAATGATATTGATCTGCAAAGAGACGTCAAAAGCTTTCAACCGATAGGATACAAAAACAACAGCGACCAGGAATTTGTATTTGAAGGAAAGTTTGACGGTTTGAACTATAAAATTAGTGATTTAAAAATTGATACCAGCGGTTTATCACCGGACAAGAACGTGGCTTGCGGCGTAGGTTTGTTTGGCATTAACGCAGGCACGGTTGAAAATGTCGGAGTCGAGAGTAATATTGCTGTTGACAAACCGTCCGTCGGAGGTATTGTCGGCATCAATAAAGGCACGATCCGGAACGTGTATCATACAGGTAGTGTTATAGGGAATGGAAATGTGGGCGGCATTGCAGGTCATAATGAGAGCGGTGCGTCAATAGCGCTGGCTTATAATACCGGTAAAATTACTGCTAATAGTAGTTGTTCTAATGTTGGTGGTATTGCCGGGGTAAATGAAGGGACGATTGCGCAGGTTTATAATACCGGTGAGGTTGGTGATGGTAATACAGGTAATAATGTGGGTGGTATTGCCGGGAAATTAGCCGGCGCTTCAGCAGTACCCGGGGAGACCTATAACGCTATTATCGAGGATGCCTATAACTATAACACAGACAGTACAAGCACGTATCCGCTCATTACAGGCAGCAGCAACGTTGGAGGCATTGTCGGGTTAGTGGAAGGAAATGACTCAGATAAGTACCTCGTCAGGAATACATATAATACCGGTATTGTTTCGGCAGAAAATAATAACAACGGCGGTATTATTGGCAATGTTAGCAGCGCTGGAAGCGGCAACCCTACCGTTGATGTTGTGTCATCGTATTTTAGCGAGGGCACCCCTAACACCTATAGCGGCGGTACTGAAAATCAAAAAACAATTGCGGAACTGCAGAGGACAGATACTTTCGATAACTGGAGCCTTTCTGCAGCAGGCGGGGCGGGAACAACCTGGCGTATCTACGAAGGACAGACCATGCCGCTTTTGACCGCGTTCTTAAAAACGAAAGACCTGGTCAGGGTATATGAATATGATGGCAGTTCGCACAGTGTGCCTATGAATGATACGCTGCTTGATGATTCCAACATTAAAAAGTCAGATCAGTTTGCGGAAAATTGGGACAATTATACAAACTCTCTTACAGATGCAGGCGTTGTCAATATTTTAAAAGAGGATAAAGTATTTTTGTATTCTCTCCAGGATGGTTATGATATCGCTGATATGAAGCTTATCGTCCAGCCGAAGGCGCTGACGGCGACCTTTGCTGACATCAGCAAGACCTATGACGGAACCGCAAACGCTACGGCAGGCGCGGGAACGCTGAAAGCTGGCGACATTATCAGTGGGGATAACGTGGAACTAAACGCTGCCGGCATCGTAGCAACCTTCGCGGATAAAAATGCAGGCGACAACAAGACCGTGAACTATACAGGCATAGCGCTAAGCGGAACAGATGCAAACAACTACAGCATCGCGACCACGGTAACGGGAGCGGGCACGATTAATAAGAAACAACTGACCGTAACCTTTGATCCTATCAGGAAGACCTATGACGGAACGACGAACGATGTGAATGCAATGGGCTATGCCATGCCTTCCCGTCCCGGGAAGCTGGCAGGAGTTGTTGCAGGGGAAGATAAGAAAGTAAGCGTAACCGGCAAGGCGACGTATGCAGACAAGAACGTCAGTAATTCTTATGATAGTTATGATAAAACAGTGTATTACAGTGGGCTTGCGTTAGGAGCGGGAACTGACGGAGATGAATCAGCCAACTATGTGCTTGCCTCAACGGCAATGACGGTGGTGGACAATGGCAGGATTGATAAAGCGAACGTTACCCTGACGGCGAAAGATGTGACAAAGACCTACGATGGGACTACAGATGTAACCGGCGGCACGCTGGTAGAGTATAGTGGCACCATATTTGCCAGCGACATTCTCAGCGGCGGGGCGTTCGCATTTGAAGATAAAAATGCGGGAAAGAACAAGACCGTTACGGTAGAATCTGGCAGCGCAAGGATCACCGATAAGGTCACCGGCGCAGACACCAGCGGCAACTACAATATTACGTATGAAGACAATAAGACCAGCACCATTAAAGCGAAAGAAATCACCGCAAGCTTTGCGGCCATCAGCAAGACCTATGACGGGACTACAGAGGCCACGGCAGGCGCGGGAACACTGAACGCCGGTGGTGTTATCAGCGGGGATAACGTGAGTCTGAACGAAAGCGGCATCACGGCAGTCTACGAAGATAAAAATGCTGGCAACGGCAAGACGGTGAACTACAAAGGCATTGCGCTAAGCGGAACAGATGCTAACAACTACAGCATCGCGACCACGGCAACGGGGGCGGGCACGATCGACAAGAAAGCCATCACCGCGACCTTTGCGGATATCAGCAAGACCTATGATGGAACCACTGACGCTACGGCAGGCGCCGGAACACTGGAAGGCGTGATTGCTGCTGACAAAGGAAAGGTCAATGTATCCGCTAATGCAGCGTACGATGAGAAGAACGTCGGTAACCGGACAGTCAACTACAGTGGTGTAGCGTTAAGCGGCGACGAGGCGGCCAACTACAGCATCGTTGCTTCTGCGACAGGCAAAGGTACCATTTACCGCAAAGCACTGGAACTGGTGGCGGACAGTGTAACCATTCATGAAGGCTATCCGCTGCCTGCAACATTTACCGGCAGTGTGACCGGTTTTGTGGCAGGAGAAAATATCAGCATTGGCGACACACTGCGGTTTGCCCTGTCCGATCCTTCCGCGACAGCGGTGGGCAGCTACGGCATTACCGGAACCCTTAACGGCAGCGCCAGCGGCAGCTATGGTTTGAATTACACCTTCAGCAATGCGGCGTCCAATGCCAATGCTTTTGTAATTACTGCTAAACCCGCTTCTGTGGAGGACATCCCGCTGTCTGACCTGATCCCTGGCATAAAAGGTACGGCTGCCGGGGATATCAAGGTTACCGAGATGGATGATGCGATGGAACAGGCGTCAGATAAACAGGCTGGCATCATTGTTGGGTTTGCGGTTTCCCAGGGAGTCCTATCGGTTGACATGGACAGGGGCAGTTCCTTTGAAAATACCGGCGCGCTGAACGCGGCCATGGATATGGTGCAGAAAACGGATGACACCATTGGCACGGAAGAAAGCAAACGGGAGAAGGAGGCGGGGGAAAATGAATAGGAAAATGGCAAAGGGAGCGGTTTCCCAATTTGTCATTTTTACCGGCAGCCTTACCCTGTTATGCGTCCTTTCGTTCCCGTTTGCTGTGAACGCGGCCACCGCTGTGCCCCAGCCCGGTGAGAGCATCCGGGACACACGGCCCCGGCAGCAGGTGTCGCTGGAACATGTGGATACAGATAATAAACAGGCGCCCCGGTCCGTCCGGTTCACCCTGCAGGAGATCCGGGTGGAACATGAGGGTCTTCATGTTAAGGATGAAAAGATTACGGCGATTACTGATAAAATTATAGGTAAAGAGATCACCGCGGCGGAATTGAACGCGGCGGTGGCGGATATTACCCATTACGTACGTTCCTACGGTTACCCGGCGGCTGCGGCCTACATCCCGGAACAGACGGCGGTGGACGGCAGGCTGCTGGTAAAGGTGGAGCCGGGGCGGATCGGCAAGGTACAGCTTGTCAACGAAAGCGGGCTGAAGGACAAAGCTGCGGAGCGGATGCTGGCCGGTCTGAAACCGGGAGACATCATCCGTACCCGCAAAGTGGAGAATTCATTGTACAATTTGCGGGATCTGAGCGGCGTAGAGGTGCAGGGTGTGTTAAGCCCCGGCGCGGAACAGGGCACCAGTGACATTACCGTACGGGTCACGAACAAAAAGAAAACATCTGTTGTTTTATACAGTGAAAATTACGGCAGCGAGTCTGCGGGACGTTACCGTTACGGCCTGCAGGGCGAGGTGCGCAACTTGTCTGGTACGGGAGACAGGCTGAACCTTGGGGCGCTGCTTTCCAACAAGCAGCAGCATAATTATAATATTTCCTATGAAACGACACTGGGGCGCAGCGCTTCCAGGCTGGGCTTGGGCTTCAGCCGGGCGGATTACGATCTGGGGAATGTGTTTGCCGCTTTGGGGGCGGAAGGCGTGGCCAATACCTACAGCCTGTATGGCAGGACAACCTTGTGGAATACATCCGGCAGCGCCCTGGCACTGACCTACGGTTACGATTACCGGGATATCACGGACGAATTGAAGACTTTCGGCGTTTCCTGGAAGAAGCACAGCCATGTAGTGCATCTGGGACTGGACGGTTTTGGAAGGGGCAGCCGTTCCAGGGTACAGTATAATGCCACAGTGTATACCGGCAAGCTGGTTCCCGATTCGGAAATGGCGGATATCTTAGGCACCCTGGGACGGACGAAGGGACATTTCACCAAAGTCACGGCGGATGTGACGGCAGTGCAGGGCATCGGCAGGAATTTTGACGTGCTGCTGAAGCTTTCCGGGCAGAAAGCGGCCAACAACCTGGACAGTTCGGAACATATTATTCTGGGCGGCGCCCGGGGCGTGAGGGCTTATCCCCAGGGCGAGGCTTCCGGGGACGAAGGCATGCTGGGAACGCTGGAACTGCGTTACCATACGCCGGTGAAGGGCCTTGTGCTGAGCACCTATTTTGATGCAGGCCATGTGCGCGTTGAAAAGGAAGCTGGCGACAGCATGACGTTGAAGGGCTGGGGCATCGGTCTGACTTACAGCAAGCCTGACGATTGGTTCGCCCGGTTCGATTACGCCCGGCGCATCGGCTCGGACGATGCCATGTCTGACGAAGCCAGGAGCCGCCAGCGCATGTGGTTCATCGCCGGCAAGGTGTTCTGAGAACAAACTATCCTTTGCACAAACAGGTGCGGAGGCTCTGGAGGCGCTGCATCCGCTGGATACAGACAGTAAGTTCGGTCTGGGGCTGGGCTACGGCAATTACCGGGATGCCAACGCCATGGTACTGGCCCGTATTGAAGCAAAGATCGGGAAATAAAAACCGGAACAGGAGGCAGAAAAATGAAAAATACAAATGCGGGAAAACAGCGGAAGTTTTTGGCGGCGCGGATCCTTTGCGGTCTGCTGCTGGGCGTGTATCTGACAGGCGGGTACTGCATGCCGGTGGCGGGGGCCGGAAGTAACGTTAACACGACACCTGAAGCAAATGATGCTAACGTACATTCTGCCTGGGGCACTGGAACAACGGCCAGTGGAACAGCTTCCACGGCGTTCGGGAATGGTACAATGGCTGCCGGCAAAGGCGCCACGGCATGGGGCTACAAAGCCAAAGCATATAGTAATTATACAACTGCCTGGGGCTCGGGTATTGCAGGCGTTGAAGGTGATGCTACGAAAGGACAGTACGCCACGGCGTTCGGGTATTGGACAACGGCCAGCGGTGATGGTGCTTCGGCGTTCGGGGGTCATACAACGGCCAGCGGCAATCTTTCCACGTCGTTCGGCGAAGCAACAACGGCCAGCGAATATGCTTCCACGGCGTTCGGGTATTGGACAACGGCCAGTGGTGCTGCTTCCACGGCGTTCGGGTATAATACAACGGCCCAAGGCATGTCAGCCACGGCGTTCGGGTATAATACAAAGGCCAGCGGCAACAACGCCACGGCGTTCGGTTTTGGGACCGAGGCCAGCGGCAATAATGCCACGGCGTTTGGCCAGGGCACAAGAGCCATCGGTCTTGCTTCTACGGCGTTCGGCTTTAAGTCAGAGGCCATCGGGAAAAATTCCACGGCGTTCGGTGATTCTTCCAAGGCGCTTGCGGAAAACTCCCTGGCGGCTTTGGGCGGCACCGTGGAAAAAGATGCGACGAACGGTATCGCCATAGGTAAGGGCTCATCCGTATCCGCTGCCGACAGTATCGCCATAGGCAAGGGCTCATCCGTATCCACTGCCAACAGCATCGCCATCGGCACGGGGCTGAAGGTCAGCGGCAAGAACAGCGGCGCTTTCGGCGATCCCAGCATCATCAACGGGGACAACAGCTACTCCGTAGGTAACAACAACGAGGTGACCGGAAGCAACACCTTTGTATTGGGCAACAACGTGAAGACCGGCGCGAAGAACGCCGTCGTGTTAGGCAACGGTTCCGAGGGCGCGGACAATGCGGTGTCGGTAGGCGCGAAGGGCAAGGAACGGCAAATTAAAAATGTGGCGGACGGCACGGACGACACCGACGTAACGACGGTGAAGCAGGTCAAAGAGATGATCGAAGCCGGGGGCGGCGGCGCGGATCTGACACCAATCAACCACCGCATCGATAACCTGGACAGCAAGATTAACAAAGTGGGCGCCGGGGCGGCGGCGTTGGCGGCGCTGCACCCGATGGACACGGACGGCAAGTTCGGCCTGGCGGCGGGTTTCGGTAATTACCGGGACGCCAACGCCATGGCGCTGGGCCTGTACTACCGTCCGACGGACAGGGTGATGCTCAGCCTCGGTGGGACCATGGGCAACGGCGAAAACATGATCAACGCGGGCGTATCCTTCGCGCTGGACAAGGGCGTCACCACCAGCAAGGCGGCCATGGCGAAAAAGATTGCGGCACAGGATGCAAAGATTGCAATGCTGGAAGGAGAAAACGCGGAGCAGAAAGCGGAAATCCAGGAATTGAAAGCAGCGCTGGCCCGTATCGAAGCAAAGCTGGGAAAATGAAGGAATGGATAAAAACCGTAACATAGTTTACACATTGAAGCAGATTTTAAAAAATTAGTATCGAAAAGCGAAAAACTATTTGACGAAGTCATTTTCCGGTGCTAAACTACCGTTAAAATTAGTATTGACCACAAAACCGTTGAGACGGAGATCAAGCCAATATAAGCGCTCACAGAGAGTCCGGGCAGCTGGGATCCGGATAGAAATGCTGGTTGGTAAATGGACCGTTGAGGGTGTGCTGAAATCGCAAGAGAGTATTGCACAACGTTTCGTCCGCGTTAGGGAAGGAGGATGTGTTGGCATCCGCAGAGGGCACGGCGTAAGCTGTGAATCAAGGTGGTACCGCAGGTTTGTTAAAACTATAACCTGTCCTTGCTGAATGCAGGGACAGGTTTTTTGTTGGGAAAAGAATACTGAGGGGGATTTGAAAATGATCAAAGAAGCTATTGTGAAAATCGTAAGCAAAGAGGATCTGACCTACGAAGAAGCTTACACCGTCATGAACGAGATTATGAGCGGGGAAACTACGCCGACCCAGAATGCCGCGTTCCTGTCCGCTCTTTCCACAAAAAGCGCCAAGGCGGAAACCACGGACGAGATTGCCGGCTGCGCTGCAGCCATGCGGGATCATGCTACCAAAGTGGATACGGGCATGGATATTTTTGAAATTGTGGGCACAGGCGGTGACAACGCCCAGAGCTTTAACATTTCTACTACCTCTGCGCTGGTTGCGGCGGCGGGCGGCATGAAGGTGGCCAAACACGGGAACCGGGCGGCTTCTTCCCTGTGCGGAACGGCGGACTGCCTGGAGGCGCTGGGGGTGAACATCAACCAGAGCCCGGCAAGGTGCGTAGAACTGTTAAAGGAAGTTGGCATGTGCTTCTTCTTCGCGCAGAAATACCACACTTCCATGAAGTATGTGGGGCCGATCCGGAAAGAACTGGGCTTCCGCACGGTGTTCAATATCCTCGGGCCGCTGACCAATCCGGGTTCCCCGTCCATGCAGCTTTTGGGCGTGTACGACGGCTATCTGGCGGAACCGCTGGCACAGGTACTGACCACTCTCGGCGTAAAGCGGGGCATGGTGGTCTACGGGCAGGATAAGCTGGACGAGATTTCCCTCAGTTCGCCGACTACTATTTGCGAAATCAAGGACGGCTGGTATAAAACCTATACCATCACTCCGGAAGAGTTTGGCTTCGAACGCTGCAGGAAGGAAGACCTGAAGGGCGGCACGCCGGCCGAGAATGCGCAGATTACCATAGAAATACTGAAAGGCGCAAAAGGCCATAAACGCAATGCGGTGCTGCTGAACGCCGGGGCGGCGCTCTACATCGGCGGCAAGGCGAAGGACATGAAAGAAGGCGTTGCGCTGGCTGCGGAGCTGATCGATTCCGGCAAGGCGCTGGAAACCCTGCAGAAGCTGATTGAGGTCAGCAACCGTCCGGAATGAACGGGAGAGACGCAGGCTGCATCATATACGGAAGAACAGTTTGATAAAAAAGGTTGTTGAAACATCGTGATCTTAGATACACTGGCGGCAGCGGCCAAAGCCCGGGTCGCCAAACTGGAAAAACAGAAAAGCTTAGCTGCGGTACGGGAAGAGGCCGAGGAGATCGCAAGAGGAGAAACAGACGGCAGGGCAAAACGGAAGTTTGCGGAAACGCTGCAGCGCCCGGGACTGAATTTCATCTGTGAGTGCAAGAAGGCTTCTCCCTCCAAAGGGCTGATAGCGCCGGAGTTCCCTTATCTGGAAATCGCCAAAGCCTATGAAAGGGGCGGCGCGTCCGCCATCTCCGTACTGACGGAACCGGAGTATTTTCTCGGGGCGGATAAGTATCTGAAGGAAATCGCGGCGCAGGTGGAGCTGCCGGTGCTGCGGAAGGACTTTACGGTGAGCCCCTATCAGATATATGAAGCAAAAACCCTGGGGGCCGGCGCGGTTCTGCTGATTTGCGCAATCTTGTCCCCGGTTCAGCTGCAGGAATTCCGGCTGGCGGCGGAAAGCGTAGGACTGGACGCCCTGGCGGAAACCCACGATGCAACTGAAATTGAAACAGCACTGCAAAGCGGGGCCAAGATCATCGGCATCAACAACCGCAACCTGCAGGATTTTACAGTGGATATCAATACCTGCCTGCAGTTGCGGGCAGAGATTCCGGACAACCGCGTATGCATAGCGGAAAGCGGAATCCAAGATGCAAACGATATAAGGGCGTTAAAGGCAAGAAACTTCAACGGCGTCCTGATCGGCGAGACACTGATGCGCAGCGGCGATCCGGAAACGATGCTGCGGAGGTTAAGGGAAGCGTAACATGGTTCACGTTAAATTCTGCGGCATACGCAGACCGGAAGACACAGAAGCGGTAAACCGGCTGAAACCTGACTTGGCAGGCTTTGTGTTTGCGAAAAGCAAACGGCAGATCAGCAGGGAGCAGGCCGCGGGACTGAAAAAACAGCTGGACCCCAAGATTAAAACAGTAGCGGTGCTGGTGAACATGCCGGCGGAAGAAGCCGCGGCCCTGGCAAATTCGGGGATTGCCGATCTGCTGCAACTGCATGGGGATGAAGACGCGGTATACATTGCGGCGCTGCGGAAGCGGACAAGGGCTAAAATCATCAAGGCCATACGGCTGCAGGGAACAGAGGTTGACAATACGTTAATGAAGGAAGCGCAACAGACTGACTTTTACCTGTTCGATACCTTCGTACCGGATGCCTATGGCGGTACCGGCAAAACATTCTCCCTTTCCCTGTTAAAAGGAGTACGGATTGAAAAACCGTTCTTCCTGGCAGGAGGGCTGGACGCGGACAACGTAGCGGGAATCATCGGGCAGGTTCAGAAAGACACAACACTGCTTCCGAATTTCTACGGAGTAGACGTATCCGGCGGAATTGAAACAGACGGATATAAAGATGCTATAAAGATGGAAGCATTTATGAAAGCGATACGAGGATAAAAGCAGAAAGGAAGTTTATCATGGCAAAGGGAAGATTTGGAATCCACGGCGGGCAGTATATTCCGGAAACACTGATGAACGCGGTGCTGGAACTGGAAAAAGCGTATGAGTTTTACAAAAACGACAAGACGTTCTGGGACGAGCTGCGCCAGCTGTACCGGGATTACGCCAACCGCCCCAGCATGCTGTATTATGCGGAAAAGATGACAAAAAACCTGGGCGGGGCCAAAATCTACCTGAAGCGGGAAGATCTGAACCATACCGGCGCCCATAAAATTAACAATGTATTAGGGCAATGTCTGCTGGCGCAGCGCATGGGCAAGAAACACGTCATCGCGGAAACCGGGGCGGGCCAGCACGGGGTAGCAACGGCGACGGTGGCGGCGCTGATGGGCATGGAATGCACTGTGTACATGGGCAAGGAAGACTGCGAACGGCAGGCCCTGAACGTGTTCCGCATGGAACTGCTGGGGGCGAAGGTGGTTCCTGTCACCACAGGCACCGGCACCCTCAAAGACGCGGTGAACGAGGCGCTGCGGGTCTGGACGGCCCGGGTGGAGGACACCTATTACGTGTTAGGCTCCGTTATGGGACCCCATCCGTATCCGGAAATGGTGCGGGACTTCCAGAAGGTCATCGGGGAAGAAGTGAAAGCCCAGCTGCTGGAAAAGGAAGGCCGGCTGCCTGATGTGGTCATCGCCTGCGTAGGCGGCGGCTCCAACGCCATGGGCCTCTTCTACGATTTCATCCCGGACAAGGATGTGTGCCTCATCGGCGTGGAAGCTGCCGGGGAAGGTGTGGACACGGAACGGACGGCAGCGACTATCGCCAGAGGCTCGGAAGGCATCTTCCACGGCATGAAATCCCTGTTCCTGCAGGATGAATACGGACAGATCGCGCCGGTGTATTCCATTTCCGCCGGACTGGATTATCCCGGTATCGGGCCGGAGCACGCGTACCTTCACGACATCGGCCGGGCGGAATATGTGCCCGCTACGGATCAGGAGTCGGTAGACGCGTTCATGTACTTGTCCAAGACGGAAGGGATCATTCCCGCAGTGGAAAGCGCCCATGCCCTGGCCTATGCCATGAAGTTGGCGCCCACACTGGATAAAGATAAGATCATCGTGGTCAACCTCTCCGGACGGGGAGATAAAGACGTGGCGGCCATTGCCAGATATTTGGGGAGGGATTTGCATGAGTAAGATAGCAGATGTACTGAAGAAACATAAAAAGATGTTTGTACCGTTCATAACAGCAGGCGACCCGGACCTGGAAACCACGAAGAAGCTGATCCTGGCCATGGAAGAGGCTGGGGCCACGATTATAGAATTAGGCATTCCCTTCAGCGACCCTATGGCGGAAGGCCCGGTAATCCAGGAAGCCGATATACGGGCCCTGAACGCAGGTACCACTACAGACAGGGTCTTCGATATGATCAAAGAGGTGCGGAAGGAGACCGATATTCCGCTGGTGTTCTTGACTTATGCCAACCCGATTTTCCACTACGGTACGGATAAGTTCTATGCCCGCTGCGCGGAAGCCGGTGTGGACGGTACCATCGTGCCGGACGTTCCCTATGAGGAACGGGGCGAACTGGAAACGGCCTGTGAAAAGTATGGAGTGGATCGCATCACCATGATTGCGCCCACATCGGAAGACCGGATTCAACAGATAGCCAAAGACGCGAAAGGCTATGTGTATATCGTTTCCAGTTTGGGCGTTACCGGTGTACGCAGAGAAATTACAACGGATATCGGGACGATTTACAAAAAAATCCGGGAAGTGACGGATACGCCGGCTGCCGTAGGCTTTGGTATCTCCACTCCGGCCCAGGCGGCAGAGATGGCCCGGCTCAGCGACGGTGCCATTGTAGGCAGCGCCATCGTGAAAATGATAGCTGAGTACGGTAAGGACTGCGTGGAGCCGGTCAAAGAATACGTAAAGAAGATGGCGGACGCGGTGAAACGCTGTGAATTTTTAGAATAAAACGACTCAGGAGGAATGAACCATGGCAAAGAAAGTACCCCACAGATTATATTTAACGGAAGACCAGATTCCGGCAGCGTGGTATAACCTGCGGGCGGACATGAAGGAAAAACCGGAGCCCATGCTGAATCCCGCAACGGGAAAACCGGTATCCGAGGAAGACTTGTATCCTGTTTTCTGTAAAGAACTGGCCCATCAGGAGATGGATAACGATACCCAGTATATCGAGATTCCCCCTGAAGTGCTGGAGATGTACAAGAACTACCGTCCGTCCCCGCTGTGCCGCGCCTACAATCTGGAAAAAGCACTGGATACTCCGGCAAAGATTTACTATAAATTTGAAGGCAACAACACGTCCGGCAGTCACAAGCTGAACAGCGCCATTCCCCAGGCTTATTATGCCAAAAAGCAGGGACTGAACGGTGTGACCACGGAAACCGGCGCTGGTCAGTGGGGCACAGCCCTTTCGGAAGCCTGCTGCTATTTCGGTCTGCCCCTGGAAGTGTTCATGGTGAAGGCTTCCTATAATCAAAAGCCGTTCCGCAAAGCAATCATGCAGACCTTTGGGGCCAGCGTGGTAGCCAGTCCCAGCAATACCACCAATGCAGGCCGGGCGATCCTGGCGGATAATCCGGATAACCCGGGAAGTCTGGGCTGCGCCATCTCCGAAGCGGTGGAACGGGCTGTTTCCGGCGACAATGTGAAATACGTACTGGGTTCCGTGCTGAACCAGGTGCTGCTGCACCAGTCCATTGTGGGTCTGGAAAGCGCTAAGGCGATGGAGCTGCTGGATGAATATCCCGACGTAGTGGTAGGCTGTGCTGGCGGCGGTTCCAACTTAGGCGGTCTGATCGCGCCCTTTGCCAAAGACAAGCTGCAGGGGAAGGCGAATCCCCGTCTGGTAGCTATCGAGCCGGCCTCCTGTCCGTCCCTGACCCGGGGCCGTTACGCCTATGATTTCTGCGACACCGGTAAAATTACGCCCATGGCGAAGATGTACACCCTGGGCTGCACCTTCACCCCGTCGCCGATCCATGCGGGCGGGCTGCGTTACCACGGCATGGCGCCCATCCTTTCCAAGCTGTACCATGACGGCTACATGGAAGCCAAAGCCGTGGTACAGACCAATGTGTTCGAAGCGGCGACACTGTTCGCCAAATACGAAAGCATCCTGCCTGCGCCGGAATCCGCTCATGCGATTCTGGGCGCCATTGAAGAAGCAAAACGCTGCAAGGAAGAAGGCCGCAGTGAGACCATCCTGTTCGGCCTTACCGGTACCGGCTTCTTTGATATGCTGGCCTATGAAAATTATCAGGCCGGCAATTTGAACGACTATATCCCCACGGACGAGGAACTGGCAGTGAGCATGGACCGGCTGCCTAAGATTCCGGGTGTACAGGAATAGAGTATTTCCCGCGGCAAGGTACGGCGAAAGAAAAGCCTGTTGAAATAAGGATTGGTCAGCTTTTCTTTATAAAAATGATAATAAAAACACGCTCCGGTTCTGCGAATGAGAATTCGCGGGATCAGAGCGTGTTGCTGTTTTATTTAATATTAAATTTTTACCAAACCGTCAGTCGTCGTCATCTTCCACGACCTGGCCGTAACCGACAAGGATGGTTCCTTTCGGTGCGGAGAGGGCCGGGCAAACGTACAGGATGACACCGGAGATTTCCGCGTAATACTCTGTGATCGTCTGGCCGAACAAATCGGTGGTACGTCCCAGCACCTGGCCTTTCTGTACAAAGTCACCGCTGTGGATATGGTGGAACCAGCAGCCGGTCTCCAAGGATTCCAGATAAATCATGTCCGTGATATCCCGGGGGTGATAATGACGCGGTTTGACGGGCAGTTCAAACATTTTCAGCCGTCGGAGGATATTGCGGATATCGTCTTTGTAGGCTTCGATATCCTCATGCAGGCAGAGTCCCGCGCCACCCCGCTCGATTAAAATAGAGGGCAGACCGGTGCTGGCTGCGTAGTTGTAGGCGCCGCCTGTTGCCAGGGAACGTACCATATATTCCACGTCGACGACCTTGGCGATACGCTTGGAGGCTTTTTCCACTTCCGGTGTCGGCTGGCCCGGATAATAAACGTAGGGATGGAGGCTTTCATGGATATCGCCGCTGTGCATGTCCACATAGTAATCAGCAATGGTGAACAGATTGCTGCTGATGAGGTAAGCGGTTTTGTCCGCCAGTGTTCCCAGGGGAGTGCCGGGGAAAACCCGGTTCAGGTTTTTGCCGTCTTCGGGCACGATAAATTCGCGGCGCGCCCAGAAACCCTGGATATTGACCGGGTGCAGCAGGATCAGGCAGCCGCGTACATGTTCCGGCTCAATGTCCCGGCCCAGTTCTATGGCCGCAGCGATGCCCGGATATTCGCCGCCGTGGATACCGGCGGTGATCAGCAGTGTGGGGCCGTCTTCCACACCGTTGATTACCGTCATGGGGATTTTCGTCATCGTGTCGGGAACCGGCAGCATGGTCCGCAGCTTGGTTCCCCGTTTTATTTCTAATCCGCAGATTGTCATGTCCTTTGACATTGGGGAATCTCCTTTTCTTTGAAAATTTATGTGGGTATTATAACATAAAATACTGATTAGTTACAAGATTTTAATCCACTTAATAATAATTATTGTTAGTTTTCTCCGTTATTGTTTGGTTATATTACAAAATATACTTTATAATGCTATAGGAAAATCGTTTTAATGATTGCGTAAACTCGCACATTTTCTGCTTTTATATCTGTTAAATACTTCTTGTTGCCGGAGATGCTTATAACTAGTATCAATTGCAGTTTTCTCTTGCAAAGAATGCATTGATTTGATATAGTAAGCGTAATAATAATATATCTTAATAATTTCCATAAACGGTAGTGGACGACAATACTAACGGTGTTTTAAAGGAGCAAAAAGATGAAAGAGAATTATGCAGGCGCGGCGGTTTCCCTGTTGCTGGCAGGTATGCTGGCGGTGACGGGCTGCGGCGGAACGGAAAAGAAGCCTGCAGAAAAACCCGGGGAAAAAGCTGTGGCGAAACCGGCGGCCGGACTGACGGTATACACATCCGTTTATAACGGGATGGTACAGGAAATGGCCAAGCCGGTTGTGGAACAGCAGCTGAAGGACGTGAAGGTCAACTGGCAGACGGCAGGCAGTGAAAGTGTGAAGGCAAAACTTCTGGATGAGATGAAGGGCGGCCGGGCAGAGGCGGATCTGGTGATGATCTCGGATCCGGATTTTTACCTGCAGCTGAAGAAAGACGGAAAGCTGCTGAACTATAAGTCGCCGGAGTCGGCGGAACTTGCGGAACCCGTGGACTCGGACGGCGCGTTTACGCCCATCCGCATCAGCGCCATGGTGATTGCCGTACATAACGATAAGATCAAAGAAACTCCCGGGAGCTGGAAGGACCTGCTGGATCCCAAATATAAAGGTAAGATTGCCATGCCCGACCCGAAAGTCTCAGCAACGGCGCTGGCAACGGTGGCGGCGCTGACGGATAAATACGGCTGGGAATACTGGGAGAAGCTGAAGGCCAACGGCGTGGTCGTAAGCAAAACGATAGACATGCGTGAAAAGTTTGCGCATGGCGAATATCCCATCACCATTACCATGGAAGAAAATGCCCTGAAACAAAAATTGGCCCAGGGCGTAAACGCGACCATCATCTACCCGGAAGAAGGCAGCGTGGTGGTGCCCGGCTATATCGGCATCCTGAAGGATACGAAGAACCCGGAGGGCGCCAAAAAGCTGGTGGACTGGTGGCTGAGCCGGGAAGGACAGTCGGCTATGAGTCTGGCCTATATGCACCCGGTAAAGTACGGCGTGAAGGAACCCGCCGGCGCGCAAAAACTGGTCGACCTGCGGATACATTCGCTGTCGGTTAACTGGAACCGGCTGGCGGTCGAAGAAAAGCAGGTTAAGGATAAATTTGCCGCTATCATGAAGTGATTACTTTACAGTTTTGCTCAGTTTTTTTGAAGAATATACCGGTGCTGCGGTGTGATTCAAGCTGTAGCACTAAGTTAAAAAATCATAAGAAACTCAGGTGACTACGTTTGGCTAAAACCCTTGATCTTACCAATGGCCCCATTGCACGCAAGCTGCTGCTGTTTGCTCTGCCCCTGCTTGGCGCCAGTCTGATTCAACAATTATATACGACCGTTGACATTCTTTTTGTCAGCAATTATTTGGGAACGGGAGCTTCGGCAGCTGTGGGGGCCAGTGTATTGCTGAACTCGGCGCTGGTAAATCTTTTTACAGGCATAAGCATTGGCGCAGGTGTGGTCATTGCCCAGGCCTTCGGCCGCAAGGAAGAAGTGCAGCTCAGTAAATCCATACATACTTCTATGATGCTGGGTCTGATCGGCGGCGTGCTGCTAACCATTATCGGCGAGTTTTCCGGTTCTGCATTTTTGAACGCGGTCAACACACCGGCCAGTATTTTTCAGGATGCCCTGGACTATGTACAAGTATTCTTCCTGGGACTGACCTTTATGCTGGTTTTTAACATGGCAGCCGGCGTTATGCGGGCTTTGGGCAATTCACAGACACCCATGCTGATCCAGCTGGTGTGCGGTATTATTCATGTAGTGACGAATTTCCTGTTTATCAAATATATGTCCAACGGGATTCTGGCGGTAGCCTGGTCATCGGTTCTGTCCCAGGTGCTTTCGGCGATTATTGCTGTGTACTACCTGCTCCATGATGGTGTCATGAGCATTCCGAAACTGGCCGTCGACCGGCCGCTGATGCGGGAAATCATCCGCATCGGTTTGCCTGCGGGCTTGCAGGGTGTGGTGGTTACCCTTTCCAATGTATTCGTACAGTATTTCATCAACGGGTTCGACGTTGTGGCTATCGCGGCCTTTACCGCCTACTACCGAATCGAGCTGCTGTTCTACATGCCGCTGGTTGCCCTGGGCCAGGCCATGATGACCTTTACCGGGCAGAATGTTGGGGCAAGGTTCTATGACCGGGTGAAGAGCGGCTTGCGTACGACGCTGATTTTTGGTGTAGGCTATTCACTGGTGCTGGCGGCCGTCCTGCTTTACTTCGGACGGGAGACCTTCGGTGTCTTCTACACGGATCCTGCGGTCATTGATATGGGCGTAACCATTATCTGGATCTCCTTCCCATTCTATTTCTTCTATGTATTTCTCGAGGTCTTCGCAGACACCCTTCGCGGCGGCGGTCTGTCGGACGTACCGATGTATATCGTGCTTTTCAATCAGTGTCTGTTGCGAACGGTCATCCTGTTCGGGTTCATGCAGCTGGCTCACGATATCCGCCTGCTGGTGGCCGTCTATCCCATTACCTGGGGAACGGCCGGCGCCATGCTGTACTGGTACTACCGGAAGGGCACATGGATGATGCGCCCCCCGGCGTAAGGGTTTATAATAGGTTTTTCCTGAGCGGCCGGGATATTTGTGAAAAGTGCAAAAGAAAAATTAATAATAAAAAGTACTAATAAGATTATCGATTTTATTGACATTGTATTTTAGATATGATAACATTATCACAGTTAAAAAACGTACTTGCAGAGCCTTGAAAGAGCAGTAACGCCTTTACTGTAAGCGAGAAAAATGTTGTTTTCGTCGAAGAGTAAGCAATAGGGAACAGGTTTCACAGGGTGAAAAACAGTCTTCTTAATTTCACCTTTTATTTAATATCTAACTTGGAAAGGAAGGAACTCTATGAAAAAATTATCTAAAAAATCTGCCGCGTTATTGGTAGCAGGTCTTGTTACCTGTGGTCTGTTAGCCGGTTGCGGCGGTGGCGACAAGAAAGATGCTCCGAAAGACGGCGGCAAGGCTGCAGCCAAAACGTTGGTTTTTGGTTGCCAGATGTACGCTGACGGCGGCATCGACCCGTCGGCACAGACTAACACTGCCTGGAACTGCAGCCGTTTTGGCGTTGGTCAGACGCTGTTCCGTTTTGACGATAACGTAAAACCGGTTCCGCAGCTGGCAGAATCCGCTACCCCCAGCGACGGCAACAAGACCTGGACCTTCAAACTGAAAAAAGGTATCAAATTCAGTAACGGTACCGAAATGACCGCTACCAAGGTTAAAGAATACTTGGACTGGATCCGGGAAGCCGGTAAGAAGGGATCCACCAGGCCGCAGCAGTTCTTGGATTTTGAAGCAGTGGTTACGGCTGATGATGCGGCCGGCACTGTTACTATCAAATCTAAAAAGGCCTACCCGAATATGGCGGCCAGTCTGGCTGACCCCAGCATGGTCATTTTGGACGTAAAGGGCAGCAAGGATATGAAGAATGGCGCCATCGGCACCGGCCCCTACATGGTTAAATCCTTCAAAAACCAGGTAGGTTACGAAATGGTGGCTAACCCCCATTACTGGAACGGCAAGGTTCCGTACGATCAGGTTAACATTATGTTCATGGGCGATGCTTCCGCAAAAGCTAACGCGCTACGCGCCGGCCAGATTGACCTGGCAGAAAACATCATGAATGTTGCCGATCTGAAAGGCCTGCAGGCAGATAAGAAGTTTACGGTTCAGATTGCGCCGGGTACCCGTTGCGGTTTCAGCTGGATGAACATGAAACAAGGCCGACCGCTGGCAAACAAGGCGCTGCGCCAGGCCGTGCTGAAAGCTATTGATTATAAGACCATCTGCAAATCCAACACCATCGGCGGCCTGTACACCCCAGGCCCGTCTGTCATCCCCAGCTCCCTGGGTTATGGCTTTGACAAGCTGAAGAACCCCTATGAATACGATCCGGAAGGCGCCAAGAAGATCCTGGACGAAGCCGGTATCAAAGATACCAACGGCGACGGCATCCGTGAACTGAACGGCCAGAATATCCAGCTGCGCTACATCTCTTACGCGAACCGCCTGCTGAACGACTTCTCCGACGCCCACACCCAGTACCTGAAGGCTGTAGGCATTGGCGTAAAGAGCGAGTACGGCAGCTCTGACGACCAGTGGAGTAAGCTGGTTGCCGGCGAGTACGACTTCAACAACAATAACTGGAACTCCATGATTGCAGGCGCTCCCACCGTTTATATGGGCAACTGGTATAGCAAAGCCGAAGCGAATTACTGTGGTTTCAAGAGCGACACCTATGATAAGGCTTATGAAGAGTTGCTGACCACGATGGATACGAAACGCTATGGCGAGTTAATGCAGACCCTGCAGCAGACGTTGATCGACGAAGCGGCCGTTCTGGTAGACGGCTACTACAACAGCTGCATCATCTACAACAATGATAAGGTTGGTTCTGCCCACATGTATCCGCTGGATTACTACTGGATCACTGACGAGATTAAACCGGCCGGAGCGAAATAACCCACTAATCCGCTTATAGGCGGCTACAAAAGTAAACACAAAGGGATACGGAGGTTGTACCCCGTATCCCTTCTGTGTAATTTTCTCTTTATATCTGCGATTCGTCGCTTATGACTAGGAGAGAAGTCAATGAATAAGAATGCTATTATATCCAGATTGCTGCAAATGGTGATCGTACTGATCGGCATCAGCTTTCTGACCTTTTTGTTAACCTATCTGTCGCCGGGCGACCCTGCGCGCAATATATTTACTCATGCCGGTGTCATGCCTTCTTCGGAAATGATTGAAGAGATGCGTAAGACCCTGGGTCTGAATAAGCCGTTTTTTACACAGTACAAAGACTGGCTGTTCAATTGCCTTCAGGGCAATTTCGGCGATTCTTTCATGCTGCAGAAGCCGGTTAAGGATCTACTGCTTGAACGCCTGTGGCCAACCCTTAAACTGACACTGGCCTCTACTGTACTCATGCTCCTTTTTTCGGTGCCCCTCGGTGTGATTTCTGCTGTCAATCATAACAAACCTATCGATTATTTTGTACGCATGATTACCTTCTTCGGGGTGTCCATCCCGAACTTCTGGCTCGGCTTAATGCTGATTCTGATTTTCTGTGTAAAACTGGGACTTTTACCAGTAGTTTCCTCTGCCGGTGATTTTAAGTCGCTGATTTTGCCGGCGGTGACGCTGGCGGTTGCCATGACGGCCAAGTACACCCGTCAGGTACGCACGGCAGTACTGGAGGAACTGCATTCAGACTATGTAATCGGCGCCCGGGCCCGTGGCGTTTCGGAAAGCAAGATTCTGTGGGGCAACGTGCTCCCGAATTCTCTGCTGCCGCTGATTACCATGCTGGGTCTGTCTATCGGTTCCCTGCTGGGCGGCACCAGTGTTGTCGAGATTATCTATTCATATCCGGGGCTGGGCAATCTGGCGGTATCCGCCATTATGTCCGCAGACTATTTCCTGCTGCAGGGATATGTGCTCTGGGTTTCCATAATCTATATGCTGATTAACCTGGTTGTAGATATCTCCTACAATTATGTGGATCCCCGCATGCGGCTGAGGAGGTAAGCATATGGATACGAAAAAGAACAAATTTTTGAGTAACAAAGGCTTTGTCCTTTTCTCCATATTGGCCCTGATAGTTGTGCTTGTGGCTATTTTTGCCCCGGTACTTTCCGGAGGCGTAGATCCCACAGCCGGCAATCTGGCAGATGCCATCATGGCGCCGGACGCGAAGCACATTTTCGGGACGGATAAAATGGGCCGGGATATTTTCGCCCGGGTTCTGTATGGCGCCCGTATTTCGTTGGCGTCTACCTTTGCTCTGGTGCTGACGGTATTTGTAATCGGTACGGCGTTGGGAGTACTGGCCGGTTATTTTGGCGGCTGGGTAGATGCAGTCATCATGCGTATCGCGGATATGATGATCGCTTTCCCGGGTCTGGTTCTGGCCATTGCCGTAGCCGGTATGCTGGGAGCCAGCATGCGGAACGCCATCATCGCTATTGCGCTGGTGACCTGGCCTAAGTATGCGCGTATGGCCCGCTCCCTGGTGCTGAAAGTCCGCCACACGGATTACGTGTATGCGGCGATTGTTACCGGTTCCAGTACCTGGCGCATGTTGTGGAAATACATGTTGCCGAATACGATTACAACGCTGGTCATTACGGCAGCGACGGATATCGGCGGTATGATGATGGAGCTTGCAGCTCTGTCTTTCCTGGGCTTTGGCGCACAGCCGCCTACACCGGAATGGGGCTCCATGCTGAGTGAAGGACGCGATTTTATCCAGTCGGCTCCCTGGCTGATGTTGTATCCCGGTCTTGCCATTTTTATTACGGTCGTGATCTTCAATATGCTGGGGGATAATCTCCGGGATATTCTGGATCCTAAAGAAGAGTAAGGGGGGAATATCATGTCACTGTTAGAGATTAAAAATGTAGATATTTCCTATGGCAAGAACCTTACGGTCAAAAACTGCAGCCTGAACCTGGAAAAAGGAGAAATCTGCAGTATCGTCGGTGAGTCCGGCAGCGGCAAGACCACCGTGATCCGCGCGGTCATGGGACTGCTGCCCGGTGCGGGCAGAGTTTCCGCCGGTGACATTACCTACGACGGAATTGATTTATTGAAGCTGACACACAAAGAGTGGCGTAAGCTGCGAGGTCATGATGTGTCCATGATTTTCCAGGACAGCGGCGCCATGATGAACCAGACCCGCTTGATCGGCGACAGCTATGTAGAATATATCATGACTCATGAGGATATTTCCAGGAAAGATGCCTGGGCAAAGGGTGTGGAAATGATTGAGCGGATGCGTCTGCCGGACGGAGACCGTGTGATGCGTTCCTATCCGTTCCAGCTCTCCGGCGGTCAGCGTCAGCGCGTGGGCATTGCCATGGGCATGACCTACCAGCCCAAGCTGTTGCTGGCCGATGAACCTACTTCGGCCCTTGACGTGACGACCCAGGCGCAGATTGTCCGGCAGTTTATGGAGCTTCGGGACGAATACGGTACCAGTATTATCATTGTAACCCATAATCTGGGTGTTGCGGCCTATATGGGAGACAAAATCGTGGTTATGAAACGCGGCGAGGTTGTAGATCAGGGTGAACGGGGGTATATACTCCACCAGTCCACCAATCCGTATACCAAGCTGCTGCTGGATGCGGTACCGACGTTAGGAGGTAAGCGCTATGTTTGATGAAAAAGATCTGCTGATTGACGCGCGTCATGTGACCCGCCGTTTTCCGACCAACGACGGCCGCCTGCTTACCGCCTGTGATGATATCAATTTGAAGTTTTATAAAGGAAAGACCTTGGGCCTGGTCGGCGAGTCCGGCTGCGGCAAGAGTACTTTCATGCGTTTCCTGGTATGGCTTGATTACCCGACGGAAGGCGAAATCTTCTTCCATGGGAAAGATATCACAAAGATGAAAGGCGCGGAGCTGCACGAGAACCGCCAGCATATCCAGATGGTGTTCCAGGATCCTTCCACATCGTTTAATCCCAAGATGAAGATCAAGGAGATCGTCTGCGAGCCACTGCTGAACTTTAATCGCATTAAACCGTCTGAAATGGACGCGAAAGCGCGGGAATTGCTGGAACTGGTAGAGCTTCCCGGCGATTTTGCGGACCGGTTCCCCCATAACATGTCCGGCGGTCAGCGGCAGCGCGTGGCCATCGCCCGTGCAATTGCCCTGGAACCGGAGTTCATCGTTATGGATGAAGCCACCAGTGCGTTGGACGTTTCCGTACAGAAAACGGTGATTGAACTTATAACCCGTCTGCAGCGGGAGAAGAACATTGCCATCGGCTTTATCTGCCATGACCTTGGACTGATTGAATCCTTTGCCCATCAGGTGGCGGTCATGTACCTTGGCAACATCGTAGAGGTCATGCCGGGCGAAGGTTTGTCTGATGTGTGTTGCCATCCGTATTCAAGGGCGTTGCTGAACTCTGTCTTTGATACCAAGATGGACTTTACCAAGAAGATTGAGAATATCAAGGGCGAACCGCCCAGTCCGCTGGACCTGCCGCCTGGATGTCCTTTCAGCAATCGTTGCCCGCACTGCACGGAACGCTGCGAGCACGAAAAGCCGAAGCTGGTTGAACTGACGCCGGGCCATGAGGTGGCCTGCCACCGGTTTTCCAAATAAGAGGGCAGACTGCAGTGACGTTCTATAACGAGTAACGTAACACAGGCGCTGTACAACCGATGGCGCCTGTGTTTCGGAATAAAGGCACAAGTAAAGAGTGATTTAAAAGATAATCATAGAAAATATTATAATAGATATAGCTATGAAAACACATCTTCGTTTCACACTATTAGCTGAAAAAACGGGAAATGCTGTAACATTTGAAACAGTTAGAACTAATAGATGTGAAAAAGATGTGAAATGATGATTATTAACATATGAACACTTGCTCATATGTTATAATATAAACAGGAAATACAAACTTATTATTAAACCTTATCCCGAAAGGGATATCAGGGACGGGGAATTATGAAGAACGGTTCCCCAGTCCCGGGGCTCAGGCGCAAGGAAAGGTGAATTAAAATGGCAAAAGAAATCAGAGATCTGGAAGACGTCCGCAGCAGTGCGGAAGATGCTGCAGTACGTACCTTTGCAAAAGGGAGCGGCGTGATGCAGCATGTGAATGCAGTGGAGGAAAACGCAGTAAATGGAATCGTAGAGCAGCATGCTCACGAACACGTACATGACCATGACCATGTACCGGCTCATTCTCACGGAGAGGGGCTGACTCATGATCATGAACACAATCACGATCACGACCATGACCACGACCATGACCATGGACACGACCATGACCACGGACACGACCACGGCCACGGACATGACCACGACCACGGACACGACCACGACCACGACCATGGACACGACCATGACCATGGGCACGACCATGACCATGGACACGACCACGACCACGGACATGACCACGACCATGGGCACGATCACGGAAGCTGCGGCTGCGACGATTGCGCAACACACGATCACAGCGAGCACGAACTGGTGCACCACAACGCGACCTATACCCACGCAGTGCACCTGGCCGGTCATCCGGACAACTGCGAGTGCGCCGCCTGCAACTCCCATGAAGAGTATTGCGATTTCTGCGGCGAAAGCCTGGCACACTGCAAATGCCGTATGCCGGACGCCGACGATGTAAAACGGGTTTACAGCCTGATCAATCTGGACTGCCCCATCTGTGCGGCAAAGATTGAACATAAAGTGAAATCCCTGCCGGGGGTTTCCTATGCGGCAGTCAGCTTCGGCACCAAACAGCTCCGTGTTTCCGCTAAGAATCCGGACGCCATGCTGCCGATATTCCAGGAGATCTGCCGTTCGTTCCTGTCCTACGTAACTGTAGTACCCAGGGAAGAAGGACCGGGACAGTCCGATAAATTTCGTACCTACAACGTGGCCGGACTGGACTGTGCGGCCTGCTCCATCAAAGTGCAGGACGCCATTGCCGCCATTCCCGGTGTAAAGATGGCCACCCTGGTTTATGAAACCGGCCAGCTGCGAGTTACCGCCGATAACTATGACGACCTGCTGGGCAAAATGCAGGCTGCTGCGGAAAAAGCCGAAGACGGTGTAACCATTACCGAACGGGTCCGTGCCTCTGCCCAGAAAAAATACCGTACATATAAGGTGGAAGGACTGGACTGCGCGGCCTGCTCCGTAAAAGTACAGGACGCCATCGCCGCCCTGCCGATTGTAGACGAAGCCATACTGGTCTATGAAACCGGCCAGCTCCGGGTCAGCGCCCGCAGCTATGACGGCCTTCTGCCCCAGATGCAGGCGGCAGCCGATAAAGCGGAAGAGGGCGTGACCATTTCCGAAAAAGAACAGTTCGGCACCGCCAAATTCCGCACCTATGACGTACAGGGGCTGGACTGCGCGGCCTGCGCAACCAAGGTGGAAGACGCCATCAAAGCCATGCCGGAAGTGGAGGATGCCGTGCTGGTGTATTCCACCGGCCAGCTCCGGGTCACCGCCCGGAGTTACGACGGCCTCACCGCCAAACTGCAGGCTGTTACCGACAAGGTGGAAGACGGCGTGACCATTGTGGAACGGGCGGACAACGCGCCGGTTCCGGAACGCAAAAAGGAAAAGAAATCCTTCCTCAGCGAAAACGCAAGGGAACTGGCTGAACTGGTGGTAGGCGGCGCCATTTTCATTATAACAGAGTGGTTGGGCCTGGTACCGGAAGAGTACCATATGTATTTCCTGGTTATCGCCTATGTGATCCTTGGCTGGAAAATCGTTCTGACTGCCCTGAAGAACCTGACCAAAGGCGAATTCTTTGATGAAAACTTCCTGATGACCGTGGCCACCTTAGGCGCCTTTGCCATTCAGGCATGGGAAGAAGCTGTCGGTGTTATCTTCTTCTACCGGGTCGGCGAATGGTTCCAGGACCGCGCCGCAGATCGGAGCCGCGACCAGATTATGGACGCGGTGGATATGCGTCCGGAAGTCGTAAACCTGCTGGTGGGCGATGACGTGAAGGTGATTCCTTCCGCGGAAGCACGGGTCGGCGACATCCTGCTGGTTCGTGTAGGCGACCGTATCCCGCTGGACGGTGTGGTTGTGGAAGGTGAAAGTCTGCTGGATACATCCCCGGTTACCGGCGAGCCCGTGCCCGTACGCAAAACCTATGGCGACGAAGTACTGTCCGGCTGCGTGAACACCTCCGGCATGCTGAAGATCCGCGTGGAAAAAGAACTGCAGGAATCTATGGTCACCAAGATTCTGGACTCTGTGGAAAACGCGGCGGCCAACAAGCCGTATATCGACAAATTCATCACCCGTTTCGCACGGGTTTATACTCCTATAGTAGTAGGGCTGGCCATTCTGGTAGCCGTTGTACCGTCCCTGATTACAGGCGACTGGCATAAGTGGATCTACACCGCGCTGACCTTCCTGGTTATCAGTTGTCCCTGCGCTCTGGTACTGAGCGTGCCCCTGTCCTTCTTTGCGGGCATCGGCGCCGGTTCCAAGCTGGGCATCCTGTTTAAGGGCGGCAACGCCATGGAAATGCTGAAAAACGTGGCGGCTGTGGTTATGGATAAGACCGGCACCGTTACCAAGGGCAACTTCGTGTTGCAGCAGGTCAATCCTGCCGGCGGCGTAAGCGCTGATGAAATCCTCCGGGAGACCGCGGGAATGGAACAGGTTTCCACCCATCCGATCGCTGTCAGCATCGTCAACGCGGCCAAGGAAAAGAACCTGGCGCTGCAGCGTCCGGACCGGTTTGAAGAAATCGCCGGCGAAGGTCTGGTAGCCTACTACGGAAAAGACGTATTGCTGGCCGGCAACACCCGCCTGATGAACCGTTATAAGATCGACTTCAGCGGTTACCAGGCTGCGGCATACGGCAGTGAAGTGCTGGTAGCAAAGAACGGGACCTTCCTGGGCAGCCTGTTAATCAACGATACCCTGAAAGACGACGCCAAACAGGCCGTTGCAGATATTACCAAATTGGGCCTGACCACTGTTATGCTCACCGGCGACGCCCGGAGAGAAGCGGAAGCGGTTGCTGCGGAAGCAGGCATTCAGGAAGTCCGGGCAGAACTGTTGCCGCAGGATAAGCTGAAAGAAATGAACGACCTGCGCAACAAATACGGCGGCGTCATGTTCGTAGGCGACGGTATCAACGACGCGCCTGTACTGGCCGGCGCAGACGTAGGCGCGGCCATGGGCAGCGGCGCGGACGCAGCTATCGAAGCGGCGGACGTGGTGTTCATGAACTCCGAAATGAGCGCCATCCCTAAAGCCATTGCCATAGCCAAGGCGGTCAACAATGTGGCCTGGCAGAACGTGGTGTTCGCCCTGGTTGTCAAAGTCATCATCATGGTGGCCGGCCTCTTCGGCTACGCATCCATGTGGGCTGCGGTATTCGCAGATACCGGCGTATCCGTGCTGTGCGTGCTGAACGCCTGCCGCGTGCTGTATAAAAAGTTCTGATCACGAAGTAACGGAAATAGCGGTTGCAGGTAGTAAAAGATATGCCTGCAACCGGTATCCTTTAACGGAAACATTAAACGCTCTCACGTTTCCCAAAATCAGCGGCGTCTGCTGTATCCGGCAGACAGAAGGAGGTAAAGCCATGAAAAAAATTCTGTGCTTTGTGTTAGCAATTCTTTGCCTGCTTGCCGTTGCGGGCTGTGGTGGAGGAGCTAAAAAGGCGGAGGTTCCTGCCCAGAAACAGGCTGCCGCGGAAAAGGTGCTGCGAGTGGGCACCGATGCGGACTATCCACCCTTTGAATATTATCAGGAATCCACCAAGGCCTTTATCGGTTTTGACGTGGAGCTGGTGCAGGGCGTTGCCAGAGAGATGGGCTATAGCAGGGTGGAGTTCGTGGATCTGGAATTCAACAATCTGCTGCCGTCCCTGAAGGATGGACAGGTAGATGCGGTAATTTCCTGCATGAATATTACAGAGGAGCGCAAAAAGGCAGCTGATTTCACGGAGCCCTATCTTGTCAGTTCCAACGTGGTGATTGGTCCCGCGAACGCGAAACCCGGCAGCGTGGACGTCATGAAGGACAAACGCATTGCGGCAGAGATTGGCAGTATCCACGAGAAACAGGTTAAAAAGTATTCAAATACTGTCATTGAATGCGGCGGAGCGGAAGAAGCCCTGAAGATGATCGTAGATAAAAAGGCGGACTTTGCTGTTATGGATAATTATACGGCGCGCTTTTTCATTACCAATTTTTACAATGGGAAGCTGAACATTGTGGCAACTCTGCCTGACGAATCAGATAACGGGATTGCCATAGCCGTTGCCAAAGGCAATACGAAACTGCTGTCCCAGCTGAATGAAGGCTTGCAGAAATATCAGGCGCAGGCTTCTTTCCACCAGCTTAAGAACAACTATTTTGGAAAACTGAAATAAAAAGGAGCCTTGCCCTTTCGCAGTAAAACGCTGGCAAAATTTAACATAACGATCATAAAAAACAACCCGGTACGGTTTTAATCCGTACCGGGAATTTTTTTATCTGTAATCCAAAAGCAGAAATCTTAAATTAGAAATAGGAGTTTCTGTTGTTCTGAAATATGTGGTAAAATTATAAACGATAAAGAGTGGCTTCAAATGAATGATTAACCCGGGTATTTGTTTATATAAAGCAGGAGAGGAAACGGAAAACACATGAAAGCTATTTGGAAAAAATCTGCAGTAATCGCACTTGCAGGGCTGCTGGCTTTATCGGTTGCGGGCTGTGGAGACGGAAATAAAAAGGCAGACGGTGGCAAAGATGCTGATACAAAAGATACACTGAAAGTTGCCGCTTCCAGCTTTGCGGACTCCCTGGAACCTGCTGTTGATTACAACGGCTGGCAGGTTATCCGTTACGGCATCGGAGAAACCCTGGTCAAATTTGATAAAAAGATGAACGTTACCCCGTGGCTGGCAGAAAGCTGGAAGATCAGCGACGACAGGCTGACCTGGACTTTCAGGATCAACGACAAGGCTATGTTTTCTAACGGCAACAAGGTGACCGGTGATGCAGCAGCCAAATCATTGCTGCGTACGTTAGAAAAATCTCCCCGTGCCAAACGCATGCTCCGGATTGTTTCCATCAAAGGAGAAGGCCAGAATGTGTTGATCAGAACCGAACGGTCTGTTCCGACCCTTCCGGAAATGTTGGGAGATCCCCTGTTCCTGATAGTTGACACTTCTGCTACAGACAGGGATTACGAAAAGATGGGGCCCATTGGCACAGGCCCCTACGTGGTAAAATCCTTTACAAAAGAAAAATGTATATTGGAGCGGAACGAAAAATACTGGAAGGGCAGGGCTTTTTACAGGAATCTGGATGTTTTTGCCATGGGTGATTCCAGGAACCGCGCCATGGCGCTGAAGAAGGGAGAAATCGATGTGGCTGCGGACATATCTTCCGGCGATTTAGACATGTTTAAAGACACAAAGAAATTCCGTATCAGTGAAATTGCTTCCGTGCGCAGCGTTGTAGCCCGCCTGACCGTTAAGGAAGACAGACCGTTATCTGACAAACGGGTCCGGGAAGCCCTGGCATCCGCATTAGACCGCCGGGCTTACTGCAAGGTTCTTCTGAAAGACACTTTTATCTCCGGCGGACCGATGCTGCCGCCGTCTGTTAACTATGGATTTAACGAACTGATAAAATCGGATAAGAACCAGTACAATGTGGGAAGAGCCAGAAAATTGCTGGCTGACGCAGGCTGGAAAGATACCAACGGCGATGGCTTTGTTGATAAAAACGGCAAAAATTTGGAACTTGATTGCTGCTTCTGCAGCAACAGGGCGGAGCTGCCTCTGTTTGCGGAAGCAACCCGCTCTGATGCCAGGCGGGTAGGCATCAAAATCAACCTGAAGAATGTGGATTACACCGAGATTGATAAAATTGGCAGGGAAGGTTCCGGTGATTTGTGCATCTCTAATATACTAACTGTTCAGGGCGATCCTGAAGTTTTTATGAACATGTACGTAAAGACCAACGAAAACAACAGCAATCCTGGTAACGGAGGCGGATTCAGCAACGCCGGGTATGACGGACTGTCCGATAAATTGGCAGTGGAATTCGATCCGGCCAAACGCTGTGAGCTGATTATCGGGATGGAAAAAATCGCTTTGGAAGAACTTCCGCTGATTGTTTACGGTTATCCCCGGACCAATATTGTTTCCAAAGCGGAGATTGCCAATGCTGATATTTATCCCTGTGATTATTACTGGGAAATCAAAGACTGGAAACCGGCAGCGATACAATAATAGTAAAAAAGAGCGAAGCCGGCTGTATACTGACATTTAAAGCAAAACAGCGTACTGCTCCTGTTCAGGCAAACCGGTAAAAAATTATCCGGACGGTTATGTGCCGTCCGGATCTGAAAAAAAGAAAGTATACTTAATAATTCTCAGCCTTGATCGCGAAGAAAGATTTCGGATGAGCACATACCGGGCATTCTTCCGGCGCTTCTACCGATTCAGCTACATATCCGCAGTTAGCGCACATCCACAGTTTTTTCTCATCCCGTTTGAACAGTTTCTCATTTTCTATGTTGGCCAGCAACAGCCGGTACTGTTTTTCGTGCCGTTTTTCAATTTCCGCTACCCGTTCAAACAGGAAAGCGATTTCATCAAAGCCTTCTTCTTTGGCGGTTTTGGCGAATTCCGGATACATGGAGGTCCATTCTTCGTTTTCCCCGTCAGCAGCCATTTTCAGATGTTCGGCAGTGGGTTTGGAGAAATCCCCCAGCAGCCAGAACCAGATTTTGGCATGAGCCCGTTCCTGGGCGGCAGTTTCATCCAGGATATCCGCGATCTGACGGCTCATTTTGCTGTCCTTTTCTGCCTGGCGGGCAAACAATGTGTATTTTACGTGGGCCTGGGATTCGCCTGCAAAGGCTGCTGCCAGGTTTTTTTCTGTCTGGGTGCCTTTCAGCCGTTTCATCTCTTCCATTGCTTTTGCTTCGTTCATGTGTTGATTCCTCCTTAATTCTAATAATTAATTTTTTCCAGACTTGTAGTTGTCTGATACCATTATAATTCAATTATTACGATGAAGCAATTAAAAAGACATGAATCTTTTCTTTTTCCATATTTCCCAATCTTATTTTAATAAGAATTAATGCTATTAGTATTGCATTTTTATATGTTATAACTTATAATTATCATAACTGTTGGGATGCAGCCTGCTTCCGCAGTGTATGTTACCGCGAACATGAACCTTAAGTTTTTTCCGTCAGGCAGAGAAAGAGGTCATCCGTTATGAAAAAGTTTCGAAAAATACTTGCTGACATATTATTATCCGCTTGCGGTATGGCATTTGCCGTACCGGGGCACGCAGGTTATAAACTCAGTGACGAGGTGAAAAAACCAACACCGGCGTTGTTGGAAGCATCGGAAATCGGGGTAAGGGTCTTTAATAATAAAGCGATGCAGGACCTGCCCGACAAGGACGCTTTGGTGGTGATGTCCTTCGGCACCACAATGAAAGAGACGAGAGACAAGACCATTAATGCTACACTAGCGGAGATCCGGAACGCGTTACCTGATGTCAAAGTTGTGGTGGCTTATACATCCCACATTATAATTGACCGCATCAAAGCAAAGGAAGGTGTTGTCGTTCCCACGCCGGAGGAAGCGCTGGAACAGTTGAAAGCGGAAGGCTATACCCGCATTGCTCTGGCGTCCCTGGATATTATTCCCGGCATGGAGTATGACTATAAGTGCGGCATTTACAGAAACTATCGTAATCAGTTCAAGAAGATGACCATGGGGCTGCCCCTTTTATTCTGGCAGGGGCAGGAGGACCAGCGGGATGATGTGGCTGAAACGGTGGAAGCCTTTGCCACACAGTTCCCTGATCTGGCCGGTGACGAGGCGTTGCTGGTCATGACTCACGGTACGCCCCATCCTTCCAACGCGTTTTATGCCGTTATCCAGGACCGCCTGAATAAACTGGGGCGGGGCAACATCCATGTGTACAGCGTGGAAGGCATGCCAGTACTGGAACACGTCATTCCCGTACTGAAAGAGGAAGGCGTGAAGCACGTAACCCTGATGCCCATGATGATGGTGGCAGGGGATCACGCCAATAACGACATGGCGGGGGACGAAGACGATTCCCACAAAGTGATTCTGCAAAAAGAAGGTTTTACCGTTACGCCCTATATCCATGGCATGGGTGAGAATCCGGCTGTTCGCAGGATTTTCGTGGAGCGTGCCCTGGAAAGCTGGGATGCGTTGCAGAATGCAGCTGAAGGCCGGACAGGAGGCATGCCTCATTGAAACTGAACAATTGAAAGAAAAGATAAAACGAAAAGCCCGCATGGTCCAATGCGGGCTTTTCGTTTTGCTGTTTGGTGATAAAAGGTGAAGAAGAAGGATTAGGGGTTTTGTCTTGGCAGATGGTTTCTGGCCATCTTTATTTGCTACACTAATTATAATTATTTGCAATAAAATTATCAACAGATTAAAGTTATTTATTGATAATATTTACTCATTGTTTTTCTTGACTCATATCTTCCAATACGGCTACCAGGGCAAGCTTGGCTTCTTCCAACCGGTCCAGGTCATAGATGATATCCCGGACCAGAAAATCTTTGGTGCTGACCGTGTTGCTGATACTGTCAATTACTTCGTCCATGCGTTTCAGCACGCCGTATAAAATATCCTTCCGGGTAACGTCACGGTTCAATTCCATAGATGGTACCTCCGGTTTCTTATGACTGATAATTCAAACTATAATAATAACAGTTATTGCTTTTTTATTTTCCGGTCGCTTTTTCCCACTTATTCACTACTTCGTCGCGGTGCCTGCCTGCCCACAGGAAATTGTATTTAATCAGCCTTGTGCCTTTCAGTTCGTCTGCCTGTTTGGGCGGTTTGGCATCGGGGTGGGTGAGGAACTGGTAGGAACCAACAGTCTGACCGATTTCCTGCGCTTTAGCTGTCAGACACCAGTCAATGAACCGCTTGGCTGCCTCCTGATCGGGACCGCCCTTGATCAGAGATACGGCACCCACTTCATATCCGGTGCCTTCCGATGGATGGGTAAGAACCAGGTCTTTCATGCCGCCTTCCCGGAATTTGATGGCATCGTGCAGGAAAGAGATGCCGATCAGGCACTCGCCCTGGCCTGCCATTTTAGCCGGAGCGGAACCGGACTTCTGATAGTTCTTTATCTGTTTGTCCAGTTTCGCCATATATTCCAGCGCGTCTTCTTCACCACGGAGCTGGAACATGGAAGCCAGCAGCGTATAGCCGGTGCCTGAAGATTTGGGGTTGGGCATGACGATCTGTCCCTGGTATTCGGGCTTCAGCAGGTCGTTCCAGCTCTTAGGCGGTTCCAGATTCTTTTCCTTTAACAGTTTGCTGTTTGATGCAAAGCCCAGATAACCTACATAGACCCCGGTCCAGAATCCGTCCCGGTCCCTGAATCGGTCAGGAATTTTGGCTGCATTGGGGGAAACGTATTTTTCCAGCAGCCCGTCCGCTTTGGCCTGGATCTGGCCGTCTGCCGGCCCACCGAACCAGACGGAAGCCTTCGGCGCTTCTTTTTCCGCTTTCAGCCGCTGCAGGGTTTCCCCGGACGACATACGCACCGCGGTCACTTTGATTCCGGTCTCTTTTTCAAAGGCGGCTACGTCCGCCGCCATGAAATCCTCTAATGCACCCCAGTAAATCGTCAGCTTCTTTGTTTCAGGCCTGGCGGTTTCTTTTTTATCGCCGCCGCAACCGCCGAGTGAGAACAGCAATAAGCCGGTAAGTGACAAGGCGCAAACAACTCTCAGGTTTCTTTTCATAAGACAGGCTCCTTTTCCGTTGGATTGTGAGAGTGAAAAATAAAAAACAATATACTTACTTAATACAAAATATATCGTAAATCAAATTAATTACTGATTTATATTCATAAGATAATTCTATCAGAAAGCCTGCATTTCGACAATACCATAAAGTAAAAAAGGAAAGCAAAACGGCTACGCAACTATTTGCCGCACAAGTTATATTTAAAAAACCTGCTATCAATATTGAGTTTTATTAGCAAGTAAAATTTAAAATCTTATAATAAAAAATAACAAATAACTTGACATTCTTAATAATAATAATTATTATATTAGTGGACAGGGAAACCGGTCATGCAACTCAAATCCGACCGTTTCCGGTGAAGAGTGTTTTAAAACTTAATACAATGAATAATACAGGTGCCCGCAAGGGCCCAACAGAGAAGTCCGGTGCAAATCCGGCGCGGTCCCGCCGCTGTAAGGGGGAGCGAACTTCAAAGATGTCACTGAAACAAAAGGTTTTGGGAAGGCGAAGCGAGCGATGAACCCAAGTCAGAAGAACTGCCTGTATAAACTCCCATTTCTTGACCCGCGAGCGACGGGGAGGAGATGACTGCAAAGCCGTTAACCGGTGGGCAGCTGCCTTCAAACCGTCTTTTCGATAACGAAAAGGCGTTTTTTATTTAGTTTATATAACGGCCTGGACAACCGTCATATAATGATTTGCCATTCTCAAACCTTCCGAATTAACGTGCGCGGTAACGCAGCCGGACACTGGGTTACCCGCACGGATCTGAAGGTGAAGGAAGAGGATGAAACGGCAGCGGCAGTGATCACTCTCACACGAGCAGGGCTTTTTTATTGGGTAACATCCATCCGGCAACGGGTGGTTTTACATAGATTCAGCGACCGGGCGCATTTCCCGGAAGGAGAATCAAAAATCTTATGAGGAGGTAAATTGTTTATGGCTGAAGAAACCAACATCGAGCAGTCCAAATCCAAGCCGATGACTGACAAGGAGTTGGAAGAACTTCTGCGTAAGTCCGAACAGAATGCGTCTTACCCGGATGTTCCGTTTGATGAGTTTACAGTCCCCACGCCGGAAGAATGGGTGGCGGCCTGTAACGAACTGTTAAAAGGCAAGCCTTTTGACAAGATGATGTACACCAAAAACTATGAAGGCATTACCTTCGACCCCATTTACACCCTGCGTAAATGGAAAGACATCCTGCCGACGGATGATTATCCTGGCATGGGTGACTACCTGCGCGGAAGCACGGTGAATGGATACGTTCACGAACCCTGGGGTATCGCGCAGGCATGCGATCTCACCGAACCGCAGGAAAACAACGAACTGCTGAAATTTGAAATTTCCAAAGGCAGCACGGTTTACCATGTTCGCGTTGACAGCGCAACCCTGGCCGGCGTTGACGTAAAAGATGCTGAAAAACCCGGTGATAAGGGCGTAAGCCTGACTACCCTGGAAGACATGCACACCATGCTGGACGGACTGGATCTGGAAAAACTGCCGTATATGCTGTATACCGGCGAAGGCTCTGCCCGCCTGCTGGCAATGACGGTAGCCGCTCTGAAAGCTGCCGGCAAAAAGATTGAAAAGCTGCATGGTATTATCGGTGCCGACCCGATCGGTGAGCTGGTAAAGAACGGCAAGACTGCTGAAAGTCTGGACGCCCTGTATGACCAGATGGCCGGCGTTATCAAATGGGCGAAGAAAAACGCTCCCGGCCTTCGCACCATCCTGGTTCGCAGCACCGTGTTCTCCCTGGGCGGAGCGGAAAGCGTTCAGGAAGTTGCTTATACCTATGCGGTAGCGGTTGAATATGTACGCCAGATGATGAAACGCGGTCTGGATGTCCATGATATTTCCCAGGCGATCGCCTTCGAATTCAACCAGGGCGCTAACTTCTTCATGGAAATTGCCAAACTGCGCGCGGCCCGTCAGATCTGGGCCAACATCATGAAGGAATTCGGTGCGGAAGAAGCAGACCGTGCTTCCTTCGTACATGGACGTCCGGCGTCTTTCACCAAGACAGTTATCGACCCGTATGTTAACATGCTGCGTAACTGTACCCAGTCTTTCTCCAGTGTTGTTGGCGGCGTTAATACCTTTGAAAATGAGCCCTTTGACGAACTGATCCGCAAAGGCGACACCTTCTCCCGCCGTATCGCCCGCAACATCCACATCATGTTGCAGGAAGAATTCGGCATGCAGGCGCCTATCGATCAGGCCGGCGGCTCCTGGGCCGTTGAAGCGCTGACCAAACAGATTACTGAAAAAATCTGGGCTAAATTCCAGGAAGTAGAAGCAGCAGGCGGCGTGATTGCTGCACTGAAAGACGGCAGCATCCAGAAAGGCATCGCCGATGTCCTGGCTGCCCGCTTCAAAGCGCTGGAACTGCGCAAAGACCGCGCGGTCGGTGTAAACATGTATCCGAACATGACGGAAGAACCGCTGGATCCCCGTCCGGAAAACACCGAAGAAATCAAAAAGATTCTGGTTGCTGCAGTTGAAAAATATGAAGCTGACGTTGACGCAAAAGAAGCGGAAGCAAAACTGGCTGCTGTTAAGGCAGCAGCTGCTGACGTTCTGGTTGACGCGGAAGCGGAAGCATTCGCTGCCGGCGCCACCATCGGCCAGGTTGCCAAAGCTGCTGCCAAAGAAGCCTGCGGCTGCTGCGGCGTAACCGTTGAACCGATTGCTGAACATCACTGGACAGAAAGATTCGAAGCCCTGCGCAGAGATACGGAAGCTTATATTGCCAAGACCGGCAAGAACGTGGAAGTATTCCTGGCCAACATGGGACCGATTCCGCAGCATAAAGCCCGCGCTGACTTCTCCACCAGCTTCCTGCAGGTTGGCGAATTCAACGTGCATCTGAACAATGGTTTCCAGGACGACCCCGACAAGCCCGATTCCCGTTGGGAAAAGGCTGCGGCTGCACTGAAGGCTGGCATCGACGAAGCTGGCACCCCGTATGACTGCGCGGTTATCTGCTCCACCGACGCTACCTATCCGGAAGACGTACCGGGAATGGCTCCGCTGCTGAAAGCTGCCAACCCGACTATGAAACTGTTCCTGGCCGGCGCTCCTGCCAAAGATATGAAACAGACGTATCTGGACGCAGGTGTGGACGACTTCATCAGCGTATCTGCCAACTGCTTTGATATTCTGAAAGACTTGCAGAAGAGGAAGGGGATGATTGAATAATGGCAAATCTGAATCCTGATTTCACCAAGATTAGTTTTCCCGAACACCCTTCCTGCTCCTATGAGGACTGGAAGAAAGGTCTGGAAAAGAAGACCGGTGAAAACTGGGATGCCCTGAAAGGCACAACCCTGGAACGTATCCCGGTTGATCCGCTGTACACTGCTGAAATTTACAAAAAATGCAACCATCTGGATTTCATGAGCGGTATTCCTCCGTTCCTGCGTGGGCCGTACTCCACCATGTACGTATTCCGTCCCTGGACCGTACGTCAGTACGCCGGTTTCTCCACCGCAGAAGAATCCAACGCTTTCTACCGCCGCAACCTGGCAGCCGGTCAGAAAGGTCTGTCTATCGCCTTTGACTTACCGACCCATCGCGGCTACGACGCGGATAACCCCCGTGTAGTAGGCGACGTTGGTAAGGCAGGCGTATCCGTTTGCTCTATGTTGGACATGAACATCCTGTTCTCCGGCATTCCGCTGGACCAGATGTCCGTATCCATGACCATGAACGGCGCCGTTCTTCCGATTCTGTCCTTCTTCATCGTATCCGGTGAGGAACAGGGCGTAGACAAGAAGATCATGGCCGGTACCATTCAGAACGATATTCTGAAGGAATTCATGGTTCGTAACACCTACATTTATCCGCCTGATATGTCCATGCGTATTATCGGCGACATTTTCGAGTACACCACCAACTACATGCCGAAGTTCAACTCCATTTCCATTTCCGGTTACCACATTCAGGAATGCGGCGCAACCTGCGATCTGGAATTAGGCTACACCCTGGCCGACGGCATGGAATACATCCGCACCGGTGAAAGAGCAGGTCTGAAGGTTGACGCCTTCGCAAAACGTCTGTCTTTCTTCTGGGATATGGGCAAGAACTACTTCATGGAAGTTGCCAAGATGCGTGCGGCCCGTGTACTGTGGGCGAAGATTCTGAAGAGCTTCGGCGCCAAGAATCCAAAATCCATGGCACTGCGTACCCACTCCCAGACTTCCGGCTGGTCCCTCACCGAACAGGATCCGTTCAACAACATCTCCCGTACCTGTATGGAAGCTATGTCCGCAGCACTGGGCCACACCCAGTCCCTGCATACCAACGCACTGGACGAAGCCATCGCGCTGCCGACCGACTTCTCCGCACGTCTGGCACGTAACACCCAGCTGTACATCCAGGACGAGACCAAAGTCTGCAAGATCATCGATCCGTGGGGCGGCTCCTACTATCTGGAATACCTCACCAACGAGATCATCCGCCGTGCATGGGCACACATCCAGGAAGTTGAATCCCTGGGCGGTATGGCCAAAGCTATCGCTACCGGCCTGCCGAAGATGCGTATCGAAGAATGCGCGGCCCGCCGTCAGGCGAATATCGACAGCGGCAAGGAAACCATCGTCGGCCTGAACAAATACCGTCTGGCCAAGGAAGACCCGCTGAACGTATTGTCCATCGATAACACCGCTGTTCGTAACGCTCAGATCAAACGTCTGGAAAAACTGCGTGCAGAACGGAATCCGGAAGCCGTTGCCCGCGATCTGGCAGCCCTGACTGCAGCAGCAGAAAGCCGCGAAAACGGCAACCTGCTGGAATGCGCCGTACAGGCAGCCCGCGACCGTGCATCTCTGGGCGAAATCTCCGACGCGATCGAAAAAGTATCCGGTCGTTTCAATGCGGTTATCCACACCGTATCCGGCGTATACAGCAGCGAATTCTCCGGCAACGACGATATGGAAAAAGCCAATGCGCTGGCTAAAGAGTTTGAAAAACTGGAAGGCCGCCGGCCACGTATCTTCCTGGCTAAGATGGGTCAGGACGGTCATGACCGCGGACAGAAAGTTCTGGCGACCTCCTTCGCTGACATGGGCTGGGACGTTGACGTAGGGCCTCTGTTCCAGACTCCGGAAGAAACTGCACAGGACGCAGTGGACAACGACGTTCACATGGTAGGCTTCTCCTCCCTGGCTGCCGGTCACAAGACCTTGCTGCCGGCTCTGGTGGAAGAACTTGCAAAACGCGGCCGTGAGGATATTCTGGTAACCATCGGCGGCGTTATCCCCGCACAGGATTACGATTATCTGTACGATCATGGCGCAGCTGCCATCTTCGGGCCTGGTACCAACATTCCGAAGTGCTGCATCAAACTGCTGCAGATGTTAGTAGACCGTGCGAAAGAGGAAGCGGCTCAGGAATAACGGAATTGTAGGGAAGACAGCCTGACCGGCTGTTGACGGACAGTTCCCAAGCGTAAGAAGTATTATGGTGCGTGCCTGCCCCTGTTGTGGTAACGGGGGCAGACAGCCCATTTATTTCATGTATGGGGAACGGGACGCGGAACGCATACGGTCAGCACAGCGTGCCGCATGCCGCATAACCATATATGAAGAAAGTTGAGATGATAATCATGCCTGAAATTCCAAAATCTGATTTACATCCCAGCTGGGTGCCTGAGGATGCAAATGAAAACTTTGCCTGTTCCGTAATGGGTGGCATCGACACGAAAGTTAACGCCAACTCGGAAGAAAAAGTCTATGATCCTAATGCAGTCCGCAGGGTTCCGTTGCGCAGGAAACCCACTCTTGACGAGATTGTAAAGGGCGTAGGCGAAGGCAATCGCGTGATGTTATCCAAAGCGATTACTCTGATCGAAAGTAATGCTCCCAAAGATTTTGATAAGGCCCAGCGTGTATTGCAGGGGCTGCTGCCAAAAACGGGCAAGGCGCTGCGCATCGGTATCACCGGTGTCCCCGGCGCAGGCAAGAGTACGTTTATCGAGGCCTTTGGCCAGCTGCTGTGCAGCATGGGCTACAAAGTGGCCGTTCTGGCCGTTGACCCCACCAGTCCTCTGACCGGCGGTTCCATTCTGGGTGATAAGACCCGTATGCAGAATCTGTCCCGGGAACCGAACTGCTTCATCCGTCCCACGCCTTCCGGCGGAACGTTAGGCGGCGTGGCCCGTAAGAGCCGCGAGACCATGATGCTCTGCGAAGCGGCAGGGTATGACGTAATTCTGGTAGAAACCGTAGGCGTAGGCCAGTCGGAGACGACCGTCCGCAATATGGTAGACTTCTTTATGCTGGTTGTTCTGACCGGCGCAGGCGACGATCTGCAGGGTATCAAAAAAGGTATCATGGAATTGGCCGACGCGATTGTAGTTAACAAAGCGGACGGCGAAAACCTGGCGCGGGCTACCGTGACCCAGGGTGAATACGAACGTATGGTGGAATTCATCCGTCCGGCCACGGAAGGGTGGAAGACCCATGCTTATAAATGTTCCGCTCTGACCCATGACGGCTTGCCCGAACTGTGGGCCGTAATGCGGAAGTTTGAAAAAGAAACGAAAGAATCCGGAGTGTTCCAGAAACGCCGTAAAGCACAGCTTCTTTCCTGGGTACGCGGCATGATTGACGAGCATCTCCATAACCTGTTCTTTAACGATCCTATGATTAAAGGCCGTATCCCGCTGGTTGAACATTCCGTTGTAAACGGGCTGATTTCTCCAAGCCAGGCGGTTACTGAGCTGATCCGCTGCTTCGATATGGACCGGGCGGCCATCAAGCATATGCAGAGCGGCAAGATGTAAAGGTCGTCAGCGCTATCTTACACAAAGGCATATTCACAGCGGCTACCGCCTTAGCTGCTGTGTGATAGTGGACTTCCTGCCGCCTCAGGAAGTCCGAAACCCCGGTGTCCGTAAGGATACCGGGGTTTTTGTACAGTATTCTGCCTGAGAAAAACGAATGCGTGCAAGGTTTCGCAATACTGTGCCGTGTTTGCTGTTTCAAGGACTCATTCGCCTGTGGCTTCGAAACTCGGGGCTTTGCCCCTCAGACAGTCTTTCCAAGGGCGGCTCATTTCGTCTCATGAAATTACGCAAACACGTACAATGTATTGCTCAATCCTTGCACGCTTTACGTTATCTTTATTCCGGATACTCGTTCAGCGGATCCTGGTCTTTGCCGATCAGGGTGAACATATCCGTCGTTTCGCGATTATAGGGCAGCTTGGATTTGATGCGGCCCTGTTCCTGCAGCAGCCGTTCTGCTTCCAGGGGCATGATGTCCATGCGTTTCAGCTTTTTGTACACGGAAGGACGGAAGGCCCGCCATACTTCCATAATATTATGCAGTACCTGAGCGCTGGGGATTTCGAATTTCTCACGGCCTTCCAGTACCGACTGTACTTTGGCTCTGCGTTCCACAAGCTCTTCTTCCGCCAATCCTTCGATGATGCGGTCCAATTCCGCTTCCAGCGGGTTTGCCAGATAGTCCTCAATCATGATTTCCAGTTCGTTGTCGTATGTGATCCTGCGCTCTGCCATAATTAACCTCCCTCTGTCGCTTTATGACGAATAACACTACGAAATATGAAACGAAAATGTTGTATGGATTCAGTCAGAGTTCCCTTAAGGTCCAATACTCAAAACGAAAGCTTCGTTCTGATTGGTTACCTTATTTTATCATTTGCAAGAATTATTATCAATAAGAATATTAAAGCTAATAATAAAAATTATCCGAACAATTGAGCCCTTGCTGCGGCAGCAGGACCGTTTTTTTGAAATATCCTCTTTACAAAATTGTCAAACCGTATTAAAATAACCCTGTAAGCAACAAAGGTGTTGCGGATGTTGTATCCGTGCGTCTTTGTTGCTTTTTTGTTTTTCGATTTTTTCGAAAACGCAGCCTGGCAGCCGCAGGGGGAAATGCGAGACAGAGGGGCGAATGCGGCTGTCATTGGGCTGTGTGAGGATCAGTTTTCCAATAAAAAACAGTGAATTTGCAATAATGACAGACAGGGATTGGCAAATCCCGTAAACAGACAGATAACAGTAAGGGAGTTTCTTCATTATCATGGCATGGGTCAATGAGAATTTCGCCGCGCTGGAAGACAGTTACCTGTTTTCACAGGTGGCGCATAAGGTTGCGGACTTTTCTGCAGAGCATCCGGAGAAGAAAATCATCCGGCTGGGAATCGGTGATGTGACCCTTCCCCTGGCTCCGGTCGTAGTGGAAGCGATGCAGAAAGCTGCGGCGGAGATGGGCGTGAAGGAAACCTTCCGGGGTTACGGTCCGGAGCAGGGTTATGAATTTCTGCATGAAGCGCTGGTGAAGTATTACGCAGGCTTCGGCGTGACATTGGAATCTTCAGAGATTTTTATCAGCGACGGCGCGAAAAGCGATTGCGGCAATATTACGGATATCTTTGACGACGCCAACGTGATTCTGGTTCCGGATCCGGTGTACCCGGTGTATCTGGATACCAACATCATGCGGGGAAGAAAGATCGTGTTCATGGAGGGAAGCCCGGAAAACGGATTCCTGCCCATGCCGGACCCGGCCGTGAAGGCGGACATCATCTACCTGTGTTCTCCCAATAATCCGACCGGAGCGGCTTATTCCAAAGCGCAGCTGAAAGAGTGGGTGGCGTATGCCCGGCAAAACGGCGCGGTGATTCTGTACGATGCAGCCTACGAAGCGTTTATCGAAGACGAAGCACTGCCCCGCAGTATTTTCCAGATTGAAGGGGCAAAGGAATGCGCCATCGAATTGTGCTCCCTTTCCAAAACGGCGGGCTTTACCGGTACCCGCTGCGGGTATACCGTAGTGCCTCTGGCATTAAAGCGCAAAACGAAAAACGGTAAAGCAATGTCGTTGAATAAGATGTGGCTGCGGCGTCAGACTACCAAGTTCAACGGGGTTCCTTATATTGTGCAACGGGCCGCGGAAGCGGTGTTTACGCCGGAAGGACAGAAACAGTGCCGGGAAAACCTGGCTTACTATAAAGAGAACGCAAGGCTGATCGGGGCAGCGCTGCAGGAAAAAGGCATCACGTATTACGGGGGAACGAATTCACCGTACATTTGGATGCAGTGTCCCCGGCAGATGAAATCCTGGGTATTTTTTGATTTCCTTTTAGAGAAGCTGGGTATCGTGGGCACGCCCGGTTCCGGGTTCGGAAGCAGCGGCGAAGGGTGGTTCCGCCTCACGGCTTTTGCCAGCCGGAAAGCAACGGAAGAAGCTGTGGAACGGTTCCGCAAGTTTCTCTGAGTAGAATTTCTGAAAAGAAACGTTGTTGGATTCAAGCAACAAAGACGTTGTGGGCAGGTGTTTATACCTGCCGGTCTTTGTTGCTTTTTTGTTTTATAAAGAGAAATAGAAGAAAAGAGTTACAGGGAGGCAGTCTTTATGTGTGGAATTGTTGGATTTACCGGTACGCAAAGCGCTGCGCCGCTTCTGCTGGACGGCTTGAAAAAGCTGGAATACCGGGGCTATGATTCGGCAGGCATTGCCGTCATGGATGGGCAGAAGATTACAGTGAGCAAGGTGACGGGGCGGATTGCGAATTTGTGCGAGAAAACCCGGGACGGGGCAGGCGTGCCCGGGTCGACGGGAATCGGTCACACCCGCTGGGCTACCCACGGGGCGCCTACGGAAGAAAACGCACACCCCCATCTGAGCAATGACGGCCGTTTTGCGGTGGTGCACAACGGCATCATCGAAAACTATATGCAGTTACGGGACGAACTGATCCGTGACGGCTATCATTTTGAAAGCGAAACCGACACGGAAGTCATCGTCCATCTGATTGAAATGTATTACCGGGGCAATATGCGGAAGGCATTGCTGAAGACGACGAACCGCCTGCAGGGCTCCTATGCGCTGGGGGTCATCTGTTCGGAAGAACCGGGCAAGATTTACGCGGTGCGGGAAGCCAGCCCGCTGATCCTGGGGGTCGGCATCGGGGAGAACTATTTCGCTTCCGATGTGACGGCGCTGGTGAACCACACCCGCAACGTGATTTATCTGGAAGACGGCGAATTCGCGGAACTCTCCTGCGAAACCATTAGGATATTTGACTGTACCGGTCAGGAAATCCGGAAGAAGGTTACCCGCATCTTGTGGGATGTGCAGGCGGCAGAAAAGGGCGGCTATGAGCATTTCATGCTGAAGGAAATCATGGAACAGCCCGGCGCGGTAAAGGCGACCATTGCGCCCCGTATCAAAGAGGGGAAGGTCGTATTTGAAGAACTGGGCTTAACCGCTTCTGAAATCGGGGAAATCCGCAAGATCATCATTACTGCCTGCGGTTCGGCCTATTATGCGGGCTGCGCCGGGAAATACGCCATCGAAAAGCTGTGCCGCATTCCGGTGGAAGTGGTGCTGGCCAGCGAATTGCGTTACAGCGATCCGCTCATTGATAAGCAAACACTGGTCATTGTGATATCCCAGTCCGGAGAAACGGCAGACACCATTGCGGCCCTGAAGGAATGCAAGGCCAAGGGAGCCAGGACGCTGGCGGTCGTCAATGTGGTTGGCAGCACCGTGGCCAAGCTGGCGGATTACACCGTATACACCTGGGCCGGTCCGGAAATTGCCGTGGCTACTACGAAAGGCTATACCACCCAGGTGACGGTGCTGTATTTACTGGCCATCTATTTTGCGGGACAGCTGGGACGCACGGAAGGCGAAGAACGGAAACTGCTGACTGCCCTGCAGGCGCTGCCCCGGCAGATTCAGCAGGCCTTTGACCTGAACTCATCGATTCCTGCGCTGGCGAAGAAGTATCATGCCAGCAAATCCCTGTTCTTTATTGGAAGGAACACGGATTACGCCATTGCCCTGGAGGGCGCGCTGAAGATGAAAGAAATATCCTATCTGCATGCGGAAGCCTACGCGGCAGGAGAGTTAAAGCACGGGACCATCGCCCTGATAGAAGAGCACCAGCCCGTCATTGCCCTGTGCGGCAATCCCGCCATCATGGAAAAGACCCTGAGCAACATTGTGGAAGTGAAATCACGGGGCGCGGAAGTGCTGGCCCTGACCTTCCGGAACAATCAGAAGATCGTTTCCGTGGCGGATGACCTGCTGTTTATCCCGAAGATTGACGCCCTGTTTTCCGCGGTGGTGGAAATTGTACCGTTGCAGCTGCTGGCCTATTACGTTGCAAAGGAAAACGGCTGCGACATTGATAAGCCAAAGAACCTGGCCAAGTCGGTCACGGTAGAATAGAAAGGAGAGAAGAACATGGTTAATGTCCCAAAATTATTTGGCAGTCTTACATTTAATGAACGGGTGATGAAGGACCGGCTTCCGGCCAAGACTTTCCGCACGTTCCGCAAAATGGTGGAGGAAGGTCTGCCCCTGACCCGGGAGCTGGCCGATATGATGGCGTATGCCATGAAAGACTGGGCGCTGGAAAATGGCTGCACCCATTTCACCCACTGGTTCCAGCCCATGACGGGCATTACGGCGGAAAAGCACGACAGCTTTATCGCCCCGGCGGCGGACGGCCGGGTCATCATGGACTTCTCCGGGAAAGATCTGATTCAGAGCGAGCCGGACGCATCCAGCTTCCCATCCGGTGGTCTGCGCGCCACTTTTGAAGCCCGTGGCTACACCGCCTGGGATCCCACTAGTTACGCATTTATCAAAGATGATTGTCTGTACATTCCTACCGCGTTCTGTTCATACACCGGGGATGTGCTGGACAAGAAGACCCCACTTCTGCGTTCCATTGCCGTATTAAGTGAAGCGGCCAGAAGGCTGCTGGCTATTCTCGGCATACACACTGAAAAAGTTATTACCAACGTGGGCCCGGAACAGGAGTATTTTCTGGTAGACAAGGCCATGTGGGAAAAACGAAAGGACCTGGTCTTTGCGGGCCGTACCCTGTTCGGGGCAAAGCCGCCCAAAGGGCAGGAAATGGAAGACCATTATTTCGGCGCCATCAAACCCCGGGTGAAAGCTTTCATGGCAGAACTGGACGAAGAACTGTGGAAGCTTGGAATCCCGGCCAAAACGGAGCATAACGAAGTAGCCCCCGCCCAGCACGAACTGGCGCCCGTATACACGTCCGTGAACCTGGCCTGCGACTACAATCAGCTGACCATGGAATTTATGAAACGCATCGCCTTAAAGCACGGAATGGTCTGCCTGCTTCACGAAAAGCCTTTTGACGGTGTGAACGGCAGCGGCAAACACAACAACTGGTCCCTCTCCACCCTGGAAGGGAAAAACCTGCTGGATCCCGGCAGCGATGCCTATCACAATAACCAGTTCCTGCTGTTCCTGGCGGCCATCCTCAAAGGCATCGATGAATACCAGGATGTGCTGCGGGGCACCGTGGCCAGCGCGGGCAACGATCACCGTCTGGGCGCCAACGAAGCGCCGCCAGCCATCGTCAGCATCTTCCTTGGTACGGAACTCACCGGGGTGCTGGAAGCCATTGCCTCCGGGCAGGAGTATAAAACCAACGGCCATATCCAGATGAAGCTCAGCGGCAACACCCTGGCCGCGGTGAGCAAAGATAACACGGACCGCAACCGTACCTCTCCCTTTGCCTTTACCGGCAACAAGTTTGAATTCCGCATGGCAGGTTCCCAGGCCAGCCTGGCCTGTCCCAACGCCTACCTGAACACCATCGTGGCGGAAGAGCTGGAATGGGTGGCGGATAAGCTGGAAGGCACCGCGCCGGAAGAACTGGATGCCGCCGTGAAAAAACTGGTAAAAGAAATCTACCTGGCACACAGGCGTATCGTGTTCAACGGCAACGGCTACACCGACGCCTGGGTGGAAGAAGCAGCGAAACGCGGGCTGTATAACAACAAATCCACGCCGGAAGCCCTGGCCTGCATGACCAGCAAGAAGAACGTGGACCTGGTGGTGAAGCATGGCATCTTTACCAAAACGGAAGTGTTGTCCCGTTGCGAGATCCAGTATGAGCTGTACAACAAGACTCTGAACATCGAAGCCCTGACCATGCTTGATATGCTGCATAAAGACTTGCTGCCGGCTGCCAAAAAATACCTGAAAGACCTGTCCGAAACCGCCCTGAACGAGAAAGCGCTGGGGCTGAAACCGGACGTGGTGTTTTTGAAAAAGCTGCAGGAAGCCACGGCAGCTATGTATAAGGATGGCGAAGCCCTGGCGAAAGAACTGGCCAAAGCGGAAGCCATCGAAGACCAGAAAAAAGCCAGCACCGTGTATCACAACAAAGTGCTGGCTGCCATGGAAGTGCTGCGCAGGAGCGGCGACGGGGTGGAAGTGCTGCTGGGCAAGGAGTACCTGCCCTATCCGACCTACGGTGACCTGCTGTTCGGCATTAACAGCTGAACATAGCATCACAATAAAGACTCTCTCTTACATTCTTTTTTCCTTTGTTTGGACAATGCTGCCGGGCAGACGCATCCCGGCAGTGTTGTCGTTTTTTAATTCTCCTTTTCGGTATATTCCGCTAAGCGATCCGGGGGAAAAAACACCCGGATTTTTTTCGCCAGGCCGCATGAATACTGGGGTTTGACCCCACGCACTCTTTAATATATAAGATAGACAGTTTATATGTCTGTAAAGGCGAAGCCGAAAGATACAACTGTCAAACTGGAAGAGAGCGGGGGCATAACGTTTTTGCGTTGTCGGTTCCTTTTCTGGTTTGATTTGTATCAGATTCTTGCTGCTGGCAAATTCTAAATTTTGTTAGCTAATCACCTTCATCATAAATAAAGAGCAGAGACTCTAAAAGCCTCTGCTCATTTATTAAGAATTCCTATTTCGCGTCAATCGTCGAAATCCCCATAGTCACTTCCTCCAGCACGTCCAGCAGCATGCGGACGGTATCCAGAGAGGTGAGCATTACCACATTGTTCTGGGCGGCCACCCGGCGGATGGCCACGCCGTCGCCGTAGTGGACGCCGGAGAGGATGGCCCGGGTGTTGATGACGTAGCTCACATACCCCGCACGAATCGAGTCCAGTATCTCTTCGCTGCCCTCGCTGGGTTTGTGGCGAATCCGGGTGCGGATGCCGTGCTCCCGCAGCACTTCCCCTGTCAGGGTGCTGGCTTCGATGTTAAAGCCCATGTTGTAAAAGCGCCGGATCAGCGGAATGGTTTCTTCCTTGTCTTCGTCTGCCACGCTGACAACGATGGCACCGTAATTTTTAAGGGTCAGGCCGGAGGCAATCAGGGCCTTGAAAGCGGCCCGGTGCAGCTTATCGTCGTAGCCGATGGCTTCCCCGGTGGACTTCATTTCCGGCGAAAGGTAGGCGTCCATGCCCCGGAGCTTGGAGAAAGAGAAGGCAGGACACTTTACGTAGTACCGGGTCTTCTCTTTCGGATACCGTTCTGTGATGCCCTGTTCCCGCAGGGACACGCCCAAAATGGCCAGGGTGCCGATGTCCGCCAGACTGTAACCGGTGGCCTTGGATAAGAAGGGGACGGTCCGGGAAGAGCGGGGGTTTACTTCAATGATATAGACCTGTTCGTTGACGTCTACGATGAACTGGATGTTAAACAGCCCTTTGATACCGATGCCCAATCCTAACTTCTCCGTATAATCCAGTATGATTTCCTTCACCTTTTCGGAAAGGCTGTAGGAAGGATATACGCTGATGGAATCACCGGAATGGACGCCGGTCCGTTCAACCAGTTCCATGATGCCGGGCACGAACACGTGCTCCCCGTCGCAGACTGCATCCACTTCCACTTCCTTGCCCCGGATGTATTTATCTACTAACACTGGTTTGTCTTCGTCCACTTCCACCGCGGTTTTCAGATAGTCGCGCATGTCCTTTTCCTTGCCCACGATCTGCATGGCCCGGCCGCCCAGCACAAAGCTGGGGCGTACCAGGACGGGATATCCGATGCGGCGGGCCGCTTCCATGCCGGCCTCAATACTGGTGACGGCTTCACCCCGGGGCTGGGGGATGTGCAGGGACAGCAGCAGTTTTTCGAACAAATCCCGGTTCTCCGCCCTGTCGATAGCATCGCAGTCCGTGCCGATAATCTTCACGCCCCGTTCCTTCAGCGGGTCTGCCAGATTGATGGCGGTCTGTCCGCCTAAGGTGGCAATGACACCCTCCGGCTGTTCCAGTTCGATGATATTCATCACGTCTTCCGGGCAGAGGGGCTCGAAGTACAGCTTGTCGGAGCAGGTGTAGTCGGTGGAAACCGTTTCCGGGTTGTTGTTGATGATGATGGCTTCATAACCTGCTTTCTGAATGGTCTGTACCGCATGGACGGTGGAGTAATCAAACTCCACGCCCTGGCCGATACGGATGGGGCCAGATCCCAGCACTACAATCTTCTTCTTGTCCGAATGGCGGGATTCATTTTCCTCTTCGTAGGTAGAATAAAAGTAGGGGATATAACTTTCGAATTCAGAGGCGCAAGTGTCAATCATTTTATATACAGGTTTGATACCGCTTTGCTGCCTCAGATTATAGATTTCAATTTCCGTTTTGTTCCACAGCAGGCCGATTTCTTTATCGGAGAAGCCGTGTTTCTTGGCGTCCCGCAGTGTGGGGATGTCGTCGGGGTGGTTGCGGATTTCCTCTTCCATTGCCACGATCTTCCGGATTTTGCGGAGGAAGAACCGGTCGATGGCCGTCTCTCCGGCTATGGAGTCCACGTCGCAGACCAGGCGGAACAGTTGGGCGATGGCGTAGATCCGGTCGTCCGTGCCGATGCGGATGTACGCAAGGAGCTCTTCCCGGCTCATGGTATCGAATTTGCGCAGATGAATATGAAAAGCGCCGATTTCCAGGGAACGGATGCCTTTCAGCAGGCTTTCCTCAAATGTCCGGCCGATGCTCATCACTTCCCCGGTGGCTTTCATCTGGGTGGACAGGGAATTGTTGGCGTCGGCAAATTTATCGAAAGGGAAGCGGGGAAGCTTGGTCACCACATAATCCAGCGCAGGTTCAAAAGAGGCGGGAGTGTTGGCAATCTGGATCTCGTCCAGGGTCATGCCAATGCCGATTTTGGCGGAGACACGGGCGATGGGGTAGCCGCTGGCCTTGGAGGCCAGGGCGGAGGAACGGGAGACACGGGGGTTGACTTCGATTAAATAATACTGGAAGGAGTTGGGGTCCAGGGCGAACTGGACGTTGCACCCGCCTTCGATTTTCAGTGCCCGGATGATTTTCAGGGCGCTGTCCCGCAGCATGTGGTATTCCTTGTTGGTCAGGGTCTGGGACGGGCAGACCACGATGGAATCCCCGGTGTGGATGCCCACCGGGTCCAGGTTCTCCATGTTGCAGATGGTGATGGCGGTATCGTTCTTATCCCGCATCACTTCATATTCGATTTCCTTGAAGCCTTTGATGCTTTTTTCAATCAGCACTTCCCGGACGGGAGAAAGCTCCAGGGCGTGTTTCATCAGAGGCACAAACTCTGTTTCGTTGTCCGCAAAGCCGCCGCCGGTGCCCCCCAGGGTAAAGGCAGGGCGCAGGATGACCGGGTAACCGATCTTTTCCGCGACGTGCAGGCCGTCTTCCACGGTACCTGCGATATCGGAAGGCAGCACCGGTTCCCCTAAGGACTCGCAGAGTTCCTTGAACAGTTCCCGGTCTTCCGCCTGTTCGATGGAGCGGCTGTCCGTTCCCAGCAGTTCTACCCGGCACTCTGCCAGGATGCCTTTCTTTTCCAGCTGCATGGCCAGGTTCAGGCCCGTCTGGCCGCCGATGCCCGGCAGGATGGCGTCGGGCCGCTCAAAGCGGATGATCTTGGCGATATATTCCAGGGTCAGGGGTTCCATGTACACTTTGTCGGCTATGCTGGTATCGGTCATGATGGTGGCCGGGTTGGAGTTGCAGAGGATGACCTGATAGCCTTCTTCTTTCAGGGCCAGGCAGGCCTGGGTGCCTGCATAGTCAAACTCGGCGGCCTGACCGATGACGATGGGGCCGGAGCCGATGACGAGTACTTTTTTTATGTCTGTTCTTTTAGGCATGGTACGTACCCCCTTCCTCCATCATGTGGATAAAGCGGTCGAAGAGGTAGGCGCTGTCCTGAGGGCCGGGGGCGCTTTCCGGATGGTACTGGACGCTGAACACCCGGTCTTTTTCGCATTTCACACCTTCTACCGTCTGGTCCAGCAGGTTTACGTGGGTTACCTGCAGGGGCGTATGGGCGAGGCTGTCCGTGTCCACCGCGTAGGAATGGTTCTGGGAGGTGATTTCGATTTTGCCCGTCTCCAGATTTTTCACCGGATGGTTGCCGCCCCGGTGCCCGAACTTCAGCTTGTAGGTTCTGGCGCCGTAGGCCAGGGAGATGATCTGGTGGCCCAGGCAGATTCCGAAGATGGGAACGGTTCCCAGCAGCTGCCGGATCGTTTCGATGGTTTGGGGCACGTCGGCAGGGTCCCCGGGCCCGTTAGAAATGAAGACGCCGTCCGGTTGCAGCAACCGGATCGTTTCTGCCGTGGTATCCCAGGGAACGATTGTCACGCTGCAGCCCCGCTTATTCAGGGAACAGACGATGTTCTGCTTCATGCCGCAGTCGATGGCGGCTACATGGAAACGCGCCTGCTCTGCCGGGAATTCCTCCGGGGTTTTCCGGCTTACCCGGGAAACGGCATCGGTGGGAAGGCTGCTTTCTTTCAACACGTTCAGTCCTTTTTCCCGCGGGGTGGCGGCGTCGGTGACCAGCGCCCTGCGGCTTCCGAAGTCCCGGATGCTCCGGTTCAGTTTGCGGGTGTCCACGCCCCAGACGCCCACAATACCGTATTTTTTCATAACATCCCCCAGGGTCGCCGCGCTGCGGAAGTTGGAAGGCTCGTCATTGTACTCCCGTACGATCAGCGCTCCGATACTGGGGTGCGCAGACTCGTAATCCTCTTCCGCCATGCCGTAGTTGCCAATCAGCGGATAGGTCATTACCACGGCCTGATCCGTGTAAGAGGGATCCGAAAGGATCTCCTGATAGCCAACCATAGAAGTATTGAAGACGATTTCCAGCACCTTGTCCCCGGACGCGCCGAAGCCGTAGCCGTAGTACTCCTGCCCGTCTTCCAGAAGGATCTTTCGGTTGAAGTTGATTACCATAATAGTTGCCTCGATTTCATTTCATTTTTTCCCGGGCCGCTTCTTTTCGGAGAAATGCTGACAGTCTTCGCTGAAAAATTCATAAAAGCAAAGCCGAACAGTTCGCGGCCCGACAAAATAAAGGCGCTCCTTGCCGTACGCAAAATGGCACGGCAAAGAACGCCTTTGTTATCTATAAAATTGTAACACTGTTACCGGGGCTTTGTCAAATAAATCATGAATAAAAATTCATTTTCTGCTTTTCTTTTTTCCCGTTTCCTTTTCGTGTATCTCTGCACTGGCAATCACGGCTTTGGCCACTGCCTTCAGGGAAAGCCGACGATCCATGCTGAGCTTTTGCATGGCCTGAAAGGCATCTTTTTCTGTAAATTTATACTGATCCATCAGGATGCCCTTGGCCCGGTCCAGCAGCTTCCGGGTCTCCAGATCGTCCTTTGCCTTGTCCAGTGCGGCGTTTAACCGCTGGAAGGCGGCAAAACGGCTGATGGCGATCTCAATGGCGGGGAACAGTTCCTCTTCCCGGACCGGTTTTACCAAATAGGCGAAAACGCCGGAATTGGTTGCTTCCTGTACGATTTCCTGCTGGCTGTAGGCGGTGAGCAGCAGCACCGGGGCCAGTTTTGCTTCCCCGATGAGCTTGGCGGCTTCCAGGCCGTCCATCTCCGGCATTTTCACATCCATGATGACCAGGTCCGGTCGTTCACGTTCCGCAAGGCTTACAGCGATTTTTCCGTTTTCCGCTTCGCCTGCGACGATGTGTCCCGCTTCTTCCAGCATTTCCCGCAGGTCCAGGCGCAGCAATGCTTCGTCATCCGCAATCAGTATCTTTAACGGTTTTATCACTCTGACCCCTCCATTACACAATACAACCTCTCCATAACCCGATACAAAACAAATCAGATTTTTATATTTTTGGAATTATCTACTTTCTATTTGGTCTGTCTCTGCCGAACTGTAACGCAAGTCTGACCCTGTTTTATCCTTTCAATTATATATGGATGACCACCCTGGCCACTGTGCCGCTTCCGTCGGTACGGGGTTCCAGCGTGAACGTTCCCTTTAAATCGGACTGCACGACGGTCTGCACGATCTTGAGGCCCAGGCTTTTGGTTTTCTGCAGATCAAAACCGGAAGGCAGGCCCACGCCGTCATCTGTTACCAGCAGAAGCAACCGGTCGTCGTTTTCCTTTTTGGCGCTGCCGGCATAGGACACAGCTTCAGCTGCCTTGCCCTGGAGCTTTTCCCGGTTTCCTCCGTCTTCGTCCAGCCGGCTGATGGTAGCTGTCAGTGTTCCCTTTTTCCGGTTTTCAAACCCGTGCTCCAGCGCGTTTTGCAATAATTCGTTCAGCACCAGGGCCAGACTGGCCGCCTGCTGGGAGGGTAATCGCAGGTTATCTGCGGAAAATTTCATTTCCAGCTCCAAATCCGGCGTTTTCATACTGCTCATGACCGTGCGGCACACGCCGTTGCCCAGTTCGTTGATATCCACCAGTTCCGTTCCCTGCCCGGAAAGGTACTCGTGTACCAGCGCGATGCTGCTGATCCGGTTGATGGAATCCCGCAGCACGACCTTTGTTTCTTCCGAGGCTGCCCGGCGCTGTTCCAGTCGCAGCAGGCTGGCGATGGTCTGCAGATTGTTCTTGACCCGATGATGGATCTCCCGGATCACCGCAGCCTTTACCCGCAGTTCTTCGTCCTTCAGCTTCAGCTGGGTCACGTCTTCGATAACTACAATGATGCGCTCAATGCTTCCGGCCGCATGCAGCGGGATAAAACGGAAATCCAGGAACAGGCCTTTCTTCTGCAGTTCCTGTTCTTCGGCCGTGCCTGTGTACAAAACGTTGTCGATGCCGTTCCAGTTAATCTCTTCGCTGCTGGTTCGCCGGCCTACCAGGTGTCCGACGCCCAGCACCCGGTAAATATGCCGGGCCGCGTTGTTGGCTGCAAGAATCAGCCCGTCCCGGGCATTCACCAGCACCAGCCCGTCGATACTGGACAGGCGGCGGTAGCAGCTGTTAGAGGCATAGTCTGTTTTACTGCCGTGCAGGAAGTCCATGGTGGCGTCCCAGAATACCACGTCGGCTTCCCGGTCTTCAAAGGCGGCGGCGGCGAAGCAGCGGTTGTGCCCGTCGCAGATGGGATAGACCTTCAGCCGGGCGAACTGGCCCGGCGCAACTTCCCGGAACCCTTC
>JAFQZL010000003.1 GCA_017405945.1 Acidaminococcaceae bacterium
CAGGGACGGGAGTTTTTTATTGCTTTTGCTCCGGTCCTTCGGAACTGCCAAACTGTTTTCGCGGTTCCTTACCTGCGGCGCAACGTGATTGCCATGTGCCGCAAACAAAAAGGAGGAAAAGAAAATGAAAAAAATTATTGTAACGGAAAAAATTTCGGACAAAGGCGTTGCCCTGTTAAAAGCCCAGAAAGATCTGCAGGTCGATGTGGAGATGAACCTGTCCCGGGAAGAACTGCTGAAACGCATTCCCGAATACGACGCTATCATCGTTCGCAGCGTAACGAAAATCAATGAAGAATTTTATGAACACGCAACCAACCTGAAAGTGGTTGGCCGTGCCGGCAACGGCGTGGATAATATCCAGATGGAAGGCGCCACCAAGCGCGGCGTCATCGTAGTTAACACACCGGAGTCCAACATCGTTTCCGCCTGCGAGCATACGGTAGGCTTGCTGCTGGCCTCCTGCCGCAACACGGTAAAAGCCCATAAGATGATCGAAAGCCGTGTCTGGAACCGGGACGGTCTGAAGGGCATGGAACTGCTGGGCAAGACCCTGGGTATCATCGGCCTGGGTCGTATCGGCGGTCTGCTGACCACCCGCATGCAGGCTTTCGGCATGAAAGTTATCGCTTACGATCCGTACATTGCGGATGCCCGTTTTAAAAAATACAACGTTAAGAAATGCGAGACTCTGGACGAACTGCTGAAAGAATCCGACGTAATCTCCATCCATACACCGAAAACCGAAGAAACGATGAACATGATTACCTATAAAGAATGGCAGAAATGCAAAAAGGGTGTCCGCGTTGTAAACTGCGCCCGGGGCGGTCTGTACAATGAACAGGATCTGGCCCGCGCAATCCGGGAAGGTATTGTAGCCAGCGCCGGCATCGACGTGCTGGTAGACGAGCCGAAACCGATCTCCCCGCTGATCGACCTGCCCCAGTGCGTGCTGACGCCTCATCTGGGCGCTGACACCCAGGAAGCGCAGGATAACGTAGGCATTGCCATTGCGGAAGAAGTCATCGCCGCGCTGCGGGGCGAAATGGTGCCCAATGCGGTAAACCTGCCGGCGCTTCAGGCCAGCGAACTGGATGAAGTGAAGAAAATCATGGCCCTGGGCGAAGACCTGGGCAAGCTGTACTACCAGCTGGAACATGACGCAGTTGAAAAAGTGGAAGTGATTTACAGCGGCGCGTTAGCGGAAATCGAAACCGATATGGTGACCCGCGCTGTCCTGAAAGGACTGTTTGAGCCTGTCCTGAAAGAACGGGTCAACTATGTTAATGCGGAACTGACAGCGGAAGGCCGCGGCGTGGAAGTAGTTGAAAGCAAGGAAAACAGCCCGGTGAACCTGCTGAAAGTAAAAGTACATACAAAGAAAGGCGTCTTTACGGCGGCCGGCAACGTGAACCCGGAAGGGGAAGTACGCATCAAAGATATCAACGGCTATCAGTTTGATATAGAGCCTGCTGCTTTCATGCTGGCAGTTAACAACGAAGACAAGCCGGGCATGATCGGCCAGATCGGTACGCTGCTGGGCGCGTCCAAGGTTAATATCGCTACCATGCAGGTAAGCCGCAACCAGCAGAATGGCGTAGCGATGATGTTCCTTACTGTAGACAGCGAAGTGGGCAAGGAAACCATCCGTCTGCTGCAGGGTCTGGACGGCATCAGCAAGGTGCGGCTGCTGAAAATCTGATTAAAAATTTAACAGGTTTACGGGGAAGCGCAGAGGAATCTGCGCTTCTTTTTTTGAAAACACGGGTTTAACAGTCAGTTCTTAAAAAAACAGAGAAAGTCAAATAATTAAACCCGAATCAAGATTTTTCTTATGGTCGTAGATTTTTTTACAGCTGTTTTGTTATAATGGATGCAGATTGGAAAAGTATAAAATCAACAAGACTGACCAATGATGAGACAAACAGGAAGGTATGAGGGGGAGGTTTGCCATGTCATCCAATAAGCGGCCACATACAGACAAAGATTACAGCTTTGAATCCGTTCCGCTGTATGCCAGAAAGACGTTCTGGTCCATGTTTTTCATCATGCTGGGCTTCACCTTTTTTTCTGCCAGCATGTCAGTGGGCGCCACTATGGGTAACGGGCTGGATCTTCCTGAATTTATCTTTTCTGTCATAGCCGGTGGCCTCATTCTTGCTGTATATACCGGCGTTTTAGGATATATCGGCTGCGGAACCGGGCTTTCGTTTGACTTGCTGGCCCGGCGATCCTTTGGCGTGGCCGGTTCCCGTCTTCCGTCCCTGCTGATCAGCCTTACGCAGATCGGCTGGTTTGGCGTGGGGGTTGCCATGTTCGCGTTTCCTGCCGCGGAAGTGCTTCATGTAAACCCGCTGCTGCTGATTGCTGCCGGCGGTTTCTGCATGACTGCATCCGCGTACTTTGGCATCAGGGGCATGGAAATTGTCAGTTATGTATCTGTTCCGCTGATCCTGGTCCTGGGCACTTACTCAATGGTCACGGCTACCTATGACGGCGGCGGGCTTGCGGCGGTTTTTGCCAGAAGTGCCGGCAGCATTACTGTCTTTAACGCCATCGGGATGGTGGTGGGTTCTTTTGTCAGCGGCGGGACAACAACGCCCAATTTTACCCGTTTTGCTTCGAACAGAAAAACTGCCGTGTTCACCACGGTTGTTGCGTTCCTGATTGGAAACTCGCTGATGTTTGCTTTCGGCGCAGTGGGCGGAGCCTTTACCGGGAAAGACGATATTTTTTATGTGATGATGGCCCAGGGGCTTCTGCTGCCCGCCCTTGTGGTGCTGGGAGCCAACATCTGGACGACAAATGACAATGCCCTGTACAGCGGCGGCCTCAGCCTTTCCAATATTACCGGGGTCCGCAAACGCCCCTTGGTAATCGTAAGCGGCGTGATCGGAACAGTGGCTTCTGTCTATCTGTACAACAACTTTGTGAGCTGGCTCAGCTTTTTAAACGCAACCCTGCCGCCGATAGGCGCCATCATCATCTTTGATTATTTCGCGCATCCGCAGCATTACGAAAAGGGGGCGGAAGCGGCAACAGGCGTCCACTGGGGCGCCGTAGCAGGCGTCATTGCCGGCGCGCTGGCAGGGAATTTTATCCATGCCGGCATTGCCAGTATCAATGCCATGTTCACAGGCTGTATCTGCTATCTGGTTTATGATAAAGCAACGCGCCGGTGAGGTGATCTGATGAAACAGGAGAGTGCCATGTTATTCACAAACGCGTGTATTGAAAACAAAACAACGTTACAGGATATCCGGATCAGAAACGGCTTGTTTTTGGAAATCGGAACAAAGCTGTTGCCTGAACAGGGCGAAACCGTGACGGACCTGGAGGGCAGGCTGGTTCTCCCCCCGTTCATCGAATCCCATGTCCATCTGGATACCTGCCTGACTGCGGGCGATCCGGTCTGGAACGAATCCGGGACATTATTTGAAGGTATTGAATGCTGGGCTAAACGGAAGAGTAAGCTGAATAAAGCCGATATACGGGAGCGGGTTATCCGGGCAGTCCGCATGTACGCGGCTCATGGCGTCCAGTATATCCGTACCCATGTTGACGTGACCGACCCTTCGCTGCTGGCATTGGAAACCATGCTGGAACTCAGGGAAGAGCTGAGAGACTTTGTGGAGATCCAGATCGTGGCCTTTCCTCAGGAAGGCATCCTCAGTTATCCCGACGGCAGGCGGCTGATGCAGGAGGCGGTACGCATGGGAACGGATGCGGTAGGCGCCATTCCGCATTTTGAATTTACCCGGGAATACAGCGTGGAGTCTCTGAATTTTGCCTTGCAGCTGGCTGCGGAGCATGGTCTTCTGGTGGATGTGCACTGCGATGAAATTGACGACGAAGCCTCGCGCGGATTGGAAACGCTGGCTGCCCGTGCGTTGGAACTGGAGTTGTACGACCGCGTTACTGCCAGCCATACCACAGCCATGCATTCCTATAACAACGCCTATGTGCTGCGGCTGATGCGGCTGCTGAAAATGAGCCGCATCAACTTTGTAGCGAATCCGTTGGTGAATACGCATTTGCAGGGAAGGACGGACCCGTATCCGAAACGGCGGGGCGTAACCCGCGTAAAAGAACTGCTGGCGGAAGGCATCAATGTTTCCTTTGGGCATGATGATATCTGCGATCCCTGGTATCCGATGGGGAACGGTAATTTGCGGGATGTGGTGTTCATGGGATTGCATGTGTGCCAGATGATGGGATATCAGGATATCATGGACAGTTACCGTTTCATTACAACGAATGCCGCAAGAACGCTGCATGTGCCTGACCATTATGGACTTGAACCCGGAAAACCGGCCAGCTTTATTGTGTTGGACGCCAAAAATTATTACGAGGCGCTGAATTGTAATTCGCCTGTACTTCTCTCATACAGAAACGGAAACCGGATAAATGCATTGCAATGAAAGATTTTCTGCGGTAACCGGTACATTTATCCAATTTGCGCAGAAGTCATTTTCGTTGCTGTCTTTATATACTTAAAATTCAGTTCACAGGATTTTTATAAAATGGTATAATATATTGTAATTTAGTTCCCTGTTATTTAGTTTTCTGTTCTGTATCCTGAATATGAAGGAGGCTTTTTTATGGATGCAAATGCGGTGAATACAAGCGGGAGCGTTTTGGCCAAAGAAGTTATGACGACCGAAATCATTTCCGTGCTGCCGGAGACGCCGGTAAAGGAAGTTGCCCGTCTCATGATTGACAATAAAATTTCTGCCATTCCTGTGGTTACCAAGTATAATGAAATCGTGGGCGTGGTAAGTGAAAACGATTTGATCAATAAAGTCGTCAGGCCCAACGAACCGGGAATCATGACTTTGCTGTACCATGCGGCTCTTGCGCCAAGCAATAAAGTCCTGGAATACCGCCAGGCGCTTACCCGCTGGAATGCGCAGACCGCGGCGGACGCCATGACGGCCCCCGCTATCTGTGTAAGTCCCGGGGATACGGTTGAAACCGTCGGACGGATTATGCTTGACGATAAGGTGAAGCGTGTTTTTGTGGCAGAAGAAGGACATCTTCTGGGAGTCATCAGCCGTTCTGTTTTTGTGGAATTGCTCTTAAAGGAATAGGAGGTCATCATGCAGGACGGAACATTGGAAAAATTATTTCACCTGCGGGAAAACGGTACCACGGTAAAAACAGAGATCATGGCCGGTATCACCACATTTATGACCATGGCCTATATTCTGGCAGTTAACCCGTCGATTCTGAGCGTAACGGGCATGGACAAGGGAGCGCTGCTGACGGTTACGGCGCTGGCCTCCTGTTTTGCGACGCTGCTGATGGCGGCATTTGCCAACTATCCCTTTGCATTGTCCGCGGGCATGGGGCTGAATGCTTTTTTTGCCTTTACAGTGGTTAAACAGATGGGTTACTCCTGGGAGATGGCCCTGGCTGCCGTCTGTGTGGAAGGCATCATCTTTATTGTCCTGTCCCTGACAAATATACGGCAGGCGGTATTTGATGTCATCCCCCTCAGCCTGAAGCGGGCTGTATCCGTAGGCATCGGTCTGTTCATCGCCCTGATCGGTCTGTTCAATGCGCAGATCATCGTGGGCAACCCGGCGACTAAAATTGCCCTGTTTAACTTTAAACAGTCTGTGCTGGGAGGAACCTTCCACACGGTAGGCATTACCGTAGTGCTGGCGCTGATCGGTATCGTCATCACCGGCATCATGCTGGCGCGGGATGTGAAAGGCGGTATTCTGTGGGGTATCCTGGCTACCTGGATCCTGGGCATACTCTGTGAAGTGACCGGTCTGTACGTGCCGGATCCCAAAGTGGGGGCTTTCAGCGTACTGCCGGATTTTTCAGCAGGCCTGGCTTCTTTCCTGCCGGCAGATCCGTCCCCCATATTCCTGAAACTGGATTTCAGCAAGGTTGCTTCCGTTGATTTTCTGGTTATCGTCATGTCTTTCCTGTTTGTGGACTTTTTTGATACCCTCGGTACCCTGATGGGTGTTGCTTCCAAAGCAAACATGCTGCGCAAAGACGGCACGCTGCCCAACATCAAGGGCGCCCTGATGGCTGACTCCCTGGGCACGGTGGCCGGCGCGCTGATGGGCACCAGTACCGTTACGACGTTTGTGGAATCCGCTTCCGGTGTCAGCGAAGGCGGGCGTACCGGGCTGACGGCTGTCACCACGGCGGTGCTGTTCTTCCTGTCCCTGTTCCTGGCGCCTTTCTTTATGGCGATTCCCGCGTTTGCTACAGCTCCGGCTTTGGTCATGGTAGGCTTCCTGATGGTTTCCTCCATTGCCCAGATTGATTTCGGCAATCTGCCGGAAGCAATTCCTGCTTATATGTGCATCATCGCCATGCCCTTTGCATACAGCATCTCGGAAGGCATTTCCTTCGGCATCGTTTCGTACGCGATCGTGAATACGCTGACCGGCCATGCCAGCCGTGTCAGTCCGTTGCTGTATATACTGGCCGTTATCTTCATCGCAAAATATGTGCTGATTTAACCGGTGTTGGCAAAAAATCCTTGACTTATTATTACATTTTTAGGATAATGAAATAGTACATTAACATGAATAATGTGTTAAATGCGAAGAACGGAAATTGGTTTTTGGAAGGCGTTCAGAGAAAAAGCGGCTGGTGCGAGCTTTTCCCTGCTAAAGACCATCTCGTCCGGGAGCTGTGCCTGTGAAAAAAGTAGCAGGCAACGTCAGCGTGCGTTAACCGCCCGGCTGCAAAAAGCCGGAACCCAATGAGTGATAAATCAGGGTGGTACCGCGATACTATTCGCCCCTGTCTGGAAACAGGCAGGGGCTTTTCAATTTTTAATTATAATTTTTGAGGAGGGGTTTCTTATGGGCATGACAATGACACAGAAAATTCTGGCCATGCATGTTGGACGGGAATTTGTGGAGGCCGGGGATCTGCTGGTTTCCCAGGTTGATCTGATTCTGGCAAACGATATTACCGGCCCGCCGGCAATCAATGAGTTTGAAAAGATCGGGCGCCCGGTATTTGATAAAGACAAAATCGCGCTGGTGCCGGATCATTTTTCTCCCTGCAAGGATATCAAATCCGCTACTCTGTGCAAACAGATGCGTGATTTCGCAAGAAAACATAATATTACCAATTACTTTGAAGTAGGACGCATGGGCATCGAACATGCGCTGCTGCCGGATAAAGGACTGGTTGCTCCCGGCGAGATCGTCATCGGCGCGGATTCCCACACCTGCACCTACGGCGCGTTAAATGCCCTGTCCACCGGCATGGGGCAGACGGATATCGGCTGCGCCATGGCCAGCGGCACAACCTGGTTCAAGGTTCCCGCTGCCATCAAGGTGGAACTTACCGGCAAAATGCCAAAATATGTAAAAGGCAAAGACCTGATCCTGACTCTCATCGGCATGATCGGCGTAGACGGCGCCCGTTACCAGAGTCTGGAATTTACCGGTCCAGGCGTAGCGGAACTGGATATGTCCGACCGTTTCACCATCTGCAACATGGCCATTGAGGCTGGCGGCAAGAACGGCATCTTCCCGGTGGACGCCAAAACGGAAGCCTTCCTGAAAGGCAGGGTGACCCGCCCCTGGACGGCGGTGGAAGCAGACCCGGACGCAGTATATGACCGGGTCGTACAGATTGACCTGTCCAAGCTGGTTCCTGTTACTTCGTATCCGCACCTGCCGGAGAATACCCATCCGGTCAGCGAATCCCATCATATCAAAATCGATCAGGTGGTCGTAGGTTCCTGCACCAACGGGCGGCTGGAGGACATCGCCCAGGCGGCGGAAGTGCTGAAAGACCATAAAGTGAACGAGAATGTCCGCTGCATCATCATCCCGGCAACCCAGGAAATTTACCAGGAAGCCATCCGGTTAGGCTACGTGGATATTTTCATCAACGCCGGCGCGGCGGTTTCCACGCCGACCTGCGGTCCCTGCCTTGGCGGCTACATGGGAATCCTGGCGGCAGGCGAGCGCTGCGTTTCCACTACCAACCGAAATTTCCGCGGGCGTATGGGCCATGTGGACAGTGAAGTGTACCTGGCCAGCCCCTATACGGCGGCAGCCAGTGCGGTAAAAGGTTATATCGCTTCGGCAGAGGAGGTATTAGGATGAGCAAGATCTGGCGTTACGGGGACCATGTGGATACGGATGTAATCATTCCGGCCCGTTACCTGAATATTTCTGATTTCAACGAACTGGCGGAACATGCCATGGAAGATATTGACACCACTTTTGCCCCCAATGTAAAAAAAGATGAAATTATGGTGGCCGGCAAAAACTTTGGCTGCGGCTCTTCCCGTGAGCACGCTCCTGTGGTAATCAAAGTAAAAGGCATCAAGTGCATCATCGCGGACAGCTTCGCCCGCATTTTCTACCGCAATGCCATCAACATCGGCCTGCCGGTGCTGGAGATTGGCGCAGAGGTGGAAAAAATTGAAAAGGGCGACGATGTGGAAGTCGACCTGAAGACCGGCGAAATCAGAATTGTGAATAAAAACCTGATTATCAAAACAAAACCGCTGCCGGACTTCTGCCAGAAAATCGCAGACTGCGGCGGACTGGTTAATTACGCAAAAACACAGGCATAATAAAAGCAAAGGCGAAGTCATCCCGGCTTCACCTTACGCTGTCTGTCTGAATACATAAAAGTACAAAGACAAGGAGACTGTCGATTATGAAAATCACCTTATTGCCGGGCGACGGCATCGGTCCGGAAATTGTAACTGCTACTGTAAAAGTTATGGACGCGGCGGCAAAAAAATTTGGTTTTGCCCTGGAATACGACCATCAGCTGCTGGGCGGCTGCGCCATTGACGCCTATAATGACCCCTATCCGGAAGTGACGCAAAAATCCGCCAAATCAGCGGATGCAGTGCTGTTAGGCGCGGTAGGCGGACCCAAATGGGATAACGTGGATCCCGCCATCCGCCCGGAAAAAGGCCTGCTGCGCATCCGCAAAGATTTAGGCCTGTACTGCAACCTGCGCCCCATGAAGGTAAGTAAATTTACGGCGCATCTTTCCCCGTTGAAACCGGAACGGGCAGCCAATACGGACCTGCTGATCGTCCGGGAACTTACCGGCGGCATTTACTTCGGCACCCATAACGAAGCGGCTATGGTTGACGGTGTGGAGACTGCGTCGGATATCGACCTCTATACCCGTCCGGAAGTGGAACGGATCGCCCGGAAAGCCTTTGAAGCGGCCAAGGTGCGCCGGGGCAAAGTAACCTCTGTGGACAAGGCTAACGTGCTGGCGGAATCCCGCATGTGGCGCCGCATCGTTACGGAAATGCAGGCGAAGGAATATCCGGAAATCGAACTGAACCATCTGTATGTAGATAACTGCGCTATGCAGCTGGTGCTGAATCCCGGCCAGTTTGACGTGGTGCTGACCAATAATATCTTTGGCGATATCCTGTCGGATGAGGCGTCCGTGCTGGGCGGTTCCATCGGACTTTTACCCAGCGCCAGCCTGGGCGACGGCACCGGTCTCTACGAGCCCATCCACGGCAGCGCGCCGGATATCGCGGGGCAGGGCATTGCCAATCCCACGGGCACCATCCTTTCCGCAGCCATGCTGTTCCGTTATTCCCTGGACCAGCAGGCAGCCGCGGACGCGGTGGAAGCAGCCGTTGACAAGGTATATGAAGCGGGTTACCGCACGGCAGATCTGTTTGGCGAAGGCATGACGAAGGTCAACACCCAGGAGATGGGCGACCTGGTAGCCAAAGCGCTGCTGGAAGCGTAAGTCTGCAGGTTACTAAACGTATAAACTTCAATCAAAACCGTCAGTTGATACTGGCGGTTTTTTCTTCTGAATGACGCTGCAAGGGAAAGACTTTGCAAAACCGTTCCCGTTTGCTATTTCATGGACTCATTTACAAATAATTAAAAAAGCAGATACGCAAATTGTATGTTATAATTAATAGATAACGAGTTTAAGGAAAAGAATGTAACATGCAAACAAACTTTCCCTATTATGTGACGAAAACACTGAATATACTGAATGCGGCCGGGTATGAAGCCTATGTGGTGGGGGGCGCAGTGCGGGACCTGCTGCTGGGGCTGGAACCCGGGGACTACGATATTGCGACGAACGGATGCCCGGAGCAGGTTGCGGCGGTTCTTCGTAACGCCGGTTATTCCCTGGCGGAAAAGCTGGGGGAAAATTTCGGCGTGGTGGTGGCTGTAACAGAAGGACGCTCACTGGAAATCGCAACTTTCCGTAATGAGCGCTATGCCTATGGACAGGATGCCCACCGGCCGGCGGAAGTGTGGTATTGCGACACATTAAAAGAAGATTTGTCACGCCGGGATTTTACGGTGAACGCCATGGCCATGGACAGCAGAGGAAATCTGTATGACTATTATGGCGGGCAAAAGGATTTGGAAGCGAAAGTGATCCGTACGGTAGGCGACCCCCGGAAGCGTTTCGCGGAAGACGCGTTGCGAATGTACCGGGCCTGCCGTTTCGTGGCGCAGCTGGATTTTACCTATGTGGAAGGGAATGACGCGCCGGAAGATGTACTGGGTGACTATGATGAAACACTTACCGTGGAACAAAATCTGCGGATTGCCATGGAAAAAGCGGGGAAAACCGTTCCGGAAAACATGAAAACCATGGGCCCGGATGCGCAGCTGACCCACGATCCGGAAGTTACCGGCTCAGACGGTTCGGTTCGGGACGGTTTATTGCAAGACGACGGGACGGCAGCCGGCCTGCCTTTCGGGCAGCCCGGCACAAAGTATTATCTGAAGAAACGGTATGTCTTTGATGTCAGCCGGTGCCGCAACCTTTCCCTGGAACGCGTCAAAACAGAACTGGATAAAATGCTGCTGGGGAAAGCGGCCGGAAAAGGTCTGGCGCTGTTCCTTTCCAGCGGTCTTGCGAACGCGCAGTGCAGGGTAAGGGACAAGGGCAGCGAAACGTTTGTGGATGTACTGCCGGAACTGGCGCATTTGCCTGCTTTGCCCCAGAATATCCGCTTTCATTGTTATAATGTGTGGGAACATATCCTTTCGGCAGTGGATAAGGGACCCCGGGAATTAACGTTGCGCTGGGCCCTGTTGCTGCACGATGTGGCGAAAGGTCTGCCGGGAGTCCGGGGAGCCACGCCTGACGGGTATCCGAATGATCACGGCCACGAAAAACAAAGTGCGAAAATGGCGCAGGTAATACTCACCCGTCTGCGTTATCCCCATCCTTTTGTGCGGAGGGTAAGCTGGCTGGTGGCGAAGCATATGCGCTTTGCGCCCATGATGATCCATAAAAACAATACATTGCTGCGTTGGATCCGCAGCGAAGCCACAGGCGGTGAATTCCGTACAGAAAAGGAAATGGCGGAAGCTTTTTCCCAGCTTACAGAAGTTTTTTTAGCGGACATGGGAGCTACCTGGGCCGGTGTGCTGCAGGAACCGGTGATGGAGGAAGGCCGCCGTCTGGGAGAAGAAGCGGTACAGATTGCCCGTGAACGGATGCCCGTACACACTTCAGATTTACATGTGCGGGGCAGTGAAATACAGGTTTTACCGCCGCTTACCGTAGGCGACGCTATGAAATATCTGCTGGCCCGTGTACAAAGCGGCAGCGTTCCCAACGAAAAAGATGCGTTGCTGCAGGCTTTGGGAAAAAAGCTGGAGAAGATTGCCAAAACGGAAGAAGGATAAACCTGTTAAAACGTTTCATTCTAAAAAGCGAAAAGAAAGGTGATACCGTGAAGAAAAGTGCCGTTCTGCTGATTGCCGCATTGATTGCGGTTGCAGTATTAAACTTTTATATCGGTACAACGTCCACTGGCAACTCAGAACAATCCGGTGTATTGGATGAGATTACAACCAAAATGGTTATGTTGCTTCAGAAGGAAGGAGGAGATCCGGCTTCTGTGCAGGGACAGTCAGATGTGAAGGACTCGCCGTACTTTAAGAAGGTTGACGTATATAATATGAAGTCCGGCGGCAGCCTGCTGCTTCTGGAAAAATATAAAACGTATCAGCAGCATACGTACTACACCTGCGGTCCTGCTGCGGCGCTGACGGTGGTGCAGCATTTTTTGGGCAGGGTGCCTGATCCGGAAATGGAAATGGCGAAAATCATGGGGACGCATCCGGCCGGTGTAAAAGACCCCGGTACCAATACCCGGGGCATGAGCCGCTATTTTGAACAAAAAGGCTGGAAGGTTAAGAATGCGTTAAAAGACGGATCTCCGGAAACCTACGAAAAGTTTTTGGCATTTGTGGAAGACAATCTGAAGCGTGGCATCCCCATCATGGTGGAAAATGTTGACTGGGGCGGTCACTGGCGGGTGATCATCGGCCTTGATACGCTGGGTGACAAAAACGGGATGAATGATGTGCTGATCTTAGCGGATCCGTATGATACCACAGACCACGCCCAGGATGGGTATAACATTATTTCCGCATCACGCTTCTATTACATGTGGTTTGACGCACGTCTGTTCCGTGAAAAGGAAAAGGAACGCCAGTGGCTGACTGCGGTTCCGCCGGATTATAAAGGATGATAGATAATATAGATTAATATAATATAGATAATATGGTTTGGTCTGTTTTCCGGATTTGTAAATTTGCGATATAAAAGATTCGACAGAAGGAACAGTCAGTTGCAAGTTGGTCAGGCTCCTGACGGAGTCAGCAGGATGGAGGATAACGATGTTTAAACGCGTAGTAACGGGAATCGGCGCTTTTCTGTTGATGGCTGCGCCCTTTTCTTCCGCTCAGGCGGCTCTTCTGGCTAAAGTGGAAGCGGACGTGGACGGCAGCGGCCGGAAAAAGATGGTGGAGCTGACCGGTGAAAAGAAGATGCCCGGCAGCAATTATTATTCTGATTTATGGATTATGGTGAAAAATGCGGAAGGAAAGATGCTGACTGCCTGGAAGGCAAATCTGGACGGCGGTTACTATTGCCTGTTGGAAAAAATGCCGGTAAACGCCAAAGCTGAACAGGATAATAAAAAGGCAAAACAAAAGGATATAAAAGAGGAAACGGAGAAACGTTTTGACAATCTTCTGGAGTCCTTAAAAGAAGCAACGGGAGAAATAACAGATAATAAGAACGGCAAAACCAAAATTTCAGATAAACCCCACGACCAGATTCTGCTGATGGCGGCGAAGGGTGGGAGGAACGCGGCGGTGAACTGCCGGATCCTGGACTTTTCCGACTATAAGCAGGTGCAGGAAGTGTTCTCCGGCGCAGACAGCCTTGGCGTAGCGGCGAAAGCCGAATATAAACCGGATAACCGGTTTAGCGTGGAAAGCAGTTTGCCGGAAGCGGACGGCACGGAAAGAACGGTATCTTTTTCCGGCAACGCGAAAAACGTGTTGCGCCTTTACCATGAAGACGGCAGTATTGCCAAGCCGTACCTGCGTCCGCAGGTGACAGAGGTTGCGTCCCTTGCAATGCTGGACGGGTGTCTTTTTACAGAACAAAATGTCTTGTCTGCCAACGGACAGGACTTACTGGGACGTTTGGCAGTAAGATGGGCGAAGAAGGAAGAAAAATGGATCCCGGAGGAAATGATACTGACAGATACCCTGGACGACTTGCTTAAGCCTGATGCGGATGGCGCGAATCAGGCCGACGGATCAGGAAACTGGAGGCTTTATCCCCGCAGGGCGTTTATCGGGGACCGGGTGATCAGCCGTCCGGTTGTGGCGGTTGAGGAAAAGCCGGAGCTGCAGAACAAAATCAATGATAAACTGCAGGCATGGTTTGCCAGGGCGCCGGAAGAAGACGAAAGGGCGTTTCAGGTGAAATACGCCGGGCCGAATCTGTTAAGCCTGGAACTGGGGCGCAGGAATAAAAAAGGAGAAGTGATCCGGGAACTGTATAATTTTAATATGCAGAACGGAGAACATCTTAAGATGGATGAGATGTTTAACACCAAAAATCCTGATTTTATAAAAGTCATAAACCTGGTGGGAAAACCCAATAACTGTTTTTCCGAAGTAAAACCGGCTTTCTGGCATTTTACCGGAAAACACTTTGTGCTGCAGGACCGTTTGCTGGAAGAAGGATTCCAGGATGAAGAGGCCATTCATCTGGCAGTGGTGGAAAAGGACGACCTGCTTCCTTTTGTAAAAAACAAGAAGATTTTGGATGAATAGGAACGGATTTTTTAACAAATTCAATTTGATTTTTTAATTAATTTTTGTTAGAATATTTCGACACAGAAAAACGGGAACGTATCCCGGGCAATACAGTCAGAATAAAAACTTCATTAATAATACAATTGTTGATAAGAAAGGTGCTCTTTCAGAAAATGAAAGGCATGTCGGTTCAGGGAGGATCTGGTTTATGTTACGTAATTTCCGCGGGAAATGGGGAAAAAGTTTAGCTGTTGCGCTGGCGGTTTCCGGGCTGCTGGTTTTTGCCGGGTGCGGTAACAAACAGGCGCAGCAGAAAGCACCGGCTGCAGTGGCCGTAAAGACTATGCAGGTCATAAAGAGGGATACGCCTAACGTGCATGAATTTACCGGTTTTGTGGAAGCCCAGCAGGAAGCGAAGCTGACGGCCAACGTTTCCGGCAAGATTACCGGGAAATATTTTAACGGCGGTGACCAGGTGGAAGCCGGTCAGGTGTTGTTCACCATCGATCAGCGCACGTATAAGGCGAACCTTCTGAATGCCCAGGCCGGTCTGGCCGCGGCGCGGACGGAGTATAACCGTCTGGTGGCAGATGCGGAACGCTATAAGAAACTGTATGAACAGAATGCTGTATCCAAACAGCAGTATGATCTTGCTGTTGCCCAACGGGATTCCGCCCAGGCCCAGGTCACTGCCCAGGAAGCTATTCTGGAAAACGCGCAGATCAGTATGGGCGATACGGAAGTAAAGGCTCCCTTCTCCGGTAAAATCAGCACCAGCGATCTGTCTGTAGGGAACTTTGTGGCTGCGGGGCAGACTGTTCTCGCTACCATGAGCAATACGAATCCGGTACGGATAAAATTCAGCATGTCTGAAAATGAGTATCTGCAGCTTTCCAAAGCCCATTCCGATTCCGGCGCCAAAGCCCTGGAAGATTTGAAACTGGTGCTGTCTGACGGCAGCGTCTATAACGGCGCAGGCGTAGTGGACCAGGTTGACCGGGAGATTGGTAACGGTACAGGCGTCCTGACATTAAAGGCGCGGTTCAGCAATGACGACAACCGGCTGATGCCGGGCATGTTCGCCCGCCTGCAGGCCAATGCGGGAACCATTAAGAACGCTATGCTGATTCCCCAGCGCGCTGTTCGTGAAATGCTTTACAAAAAATTCGTGTTCGTTGTAGGCAGCGATAACAAAGTAGATATGAAGGAAGTTACCTTAGGCGCCCGCGTCGGCAAGCTGTGGCTGGTGGAAAAAGGCCTGAACGGCGATGAGACGCTGGTAGTTGAAGGTGTCCAGAAAGTGAATAAAGGGTCTGAAGTAAAACCCGCCGCCATGACGGAAGCCGACCTGAGCAACGAAAGCAAACAGTAGGAGGGAACCTAAGTGGCTAAATTCTTTATCGACCGACCGATATTTGCAATAGCCCTTTCCCTGGTCATCGTCTTTGCCGGCGTAATTGCAGGGTTCAGCCTTCCTATTGCACAGTATCCCAATATTACAAAACCCCAGATTGAAGTGGAGACCAACTATGTGGGCGCTAACGCTTCCACTGTAGAAGAATCGATAGCCCAGGCTATTGAGCAGAAGGTAAACGGCGTGGAAAACATGCGCGATATGCGTTCTACTTCTACTAATACCGGCCGTTATGTATTAGATGTTAACTTTAACCTGGAAAAGAACGGTGACATTGCCTCTGTAGAAGTGCAGAACCGTGTAGACCAGGCCAAGGCCTCCATGCCTACCGAGGTTACCCAGTACGGTATTACCACGGCCAAGATGTCGTCCCAGACGATTATGTATTTTGTACTGACGTCTCCCAACAAGACCTACGACGGCATGTTCCTGAAAACCTATGGGGCTTCTAACGTGGTGGACCCGATCAAGCGTGTTAAAGGCGTGTCTTCCGTCGGTGAATACGGCCCGGAATACTCCATGCGCGTGGAACTGAAGCCGGACCTGATGGCTCAGCTGGGGCTGGCTGCAGCAGACGTTGCCGCAGCGATTCAGACACAGAATATCCAGGCTCCTGTTGGTTCCATCGGTTCCAAACCCACCACCAATGATCTGGAATTTAAATACTCTGCCAGTGCCGAGGGCCGTCTGAAGACCCCGGAAGAGTTTGGTAACATTATTGTCCGGGCACAGAACGGACAGATTTTAAAATTAAAAGACATCGCCGATATTTATGAAGGCGAACGTATGGATACACCGGCTTCCCTGTTCCTGGACAAGGGCGTCGGCGGTGAATCGGTCGTGTATCCCATTTCCCTGACTTCGGATGCCAACGCAATTGAAACCGTAGCGGAAATCAGAAGGGTGCTTGAGGACGCGGAAACCCGGTTCCCGCCGGATATGAAGCTGATCATTGCCCAGGACAAGACCCAGTTCGTAAAAGAGTCTCTGGAAAAAGTGGCCCATACGTTCTTTGAAGCGTTAGTCCTGGTATTGATTGTAGTTTATATTTTCCTGGGAAATTTCCGGGCTACGCTGGTACCCATGCTGGCAGTGCCGGTTTCCCTGATCGGTACCTTCGGCGCTTTCGTATTATTAGGTTTTTCCATTAACACCCTGTCCATGTTTGCCATGATCCTGGCCATCGGCCTGGTAGTGGACGACGCCATCGTTGTAGTGGAAGCCGTGGAACATCACATTCAGGAAACCGGTCTGTCACCGAAAGAGGCGACCTACCGGGCCATGAAAGAAGTGTCCGGCCCGGTTGTGGCCATCGCCTGTGTACTGGCTGCCGTGTTTGTGCCGATTTCTTTCATGAGCGGTTCTACCGGTCAGCTGTACAAACAGTTCGCCCTGACCATTTCCGTTTCCATGATGCTGTCCGCCGTGGTTGCGCTGTCGCTGACCCCGGCGCTCTGCGCGAAGCTGCTGAAGCCCCATTCCAGCGCGGCAAGTGAAGAAGCCAATAAAGGGTTTATCGGTAAAATTATTTACCGGTTTAATGTGTGGTATGCCAACACACTGGCAAAATATACGAGCCAGGTGGGCAAGTGCATCCGTTACTCCAAGCTGATGATGTGCGGTCTGCTGGTTATCTGTATCCTGACCGGCCTTTTATTTAAGATTACCCCGACAGGTTATGTGCCGGATGAAGACCAGGGCATGTATATCATATCCTACAACCTGCCGGAAGGCGCGTCTTCCAACCGGGGCATGAAGCAAATGGAAGATTTTGCCCGCAAGCTGGGAGAATTGCCGGGTGTCAGGTATGTAATGCCTATTAACGGTTTTGACATTCTGAGCAATGCCCCGAAGTCCAGTGCCGGTATCATCCCTGTGATGATGGAAGAGTATGATAAACGTTCCACAAGTACGTTTGAACTGATAGGACGTACCTATGCCATGGCAGCCCAGACTCCGGAAATGAATATCATGGCCTTTAACGAACCGGCGCTGCCGGGTCTGTCCAGTACGGGTTCCCTGAGCATGTATATCATGAATCTGGGCGGTGATTCCATTGAGCAGATGAATACGTACGCCCAGCAATTTGTCATGAAAGCCAATCAGCGGCCGGAAGTCGGAATTGCCTATACCACATTTAACACGGATACTCCGGGTTATAAGTTCAATGTCAACCGTGAAAAAGCGGAATCGCTGAATGTTCCGGTAGCCAGCGTGTTCACCACCCTGCAGGCGTTTTTGGGCGGCATGGAAGTGAATGATTTCAATAACTTTGGCCGTACCTGGAAAGTGGTCATGCAGGCACAGCCCCAGTACCGCGACGATGTGAAGAATATGCGTTTCTTCTTTGTCCGCAGCAACAACGGCGAAATGATTCCTCTGGACTCCCTTGTGACCGTGGAGCCGGATATGACAGTTCCTTCTATTACCCGGTATAACGGCGCCAGCGCCTTCAAGATTGCCGGTTCCCCGGCAGACGGTTATTCTACCGGTCAGGCCATGGCTGCTTTGGAAGAAGTGGCCCATGAGGTGCTGCCTACCACCTATACCTATGAATGGACCGACCAGAGCCGTGACGAACGGGAAGCCGGTGACCAGGCTTACGGTCTGTATGCGATTTCTCTGGTCTTTGTGTTCCTGGTGCTGTGTGCCCTGTATGAAAGCTGGACCATTCCCATCGCGGTACTGCTGTCGGTTCCTCCGGCGGTTATGGGCTGCCTTGGTTCCCAGTTCCTGCGGGGCCAGCAGAATGATATTTATATGCAGGTTGCCATGATCATGCTGATCGGGCTGGCGGCCAAGAACGCCATCCTGATCGTGGAATACGCCAAGATGAATCTGGAAGGCGGGCAGGACGTGGTGACGGCGGCCATCAATGCGGCCCACCTCCGTCTGCGTCCTATCCTGATGACATCCTTTGCGTTTATTTTAGGCTGTCTGCCCCTGGCCATCGCTACCGGCCCCGGCGCCGGCTCCCGTGTATCCATGGGTAACGCCGTTGTAGGCGGTATGACTTTCAACACGTTCGTAGGCATCTTCCTGATCCCTGTTTTGTTCGTGGTGGTGGAACGGTTCTTCAGCCGCGGCAAACATAAGGAAGAAACAACAGAAGCATGATTTATCAAAAGTTGTAAAAAACCTGAAAATTTATTTTGTCTGGCAGGTATGAAATACTTGCCAGACGTTTTTCTTTCTTATAAAATAGGAATATAATTTATAATGTAACGTGGTGAAGGTGTTTTTTGATGAAAAAGATGGATGAAAGCGTCCGCTTTGTAAAAAACGTCTGGGCGCTGACAAAATCATACTGGCAGAGTGAGGAAAAGAAAAAAGCCTACCTGCTGCTGCTGGCCATCATTGCGCTGACACTGGGCGTGGTGTTCATGCTGGTGCAGCTCAACCAGTGGTACAATATTTTTTACAGCGCGCTGCAGAATTACGAAAAAGAGAAAATCTTTTCGGAACTGTTCCATTTCAGCTGGCTGGCTTTTATTTATATCATCCTGGCCGTGTACGCCTTTTATCTGCAGCAGGTGCTGATCATCAACTGGCGCCGCTGGCTCACCAATGAATATATTGACGAGTGGCTGAACCACAAGACGTATTACCGCCTGCAGATGTTCGGTACGGCAACCGACAACCCGGACCAGCGTATCAGCGAAGACGTCCGTATGTTCGTGGAATACACCCTGCGTTTTGGCATCGGCATCCTGAAAGCATTTACCACATTTGCGTCGTTTGTGGTGATTCTGTATAATCTGTCGGGTCCCCTGCAGTTCAAACTCGCCGGGATGGATATCCACATCCCGGGCTATCTGGTGTGGACGGCCCTGCTGTATTCCATGATCGGTACCTGGCTGACCTATAAAGTGGGCAACAAACTGGTAGGACTCAACTTCGTGCAGCAGAAATATGAAGCGGACTTCCGTTTTGCCATGATGCGCATGCGCGAGAACGCGGAAAGCGTAGCCTTTTACAGCGGCGAGGGCCATGAAGGCAGCGTCTTTAAAAAACGCTTCACGTTGTTACTGAATAATTTCTGGAATATCATTAAGAAACAGAAGCAGCTGACCTGGCTGAACAGCTGGTATTCCCAGATCGCCATCATCTTTCCGCTGGTAGTGGCCATGCCCCGGTATCTGGCCAAAGAAATCACCCTGGGCGGTCTGATGCAGATTTCCAGCGCCTTTGGCCGTGTGCAGGAAAGCCTTTCCTATTTTGTGGATATGTATTCGTCGATTGCGGAATGGCAGGCTGTGGTAGAACGTCTCACCGGCTTCGGTCTCCACATGAAGCAGGTGAAGCAGGAAAACGCGCAGCAGGATCTGCAGCGCAGGCCCGGCGCGACGGACGCGATTACCGCCACGGACATGGATGTGACCCTGCCGGATGAATCCGCTGTTTTGCAAAATGTTTCTTTCACGCTGGAACCCGGGACCAATGTGCTGATCAAGGGTGTGTCCGGTAGCGGAAAGAGTACGCTGCTGCGTGCGCTGGCCGGAATCTGGCCTTATGTAAAAGGCACGCTGGAGATCCCGGCGGAAAACAAGCTGATGTTCATTCCCCAGCGCCCGTATCTTCCTTTAGGCACGCTGAAAGAATCCCTGCTATATCCCGGAACGGAAACCCGCACCGATGAAGAACTGAAACAGCTGATGGAAGACTGCTGCATCGGTTATCTGTACGATAAGCTGTACATGGAAGCGGACTGGAGCCACGTGCTTTCCGTAGGCGAACAGCAGCGGCTGGCTTTTGTCCGGGCGCTGATCTACAAACCGGTGTGGCTGTTCCTGGATGAGGCTTCTTCCGCCCTGGATGAGGAAACGGAAGCGAAGGTCTACACGCTGCTGATGGAAGAGGCGCAACAGACTACGCTGGTGAGCGTAGGCCACCGCAGCACGCTGAACAAATATCATCAGAAAGTGCTGTATCTGGATAAGAAAACGCATTCCCTGTACTGGCAGGAAAATGCTTTTTTATGATATAATAAATATTACTGTATATGATATAAGTTATGTTTCGTAAGGAGACGCTGCCTGATCAGCGGTTCCTTTAAACCGGACGACCGTTGCGGCAGCCGGATACAGATTTTTATTAAAAAATATTTTATATGTTGAGAGGTGTTTAACATGGCATTGGAAAGTTTACAGGATCAGTCGGGCAACGCAAATCCGCCCCGGGTGAAAGCGGAAAAGTTTGATAAGTTTATGAAGGAACGCGAAGTCAGCGGCTTCCATAAGGAAGAATATGATGACCAGTTCCGTACGGTAGTATATTTCAGCGGACTGCAGACAGCAGGACAGCAGCAGTTTGTGCAGGTAGTGCTGAATGATTCCATTTACGGCATGATCAAGGTGCTGATCGGCCACAAAGTTGTGAATGAAGAAAACCACGCAAAAGTTCTGGAATACATTAACCAGCTGAACAACCGTTTTGGCGCTTTCAAATACATTGTGACCCAGGACGGGAACCTGGAACTGGACTGCAGCCTGGTTGCCAATGATGAGACTTTTGATCCGGAAGTCATCGTTGTCATGCTGCTGAACGTGATCCAGCCCCATCTGGAAAGCGAACTGTTGCGTCTGCCTGCGGTAGTAGGCGGTCCGGTAGGCGTAAATGTGGAAGAAGAAGCAAAAGACGAAAGCCCGATTCATCTTGTACATTAAGAATGATGCGGTATAGGTGTATATTTTTTATGCACCTATACTATTATTTTTAGGAGATTTCATGACGAAAATTGGCCTGACCAGCGAAGAAGCTGCACAGTCATTACAAAAATACGGCAACAACGCGTTAAGCAAACCGCCGCAGCAAACCTTTTTTGATAAACTGCTGGATAATTTCCAGGACCCCATCATCCGAATCCTCATTGTGGCTTTGCTCATCAATGTGGTTTTTGTGTATATGGGTTACGCGGACTGGATTGAAACAGCAGGTATTTTTGTCGCGATCATACTGGCGACATTTGTGTCCACACTGTCTGAATACAGCAACGAGAATGCCTTTCAGAAACTGCAGGAAGAAGCCAGCCGCATCACCTGCAAGGTATGGCGCGACGGGAAACCCGTGGAACTGCGCATTGACGATATTGTAACCGGGGACGCGGTGCAGCTGGAAAGCGGAGACAAGGTCCCGGTGGACGGTTTGTTGCTGGAAGGTTCCCTGAAACTGGACCAGGCTGCTTTGAACGGGGAAAGCGAAGAAGCGAAGAAAAAACCGGCTGCCCCTGATTTTTCCTGGGGGACCGGGACGGATTTCCTGAATCCGTACTGCCTGTACCGCGGTTCTGTCGTAGTGGAAGGGCAGGGCCTGATGCGGGCGGAGAAGGTCGGCGACGCATCCGTCTACGGGCAGCTGGTACAGGAATTGAAGGAAGTGGAACGGGACAGCCCGCTGAAACTGAAACTGAAGCATCTGGCGGATAAGATCAGTTACTTCGGCTATGCAGGAGGCCTGCTGATCTTTTTTGCGGTATTGCTGCACAAGATGTTTCTGGCCGGCGGCTGGACGCTTTATGTTGCCAACACGGCCCAGGTCCTCAGCGATGTAGTGCAGGCCCTGATCCTGGCTGTCATCATCATCGTGATGGCGGTACCGGAAGGGCTGCCCCTGATGATCGCCATCGTTTCTTCCCTGAATATGCGGAAGATGCTGAGCGACCATGTGCTGGTCCGCAAGCTGAACGGGATTGAAACGGCGGGCAGTTTAAACCTGCTGTTTACCGATAAAACCGGTACCATTACCAAAGGCCAGCTGGAGGTTGTGGACTTTATCACCGGCGACCTGAAGGAATACGCGTCCTTTGACCAGCTGCCTGTCCCAATCCGGGAAATGGCCTATGAAAACGTGGTCCTCAATACCTCGGCCGCCGTTGCGGAAGGCGCCATTGTGGGCGGCAATATTACGGAACGGGCCCTGACCCGGTATATCGGAGACTACCGCAAGCTGCAGATGCCGTTACGGAATACATTTGTTCCTTTTAACAGCGCCACCAAATATTCCTTTGCGGGAGTGCAGGGCGCCAGTGAATATACCCTGGCCAAAGGCGCGCCGGAAAAACTGCTGCAGTACTGCGATTATTACTGGGATGATAAGGGGCACTGCCTTCCTTTCACGGAGGTCATGAAACAGTCTCTGGATGAGAAGATGGTGGAACTGGCAGGCCGGGCCATCCGCATGCTGGCCTTATGTACATATCCCAAACATGTTTATGGGCCGGAACTGCCGCAAAAGGGAATGGCGCTGACGGGAATCCTGGCGATCCGGGACGAGGTGCGTCCGGAAGCGGTGGAAGCCATTAAAAGAGTGCATGAAGCCGGCGTCCAGATTGTCATGATTACCGGGGACCGGAAAGAAACCGCGGTGGCCATTGCCAGAGATGCCGGACTGTTGCAGCGGCCTGAAGAGCAGGTCTGGACCAGTCAGGAACTGGCGGAAATGTCCGATGAAGAGGTAAAATTAAACCTTCCGGCTCTCCGGGTGGTGGCCCGGGCACTGCCTCTGGACAAACTGCGTCTTGTCAGTATTGCCCAGGAAATGAACCTGGTAACGGGCATGACCGGCGACGGGGTCAACGATTCCCCGGCCCTGAAAAGGGCTGACGTGGGCTTTGCCATGGGCAGCGGCACGGAAGTGGCCAAAGAAGCCGGCGATATCGTGATACTGGATGACAATTTCCTGTCCATCAAGCAGGCGATTTTGTATGGGCGTACCATTTACAATTCTATCTGTAAGTTTATTACGTTCCAGCTTTCCATCAATTTTTCCGCGGTGCTGATCAACTTCATCGCGCCTTTCATCGGCGTGGAAAAACCGCTGACCATTATCCAGATTTTGTGGATCAACCTGGTGATGGATACGCTGGCGGCCCTGGCTTTCGGCGGCGAGCCGGCGCTGGAAAAGTATATGCTGGAAAAGCCCAAGGAACGGGGCGGCCCCATCGTTTCCAAAAGCATGATGTCTGCGATTGTGCTGGGCGGCTTATGGATGACACTGGTGGCGGTTGGGTTTTACAAAAGCGCGTGGGTGGATTCCCTCTTCCGCGACGCGCCGGATCATATTTACACCTACACAGGCTTTTTCTGCGCTTACATTTTCATGGCGGTGGCCAACGGCTTTAACGTCCGGGTAGAAGGACTGGACCTGCTTGACCATATTCTGGATAATAAAGGTTTCATCCAGGTTATGGGCGGCATCGTTGTCATCCAGTATCTTCTGACGCTGTTTGGCGGAAGCGTACTTCGTACGGCGCCCCTGAACGGACAGGAGTGGAGCGTTGCTATACTTTGTGCGGTGTCCATTATTATTGTTGACTGGCTGCGCAAACTGTTCTGTCTGCATCTCCTTAAATAAAAACATGGTTTACGTTAAAAGCAATCACAAATGAGGAAGGAAAGTGTTTTATGATTGTTGAAAACGAACTGTACCGGTATCTGGTGATCCTTGTCATTTTTCTTTGCGGCTCCGCCTTTTATTCCGCATCGGAAACGGCGCTCAGTACCGTGAATAAAATCCGCATAAAGCATCTGGCCCGGAACGGGAACAAAGACGCCGCCGGGATATTGCGGCTGCTGGATCATTTTGATGAAGTACTTTCCACAATTTTAGTGGGAAACAATATTGTGAATATAGGTACGGCTTCCATCGCTACCCTTTTGTGTATTAAACTGATCGGGGATGAGGGCAGCGTGTCCATAGCTACAGCCATTACGACGGTTGTCATACTTGTTGTGGGAGAAATTTCGCCAAAAAGCCTGGCGAAAGAGTATTCCGAACCGTTTCTGCTGGCTGTGCATAAACTGCTGTGGTGGAATACCAGGCTGTTTACTCCCCTTAATTATATTTTTAAACAGCTGAAAGACTGCCTCAGCCGGAAGATGGCCGGGAAAAAGACGGCCAGGCCTACGATTACGGAAGCTGAACTGAAGGTCATGGTGGACGAAGTGGAAAATGAAGGAACCATCAGCGAGGACGAGAGCGATCTGATCAAATCCGCCATTGAGTTTAACGACATCCGTGTCAAGGAAATTTTTACGCCCCGGGTCGACATGGTGGCCTGCAGCGTGACCAACAGCAACGCGGAAATCTACCGCCTGTTTACGACGAATCATTTTACCCGTCTTCCTGTTTACGATGAAGAAGAGAATAACATTATCGGTCTGCTCCATGCCAAGGATTTTTACAATTCCTATTTAAAAGACCCGAAATTTAATATCAAAACGATTTTAAAAAATATCGCCTATGTCCACCGTTCCACAAAGATTTCCCTGCTGCTGAAAAATCTTCAGCACAATAAACTGCAGATGGCGGCGGTGATCGACAGTTACGGAAGCGTTGCCGGTGTCATTACAATTGAAGATATATTGGAAGAACTGGTCGGGGAAATCTGGGATGAGCACGATGAGGCCGTGTCCGTGTTCCATAAACTGGGTGACAACCGGTATCTGGTCTCCTGCGACAGCAACTCCCGGAACGCCAGCCTGCGTGACCTGTTCGAATACATCCAGCTGGACTTTGATCTTTACAATCTGGAAAACCAGTCTATCAGCGGCTGGGTCGTGGAATCCCTGGGGGAAGTTCCCCAAAAGGGAGATACGTTTACGTACCGGGATTTAAAAGTTGAGGTTTCCAAAGTAGACCAGCACCGCCTGAAAAAAATCATTGTTACTCATTTACCCGGAAACGGAAAGGAAGCTCCTGAGGAAAAATAACCGGCAAACTGTTTTTTCAGGAATTTTCCCCGCAGAAATTGACTTATTTTTTACAAATTGATATAATGTCTTTCAAATAACAATTAAATACTGTTTCACCTAAAAGCTGTGAAGAGAAAAAGATACAGGATGTATGTGCCAGAGAACCGGTGGAAGGTGCGAACCGGTGACAGCGCCTGTGTGGATGACTGGTCTCAGAGCTGCCTGCCTGAAACAACCGTAGGGCAGGACGCAATGCAGCGTTATTGGCAAAGGCCTTGTTGGAGGCTGAGAGGACCGGCGGCAGCCGGTTGAAAAAGGGTGGTACAGCGTGGTTTTATTTCCTCGCCCCTTGCAGATATATGGGAGTGGGGTTTTTTATTTTAGAGAAGAAAAGAGGATTAGAAAATGAAAGCACCTGCCAAGAAGTACATCCCGTTTGCGCAGATTCCGCTGGAACACCGTGACTGGCCGGATCATATTATCGATAAGGCGCCCGTATGGTGCAGTGTAGACCTGCGGGACGGCAACCAGGCGCTGGTAACGCCTATGCAGCTGGATGAAAAACTGCGCATGTTCCGGATGCTGATCGACATCGGTTTCAAGGAAATTGAAATCGGGTTCCCGTCCGCTTCCGAAACGGAATACGAAATCATCCGCACCCTGATCGAGCAGGACCTGGTGCCGGACGATGTGGCGCTGCAGGTGCTGGTGCAGGCCCGGCCGGAACTGATCAAAAAGACTTTTGAATCGGTCAAAGGCGCGAAGAATGTCATCATTCATTTTTATAATTCCACTTCTACCCTGCAGCGCAAGATCGTATTCCAGAAAGACATGGACGGAATCACGGAGATTGCGGTGGAAGGCGCGAAACTGATCCGCAAGCTGACGGAAGAAGAAATTGCCCGCAGCGGCATGAACATCCGTTATGAATATTCCCCGGAAAGTTATACCGGGACGGAGCAGGATTTTGCCGTACGAATCTGTCATGAAGTGATGGAAGCGCTGGGCGCTACGAAAGAAAACCCGGTCATCATCAACCTGCCGGCCACGGTGGAAATGTGTACCCCCAATACCTACGCCGACCAGATAGAGTATTTTATCAAGCACCTGCCCAACCGGGAAGCGGCCATCATCAGCCTGCATCCCCATAACGACCGGGGTACCGGCGTGGCCTGCGCGGAACTGGGGCTGCTGGCCGGCGCGGACCGGATCGAAGGCTGTCTGTTCGGTAACGGGGAACGTACCGGCAACCTGGATATCGTAACCGTGGCGTTGAACATGTACACCCAGGGCGTGGACCCGGGGCTGGATTTCCATGACATCCAGGCGGTGGGCAAAGTCTGTGAAGAATGCACGAAGATGCCGATCCCACCCCGGCAGCCCTATGCGGGGCAGCTGGCCTTCACGGCTTTTTCCGGTTCCCATCAGGACGCCATTAAAAAAGGCTTTGATTACATGAAAAATACCGGAACGGAATACTGGGAGGTTCCCTACCTGCCTATCAATCCGGCGGACATCAACCGGCAGTACGAGCCGATCATCCGGATCAACAGCCAGTCCGGCAAAGGCGGTGCCGCCTTTGTACTGGAAAAGGCAAAAGGCTACCGCATGCCCAAGGCCATGCAGCCGGAATTCGGCGATATCGTCAAGGCTGCGGCGGATGCCTACGGAGATGAACTGAACTAACTACAGATCGTGGATCTGTTCCAGAAAGAGTTTATCGACCAGAAGGGAAAATACGAACTGATCGAACGGCATTTCCATCAGGCGAAACAGGGTGGGGACAGTCCGGAAAATCCGACAGTCTTTACCGGTGTCATTGCCGTGGACGGACAGCAGATGGATGTGATCGGCAGGGGCAACGGTCCTATCGACGCGTTCTTCAATGCGCTGTCAAAAATCGGCGTGACCGGTTACAAGTTTATCAACTACGATGAACATGCGACCAGCGGCGGTTCCAATGCCAAAGCTATCTGCTACATCGAGCTCCAGAAACCGGACGGGAATCACATTTTCGGCGTCGGCGTGCACAGCGGCATCGTTGTGGCTTCCCTGCTGGGTATCCTGTGCGCCATCAACCGGGCGGAAAAACAGAAAGCGTAAAATTCAACAATTTAAATTATCTTATGAAAGGCTGCGGCAACCCCGCAGCCTTTTTTATATGAAAAACTAAAACGAATCTCTGTTGTGTAAAGCTCAAAAATTATTATCTGTGCCATGATTATCTGATTTTAACAGGAACTGTTCTCAGTGTATTTTGTATACATAAGGAATTTTTTATGATATAATTACTTGGCAATGTTTTTACAATGAAAAGTATATTTAACTAATTCAAAATATGTTTTTTTATGGAGTTCAGTAAAGGAGTGTTAGAATGACAGAAGTAAAACCCCTGAAAATTACAGAAACTGTACTACGGGACGGTCCGCAGTCTCTGGTTGCGACCCGGATGCGGGTACAGGATATGATCCCGGTGCTGGAAAAACTGGACAACGTTGGTTATCATGCCGTTGAAGCCTGGGGCGGCGCGACCTTTGACGCCTGCCTGCGTTTTTTAGATGAAGACCCCTGGGGCCGTCTGCGGATCCTGCGGCACCGGATGCCGAACACACCCATCCAGATGCTGCTGCGGGGCCAGAATCTGTTAGGCTACAACCATTATGCGGACGACGTTGTGTCTGAGTTTATTAAAAAGAGTGTGGAAAACGGTGTCTCCATCATCCGTGTATTTGACGCGCTCAACGATACGAGAAACCTGGAAACTTCCTTTAAAGCCGGAAAGAAGGCCGGAGCCCATATGCAGGGCGCGCTGGTCTATACTACCAGCCCTTATCATAAACCGGAGGACTTTGTGCGGCTGGCCAAGGAAATGGTACAGATGGGGGCCGATTCCATCTGCATTAAAGACATGGCAGGCCTGTTGAGTCCTTATGGCGCAGAACATCTGATTAAAGCGCTGAAAAAAGAAATCACGGTTCCGCTGGAACTGCACAATCACTGCACCACCGGTCTGGGCCACATGACCGCGCTGAAAGCGGCGGAAGCCGGCGTGGATATTCTGGATACGGCGCTGGCCCCGTTCTCGGGAACCACAAGCCAGCCCTGTACGGAAGCCATGGTGGCCACGTTGGCGGAAAGCCCCCGGGATACCGGACTGAATCTGGAAACCTTGAATGAGCTGGCGGAATATTTCACCGGCGTCAAGAGCAAAATTGTCAACGAGTTCCATGTGAACCCGAACTTTAACGTCAATCCCAAAGTGCTGCTGTACCAGATTCCCGGCGGCATGCTCTCCAATCTGCGCAGCCAGATGGCAGGCATGGGCATCGGCGACAAGCTGGACGAGGTACTGAAGGAAATGCCCCAGGTACGGAAAGATTTAGGCTATCCGCCCCTGGTTACGCCCACCAGCCAGATCGTCGGCTCCATGGCGGTTATGAATGTGGCCATGGGCCGTTACAAAATGATTCCCCGTGAAGTAAAAGAACTGATCCGCGGCCGTTACGGAAAAACCGCCGGCCCCATCAATCCGGAAGTGCAGAAGCTGGCCATCGGGGATGAGCCGGTCATTGACCACCGTCCTGCCGACGACATCAAGCCCCAGCTTAAGACTATGCGGGACCGTCTGGATGAAGCAGGGTTCCCCGGTCTCAGCGTGGAAGACGTGCTGTCTTACGCGCTGTTCCCGGATGTAGCGTTGAACTATTTCCGCAGCCACAGATAAGTCTGAAAGGAGACGTCGAATGGCTAAAAAGATTACGGATAAAGTAACCTGGGTAGGAAAAATTGACTGGGAGCTGGTGTATTTTCACGGACATGAGCTCTCCACCTACAAAGGTTCTTCCTATAATTCCTATCTGGTGCAGGACAAAAAGACCGCGCTGATCGATACCTGCTGGAAACCCTATGATGAGGAATATGTAACCAATTTAAAAGAAACGGTCGACCTGAAGAAGATCGATTACGTGATCATGAACCACAACGAGATCGACCACAGCGGCGCCCTGCCTGCCCTGATGCGGGAGATTCCGGATGTGCCCATTTACTGCACCAAAAAGGGTGAGAGCATTATCCGCGGGCACTATCATCAGGACTGGAACTTTGTGAACGTAAAGACCGGCGACACCCTGGACCTGGGTGACTCCAAACTTGTTTTCATCGAAGCGCCTATGCTGCACTGGCCGGACACCATGTTCACCTACATGACAGGGGAAAATATTCTGTTCAGCAACGACGGCTTCGGTCAGCATTTTGCCAGCGAAGAACTGTACAACGATAAAGTAGACGTTCATGAAATGTACAGCGAAGCCATGAAATATTACGTAAACATTCTGAATCCCTACAGCCCCATGGTGACCCGGAAGATTAAGGAAATCCTGGCCATGAACGTGCCGGTTGACATGATCTGCCCCAGCCACGGCGTTATCTGGCGGGATAATCCCATGCAGATAGTGGAGACCTATCAGAAGTGGGCGGCCAATTATCAGGAGAATCAGATCACTTTTGTGTATGACACCATGTGGGAGTCTACCCGCCGTATGGCAGAGTGTATCGCGGAGGGCATCCGGCAGGCTGACCCGGACGTGGTCATCAGGCTGATGAACGCGGCCAAAGAAGACAAGAGCGATATTGCCACGGAAGTATTTAAGTCCAAAGCAATCCTGGTGGGCTCACCTACCATCAATTACGGGTTCGCCTATTCTATCGGCGGCATGCTGGAGCTGATTCGGGGCCTGAAGTTTAAAAACAAAAAGGCCGCGGCGTTCGGCAGCTACGGCTGGAGCGGCGAAGCGGTAAAACAGATGACGGAACTGCTGCAGGGCGCAGGCTTTGCGATTGTCAATGACGGAATCCGCTGCCAGTGGGTGCCGGATGAAGCCCATATGGAAGAATGCCGCCAGTACGGCCGGACCTTTGGGGAAGCAGTAAAATAAACAATAATGAAAACTACAGTGATTTTAATACGCCACGGGGAAACGGAGTGGAATGTACTGCACCGTTTCCAGGGGCTTTCGGACATTCCCCTGAATGATACGGGACGGCAGCAGGCCGGTTTTGCCAAAAACGGGCTGCAGAATATAACGCTGGACGCCATTTACACCAGCCCGTTGCAGCGTGCCGTGGAAACAGCGGAAATCATCCGGGGCGAAAGGAACATCCCCATTTATCCCGCAGACGGGCTGCAGGAAATGGGCGTGGGCGAGTGGGAAGGCCTTCTGGTATCGGAAATTGATGAAAAATATCCGGGATGGTATGATATCTGGCGTACGGCTCCTACGCAAATCCGTCTCAAAGGCGGGGAGCCTTTTGAGGAAACCCGGAAGCGCGCCTGGAAAACCTTCCGTGCGATTGTCAAAAAGCACGAAGGACAGACCGTGCTGATCGTTTCCCACATGATGTGCATCAGCAGCATCCTGCTGACCGTTGCGGGCATCCCGCTGGATGATATCTGGCAGCACCCCATCGGCAACGCCGCCCTGAACATTGTGGAGGCGGACAGCGAAGGCAAAGCGGTCATCACGGACTGGAACCGGGACGGTCATATCCCGGAAGCATTCCGGCTGAAGCAGCCCTTCGGCAGGGTGAAGTGACAAGTAACGGAACGGTGTCGGCAGATTGTTTAGTGTAACTTACTATACAATCTGCCATTTAATTTTGATTTTCCGTCGAAAAAAGTTTGCTGATTCACAAATTTTGTTGACAGAAAGGTAAAGTTGGTTATAATTTGAAATAATAGTTCTATATCATACTTTTTAAATATGATATGAGAAGAAAAGGATATTGGAGGGGAATTAACATGTTTTTGAAAAAAGTTTCACTGATTCTGGCAACCGTTCTTCTGGCTTTCAGCCTGACGGGCTGCGGCGGCGGAGACAAGAAAGAAGAAAAGAAAGCGCCGGCAGCAGATAAGCCGATTAAGATTGGCGTAACCGCAGGCCCGCACGCGGAAATCATGGACAACGTAAAGAAACTGGCGGATAAGCAGGGCCTGAAGATTGAAGTGGTGGAATTCAACGATTTCGTAACGCCCAACGTGGCTCTGAACCAGGGCGAACTGTTTGCCAACAGCATGCAGCACGCGCCGTATCTGGCGGCGACCCTGAAAAAGGAACCCAGCTTTAAGTTAAAAGAATGCTTTAAGACCGTAATTTTCCCGATGGCCGTATATTCCACCAAAGTGAAAAAGGGTGAACCCATTCCCGACGGCGCAACGGTTGCGATTCCCAACGATCCGTCCAACGGCGGCCGCGCACTGCTGATGCTGGACAATGCGGGACTGATCAAAGTAAAAGACAAGAAAAATTCCGTTACCGCGTTGACGGACGTGATCGAGAACAAACACAACTTTAAATTCCAGGAACTGGACGCTGCCGGCATTCCCAGAAGCATTAAAGACGTGACCATCGCCTGCATCAACGTGAACTACGCGCTGCCGGCCGGCCTGAATCCCCTGAAGGATGCCATCATTGTGGAAGGCGCGGACAATCCCTATGTAAATATTTTCGTTACAACGGAAAAGAATTTCAACGATCCGCGGATCAAACAGCTTGAGAAAGTGTACCGTTCGGAAGAAAACAAGAAATTTATTCTTGACCACTTCAAGGGCAGCATTCTCAGCGCATGGTAAAAAAATACCGGTTATAAACAAAGTCCCCAATTGCAGTTTTGCGATTGCAATTGGGGACTTGTTTTTTGCAGGAATTGTTCAGAAAAATGTTGCAGGCCGGGGTGTGCAATGATATTATATATAGCATGTATAAGAATAATAAAAAACAAAGAGCAGGAGTGATTCGATGAGAGCCGTAGTAACCAGAGTAAAAGAAGCGTCGGTAGTAATTGAAGGAAACGTTGCGGGAAAGATTGGGCAGGGTTTTCTGATCCTGCTGGGCATCGGGCCGGAAGATACGGAAGCCATAGCGGATAAGATGGCGGTAAAAATCTGCAACTGCCGGGTTTTTGAAGATGAGAACGGAAAGATGAACCTGAGCCTGGACCAGGTGGGAGGCTCTCTTTTAGTCATTTCCCAGTTCACCCTTTATGCCGATCTGAAGAAACGCCGCCCCGGATTTTCCCATGCGGCCAAACCGGAACTGGCGGTTCCCCTGTATGAGAGATTCATGGAGACCTGCCGTGCCAGGGGCTTTGCCGTGGAACACGGGGAGTTCGCCGCTGACATGCAGGTGTATTCCGTAAACGACGGGCCGGTCACGCTGCTGTTCGACAGCGCGGAAATGTAACAGCAGATTCACAAAAGAAAAACCGGCATCAGTTCGACAGGCTGATGCCGGTTTGCAGTTACAGGGCAGTTCTCTGCGCTTTTTACGCCTTTTCTTCATTTTTGCTTTCTTCAAATTCCGCGTCGATGGTTTCGCCGTGTACTTTTTGGGGTTTCGGGTACAGCAGTATCGCATCGTGGATCACCTGTCTGGCGATTTCCCGGTTGCAGTCGGCAACCAGGCTTTTCATGCGGAAAAGATCAATAACCCACCAGATGACGCCGATGTAAATACAACACAGCAGCCACAAAAAGATGTTTTTGAACGGCTTGTGTAAATAAAAATAGTGCGCCCCGAACAGTACCCAGAAAATATAAGCGGACGAAAGGGATTTTTCTTTTGCGGGCAGCGTCTGTATTACATATTGCTGCTGCTGTTCCGTCAAATTCTGAATTTCCAATCTGGTCTGTGCGTCCATTGTTGTTCCTCCTGACTCTGTACAACTTGCGGAAAAGCGGCTGCGGGTTGAAAACTCAATGCAAAGATGCTGCAGGCTGCCGCCGTTTTCCGTGCGCCTGTGCGCATACGGCCATGTTTTATCGAGAGGGACCGGACAAGCATCTCTGCCGGACCGGTTTTATTATAAGGAAAACGCAAACAGAATTTGTAACGAAAGTCGGGCAAAAATGTGAAGAAAGTATGTACCGGGGTGACGGTAAAAGCACAGGCTGTTCCGGCCCTTTGCAAAGGGTTTTTGTTTCACGGGGTTTTGTGATACAATGAAGTCGATATAAACGTGAAAGCTTCAACAGTAAGATTTTTTTGACCGCTGCTGAATCAGTTGACGGAGGAGAAAGACGTGCATATTTATGCCATCGGAGACCTGCATTTTTCGGGAGTTCCCGAAGCCAAACCCATGACCGTGTTCGGGGAACACTGGCAGGATCACCGGCAGCGCATTACAGAAAACTGGAAACAGACCGTCGCGGCTGAAGACCTCGTCGTACTCTGCGGGGATATTTCCTGGGCAATGAAACTGCCGGACGCGGTGCAGGATGACCTGCGCTATATTGCGGAATTTCCCGGTAACAAGGTTATGCTGCGGGGCAACCACGATTACTGGTGGACCGGCCTTTCAAAAATGAAACAGGCCACCGGGGGCGCGTTCTTCTTTTTGCAGAACAATTTTTACCCGGTGGACACGGAAGGCGCAAAACTTGCTGTCTGCGGTTCCCGGGGCTGGCTGACGCCCGCCTGCGAAGGGTACGATCCGGAAACGGACGACCGCATTCTGCGCCATGAAGAATTGCGCATCAGAGCCTCGCTGGATGCCGCAAAAAAGGAAGGATACGAAGAGATTATCCTGGCGCTGCATTACCCCCCGTTTTATTCGGCGGAAGAGGATTCCGTGTTCAAACAGATCATTGATGAATACGGGGTGAAGACCTGTGTATTCGGGCACATCCATGGGGCGGAAGGCGCTGCCGCGATATTTGAGGGGGAGCGGGACGGCTGCAGGTATAAGCTGGTGTCCTGCGACACGCAGGATTTTACGCCGGTACGGATACGCTAAAAAAATCCTGAAATTTCTTTTAAAAACAGTTGACAATCCCGGTCATTTTAGTTATAATAGCTTTGCTGTTGAAAAACAGCTTACTGTGACTCCGTAGCTCAGCTGGATAGAGCGTTTGGCTACGAACCAAAAGGTCGGGGGTTCGAATCCCTCCGGGGCCACCAATTAGAAATCAAGACGCCATGCAGGTTTTGAGCCGGCATGGCGCTTTTGTTTTTTGTGTTGATTTCCATCTTGTGATAGTTGTGTGACAGTCCTGTTTTTAAAAAGTTTAACTCAGGATTTTTTAAACCGAAAGGTAAAAAAATACGCTGGTTCGTCAATAGAACGGGTATTACATTTATTAAGCCTGCCGGAAATAATATCATAACGGCAGGCATAATCTTTATGTGTCTTACCAAATACCAATTTGCTATTCCCGCGGTTTTAGATTATAATAAAATAAAGAAGACAGGTATTACTAAATTGTTTAAACATCATAGAATCAGCAAAAGATACATTCAGGTAATAATTGTATAACCGTGCTATGGTAGTCGCAAACAGTTCACAAATTCAGTGAAATGAGGGGTTGACAGGATATGTCAGGTCGGGCTGCGCTTTTCAGAACAGAACAGAACGGAACAGGGCAGTGGTTAACTGAGCCCTTTTACAGGTTCATATTAAACAGAATGACCGTTTAACGTAACATGATGCATGTTGCGCTAAACGGTTATTTTGTTTTCCGGGGCCATTTGATTTCAAATTAACCAATAAATATGGAGGGCATGTCCGTTGAGCGGCGGCATGCGAATATACGATTTAATGGGTGTTTTATGGGAAAAGGCGGGAACCCGTAATGGGACAGTGTTTGAAGTTTGCAGTGATGGCAGCGTGTTTTGCTTTGACCCTCTTTTCTGCTACGGACGCGGTGAACGCTGCTCCCAAAGCAACCAGGGCCGGGCAGCGTCCTGTAGCGGGCTGGCATCAGAGCGGGAAAGGCGAGGTGTGGCCTCCTGTCGCCGGACGGTATGAACGGAAAAATGCCAATGGCGTAACCAGCGCCTATATCGATGTAACCGTTCTGCCGGACCAATGGCCGGTGATTACGTTGCATGCCTGCGATTATGGGGGAACAGATGACGAAAAGGGCAGGGAAGCGTTATCCCGGGCTCCCGCAGTCAGGCTGGGCGGATGGATTGCCGGTACGGCATTCACAGACTATCCTTCGGGCAAAAAACGCAGCAAGAGCGATGTGATGCCGGTTGAAACAGGACTGGGTGCCCGTTTTGTCGCCGGGGCAGAAACCAATGGCATATACGGCGGAAACGGAATCCGGGGTCTTTTGGATAATGTTCAGATTAATCTGATGCATGCCGGCGTCACTTCAGAAAAAGACGGGCTGGTGCTGGACTATTTCGGGCATAACGGATTACGGCTGCCGGATGTCCGGGGCAAATATGTGTTGAAAAAAGGCAGCATGCCCGGGGCTGACGAATTTGCCGCCTGTGCTTTGGTCGGAGCGCTGCCCTTAAAGGAAACAGATACCGATTTTACTGACAATACATTGCAAATTGTTCCGGAAGCGGTTACGGGCAGCATGATGCCCCGGTATCAATACATCATTGGCAATTACGGTTTTGCTGTTAAAGTGTTCCGGAACGGTATGCTGCTCCGCACTTTCGTGTTGCCGAAAGATTTAAGCGCTGTATACCGTTTTGACAGAAATGGAGGCGATATTATGATTTACGATATCGATGGCTCTAAAGGATGAGCCGTTAAAACGAATGAAAAAGATTCCGGTTTTATCAGTACGTTTACTATTAATGCATAAAGGAGGTTTATTATGATCCGGTTAAAAAGAATAATGGTGCTCTGCCTTGCGGCGTTGTTCCTTGTAAACCTGACGGTGTATGCTGCTTTAGCGCCAGATTCATTTACTTACAAAGTCAGTCAGGATGGTACAGTTATGTCTATACAAACCTGGGAATGCTTTTTAAATACAAATAATCAAAAGTCTGTTCAGCACAATGTGCGCTTAAAAGACAGCAGCGGCAGGGTAATCTATTCCCGGGATGCGCATACATACGATGGAACTGGAACCAGAGAAGGTACTTATAAATATTACGCCTATTTTCCTTACAGGATAAATATGGTCAAATGTAATCCCGGCAAGTATACATTAGTGATAAATTGCTGGACTAAATATGGCGTTTCTGCACAAAGAGTAATTCCTTTTACTTATGGCGGCGCCCCGGTTTTAAAATTCAGTTCTACAAAAGTGATTCGCAACAATAAAGGCGATCTGGTGCAGCGTTTCTCTTTCAGCCGTGCCAACGTCAGCGGTAAAATGTTCCATGCCCAGATTTTTAACAGCAGGAACCAGCTTGTACGTTCTTTTAATTTTAGTGCAGGCAATTCTAACCAGCCTATTAGTTTCAGCTGGAACGGCTGGCCTGGCGGTAATTCGGCAATCCGCTGTCCCAAGGGTGTATATACGGTTAAATACTGGATTGACGGCCTTTCGCCCCGCACAGCGAACTTCACGCTGGCACTTTAAGAGAGGGAGGTGGATATCACATGAAAAAGGAAAAACTGCTGGCTGCTGCGCTGGCAGCAATATGTGCGTTTACGTTTGCGCCGGCTTTTGATACCGGCATTGCAGAAATGGATCTGTCCCGGCCTGCTTTTGCCCGGGCAAAAGATGCGGCAAACCGGGATGCGTCGCTGCATTCGCTGCCGCTGGTTACGGGCACGCATTATCTTTCAGACTGGGACGGGCCGTTTGAAATGCTTCGTTCCCACTGGACAGATATCCGTTTTTACGGAAACGCAAAAGCTCCTGAACAAAAAGTTGCACAGGCGCTGGCTGGTTTCAGCAGGATGAAAAGCGATGACTTTGGGAGAACGCGAAAGCTGATGCTTGCCGATTCCAAAGCAGACTGGAGCCAGCGGATCAAAGACGGTTCGCCTTATTACGGGCCATACTGGTTTACCGGCGATATTCTGGTACGCCGGTCTGATTCTGCTGCGGTTAGTTTTTTGGAGGACAAAGGTATATATGCAGGGGGAACGCATGGCAACAGCGAACTCGCGGCAAGAAATTATGACGCCCGTACAGGGAAGGAGTTACAGCTTTCCGACATATTTGTAAATAAATATACTCTGGCCGAAGCGATAAAAAAGCGGCTGAAGGAAGACTATCCCGACGCAGGCTTTATGGAAAACGGAGGGGCGGCTGCGGATGAGGCCGTGGACCGGATGATCAAAGAGGATTCGCTGGTCTGGACACTGGAACCATACGGCGTTACGTTCTGGTTCAATCCGTACCGGCTGGGCGGCACGTATGCAGAGGAAATGTTTGTGACGACGCTGTTCTATTTAGAATCGCCGGAGCTTTTCAAAAGGAATAAAGGAACAGACGCATTTGCCTGGCGCGCCCTGGAAAGATACTGCATGGATGTCCGCCTGTACACTGCCCTCCGTTTGTCCGGTAAACCCGGCGAAAAACTGACCGTGGGCCGCGATAACGATGGCATACAAATTGAATTCCGGGGCGAAGAGTACAGAAACGAACTAGAATTAAGGAATACCGATATCCGTCCGACCCTTGTCAACTGCTCCGATGGCCGGAAATATCTGTATGTGGATTACGAAGAGCCTGCCAGCAGATACAGCGCATTGTGTTACAAACTGTATGTGTATGACCTGAACGGGGCGTCGCCCCGGTTTGTGGGTGTGTATCCGATGACGCGGCTTGCTTCCTCTCTGAAGGATACGGCCAAACGCAGCTGGTATGTGATGAGCGATCCCGAGGATTTTTATATGACGGCTACGATGGACAGCAATCTGGTTCCGGGGAAGCGGTTACGCTGCCGTGTCGGCGAAGACGGAGCGCCGGAAGTGCTCGAAGTGGAAGGCGCGAAAGGATAATATGATATGAAAACGATTAAGATATTGCTTACGGCAATGATTATTTCATTAAGCGTTTTAATGGGCTGCGCATATGCCCGGGAGGACATCGAAGCACAGTGGGAAAAGAATGTAAAACAGCTGGGGGCTCATGATGAGTTTGTTACCAGCCAGTCAGGGGAGACGCGGACCGGCGTTGTTTATTTTGCGAAATGTCCGTTAAAGGATTTTAAAATCCTGTCGCTGAAACTTGAAAAATTCGAAGATAAACCGGTCTTTCTGGCGCAAACCCTGTACACAAAAGAAGTACTGGATCCGGAACGGCCGCTGTTAGTAAAATTATGTCTGTACGGCTCGGTTCCCAATAACGGGTTTTCCTATACCGATGCCAGGGGAGAGACCCGGTATTATGCCATCAACGCAAGCGGCAAAGACGGAACCCTGTTACTCATTGATAATATTATAATTAAGTTTGAGAACTAAAAGCATACAAATTCTGGATTTTGATGACGTATAATATATTATGCATAATTAAAACAGGCAATGAAAATGAATAAGATAACACAGTATTTAAATTTTAGAAAATGGCCAAAAGCTAAACAACAGGAGTTTCTGTTTAATATTGTCCTCGGCATCGGGTTTATGGTTGCCTTTATTTTGCTGCAAAATACAGCGGCGCGCCAGGCAGTGATTAATTCCTGGTTCGATAAGTACATTGCCTGGAGATATGAAATAGACAGCAATAAATTTATATTACAAAATGTATTGCCCGGTTTAAAAAAGAGTGATGCAAAAAAAGTTTCAGACAATATTGTGTTTTTGCGTTTCGACAGGCAGGCATTTAAGGCATTGGGACGCCCTGTTATTACGCCGCGGGATAAAGTGGCTGACCTGGTTAATATTGCCTATAAGGGCGGTGCCAAAGTTATCTATCTGGACATGCTGTTTTCCGAACGCGATTACTCTCCCGCCCCGGCGAAGCCGTTGGCGGGCGATGTTACAGCAAAAGACGGAGTAAGCAGGGACAGGACATTGGAGGATTTACTCAATGAGATAAAGAACGATGCCGGGTCGCAGACAAAGGTTTTGCTTCCGTTTGAAACATATGAAATAGACGGAAAACTGAAGGATATCATATTCTCATCAAAAGGGGAGTCGATCATTGACAATCGTAAAATATTTGCAGTTACCCCGAAATTTACAAGGGGCAGTGATTCCCGCGCCCGTTTCTGGCTGCCGTATGAGGGATTAAAAGACCAGGATAATAAAGGAAAAACAGCCGATGTGCTCTGGTCAGTTCCAATGACTGCATTAAGCCTGTTTTACGGAGACGGACAGCAGCTTGTAAAACTGAGAGAAGAGATTCTGAAAAGAGACAGATTTAACATTGACGATGCAGAATTCATACTCGGACTGCCGGATCGCGGCGGGGCCTTTACGTTTTACAGGGAGGACTATAAAAATAATGCTTCCGTCAGGGATTCGGAACATCTGCAATATAACAGGATACAATACACCCTTATGCAGGATCCGATTGATAAAAGGACTATAAGCAGTGACCATATCGGCAGCTGGATGAGAGACAGTTCCCATATAGATAATGAATATATTGAGTTTAAAGATAAGATTGTAATTATCGGAAGAGACGATCCGGACTGTAAAGATTTCCACAATACTCCGGTTGGCGTGATGGCGGGAATGTATGTTCATGCAAACAGTATTGCGACAGTCATGGGAGAAACGCAGCCGCATCTTACAACAACCGGCAGGCAGGTATTGGTTGACATGTTATTAATTCTGCTGACCGCCTACGGGTATGCGCTTTTGCCTTCATATTTAGTTAAATATTTCCTTACGCTTCTGACACTGGTTTTCGTTCCCTGTTCCTTTTTGTATTTTTGTCAGACAAATGAATTTGTTTATATCAGCTGGGCGTTTGCCAGCATAGGGGCATTGCGCTTATGGCTGTCTGTATTGTTTACCAAAATACAGCAGCGCGCCGGGCGGTGATTCATCAAACGTTTTACAGATGCTGTAAAAACTACGTTGTTATATTAAAAAAGTTTTTGTGTTTCATAAATATATTAAAAACGGAGGTGTACGAAATCATGAAGAAACTTAACCTGAGAACAATCTTTTGTATCCTTGCGGTGATTGCATGTATGACATGCTCCGTTGCTTTTGCGGAAGATGAGGTTGCCGAATTTGTAAACTATGATGATATTGCGAATGAGGTTAAGATAATACATCCTGAAGGTTTGCAGCCAAAAGGCTCAAAAAGGCTGTTGTATAATGGCGATATAATTATGGGGGATACGCAGAAATTTTCAATAACATGTAAAGAACATGCGAGGGTGGTAAATTTAGATTCCAATGCCTGCATAATTATATATGAGCCGCCCACGGGGGCATCGCAAATCAGTAATGTGGTACTGAATTCGCTGGGGCCGTTTTGTTCCGCTCCGAAAAATGTGGAAGGTTTTGTTTATGGCGGGACCCGCGGACCGGCATCTTCTGCCGCTGGCAGCAGCCTGAAAAAAGCAGCACAAAGCCTTACGCCCCGGCCGGGCTGGAACGTTACGCTCTTAAAGAATCAGGAAGTGAATTTCGCATGGAAAAATGCAAATCATGAGACATTTGCCATTATTGACGGAAAGGGAAATAAAATTTATGAAAAGAATATCAAAAATCTCAATGGCCTGAGCATTGTTCCGGCAGATATTAAACTGGAAGCCAATGTTCCGTATTCATGGGGTTATGACGGGGAATATACCGGGTATAAATTTACGGTTCTTGATTCACAGACAGAAACAGAAGTGATGGCGAAACTTGCGGAACTTGACAAAATGAAGCTGACAGATGAAGAGCGCGTTTCAAGGAAGGCTCTTCTTGTGCAATTGATCAGCGACAGCTTCCCGGATAAAGTCAATTTGTACTGGCTGAGTTCACAGTGGCTCGGAGAGTTTGATAATCTGGGAACTAATGAGAAACAGGCACAGTATTTGCTGCAGCGGTGCAAAAGACACCTGGATCAGGAAATGAATCAAAACTGATACATGATTTTGCGCAAAAAATGCAGGCCGGGACCAATGTGTTGGAAATATGTTAGAAAGGGGCGTTTGAAATTGCGTTTTCAGTACGGATTACTCGCGTTTTGTCTGGCTGTTAACATATTGAATGTACCAATGTCTGCTTATGCTGAAACAAAAGACGCGCCGTCAAAAATCCGGCAGGAAAATAAAACGCCTGCATCAGAAGCAAACACTGTACAGTCTGACGATATACAACCTGACGAAATAACTGCAATCGGGAAGGCCCTTGAAGCAAAATCAAAGTTCTATAAAGATGTCAGTCCTTTTTTTGATTTACAACCTTTGCCCCGTTATTTACGTGATGGTAAAAAACAAATGCAAAAGTATGATGTAAATACTGATAAGGGTATTAAGGAGTATGTAAATCACAGGCACGCGGAATATGAGAAGAAAGTTAAAAATCCTGTTCAGGCAAAAGCCATAAAGCTGAAGGCGGAGGACAGGCTGGACAGTGCTGTTAATGTTAGCCGGACAGCGTTTTTAAAGCTTGTGAAGGATTTAGAAAAAATATACAGTAATAAAAATCATTCATTAATTCTGGCTGTAGAATCTTTACCTGGTGTTTTTAATATGGGTGTGCCTGAACATACCTTTATACAAGATCTTTTAGAACGTATAGAAAAGACAAAATACGGCGATGGCTTCCGGGACTACGGGTTAAGGCACGCTTCCGAGGATTTAACACAAATCATGCGTGCGGCTTTTGCGGAAAACGAGAAAAATTATTATTTAAATAGTTTTAACGATTTAGAAAAAATGACGGAGGGCGTAAAACCTGAAACGTATGAAGATGAACTCCGACAAATGTTAAATATTATGTTTCGGGCTTTGGAACAGGAAAATAATATAAACTTAAAAGCATTCCGGATTAAAAACCAGATAAACCTTCTGCAAAAGTTTTTTCCTGACAGAAAAGCGGATATATTGAAACGGGAAATCATGCTGGCAGATTGTTACAGTATTCTGGGTGAAAATGCCCGGGCAATCTCTGAAAGTAAAAGATTATTACCTTTAGTTCAGGACAGATTCGGAAAAGCAAGTGACGAAGCACTGTCCCTGATGGATATTTTGGGAAGAGAATATGAAGTCGCGGGAAAATATCATGACAGTGAAAGAATCATTACGGAAATGACAGAGATCCGGTCAGCAAAATACGGTACGGATTCCCCACAGGCGCTCTCCGGTTTGAATGCGATGGCCCGTATATATATTAAATTGGGAAACTATAATGAAGCGGGGGCATTATTAGGGAAAATTAATCCTGTCGCAAAACGGGTATTGCCGAAAGAAGATCCGGTCAGAAGTGACATTGGTCTTTCTCAATATATATTTACTAAATTAATATTGAAGGATGACAATGATAAATTTGATCTCAGTTCTCTGCTGGTAAACGGAAATGGAACAGCAGCCGCGTTACGCAGGTTGAATACAGACCGCGCGTTTGAACGATGGTTTAAAATGAATAACCTTTTGGGACTGGCCCTGAAATATGATTTGAAATCAGTTGCCGTGTGTATGGAAAAGTTCGGCGATACCCATCATGTAACGCTAAGTACGTTGTGCGATCTCTGTAACACATATTTAAAACTTAATTGCCTGGAAGATTCGCTGGAATTAGCTGCTATTGTATTGCAAAAAAGCCGTGGGCGTTACGGTGAGATGCACCCGTGTACTGTGAACGCGTTACATACGCTGGCTGATGCGTACAGGGGATCGGGCAAAACTAAAGAAGCAAAGGAACTGGACGAACAGGCCCTGACTGTTTGCGGGACAGTGTTTGGCAATAATTCACTGGAAGAACTGGATGCCCGGGCAAGGTTAGCGCAGGACTATTGCCGGGAAAAGAAATTTGATCCGGCCATAAGTATATATGAAGAAGTAGTCCGTTCTTATAAAAGCCATGGAACTGACAACGCAAAGCTGTGGGACCTGATGATAAATCTGGCGGAAGCATATGAATTAAACGGTGAGTATGCAAAAGCAATCAGTGTATGTGATGAGGTCAGCAGGTATAGCCCGGATCATTTTAAAATGGGGCAGCTCAATCAGGATCATATAAAAGCGGTGCATATTCTGGCCAGTTCATACAGGAATTCAGGCCAGACAGAATTTGCTATAGATAAATACATAGAAATGCTGCAGGCGCTTGAAAAAGTCCGGCAAATTGATATTAAGAGAGATGAAAAACTTTCGCAATGGTTTGTTACCATGGTTCCCGCTTACAGAGAACTGGCCTCTGTATATCTCGCAGATGAACGTAAAGGAACTGAAATATTAAAACTGATGGATCTTTGCAAGGCGAGGATCCTGACAGAACGGTATCATGAACAGATGATGCTGCACGCAGACGGAATCAGTGATGAAGAGCAAAAAGAGGTGGATGACCTTTTAAAAACCATACGGATTCATGACAGAGAGATGGAAACGGCTAAACAAGACGGAGATCATGATTTCTACTTAAGTTTAACCGTTTCCAAAATGAGGCAGCTTGATAAATATTGGCGCTGTATAGCCGGTTTAAATGAGAAACACCCTGAAGTCATACGTTTTGGCGGTTTCAGTTTAACGAACAATTCGGATATCCTGCAAAAACTCCAGGCCATTCCCCGGGATGCCTGTTTCATTGACTTTACCGTGTTGCGGGAGAATAATCCGGATAACCTGCTTCTGGCCTGCATTGCCGGTCGTGACGGAACCGTTAAAGCGGTTCCGGTACCGGTTGATAAAAGCTTTTTTGATACCTGTCACATTTATCACGAAATACTTTCGTATCCCTCTCTTGAGCATATGCAGGGGGAAGATAAATATCTGTGGAAAAGGCAGGACGGAAGTTACAAAATTGTAACGGATAACGAATATAAAGAGCCGGGCGCAAGCCGCGTCAGAACTGCGGAACAGTTTGAAAATGCGCGGCGGGAGTTAGCTGCCAGGATAAGCAAAAGCCTGATCGCGCCGGTGAAAGACGTGATACCGGCATCTGCATCCAGATGGATCATCTCTCCCGACGGGGCGTTGAACAACGTACCGTTTGAAACGCTTGTATACAATGGAAAAGCACTTATTGATTCGAAAGATGTCAGTTACGTCCCGTCTTTATCCGTGCTGAAGATGATGCAGGACCTTGCGGCGGGACGGTCCCAGACAGCAGACCGTAAAGAACTGTTTGCGATGGGCTGCCCTGATTACGGCGGCTTTGCATCTGCCAAAAAGCGCAGCAGTATGCAGAATCTGGAAACGTCTGTGCAGGCGGGTCATCCGAAAGGAAATTCCGGCATGGTAGCGCCGGATATCCTGTCTGAGTTGAAATGGAATGACCTTCCCGGAACCGGGAAAGAACTAAACGGAGTCTCCACGTTGTTTGCAAAAGACAGGCAAATTACTTTCAAGGGAAAAAATGCTTCCGAAAGTAATTTAAAATCCTTAGATAAAAAAGGAGAACTTGGAAAATATAAGTATCTTTTGTTTGCAACCCACGGGCTGTTCGTACCGGAATATCCGGAATTCAGCTCTATTGTATTAAGCCAGGACGCGGCGCAGAAGAATAAAGGATTCGGGAACGACGGTTACGTTACTGTCGGCGAATGGATGGGGTACAAACTCAACAGTGATTTAGTCTATCTGTCGGCGTGTGAATCCGGGCGCGGGAAATACCAGGTTGGTGAAGGTATCGTTGGCATACCGTACGCGCTGACCCTGGCAGGCAACCAGAATACGGTGATGAGCCTGTGGAAGGTGGAAGACGAATCCACGGCAGAATTTTCAAAGGCGTTTTTTGAAAAACTGAGCCGGGGCGTGCCGCAGGTGAAAGCGTTAAACGATACGAAACGGGAATTTTTGCGACACAAGAGGTTCAGCAGCCCGTCAGTGTGGTCGGCGTTTCTGTTGTATGGGATTTAGGGAATTCCGTTTCCGGTACTGTAAACGCTTTAACAAAAAATCTGCTTAACGCCATATAAAATACAAAATTTTTATGCTTTTAATACCCATACTTAATTATTACCCAAACTTCGCATCTTTCAAAGCGTATATGCACGGGAGGCTATTGTTATGAGGGAAAAGATATATCAGATTATCAAGTCTCCTACAGAAGGTAACAGTGAAACGACGTTATATGACTATTTTATGATGATAGTCATCACTCTCAGCCTGTTACCTTTAACATACAAACCTGAAGCAGAACCATACTGGGTCATGTATGTGGAGCACATCACAGTTTCTGTTTTTATTTCCGATTATATTTTTCGGTGGTTTGTTGCTGATTATGAGTATCCGGATTTAAAATTCCCGTTTTTGCAGTATGCATATCAACCGATGGCCATTATTGATTTACTGTCTATATTGCCGGGCATACTGGTAAGTATCACTTATCATAATCCGGAATTCATGACATTGATGCTGCTTCGGCTGGCCAGGCTTGCCAGGGTGCTCCGGTCGTTGAAAATCCTGGAGTATTCCCACAGCTTCCGGGTAATGAGAGCGGTTATCAGGAACAGTATCAGACCCTTAAAAGCAGTATTGGCTTTTGCTGTTACATATATCATAATTTCTTCCCTGATTATTTTTCATATTGAACCGGGTTTTAAAGATTTCTTTGAAGCATTGTACTGGGCGACAGTTTCTCTTACTACGGTGGGGTATGGTGATATTGTTCCAACCACTACGTACGGCAGGATTGTGACCATGGTCTCTTCTGTCATAGGTATTGCTGTTATAGCTTTGCCATCAGGTATAGTTACTGCCGGTTATATGAAAGCTCTTGAAGAAGAAGAAGAGAGAAATAAGGGTTTAAAGTAGTTTGATGGTACTTGCTGCCTGCCATCTTTATCCCAAAAATAATCGTTACGTTCATGCTGACTTGTGATATAATTTAATAAAGAGTTCATGTAGTGTTCTCAGGGTGAAAAATCTGAAAGGGGTGTGTTTTATGAAACATATTTTTAAGAAATCCATGATGGCTGCGGGCGTTCTGGCCTGTCTGTTTGCTTCCACGGCTTTCGCGCAAACGGTAACGACGACTCCGGAACAGGATAAAGCGACCCAGGCCGCGGCATTACAGCAGAACAAGGATTATGACGCGGCGCACGGCTACAAGAATGAAGCAGCCGCAGTGATCAAGGAAGAAATTGCGGAAAAGAAAGCGGAACAGGCAGCTGCTGACAAGAACGCCGCATGGGAAAAGGACAAAGCAACCCAGGCTGAGGCGGTAAAGGAAAACAAAGATTTCGACAAAGCCCACGGTTACACCAACGGCGCGCCGGCTGAAAAAGCGGCAGCTCCTGCGGTAGAGAAAGCTGCCGCTCCGGCTGATGAAAGCTGGAAAGAAGCAGTAGCGAAAGACAAAGCGACCCAGGAAGCAGCTCTGGAAGCCAATAAAGAATATGACGCTTCCCATGGTTACGAAAACAAATAAACTGTAGTATTTCTGTACGGTAACTTCCGTATTACAGTATTGCAATTTCTGAGCTTAATATTATTGTTAAAAAATTCCCCCCAATTACAAGTCGTAATTGGGGGAAAATTTTTTAGTTGATGAATTTATTCGAGTGTCAATACTTACAGTAACTGCCTGCACTAACTGCCATTTTGCGCGTTCCGCACCGCATTTTCATCCTCTTTCGGATAGCACATCGTGCACGAAACATTCCGCGGGTTTATTGTGCAGATTGTAAACCTTAAAATGTGTAATGATAACAACAGCAATGCTTGCTTTTTTGTATTAAAAGTGCTAGAATCAATCTTATCATACTGTGCAATTGTTCTTTTGGCGCAGATAATTGCCGGATTAACAGATTTTGTTTTTGGGGGGGATGTAATGAAACGTATGACAGAGATGGAAGTCGTCCGCTTCTTTGAACAGGCGATAAGTGACAGGCAGCTTTGTGTTCACTATCAGCCGCAATATAATCATTCCACCGGTAGGATTGTAGGCGCGGAGGCGCTGATGCGGTGGAACCATCCGGAATACGGGCCCCAGTCCCCGGCGGATTTTATTCCGGCTATGGAAAAATATGAATTGATCTGTCGCGCAGATTTGTATGTCTTTGAACAAATCTGCCGTTTTCAGAGCAGCTGTCCTTCCTCTGAGCGGATTCCGATTTCATTTAACGTTTCCAGACACGACCTCCTCGAGCACGATTATGTGGGCAGGCTGGAGACGATCCGCAAAGAATACAATGTTCCCGTGCAATATCTGCGGGTAGAAATCACGGAGTCCTCTGCCGACGGAGGGTTTGACCTGGTCGCCACGGCAATAAACCGGTTCCATGAGGCAGGATACATTGTGGAGATGGATGATTTCGGAAGCGGTTATTCCTCTCTTGGCATACTGAAAAGTCTGCCGGTAGATGTTTTAAAGCTTGACATGAGTTTTTTAGCCGGAGAGGGTTCCGGCGGTCAGGGGGGAATCATTCTCAATTCCGTCATACAGATGGCGAAATGGCTGGAGACCCAGACGATTGCGGAAGGTGTGGAAACCGTAGAACAGGCAGATTTTCTGAAGAGCGTCGGATGCAATTATGTACAGGGATACCTGTACTCAAGGCCGATCCCCGAAGAGGAAATGAGCCGGCTTTTGTCAGCTGTCGATTCCGAAATAACAGAACCGGCGCTTAAGTTTGTCCGGGGATTAAAGGCAAAACAGTTCTGGGACCCGGATTCCACAGAAACTGTTTTCTTTAACAGCTTTACCGGGCCGGCGGCTGTGTTCAGCTACGAGGACGGGGATATGGAGATTCTGCGTGTCAATGAGAAATATGTCAGGGAACTTGGCATGAACCTGACGGAAAAGGAAATCCTTGCTTCAAATCCTCTGGATACCATGAATCCGGCCAACCGGAAAATTTATCTTAATACCGTGAAGAACGCCATCGGGTCCGGAGAGGAAGAAAGCTGTGAAACATGGCGGTCGATCCGTTCAGGCTGCTGCGGGGAGGAAAGAATCTGCATCCGCAGCCATATCCGCGTAATCGGAAAAGCAGAAAATCAGGCTACTGTCTATGCCAACATCCATAATGTTACCTGCGAAAAAAAGCAATATGAGGAGCTGGCTGAAAGTGAGCGCCGGTTCCGTTTTGCCAGTGAACAGGCAAATATTTATGCCTGGGAATATACGGTGGACACACAGGAAATGCGTCCATGCTTCCGTTGTATCAGGGACCTGGGGTTCCCGCATCTTGTGCGGAATTATCCGGAACCGGCCATTAAAGCCGGGATCATCCCGCCGGATTACGCAGATATGTACAGGGACTGGCATAAGCAGATTGCTGCAGGTGTAAAGAAGCTGGAGGCAATCATCCCCATGACAGTGGGGCGGGTACCTTTCCATGTCCGGTATACCACGGTATTTGATGAAACCGGAAAACCTCTGAAAGCATATGGGTCTGCGACGATGGTAGACGATGAAAAACTGTGGAACGACGGCAGGGTTCATACTCACATCGCCCAGGCCCTGGCCCGTGGCTATACGGATTTGTATTACGTTAATATGGACACCGGTGAATATATCGAATACCATACAGATGCCGGGCACAGCGTGCTCGACGAGGCGAAGCGGGGTACGAATTTCTTTCAGGACCGTCAGCGGGATGCGGAACGGAACGTATATCCGGAGGACCGGGTTGCTTATGTAAAGGCTGTGAACAGTTTCTTCCTCAGGGAAACGCTGAATGAAAACAAGTTGTTTAAACTGACCTACCGCAAAGTGAAAGCAGGGGTTCCTTTCTACGTGCTGATGAATATCTCCCGCATGGAGGACGACGACCGTTTTCTTGTCATCGCGGTGAAGGATATCGATGCGATGATGAGTTAGCATACGCGGAGAACGGGAGAAGGACCAAAGAGATTTTTGTAATACAGGCGCTGTTTTTTTAAGGTTTGTACCCTTTTTACTGACCGTTAAAGAACCAAAAAATTCCCCCAATTACAGATTGTAATTGGGGGAACTTTTTTTATTGGGATACAGAACAGACGCTTCGGTTTCGCGTCAGCGGTTTGTCAACATGTGCCGGGTAAAAATTGAAAAATGAGGTACGATGACACAACTTACACTAACTGCCGTTTTGCGCGTTCCGCTTCGGCGCTTTCGTCTTCTTCCGGATACCACATAACGTGGGTGAAGTCCACATAGCATTCTTCGCCTTTGCCGAAAGTGATGCGGTGGGGCGTCTGGATCTTCAGCAGCTGGTCCCCGATGGGCACCAGGTATTCGGTGGTATCGGTGAGGAAAACGCGGCTGTAAATGTGTGTCTTGAAGCCGTGGTCCCGGTTCAGGTCGATGGCGTTGGGCCGGGTGGCTACCACCATTTCCCTGTCGGCATGTTCCGGAATGGTCAGCGGCAGCGGGTTCTGCATGTCGCCCCGGGCGTAGACCTGACCGTGATCCAGCACTACGTGCAGGAAGGTGGACTGGCCCAGGAAGTTGTGCACGAAACGGTTCACCGGTTTGTTGTACAGATTGGACGGGGTGTCGATCTGCATGATGTTGCCCATGTCGCAGACCATCATCCGGTCGGAGATGGCCATGGCCTCGCTCTGGTCGTGGGTTACGAAGATAACGGTGAAACCGAACTTGCGCTGCAGGGCCTTGATTTCGAAACGCATGCTTTCCCGCAGCTTGGGGTCAAGGTTGGACAGCGGTTCGTCCAGCAGCATGACCTTGGGGTTGGTGACGATGGCCCGGGCTAAGGCGATACGCTGCTGCTGTCCGCCGGACAGGTCGGAAGGATACACGTCTTCCATGTTGTCCAGGCTGGTGTGATGCAGCGCTTCCTTTACCCGTTTGCGGATCTCGTCGTGAGGAACCTTTTTGATCTGCAGGGGGAAGGCCACGTTATCAAAAATATTCATGTGGGGCCAGACCGCGAAGGCCTGGAACACCATGCCCAGTCCCCGCTTTTCGGGAGGAACGTAGAGGTTCTTTTCTTTGATGGAAACCGGCTGGCCGCAGAGGTGGATTTCACCTTCCGACAAGTCTTCAAAGCCCGCGATCATACGCAGGGTCGTGGTCTTGCCGCAGCCGGAGGGGCCTAAGAACGAGAAGCATTCGCCCTCGTGGATGTTGAGATTGAAATCGTTTACCGCCGTTACCGTGCCCAGGGTCTTGGTGGTAAAACGTTTGGTTACATGTTTTAAGATAATCTGATCTTCAGCCATGTTTTACACACCCTTTCTGTCTTTGGTAATCTGGGTTACGATAAAGTTGCAGACGATAATGATGAGGATCGCGATGGCAGCCAGCGCGGATGCCTGGGGAATCTGACCGGAGTCACGCAGTGCGAAGATCTGCACGCCCAGGGTACGGGTATAAGGACCGTACAACAGGATGGACGTGGTCAGCTCGCGCATGGAGGGCAGGAAAATCAGGAAGAAGCCTGCCACCATGGCGGGACGGATCAACGGCAGCGTTACGTCCTTCAGGGATTCCGTATGGGACGCGCCGCAGGCCCTTGCTGCTTCTTCCAGGGAAGGATGCACCTGCTGCAGCGAGGCGGAGGCGCTCTTCATGGAGAAGGACAGGTAACGGGCCATGTAGGCTACCAGGATGATCCAGATGGTATTGTAGAGGCTGATGCCCCACAGCGCGCCGGACCAGGCCAGGATTACGCCGATGGCCAGTACGGTGCCGGGAATGGAGTACGGAAGTACGGAGAGCATTTCCAGAATTTCTTTCCCTTTGGGTTTGATCTTAATAACAACATACGCCACCATAACGCCAAGGAACATACAGATGACACCGGCGGAGATGGACAGGAACAGGGAATTGCGGATGGAATCCATGGTCGCCTTGCTGGTTGCCAGATTCTGGAAGTTTTCCAGCGTAAAGTTTTCCGGTATAAGCGGCAGGCCATAAGCTTTGACCAGGCCTTCCAGGAAGATCATGACCAGAGGAACCAGTACGATGACGATCAGGGTGATGACCGATAAGAACAGCAGCGGATATTTTGCGCCGCGCAGTTTGATCAGGGTAGGACGCATGCTCTTGCCCTTGATGATGTCGTAGGAACCGGAGCTGAGGACAATCTTCTGTAAAATCAGCGCCATGGCTACGACAAATACCAGCAGGATGGAGAGGGCCGCGCCCTGACGGATGCCTTCGAAACTGCCGCCCGCCCGGTCGATGCAGGCGTAAATTACGGTGGGCAGTGTGTAGATCTGTTTGGAGAAGCCTAAGATAGCCGGAACACCGAAGTGTGCCAGGGAGGAGATCAGGATCAGCAGGGCGCCGGCGGAAATGGCCGGGGTCACCAGCGGGATCGTGATCTTACGGATAACCGTGCCCTGTGAGGCGCCGGCGATACGGGCGGATTCTTCCAGGGTGGGGTCCATGCGTTCCAGCGCGGAAACCACCTGCATGAACACGAAGGGGAAGTAGTAGGAAACTTCCACGAAGATGATGCCCCACAGGGAGTTGATGTTCAGCGGGGCGGTTTCAAAACCGAAGGTGTTCATCAGCCAGGTGTTTACGTAGCCGCCGCGTCCGGACAGCAGCATGTCCCAGGCCATGGCCCCGAAGAAAGGCGGGAACATGTAAGGGATCATGAACAGGGCCCGCATGAGGCCTTTGCAGGGGATGTCGCTGCGACCCAGCAGCCAGGCGTAGAACAGGCCCACGATGGTGCCGAAGACGGTCACCGCGACCCCGATGATGACGGTGTTGGTCATGGCTTCCACATTGTCTTTGCTGAACACGACGGTCTGGAACATTTCAATGTCGAAACGTCCTTCAAAGAAGAACGCGTTGTACACGATCATGAAGATGGGGATAAATACGATGACGAACAGCAGGACAAAGCTGACCAGGGTCATGGCCTTATCCAGTCCGAAGGTTGCGCCGTCCAGAGCAGCTAAGTCTGACGTTTTGCGTGATTTGCCGATATTCATGCGTTGCCTCCTTTCTGCTCTTTAGCCGGATAATAACGGGGCTGCAGAAAACGCAGGCCGACTTCCTGTCCTTCCTTCACTTCGCCGTGCTGGATTACGTCCAGGGCGTTTTGCTGTACCCGCAGGTCCCGGTTGCCCAACTGGATAAAGTAGTTGTACTCGCTGCCCAGGAACACGGAACTGCGGACTTTCGCGCGGATGGGGGACGTGTTGTCGAAGGCGATATCGTTGGAACGTACGCCCATTTCCATTTTCTGCCCGCCGGCGAAAATGTCCATGGGGCAGTCATCCAGCGGATACTTTTCGCCTACGTCGATATAGGCGCGGCCGTTCTGCTGCACCAGGGAAAGGAAATTGGACACGCCGATAAACTCAAAGACAAACCGGTTGGCGGGACGCAGGATGATATCCTCGTCGGCGCCCAGCTGGCACAGATTGCCTTCGTAATCCATGATCGCCATTCTGTCGCAGAGCTGCAGCGCCGCTTCCTGGTCGTGGGTGATGTACAGGATGGTGGTGCCGATATCGTGCTGGATCACCCGGATCTCCTGCAGCATTTCTTCCCGGAGTTTGGCGTCCAGGTTGGTGATGGGTTCGTCCATGACGATGACTTCGTCGCTGCTTACCAGCGCGCGGGCGATGGCCACGCGCTGCTGCTGTCCGCCGGAAAGCTGGCTGGGCAGATGATTTTCATATCCTACCATGCGGACCTGCTCCAGGGCATGTTTGGCACGGCGGGCCATTTCGTCCCGGTTCATCCGCATCTTTTTCATAGGATACAGGATATTTTCCAAAACGGTCAGATGGGGCCAGACTGCGTAATCCTGGAACACCACGCCGATGTGGCGGCGTTCGGGGGGCACATCGATCCGGTCTTTGGCGCTGAATACACAGCGGTCACCCACATAGATGGCGCCTGTCTCGGGTTTGATGAACCCTAACAGGCAGCGCACCAGGGTGGTCTTGCCGCAGCCGGAAGGACCTACCAGGCACATGATCTGGCTTTCTTCCACGGTGAGGGAAAAATTTTTCAGGATGCATTTATCCCCGTAGTGGAACGTGATGTTTTCAAAACGGACATCAGCCATAGGTCTTCCTCCTGATGGTGAAATAGAAAAATGGTGAAGGCAGGTTATCCCCTGTCTTCACCATGAGGTTTCAGGAGACACTTGTTAGTTCAGTGCTTCCTTAGTATCGGATAGGCGGCAACTAAATTGCTGCCTTTTGCAATTTGTCTTACGGATTATTTTTTCTTGAAGATGCCGTCAAACTGTTTCAGCATATCTTTGGAACCGGTTGCCAGTGCCTGCAGGTCAACCTTCATAGCGCGTTTGGCAATGGTTTCGGCGCTTTCGCCCTTCTGTTTTACGTCTTTGCGGACGGACAGCAGATTGTTGGCAACCAGAACTTCCTGGCCTTCCTTGGAGAGGATGAAGTCAATCAGCAGTTTGCCGTTCTTTTCATTCTTGGCGCCTTTAACCAGAGCCACGGGGCTGAAAATGGAAACGATATCTTTGTCCAGATATACGAAATCGATGGTGGAGCCTTTGGCTTTCAGGTTGTTGGTTACATAGTCCAGACACATGCCGACCTTGTAAGCGCCGGCCGCGATCTGGTTGTGGGAAGCGGTGGTGCCGGACTGCAGTTCAGTGCCGTTGGCTTTCAGTTTTTCAAAGTATGCAGGACCGTAATCCTTGCTGGCCATCAATGCGCCAACCGCATATTTGGTGGTGCCTGCGGTGCCCGGGTCGGTCATAACGATCTGGCCTTTCCATTTCGGATCCAGCAAATCGTTCCAGGTCTTGGGCGCTTCTTCTTTCTTAACTTTGGTGGTGTTATAGGCGATGCCCATGTTCATCATACGGGCGCCGGTGTAGAAGCCTTCCGGATCGATAAAGGCCTTATCGATGTTCTTGGCTTCCGGAGATTCATATTTCTGGAGGATCTTCCCGTCGGCTTTGAATCCGATATAGTCGGCAGGGTCGCCAACCCAGATTACGTCAGCCGCAACCTGGCCGCCTTTAGCTTCGGTGAAGATTTTGGTTTTAACTTTGCCGGTGCCTGCGAAATAATAATCCATCTTAATGTTGGGATATTTCTTTTCAAAGGCTTTCTTAACCGCGTTCAGCTGGTCTTCCTGCATGGACGAATACAGCATTACGGTATCGGTGGCAGCTGCCGCTTTCGGAGCGTCTTTCTTCGGGGCGTCAGCTTTTTTGTCCCCGCCGCCGCAACCGGCCATCATGAGAGCCATAACCAGCATCAGGGAACCAGCAACATACGTTTTTTTCATAAAACTTCTCCTCCTTGATTTTTAAAATTTTAATACGATTTTAAAATTATCATAAGGGTAATGTAAACTTACGGAAAGCTTACTCTATTATTATAACGCATGCCCATAAATGATTCAATGATTTGTGTGAGGTTTGGAAAAGTTTTTCTGAAGGAGACGAATGAATCAGTGTTTCCTGAAATAAAAAAACCGCCCGTTTGGTGACGGGCGGCTATGAGTGCCGTTATCTTCTGACACCGTGATGCTTATGATGTGCCGGCGGCATATGCCGTACCGGGCCATGTAATTTAAAAGTGTGTTTGTGGGATTTCATATGGTGGGGCGGAGCATGTCTTACTGGAGTCCACGTATGGGAAACCGGACCTCTGGTATGCATGGCAGGTCTGTGCAGGTCATGCCGGTGGTGCAACTGTTTTTTAAAGTGTTTGTGACCGTGTTTCTGTACAGGTTTGTAATGACGGTACAGCGGACGTTTCACCTCCTGCTGTGCCTGCGCAAGGCTCATGCGGCCATTGGCGGCTTCACTGATTCCCGGTAAAAACGAAGTGGCAAGAAAAGCGGCCATGCATGCGGCTGTTACTATTTTTTTGAAGTTGAATTTCATCTTGTTTCGCCTCCTTTTAATCGTTGTGTTGTTTTTAATAATTTGCCGGATTGATCCAATCCCGGTTTGTTGTGTTTATAGTAAAAGAAAAAAAGGGCGAAAGCTTGACGGAAATATGTATTTTTTGTGTTCGTTTTATTCAATATTTTTACGCAAGTATGAGTGGGAAACTGGTGTGCAGCATTTCCTTTTTGTCTGTTGCAGATTTTTTAAAAAAGCGCATTAAATACACGAAGTACATGAAAAGTACATGGATCAGATCCCGCATCACTGCCGGCTTTTAATAATCCGGATGTACTTAATGTACTTTTTTTATACAGGATTTCCGTAAAAAAAGTATTATATGGAACAGAGCGGGAGAAAAAGTACACTAAATATACTGAATATCTGTAAACCGCATGAATACTGGAGTCGCATCGATGTACTTTTTTCAGGAAAAGTGCATTATGCATTTCAGCGTAAACATAAATTATCATAACCAAAACCGGTTGCCCGGCGTATTTTCATTTTCCCGTGCAGCTGCATGGCTTCGGCAAAACTTTTGCGCTGCCAGCCGTGGCTGCCGTTCCTGGAAAGCCAGTTGTTGAAATCTTCCAGCGCCTTGTTGAATTTCAGAAAGCCCAGGCTGGGTTCCGTCCGCTCGTCCAGCCACTGCTGCAGCAAATCGCTTTCTTCATAAAACGCGGAAGCGGCTTTGGCTACTTCGTCCGGCACATCGTTGTCCAGTCCTTCTGCGAACCAGAGTTTTGCGCCTTCCACGCACCAGGTCAGGCAGGCGTTCAGGTTTTCCGGCTGCAGCAGTTTCTGTTTTAACCGGGTATCCTGGTTTTCAATTTGCGCCGTAAAAGGAACAATCACCAGACGGCGGCGGATGCCTTTGTCCATGGCATCTGAAATCGCAGGCAGATGGTTGGTCTGCATGATCAGCTTGAAGGCGGGGCGGAACTCAAACGGTTCCGCGTTCAGATGCCGGGCCGTCAGCGTGTCGCCGCCGGTGAGGAGTTTCACCCTGGCTTCGTCCAGGCGGCGGTTACTGTTGCTTTCGCTGGAAAGCACGTAGCGCTTGCCGGGCAGTTTGGCGAACTCCGGGGTGGGACGCTGCCCGTCGGTCGCATAAGCTGTGGCCAGCAATGTGTCGATGGACAGGGCGGCCTTGTAGTCGCTGACAGCTGCCGCAATGGTTTCAAAGAACGTGCCCTTGCCGCTGCCCCCGGGGCCGCAGGCAATGACGAATTTTTCTTCTTCCGTGCTGCCGGTAAGACAGTAGCCCATGAACTTCTGCATCCAGCGGCGGACGGACGGGTCGGGCAGGATGGTGCTGACAGTCTGCAGCCAGAGGTTTCCGGGCAAAGATGTGGCGTTCCCCGCGTTGTTTGCGCTGTGACCGGCCGAAACGCTGTCCTCCGTTGCTACCTTTTTTGTGCTTTTTTCGTCTTCGCAGGCATCGGAAATCTGTTCGTTTGTGGCAACATTTTCCTCGTAACCTGCGGCACAGATTTTTGTCAGCAGATCCTTTTTGTCGAAAGGCTGCAAGGTTCCGGTGGCAAGGTCCAGGGTTCCGTTCTGCACATTGAGCAGGAACGGATTGGCGTCAAAGGAAGCGAAGTCCGTCGCGTTGCAACCCTGCCAGTAGTTCACGGTATCTTTAAAACTGTGCAGGGATTCCGATTTCCGCAGCCAGTCCAAAACATAAGCGCGGTGCTTTTGTTCTGTGGGGTCCAGTGTCTGGGGCAGGCTGCGAATGGCGGAAGCCAGCTGCCGGTACGCATCTACCGAAGCGTTGCGCAGCGCGGCGTTGGTTTCTTCCTGCCAGCGCTGCCCGTTCCAGTGTACCCACCGGTTGATCTGCGGAACAAACTTCCAGTCGCTTCCGATCAGGGAGTGAAGCCGTTCCGCGTTGCCCGGATTGGTGCAGGGCAGGTTCATCAGGTACTTGATCTGGGTTTTATTCATTGGTATATGATCCTCCTTGAAATATCTTTTCACTGATATATCCGCAAAAATCAAAAATTTGAAACCATAATTTTACAAAAAAATTTACTTTTTTTCGCCTGAGGTTTGTAAACAGGGTCCGGTTTTGAAAAATATATATTTAGTCCCCCACTATATACAAACAAATCAGGTGCAGATTTTTAAATGGTGTTTTTTTACCTCTCTACTAATAATCTCCACAAGGGGTGTCCAAATCTTAGGTGATTTTTAATTTTTTTTTAAAATGTTACAAAAAAAGTGAAAAGAGTTTACAGTTTTTTGTGTGAATTAGCACTGGATGTTTTAATGAGTTTGCGGTACAATTATCTGCGAAATCTGTTAAAATGAATTTGATTTGCGGAGAATGAAATATATTTTTTAAGCATTTTAACTTTTTTGCGGAAAGGAAACTGCATCCGATGATAAAAATTTTATTTGTCTGCCATGGCAACATCTGCCGTTCGCCCATGGCGGAGTTTGTCATGAAAGATATGGTGCGCAAGGCCGGCCTGGAAAAAATGTTTGTGATTGATTCCAAAGCCGCCCGGCGGGATGAGCTGGGGAACGATACCCATTACGGCACAAAAGCCAAACTGCGCCAGATGGGAATCCCGTTTGCGAAACGCAGGGCCACGCTGTTGACAAAAGAAGATTATGCCGCCTATGATTACCTGGTTGCCATGGACGCGGAAAACATCCGTGACATGCTGCGGCTGTTTGGCAGCGACCCGGATAAAAAAATAGCCAGTCTTTTACGTTTTGCCGGGGAAAACCGGGAAGTGGCGGATCCCTGGTACACGGGGAATTTTGACGAGACCTATGACGATGTGGTAAAAGGATGCAGGGGATTGTTGCAATTCATAATTAAAAACGGAACGCCCATCCTGTAAACAGGGTGGGCGTTTTTCCTTGAATGCCTGTGTATTCTGTTTTTATTTTATTTTCCGGACCAGGGGATTGCCCAGCACGGCCCGTCCGTTTTCACGGAATACATCCCAGTGGCCTTCAAACAGGCTGTGGACCGGTTTTCCGTCAATATTGTCCACGGCATGCAGCTGGAAATATACACGGCAGACCCCGCCGGATCTGTCGCAGTTCAGCACCCTGACTTCCTGGCTGACCGTGGTCGCGAAGCCGGACTGCCATCCGTTAAAGCCGACCTGGCTTTTCCATGCTTCGGAAAACATGTTGTAGGCTTCGTCATAATACTTATGATTCAGGTTATAGTAGAAGGTGCGGACCCGTTCCATGGCCTGTTCGGAAGTTAAATCCGCTTCGGGCTTTACATCGGCAGGGGAAAAATCACCGTTCCGGATGAGGAAATTCAGTTCGTCCAGCGTATTAATTGCCAGTTCGCAGTTTTTCTTTTCATAGAGATAGTCATGATAGTGGGTCGCATTCGCGCCGGAAGCGGTGAAAAGACCTCCATCCACAATATATCCCGCGTTTGCTATGGAATACAGGGCGTACACATGGAAATGATGGGTGTTTCCTTCCCACCAGCCCGCGTTTACGTCCTTGTCACGGGTATCGTTGGGAACGGCAAAGTGCAGGATGCTCAGGCAGTCGCCGGGATTTTTCTGCTGTTCAAGCAGCTTCGGCACGACTTCGTCCGCGTTTTCCAGAAGGGCGGCCCGTCCGTTGCGGAGATCCGCGCTGATACAGCCTTTTGTGGTAAAGGCTACAAAACGGTGGTTGTAATTGCCGTAGCTGGTCTTTGTGACATAAACGCCGGGAAATCCCAGCTTTGCCAGTTCCGCCGCCGCGGCGTCCTCCCGGGGACCGGCTTCCGCAGCCATGGAAAGGATCAGCAGCAGTGAACAGGCGATGACAGCAAAAAGGTGTTTCATAAAAGAGTCCCTCCTTTTCCCGCAGCAGTTAGTGCAGGCAGTTAGTATTATAGCATTTCGTCCGCCGACACGGCAGCGTTCAGATGTTTATCTGATTCCTATTATACATGAAATCGTTACAGGGGTGTTGACGAATTTCGGATTTCCGCTGGGAACCGGACGGATTTTTTTCTTTCAATATTATTAAAATTGACGAATACTGTGTAGAGTTGTATAATTTAATAGTTACAGCGATGTTCGGGAATATTCATCAGGATATAATGGAACAAAGCTATGGGACGGATGAAAAAATTTTTAATTAGTTACTTAAACCCGGGAGGTTATAAATATGATGGAAGAAAAATATGCTCCCCATGCCATAGAAAAGAAATGGCAGCAGTACTGGGAAGAGCACGACACCTTTAAACGTGAGATTGATACGGCCAAACCCAAATCCTATGTATTGGAGATGTTCCCGTATCCCTCCGGCAATCTGCATATGGGCCATGTGCGCAACTATTCCATTGGCGACGTGGTTGCCCGTTTCCGCACCATGCGGGGCTTTAATGTATTGCATCCCATGGGCTTTGACTCCTTTGGCATGCCGGCGGAAAATGCGGCCATCGAGCATGGGATCCCTCCCAAGAAATGGACGCTGGAAAACATTGAAAACATGACCCGCCAGTTAAAACAGCTGGGTCTTTCCTACGACTGGAACCGGGAAGCCATTACCTGTAAGCCTGATTATTACAAATGGACGGAATGGTTCTTCGAACTGTTCTACAAACGCGGCCTGGCGGTGAAGAAGAATTCTTCCGTGAACTGGTGCGACCACTGCAACACGGTGCTGGCCAACGAGCAGGTAGAAGACGGAAAATGCTGGCGCTGCAAGCATGAAGTACACAAGAAACAGCTGAGCCAGTGGTTCTTCAAGATTACTGATTACGCGGACGAGCTGCTGAAGGATCTGGAAAAGATTCCCGGCTGGCCGGAACGCGTTAAGGTGATGCAGGAAAACTGGATCGGGCGCAGCGAAGGTTTGGAATTCAGCTTTGATGTGCCGGCGCTGAACGAAAAGCTGCCGGTTTACACCACCCGTCCGGACACGATCCAGGGCGTTACCTTTGTGGTTGTTCCGCCGGAGCATCCCATTGTGGAAAAAATGTTGCAGGGCAATCCCCGTGAAGCCGAGCTGCGTGAATTCTGCGATAAAGTACGCAACACCAGCGATATCGAGCGTACCTCCAGCACCAGTGAAAAGCTGGGCATGTACACGGGCTTTGACTGCGTGCATCCCCTGACCGGACACAAGGTACAGATCTGGATCACCAACTATGTACTGTTTGATTACGGCACCGGCGCGGTTATGGGCGTGCCAACCCACGATTCCCGTGACTGGCAGTTCGCTACCAAATATAATATTCCCAAGATTCTGGTTATCCAGCCCAAAGACAAAGAACTGAAGCTGGAAGATATGACGGATGCCTATGAAGAAGACGGCATCATGGTAAACAGCGGCAAGTTCGACGGCATGACCAACATCGAAGCCATGTCCGCCGTCAGCGATGAGATCGAACGCATCGGCGCAGGCAAACGCCGCGTTAACTACCGTCTCCGTGACTGGCTGATTTCCCGGCAGCGTTACTGGGGCGCACCCATTCCCATCATTTACTGCCCCAACTGCGGCGAAGTGCTGGTACCGGAAGAAGATCTGCCGGTGCTGCTGCCGGAAGACGTAAAATTTGACGCAGGCGCCAAGTCCCCGCTGGCTACCAGCGAGAGCTTCCTGCATTGCAAGTGCCCGAAGTGCGGCGCGGACGCTACCCGTGAGACGGACACCATGGACACTTTCCTGTGTTCTTCCTGGTACTTCCTGCGTTACACCGACCCGAAGAATGACAAGGCTCCCTTTGCCAAGGAAGCCAACGCCTACTGGGGTCCCGTTGACCAGTACATCGGCGGTATCGAACACGCCATCCTCCATCTGCTGTACTCCCGCTTCTTCCTGAAAGTGCTGCGGGATGCCGGCATGGTGGACTACGACGAACCCTTTACCAACCTGCTGACCCAGGGCATGGTAATCAAAGACGGGGCCAAGATGAGCAAATCCCTGGGCAACGTGGTATCCCCGGAAGAGATTCTGGAAAAATACGGCGCCGACACGGCCCGCCTCTTTATCCTGTTCGCAGCTCCCCCGGAACGTGAGCTGGACTGGAGCGATTCCGGCGTGGAAGGCAGCTTCCGTTTTATTAACCGCGTATGGCGTATCATCTGGCATTATAAAGATGTCGTGGCGCAGAAAGTTACCTCTTATGACGCTGCAGGTCTGGACGAAGCGGATAAGGAACTGCGCCGCGCGTTAAACGCTTCCATTAAGAAAGTTACGGAAGACGTGGAGCAGCGTTTCAACTTCAACACGGCCATCAGCTCCCTGATGGAACTGGTGAACGCCATGTATGCCTATAAGGACGGCAAGCAGGAATACAACGCAGGCCTGGTTTACGAAACCGTAAAGGACCTGCTGCTGCTGCTGGCTCCCTTTGTTCCCCATGTTACGGAAGAACTGTGGCATGGCGTGATCGATGAAAACACCAGCGTACACGACCAGTCCTGGCCGGCTTACGATGAAGCGGCACTGAAAGTTGACAATGTGGAAATCGTTCTGCAGATCAACGGCAAAGTGCGTGGCCGTCTGGTAGTTCCGTCCGAAGCGTCCAGAGAGGAACTGGAAAAAGTCGCCCTGGCCGATGAGCGGATCAAATCCCTGATCGGTGACGGAACCGTACGAAAAATAATTGCGGTGCCGGGCAGACTGGTAAATATTGTAGTAAAATAGTTTTGAGGAGACGCTGATTAAATGAATTTGTGCGCTGACCGGTGCTTTTTGTGACTGGCTGCGTCAATGTCTCTTCCGTAAATTAAAAATGAATAAGGGGGATGCTGGTCGCGCAGCGTCTCCCTGCAAATTTTCGCAGACCTGTAGCCGTTCTGCAGGCCTGCGCACTTTTGTTCTTTACCGATCTTGCTGATGATTGGAAAGGGGTAACGGATTCCTGCGCAAACAGTTGCGCGGAGCCGGCGATTTCTCTTCATGAACAGGATGGGTAAAGGGAAAAAGAGGCGCGTATTGTTTGTGAATATTCTTGTTGCGAACAGAATAAGGCGAATGGAATTTCTGTACCGGCATACCCGAAACGGTATGTTGCAGAGATTCCATTCGTCTTTTTTTGTAAATTGTTGAACGCAGTTTAGAAAAAGAAAGGACTGATTGTGATGGAAAAACGAACCCTGCAGAAATTAGGTCTTCTCTGTGCCAGCGTCGCCTTATGCAGCGCCGCTTCCTGGTGGAGCAGTAGCAGTAATGAAGAAGCGGACCGGCAGGTGCAGAAGCTGGCGGAGCAGCCAGTAGTGGAGCAGATGCAGGAAATAAAAATCACGGTGTGTGTCAGCGGGGCGGTGACGAAGCCGGGGCTTTATGAAGTGACGAAGGGTAGCCGGGCGCAGCAGGTCATCGAACTGGCAGGCGGCGTGACGGAAGAAGCGGACATGGACAGGGTCAACCTGGCCCAGTTGTGCAAGGACGGCGGACACATTAAAGTGCCGCGGTTGTCAAAGGCAAGAATGAAAAAGAAGATGGAAGATAAGGCAATGGCGAAGGATTCAAATCAGGCGGGCGATGCAAAAAATGTGACCGGTTCAAATCAGAATCATAGTCCGGACAGGAATATTTCCGGGGAAATACTGATCAGCCTTAATTCCGCATCCGAAACGGAACTTACGCAGCTTCCCGGAGTGGGGGAGGCTACGGCCCGGCGTATCATTTCTTTCCGTAAGCGGCAGGGGTTTCAACGGGTAGAAGAATTGATGAAGGTTCCCGGTATCGGCCCGGCAAAATTCGCGAAGATGAAACCCTATCTGGCGTTGTAAGGCAGTTAGCATAGAAAGAATATACAGGTATAGATATAGATAAAGTTATAAATTTAGCTATATGTTACATACACGGAAAGGAGATGGCATTTGTTCACATACTGGCTGGTCCTGGCGTTTTTTCTGTTTTGTCTGGGAGATGTTTTTTCATTTTATGAAATGCAAAAAGCGTTCCGGTGCTGCTCAGGACTGTTTTTGCTTTTTGGAACAGTCTGCCTGTGCAAAAAATGTAAGAAAGAGTATCTGTTGTGCGGCCTTTGCTGTTTTCTTGTGCTGGGGGGAGGATTTCTGGCAGGGACAGGAAAACTGGAAACGCAAAAGAGATGGCAGGCACTTATTGGAAAAAAGATTACCCTGCAGGGGGCCGTGGAACCGGACAGCATACGCAAAAAGGAGCAGGGAATCAGCGCATTGTTTGCGGCAGAGTATCCGTTGCGTGGTAAGGTGAGGATTTTTGTGAAAACAGATTCCAAAAGTGCTGACCTGACCATGCGGAAGCTGCTGTCCGGAAAAACCGGGGTGACGGGCGTTTTGAAGGAACCGGTTTTTCTGCGCAACCCGGGAACGTACGACGGATATCTTTTTAATAAAATTAAAGGGATTCACGACAATCTCACTGTTTCGCCTGGCCAGTTACGGGAACTGGGAGAACCGCTCCCGCTGCGGTTCCGGTTTACGGCTCTTGCGCAGAAAGTGAGAGAAAACGCCCTGGCGCAGCTGCATACCGGCACGGGCGCGATTCTGCCGGGGATGGTGCTGGGCGGGTATCAGGGCGTGGGGCCGGAAGAGGCGGACGTGTTCCGGGACAACGGCATAGCGCACCTGCTGGCTGTATCCGGCACCCATGTGGCGGTGCTGGCGATGATACTGCAGGCGTTGCTGCGTCCGGCCGGGAAAAAGGGAAACATTTTTGTACAGTTGTTTTTAGTTCTGTATGCGTTGCTCTGCGGCCTGCAGCCGGCGGTGCTGCGCGCCGTGGCCATGGCCTGCGTGCTGCTCTGGGGCCGCAGCCGGAAACTGAAGGCGGACAGCCTCCGTTTATTATTGCTGACAGCCTGGGTTCTGCTGCTGGCAAATCCTTTCTGGCTGTTTGACATCAGCTTTCAGCTTTCCTTTGTGACCACTGCGGGATTGTTGCTGGCAGGACCGAAAGTGACCGCGTACATCCCGCAGAAATTACCGGACTGGCTGCGGACAATAATGGGCGTGACGCTGACGGCCCAGATTTTTTCGTTTCCGTTTTCCGTGTATTACTTTCACCGGGTTTCTCTGATCGGGCTGGCCAGCAACCTGCTTCTGCTTCCGGCGCTGGAACTGGCAGTGCTGTTATTTCTGGCAGGACTCTGCTTTTTATTTTTGGCATCTGTCGGAGGCATGCTTTGCGGTCTTTTCGTTTCTTTTGCCGGTGATACGCAACAGGGCAGTAATATGTTTGCGATGATTGCAAGCCTTCCCTTTTCTGCCGCAGAACGCCTGCTGCAGGGTGCGGCAGCCGCGGGAAAACTGCTGGCTGACTTACCTTTTGCGGCAGTGGATGTTGCCGGGTGGAACAAGGCTGGGTATTTTTGTTATCTGGGATTTATCGCATCATTTTTTGATCTGGGTCCGTTCAGCCGCCTGTCTTCCCGGCAGCGAAATCGCTGGCTTGGGGTTATGTTTTGCACCTTCCTTCTGATACATGCTGCGCGTTATCTTTTGCCTCAGGATTTAACGGTTCATTTTATGGATGTGGGGCAGGGCGACGCGGCGCTGATTCGGACACCGGCAGGAAAGAACATTTTAATCGATACAGGCGGTCTGCAGGGGGATGCGGATATTTCCCGCATGGTGCTGCTGCCGTATTTCCGTTACCTGGGCGTAAAACAGATCGATGCCCTGTGCCTGAGCCACGGCGACCATGACCATGCCGGGGGCGCGGCCGGTGTGGCGGCCAGGCTGCCTGTAAAGAATGTGTTTTTGGGAGCCGGGGCGGAAACATCCGCTGATGTGCAGGCGTTGCTGAAGGTTGTGGAACACAAGGCAAACGTGTACAGACTGCAAAAAGGCGAACAGTGGAATGTGGGAGACTGCAGAATAGCAGTTGCCTCTGCGTCTTCCGGAACATCTTCTGCGTCTGGGAAAACTTCTTCTTCCGCAGTTACGGAAACCAATGCTTCTTCGTTAGTCCTGCAGCTGTTTTGTCAGGGACATTCCCTTGTGTTTACCGGTGACGCGGATATGGAAACGGAAGAAAACGCCATGCCGTTGTTACACCAGACAGACGTGCTGAATGTCAGCCATCACGGTTCGGAAACTTCTTCGTCCCCACATTTTCTTGCACACATTCGGCCCCGCTTCGGCGTAATCTCCTGCGGAAAACACAACCGGTACGGTCATCCGGCACAGGACACATTGGAACGTCTGGCCGCCTGTAATATCATTCCCCTGCGGACGGACGAACTGGGCGCGATCAAAGTAGTTTTTGATAAAAATACATTGCGCTGGTACAGTTTCCGTTACCATGAAAAGCAATTTTAATTCAACAGTGTTCATGATATAATAAAACATAATTTATTTTAAATATTGAATTGTGCAGATTAGAAAAAGAAATGAACAAAACATCGGGAATGATTGCGTTATTTCATGAGACAAAATTCGACGTTGTGGCGAGACTGTCTGAGGGGCGCAGCCCCGAGTTTCGAAGCCGCAGGCGAATGAGTCCATGAAATAGCAATCATGTACGGCTTTGTGAATTCTTTTTCTAACTGTAAAAACTGTTTTTCGGAGAAATTATTGTTTATGAAACCAAAATCCTCCGGCCTGGCCCCGGATGTATTTATCAAGCAAATTGAAAACGGCACCATCCCCACCGTGGTCTGCATCGTGGGGGAAGAACCCTATTACCGGGACCTGGTGCGCCGCACCCTGCTGGACGCCATCTTTACGGACACGCCGCCTGACAGCAGGGATATCACGGTTTTTGAAGAAAAAACGGATATGAAAAAGCTGGACACCCTGATCAACACCTATCCGTTCTTCAGCGGCAGGACGGTGATCCTCGTTACGGATAAAGAGCTGTTAACTCCCAAAGCGGAAGCGGAAGGGAAAAAAGCAAAATCCGGCGGGAAAGGGAAAGCGAAAGAAAAGGCAAAGGAAACGGGCCTTTCCAAACAGGATCAGTTCCAGACAATGCTGGGGGATGTGCCGGACTTCTGTACCGTGATCCTGCAGGCGGAAAAGATGGACGGGCGTCAGAAGTTCACCAAGTTCTTGCAAAAGGAAACGGTCTTTGTGGACTGCTCCCCGGTGGATTCCCGGTATCTGCCGGCCTGGCTGGCCAGGCAGGCGGAACAGCGGGGCGGACGCCTGGACCGGGGCGCCGTGCAGCGCATCCAGGAATACCTGGCAACCGTGGACAATCCGCCGTTGCAGCTGCTGGCGGCGGAAGTGGAAAAGATTGCCGTGTACGCGGGAGACCGGAAAAACTGGACCGCGGCTGACGTGGATATGCTGTTCTCCTCGTTGCCGGAAATCGGCGTGTTTGCCCTGAATAATGCCATCACGGCAAAAAATACAGTACTGGCGCTGCAGCTGCTGGCGGAGGAACAGAAGAAAAACACCTATCTTCCGTTGCTGGTTGCCAAACTGCTGACCCATCTTCGCAGCATCCTGATGGTGAAAGAAGGGGAACGGCTGGGCCGTACTGCCGCCCAGATCGCTGCCGGATCCAACAAGGCGCCGTTCCTGATCAGCATGTGGCAGAGGGAAGGCCGGAACTTCGGTGAGGGCCGCCTGCGGAGCGCAATCCAGGCGCTGGACACGCTGGCGGAGGAACTCAGTCTGGGCGGACGGCAATACGACCGCCTGGAAGAAATCATTGCCGTGCTGTGCGCGTAATAACTTTTATAGACATTTAAGTACGGATTTGTTAAAATAAAATATAATGTTAAAATTGCTGTCATTTCAGACAGCGCAAAGGGGGGAAGCGGCTCTTTGCCGGAATATCATGGGGAAAAATGAATTGCTGTATGTGATTAAACCTTCGCAGCAGACAAAAGAAACGCTGCTGCAGTTATTGGCCGACCATAAAGAGGTGCAGTTTGTTTCTCTGATGGGCGTGGACCTGGCAGGGAACGATACGGATGAAAAGATTCCCGTCAACATTTTTTTGCATGATATTGACAAGTTCCTGACCGGCAGCGCCGCCCAGACCGACGGTTCTTCCGTGGTACTGCCCGGCATCGCCACCCTGAACGACGCCCGCGTGGACATGGAAGTGGACAAAGACGTAAACTGGTACGTGGATTATAACTACGAGCATTTTGACGAAAAAGGGCGCATGGTAGGCACGCTCCGCATGCCCTGCTTCCTGACCCATAACGGGGAGTACGTGGATTCCCGTTCTCTTTTGAAGAAATCCCTGCAGTATGTGGAAGATGAAATCCTGGCCCTTCTGAAAAAATATCCGCACATTCCCGGGCTGGAGAACATTGACGTGAATGAAATCGCGCATCTGATCTTCACCACGGCGACGGAACTGGAATTCTGGGTGAAATCGCCCCGGGAAAATTCTCCCATCGAGGCCCTGTCTTCCTCCCAGGTCATGCAGGAGATGTACTGGCAGCGCACCCGCGGTAACGTGCGCACGGCGTTGGAGCAGACCATCGAGATGCTGGAGCTGTACGGGCTGGAACCGGAAATGGGGCATAAAGAATGCGGCGGCGTCAAGGGACAGATCGATTCCTCCGGCCATATGACCCATATCAACGAACAGCTGGAAGTGGACTGGAAATATAATGTGGGCCTGCAGACGGCGGACAATGAAATTCTGGCCCGCATCATTGTCAAGGAAGTGTTCCGCCAGAACGGCCTGGACATTTCCTTCCAGGCGAAACCGATCCCCGGCGTGGCCGGCAGCGGCGAGCACACCCATGTAGGCATCGCGGCCAAACTGAAAAACGGCAGGGTGGTCAACCTGTTCGCCCCGGCGGACATGTATAAGGATTTCCTGTCCGCGGTAGGCTACGGCGCCGTGATGGGCATCATGAAGAATTACGAAGCCATCAACCCCTTCATCTCCGCTACCACGGACGCCTTCAACCGGCTGAAACCGGGCTTTGAGGCGCCGGTGTGCATCGTGACGTCCCTGGGCCTTGCCCCGGACATCCCTTCCCGGAACCGTACCATTCTGGCCGGCCTGATCCGTGACCTGGACAATCCGCTGGCGACCCGCATCGAGATGCGGTCCCCGAACCCCTATACCAATACCTATATCGCCATCGCGGCGTTCTATCTGGCAGCCCTGGACGGCATCAAAGCCTGTGTGACCAGTAAGAAATCCCTGGCCCAGCTGGAAAAGGAAATTTCCAAAAAGGCCGGGCAGAAAGGCTTCTATCTGGAAAAAGACAGGGAATACCGTACCGAATCCGATGTGTTTGAGGACTTTACGGCGGAAGAGCGGGCCAAACTCTTTGGCGAGCCGCCTGCCACCGTGTGGGAAAATATCCGGAACTGGGAAAAATATCCGGAAAAGAAAAAGGTTATCATGGAAGGCGGCATCTTTGGCGAAGCGGTGATCCGTTCCTTTGCGGAAGGCGCCATGATCCGCTGGAAGACGGAACTGCTGAACCGGCTGATCCCGGAAGTCCGGGCTGATGTGGTGGCAACGAAGAAACTGCATGACGCCGGCAACGGAACCGCCTATGACAACGCTGCCTGGAAAAAGATCCAGGCCGTGCGCAATAAACTGGCGAAAGATTCCGCGAAGGAGACCAGCACGTTTACCGAAATCAAAAACGCCATAGAGGCCGGGGATTACGACGCGGTATCCGCGAAATTCCTGGAGATGCAGAAACTGAAAGACGAACTCTACGCGTTGTATCACGATTACAGGCAGAACATCATTGATTAAACCGGTAATCCGGCAAATAAATACTGAGGTCCGTCTGAGTGTGACTCTATAGTTGTGTGTTTTGCCGTTGAGACCTGCTTCTATTGTGAACTTTGTGAAATTTTCTTCGCAGGGTTGTTGTCTTATAGGTAGACTTGTGGTAAAATACTACAAGTATTGACCGGATTTACAGTTTTTAAAGACTTTCTTGGCAAAAAATATAGATGCCGTAGTTTAGGAGGATAACAATGAATTTTGGATTTACGGAAGAACAGCTCGAATTGCAGGAAATGGTGCGCGAGTTTGTGGCAAAGGAAATTACTCCCATCGCCGGTGAGATGGACGCGGAAAACGCGACCCGTCCGGAATTGTTTAAAATGGCTGCCGACATGGGACTGCTGAATGTTATTGTTCCTGAAGAATACGGCGGATTAGGTCTGGACAGCGTAACGGTTGCCATGATGTATGAAGAGCTTGGCAAAGGCTGCGCCGGCGTGGCGACTTCCATGGCTGCCAACGCCCTGGCAACGGCTCCCGTGCTGCTGGCAGGCAATGACGAACAGAAACGCATGTGGTGTGATATCCTGAACGAAGGCGGCCTGGCTGCTTTCGCCCTGACGGAACCCGGCGCTGGTTCGGATGCCGGCGGTGTTTCCACCCGCGCGGTCCATGACAAGGAAAAGAAAACCTATACCCTGAACGGTACGAAAGCGTTTATCACCAACGGCGGCATTGCGGATATCTACCTGATTTTTGCCAATACCCGTAAAGACGGCGGCATCCGCGGCCTGACCGCTTTCATCGTTCCGAAGGGAACCCCCGGCTTCAAAGTGGGCCGTAAAGAAGATAAAATGGGCATCCGTCCTTCCAATACCTGCGAACTGATCCTGGATAACGTGGTCATTCCGGAAAGCAACCGTGTAGGCCGTGAAGGTCAGGGCTTCCGTATCGCCATGCAGACGCTGGATTCCGCCCGTCCCTTTGTGGGCGCGGTTTCCGTCGGCCTGGCCCAGGCAGCGCTGGATGTGGCGGTTGCGTACGCAAAAGAACGCAAACAGTTCGGCCAGCCCATCGCTTCCTTCGAAATGATCCAGGAAATGGTTGCCGATATGGCCATGAAGATCGATGCGGCGCGCCTGCTGGTGTACCGTGCCTGCGCTATGCGTGACGAAGGCGTTGTATTTACCAAGGAAGCTGCCATGGCAAAATGCTTTGCGGCAGATACCGCCATGGAAGTTACGACAAACGCCGTGCAGATTATGGGCGGCTATGGCTACTCCAAAGAGAATCCGGCTGAAAAACGTATGCGTGATGCCAAGATCATGCAGATTTATGAAGGCACCAACCAGATCCAGCGTCTGGTCATTGCCAACAAAGTTATGTACTGATTTAAGCGAAGCTGCCCCGTTGCCTGCTGACAGGCAGCGGGGTTTTTGTTATAATACTGTATAAGGATTTGCTGCGGAAAATGTTCGCAGCAGTTTCCGAAAAGAATTCTGGGAGCCGCTATGATTTTATTATGGTTATCGCTGCTGGTGCTGTTCCTGGACCGGGTCACCAAGCTGGCTGTGGTTTCAAAAATGACGGAAGGCGAAAGCATTCCCGTTTTTGAAAACATTTTCCATCTTACGTATGTTTTGAATCCGGGCGCCGCTTTTGGCATGCTGCCCCATAACCGGACGTTTTTTCTGGTTATCGGTATAGTGGCTGTTGCCGCCATCTGGTGGATGCGGAAAGATATTCTGGCGGAAGGCTGGCGGACGCGCGCCGGGACGGCGTTGTTTCTGGGCGGCACCCTGGGAAACCTCTGGGACAGGGCGCAGACGGGACTGGTCATCGACTTTTTTGATTTTCGTATCTGGCCGGTGTTTAATGTTGCGGATATAGCCATATGTGTAGGAGCAGGGCTGATTTTATGGGGAATGGTACAGAACGGATTTCCGGACAATTAAATGAAACGGATGCCCCAGTTGCCGGCGGTCTCCGGAATGACGCCGGGGAGGAACCGGATTTTGCCGCGCAGGACATGGAAGATATACGCGAAGTGACTGCAGACGCGGCGGACTCCGGAAAGCGGGCGGATGTGTTTTTTGCCGAAGTCCTGGAAAATACACGTTCCCACGTCCAGATATTGCTGAATGAAGGCCGCGTCTGCAAAGGAAATAAGCAGATCAAGCCAAACTATAAGATTAAGGCAGGAGATGTTTTTCAGGTAATACTGCCCAGGCCTGTGCCGCTGGAGGCGGAGCCGGAAAATATTCCGCTGGACATCATCTATGAAGACGACGATGTAATCGTGCTCAATAAACCCAGGGGCATGGTGGTGCATCCGGCGCCGGGACATTACACAGGCACGCTGGTCAACGCGCTGCTGTTCCACTGCCGGAACCTGTCGGGGATCAACGGCGTGATCCGTCCCGGCATCGTGCACCGGCTGGATAAGGATACCAGCGGCATCATGATCGTCGCGAAGAATGACGAGGCCCATGTATCCCTGTCCAAACAGATTCAGGATAAAACGGCGAAGCGGACGTACCTGTGCGTTGTCCGCGGTAATGTAAAAGCGGACAGGGGCCTGATTGAAACCCGCATGGACAGGGATAAAAATGACAGGAAACGGATGGCGGTCGTTACGGAAGGCGGACGCGAAGCCATTACGGAGTATGAGGTGCTGGAACGGTTTGGACGCTTTACCGTGGTATTGTGCAGACTGAAGACCGGACGGACCCATCAGATCCGTCTCCATATGGAGCATCTGGGTTATCCGCTGGTGGGGGATCCCAAGTATTCTCCCATGAAGACGCCTTTTTCCATAAAAGGGCAGGCGCTGCATTCCCGGACTCTGGATTTTATCCATCCGAGGACAGGGAAACTGATGCACTTTGAGGCGCCTTTGCCGGAGGACATGCAAAAAATTTTAACCCGCCTGCATAACGGACAGTTCTGAGGAAACGCTGATAAATACCTGTACACGTTGGCGGGAGAGGTCTGGCGTATTGAATTCTGAAAAAATACGGATTGTTTTGTTTCGGATGCCTATAAAAAGACAAATTTGTTTTTTAAAATATATTACGAGGTGGAACAAATGAAGAACATTGTCAAGAAAACTTCTATTATGGATGCGGACGGCATCCGCCGTGCTCTGATCCGCATCGCCCATGAAATTACCGAAAAGAACAGGGGCGTTGAGAATGTGGCCCTGGTGGGTATCCGTACCCGTGGCGTGCCGCTGGCCGGAAGAATTGCGGAAGAGATCCGGAAGATTGAAAATGTGGCGGTTCCGACCGGTTCCCTTGATATTACGCTGTATCGCGACGATCTGACTACCATGGGTTATAATCCGGTGATCCACGGAACGGAAATTGACTTTGATGTTACCGGGAAAAACATTGTTCTGGTGGATGACGTGCTGTATACGGGACGGACGATCCGCGCCGCCCTGGATGCCCTTATCGATATGGGTCGCCCGAAATCCATCCAGCTGGCTGTCCTGATTGACCGGGGACACAGGG
>JAFQZL010000004.1 GCA_017405945.1 Acidaminococcaceae bacterium
AACAGCGTGGATAAAAACCACCTGGCAGAATGCATGAAAGACCTGAAAGCCCTGGCTCCCAACATCCTGGCTTACGATACGGATACCATAAAACAGAAATTTATCGCGGAAGAAGCCTGGATCGGCACCATGTGGAGCGGTGACGCCTACTTCAGCTTCAAGGAAAACAAAAATATCGGCTTCGTGGTACCCAAAGAAGGCACCGGCATCTGGGCCGACTGTTTCGCTATCCCCAAAGGCGCCAAAAACAAAGCCCTGGCCCAGGAATTCATCAACTATCTGTATGATCCCAAAGTCAGCGCCAAAAACTATGAATACATCGGTTATAACGATCCGAATCTGGCAGCAGCCCCGTATCACACCGAAGAATTCAAAAACGATCCTATCCTGAAAACCGCCAAAGATTACATCGGAAACTCCGAGTGGACGGCGGATGTAGGCGACGCCATCGAGTTGTATGACCGTTGCTGGACCGAACTGAAGACAGGGAAATAAAATTATAAAACATAAAAACAAAAACTCCGGCTTTTGCCGGAGTTTTTTTATGCACGGATAACAGCTTTTCCGGAAAAGACACGCGAACACGTCACCGGTTGCTTCCTTTTTTAGAAACCTGTAATAATACTTTACTCTTCCTCTTCCGGATCCGTCACATACAGGTCCGGAGATATCGCCGTTCCCAACAGGTCCTGCTGCCGTTGGCGGGCCATGTCACTGCCCGTCTTCAGGGCCCTGAAGACGCCGGATACCATCATGATGCCCAGCGCGATGGCACAGGCATCCAGGGCTGCCCCCAGCAGCACTTCGCTGCCGTAGCCTGCATAATCCTGCAAAATGTAGTTCATGCCTTTGTACATACCCAGCCCCGGAACCAGGGGGATGATCGCCGGAACCTCAAAGACCGTGGTCGGCTCTCTCCAGATACGGGCAAATATTTCACTGGCCAGAGCAATCGTCACCGTAGCCAGAAAGTTGGCGGAAAAGGAATGGACGGAGAATACTTCTTTCAGACCGATAAAGACCACCCAGCCCAGACCACCGATAAGACCGCTGCGCCATAAGATGCGCTTAGGCCCCTGAAACAGAACGCCAAATGCCACAGTGGCCAGAAAGGCAAACACAAAGGACTGTAAATAGTGCATCATGGCAGACCTCCCCAGGTCCACACCTTCAATGCAAAAACCAGTCCGATGGCCACAGACATGGCAAACAGAGCCGCTTCCGCAATACGGCTGTTGCCACTGAGCAGATCCCCCGCCATGTAGTCCCGGACCCCGTTGGTAAAGGCCAGTCCCGGCAAAAACGGCATCAGGGCGCCTACAGTTATGTTTTCCATGGTACAGTAAGGATACAGCAGACAACAAGTCTGGGCCACAATGCCGATGGAAAACCCGGCCAGGAAATTTTCCCAGAAAGGCGTGGGATGGAAATTGTTCACCATCTTCAGCAACGTCATGGCAATGAAACCGGTCAGGAACGCCGCAATAAAATTATAGACGCTGGCAGAACCCAGCAGCATGGCAAAACAGGCGCTGCCCAGCCCTGCAGCCACGCAGATCACCGCATTGCCGTAGGGATGGGAACGGGCCAGCCGGCTCTGCAGCCAGCGTTTGGCTCCCGCATAGTCCAGTTTCCAGCGGCGGAAATTATAGGAAAACTGATTTACGTCCCGAATCAGACCCAGATCTGTGGCGCGCCAACGCACCCGGAAGACACGGCTCTTACCCCGGGGACTCTCGTCCCCCAGTATGATGACTGTCGGCGTGCAAAATACATTCAGGTCGTAATAACCATAGCTGCGGCAGAAACGCATCATGGTATCTTCCACCCGGCTGGTTTCCGCCCCGCTTTTCAGCAGTATCTTCCCCAAATCCATAGCCAGGTCCATCACCTGGTTCTTGGTCATAGGGGTAAGGTCTGCAAGAGGAGAGAACGACGTCATATTCTGTTTTGTACCGCTTAATTTCTTTTCTTCCGGCATATATGCTCCTATGGCTCGCGGATCACATCAGGTCCTTATTTCTTTCAAACAATTCCGCAATAGCCGCTTTAAACTTGTTGGCGCCGCCCATGGACGGGTGCGGCACGCAACTACAGGGAACACCGAACTTTTGCAGGGTCGTTGCGGACTTCTGTCCGATAGCCACTACGCGTGCATTGGGCAACAGTTCCAATAACTGCTTTGCATATACAATCCCAACATTTAACTCGTTACCGTCCGGGGTACGGTTGGTGAGCAATCCTTCCTCTTTGTGGGGATGGAATGGGAAAATATTCCACAGTACCGCGTCAAAGGTTCCCAGATGGTGACGGTGGAGGCACCCCCACATAACTGTAGCCGTAGGTTCGTTAAAACCCATGATCTTTTGCGTTCCTTTAAGCAATGGCGAATCAGGGTTGCTGGTACGCTGGTACTTCCACTCTCCCAGCACTTCTTCCGGACGGACTTCCGGATGATGTCCCAGAAGGATCCGTTCACTGGTCATGGCCATGCCGGAAAAACGGCCCCCCTGATAGCCCAGGCCTTCCGCAATAAACAGATAGCTGGCTTTCAGACGAAGCTCCAGATACCGTTGCAGGTTATGATAGCGGATTTCCGGCGCTTCCGGGCTTATATCCAGCCCCGGTTCATATTCCCGCCAGGGATTGAACACCCGGGGCGCGCGGTATGTATGCAAATGTTTCATAAAGGTTGTGATGTCCACGTCTTTCCCTGCCCCCGATATTAAAATTCCATGCTTTTTCTCAAATTATACATGGTTCATATAAAAATGCAAGATAAAAACTGACACGGGAAAGTCACAATTACCTGTTATGATAAATCAAAGCAGGAATAAAACCTTTTTTTATAAGTCTGGAATCACGTTTGACAATTTCAACTTTCCAATAATCCGCAATTTGAGAGGAGGACGCCATGAAAAAAACTCTTGCTGCCACCGCAGCGTTATTAACATTTTGTTCTTTCGCATTTGCCGCCCCGCCTCCCGGAATTTTCAGCAGCCAGCGGATACACGTGTCTCCTTCCCAGCGGATGCACACGCACATACATAACAGGGTACGCATGACACCTGCCCACGGCCAGCTTGGACCTGTTGGCGGGCGCATGTCTTCCATGCCCAACGGCTATCATCATGGCAGACCGTCACCGTCGTCCCATATGCATGTTCATCCTTCCCATGCAAGAGTCTACGTAAGGCCTTCCCTGCCGCTGCACCACTACTACCGGCCGCTGCCGCCTCCTTTACCAATCCACCGGTACCGCTACGGTTACAGTTCTGTATGGTGGGGGCATCCCGTAGCTTATTACGGTTACGGTTATCCCTATGGGGTTTATTATGGACGTTACTACGCCCGTCCGGCTGTACACATCGGTATACGGTTATAAGGGCTTATATATCTCGTGAAATGAAAATACCCTTACTATGATTTATATGCTTTTCATAAAAAAAGCAGAACGCTGTCATGCGTTCTGCTTTTAGTTTACGCTTCCATTATCATCCCTTCCGGGCATTTTTCCTTCGCCACGCTCAGCATCAGTTTCAGCCGGTTGAGCTGATTGACTTCGCTGGCCCCCGGATCGCAGTCCATAGCTACCAGATTGGCATCTTCGTAGCTGCGGCGGATTTCCCGGAACACGCCCTTGCCCAGAATGTGGTTGGGCAGGCAGGCCCAGGGCTGCAGGCAGACCACGTTCCGCACGCCCTCTTCCATCAGCTTGGTCATTTCGCCGGGCAACAGCCAGCCTTCCCCGGCCATATTACCCAGGGACACGTGCTGCGCCGCCAGTTCCGCCACTTTGTAAATAGACACCGGCGCGGTAAAATGTTTCGATTTTTCAAGGGCTTTCCGCATGGGGCTCATGAAGAAGTCCGCCACCTTGATAAACATCTGGGCCCCCACCTTGTTCAGCCAGCTGCCGTCCAGGATGTCGTGCCGCGTGATGCCGTCGAAAGCCATATACAACAGGAAGTTGGCCAGTTCCGGCATGACTACTTCCGCCCCTTCCCGGGCCAGCACTTCTTCCAGATGGTTGTTGGCCACCGGGTGGTATTCTACCAAAATCTCGCCAACCACGCCCACCTTCGGTTTCCACAGGTTGGGCACCAGAGGGATGGCGTCAAAATCTTTCACCAGTTCCTGAATGGTCTGGCGGTATTTCAGGAAGTTGCCGTGGTCCAGTTCGTCTTTTACGATTTTCATCCATTTGGCAAAGAGTTTGTCTGTAGAACCGGGAACCAGCTCATAGGGCCGCATCCGGTTGGTAACGTTCTGCAACAGATCCCCGTAGACCACCGCTTTTGCCACATCCTTGAAACCTGATGCATTCAGACGGAAGGCATCCTGCTCCAGGCCCCAGCAGGCAAACACCGGCACCTGGGGATAGCCCGCGTTCCGCAGGGCGCGCCGCAGCAGGTTCATATAGTTGGTGGCCCGGCAGGCGCCGCAGGTCTGGAACATCATGATACTGGTGTGGTCCGGATCACACTGACCGCTTTTGATAGCCTGCAGCATCTGGCCGATGACCACGATGGCAGGATAACACATATCGTTCTGCACATACTGCAGACCCATGTTGATGGAATCCTCTTTCGGGGTTTCCGGAATCACGACACGGTAGCCGTACCGGCCCAGCACATGGGTGATGAGTTCGAAATGGATGGGAGCCATCTGGGGCACCAGGATGGTGTGGGTCTCCTTGCAATCGTGAGTGAAATACGGCCGTTCCGGCATGACGATAGGCTGGTAGCCGGGAACATGCCGCCGGCTGAGCACCGCCAGAAGGGAACGCAGACGGATCCGCGCCGCCCCCAGATTACTGACTTCATCCAGTTTGATCATGGTGTAAAGGCGCTGGTGCCCTTCCATAATCTCACGTACCTGGTTGGTGGTAATGGCGTCCAGGCCGCAACCAAAGGAACTGAGCTGAATCAGGTTGATTTCGGGATGGGACGCCGCGAAGCTGGCTGCATGGTACAGCCTTGCGTGGTAGCTCCACTGGTTCACGATGGACAGTTCGTCTTTGGGCGTGTCCATATGGTACACGGAATCTTCCGATACGATGGCCAGGTTGTAGGACTGGATCATCTCCGGAATGCCGTGGTTGATCTCCGGATCCAAATGGTACGGCCGGCCTACCAGCAGGATGACAGGCAGGTTCTTTTCCCTGGCTTCCTTAAGAATCTCCGCGCCTTTTTGGCGCACGTCTTCCCGGTACTGCTCCAGTTCTTTATAGCCCGCTTCCATAGCTTCTTTCAGTTCACTCTGCTTAATGTTTTCGTCTTTGAACGCTTCGGTAAGACGAAGCAGCATCTTGCGGGGGTCGTTGATGGGCAGGAAGGGCTCCATGAACTTGATGCTCTCGTTCCGCAGCACGTCCATGTTGTTGCGGATATTTTCCGCATAGGATGCCACCACCGGGCAATTGTAGTGGTTGCCGGTGTGGTTTACCTCGTCTTCCATGTTATAGGGCATGCAGGGGTAGAAGATTTTCTTTACACCCTTTTCCACCAGATCCATGATATGGCCGTGAACCAGCTTGGCCGGATAACACAGGGAATCGGACGGAATGGTGGACATGCCTTTGTAGTAGATCATGGGAGTGGATTTGCCCGAAAGCACCACTTCATATCCTAATTTGTTGAAGAAAGTGGCCCAGAAAGGGAAATCCTCGTACATGTTCAATACCCGCGGAATACCGATACGTCCCCGGGGCGGATTCGCCTTCTGGCTGCGCTGGCCGTTTCTGGCAGCAGAGGCGCCCTGGGCCGCCGGGTCAATCACGTTAGGATAATTGAAGAGCCGCTGGTATTTGTATTCATATATATTAGGCGCCTTGTTGGTGTTTTTCGGTTTGCCCTCTCCCCGCTCGCAGCGGTTGCCGGTAAAGTAACGGCCCCCGTCGGGGAACGTCTGCATGGTCACCAGACAGTGGTTGCCGCAGCCGTTGCAGCGGTAGGACTTGGTGGTGACGGTGAAGTTTTCCAGGTCTTTGGCTTTCAGCAGCGTGGAACGGTGATCCGGTTCCGCCTCGTGCTGTTCCAGGGACAAGATGGCGGCGCCGTAAGCACCCATCAGACCGGCGATGTCCGGACGGATAACGTCCCGTTCCAGCAGTTTTTCCATGTTGCGCAGCACGGCATTGTTGTAGAATGTGCCGCCCTGCACCACAATGTGGTCGCCCAGTTCCCGGGTGTCTTTCAACTGCATAACCTTGAAAAGGGCGTTCTTGATGACGGAAAGGCCGATGCCTGCGGAAATATCCGCCAGGGGCGCCCCTTCCTTCTGGGCCTGCTTCACCCGTGAGTTCATGAATACAGTGCAGCGGGTGCCCAAATCCACTGGGGTCTTGCTGTCCATGGCCCTGTCCGCGAATTCCGCAGCGGTCATACCCAGGCCCTGGGCAAAGTTTTCGATAAAGGAACCGCAGCCTGCGGAACAGGCTTCGTTCAGGGTGATTTTGCCGATGTTCCTATTATGGATCTGGAAGCATTTCATATCCTGCCCGCCGATATCCAGCACGCAGGTTACTTCCGGACAGAATTCATAAGCGGCGCGGTAGTGGGCAAAAGTCTCCACTTCCCCCGAGTCAGCATGAAGGGCCGCTTTTACGATTTTCTCCCCGTAGCCGGTGGTGAGGCAGCCGGCAATGTATGCCTTCTCCGGCATGGCTTTATAAAGGCCCGTCAGTTCCTTAATGACGATCTTCAGGGGCGAACCCTGGTTGCTGCCGTAATCCGTATATAAAATTTCTTTGTCGCTGCCGATGGCCACGATTTTGGTGGTGGTGGAACCGGCATCGATGCCCACATAAACAGGGCCTTCGTAGGCAGCCAGATCGCCGCGTTTAACTTTATCCCTGTTGTGACGTTCTATGAAAGCGTCATATTCCTCCGCGCTGCGGAACAGGGCCAGCCGCTCGTCCCGGGTGATGCCGTGACCGGCTTCCGCCTTGTCCAGGTTGGCGGTCAGGTCTTTGAAACCCAGTTCCTTGGTCTCTTCGGAAAGGGCCGCTCCCACAGCCACAAAGTAAGCGCCGTCTTCCACGTTGACCACTTTTTCCGGGGCCATTTTCAACGTTTCGACGAAACGTTTCTTCAATTCCGGAAGGAAATACAGGGGACCGCCCAGAAAAGCTACGTTGCCTGTGATTTCCCGGCCCTGGGCCAGGTTGCCGATGGTCTGGTTCACCACTGCCTGGAAGATGGACTTGGCGATGTCTTCTTTGGAAGCGCCGTCGTTCATCAGCGCCTGAATGTCCGTTTTGGCAAATACGCCGCAGCGGGAGGCGATGGTATAGATGCGTTTCGCATTGGCCGCCAGATCGTTAAGGCCTTTGGCATCCGTATTCAGAAGGGCCGCCATGTGGTCGATGAAGGCGCCGGTGCCTCCTGCGCACACACCATTCATGCGTTCTTCCGGCGCGCTGCCGAAGTACATGATCTTGGCGTCTTCGCCTCCCAATTCCACCATGGTATCGGTTTGGGGAATCAGTTTTTTCACTGCCGTGGCCGCCGCGATAACTTCCTGTACGAAGGGCAGATTCAGCCGTTGGGCGATGCCCATGCCGGCAGAACCGGTGAGAGCAAAACGGAAACGCATGTTGGATAGCACGTCTTCATCCGTTCCGTCCGCCGCGCCGTTCAGCGAGATCAGCACATTCCTCAGTTCAGTAAGGTTGGTTACCAGTGCTGTAGGAATATCGGAGAAGTGGCGGGCATATTTCTTGTAAACAAGTTTTTCATTGGCGTCCAGCACGACTACTTTAATGGTCGTAGAGCCGATATCAATGCCCACTTTGCAGGACGCAGAACTCTCAACCGGCACAGCGCCGCTTTGCAGCCCGGCTGCGCCGATCATTACCTGCGGTTTGAAATTGTCAGTCATAGAGCACCTCAATATATATAATAAAGACAGCCCGTAACCTGATGAAAGTTACGTTGCCCAATTCCGAAAATATAACAGCGCCTGCCAGATGAGAGCTTCTTCTGCAATCTTCAGAATGCGTATAAACAGGAGTTCCGCCTAATGAGAGTTTCCCTCCTTTACCGGTGAACAGAGCGGCAAATGGAACCAATACTGTTCAACATTATATTATATACTATTTTTGTACAAAATCCATACTCTTTTCACATGAATCATAATTATTTTCATGTTTTAAGGGCGTACCCCGATAATCAAATTACGAAGGGAAGAAAATTTTTAAAAAAATTAGCACTCAACTCTTGACAGTGCTAACAAGTAGTGCTATAGTATGCTTAGAGGCAAAAGTCAAAAGGTCAATCCCTATTGAGTTGCTTCCAAACTTTATCAAAACTTTAAATTATTATATCGTGGTTGCGGCGCGAAGCCGTTTCCACAACGAATGGAGGAATGAGTTATGATGTTACCGAGCATTTTTGGAGAAAACTTATTTGACGACTGGATGAATGACAGCGGCCTGATGAATCCTGCCTTCTTTGGCAAGAGCCAATCCCCGCTGTACGGCAAGCATGCGGCCAACATTATGAAAACGGACATCCGGGAAAACAAGGACAGCTATGATGTGATTGTAGACCTGCCGGGCTTCAAGAAAGAAGGCATCCAGGTCCAGCTTGAGGACGGTTACATGACTATCACCGCCGCCAAGTCCCTGGACAAGGATGAAAAAGATGAAGCCGGCAAGTATATCCGCCAGGAACGGTACAGCGGCACCTGCTCCCGCAGTTTCTACGTAGGTCCGGCCATTACGGTGGAGGATATCAAGGCTAAGTTCGAGGACGGCACCCTGCGGCTGAACATCCCCAAGAAAGATCCAAAAGCTGTAGAGGGCAAGAAGTATATCGCGATTGAAGGATAATGTACCAAAGCAACTTTTAATCCCCCTTAAATCAATTGATCCGGCTGTGACAGATTCACAGCCGGATTTTTTTGTATTGCTTTGCAAAGTCTGATATAATAATAGTCGTTGATTTTCAATTAATGTATTTTCAATAATAATATGTGACAAGCTATTGTATATCATAAGCTAATGAAATTACTCATGTGGTTTTTGATTGGCGAGGATCTTTTATGTCAAACCGCAACATCGTCGTAGACCGGCTGCGGGCGCTGGCCATGCTGGGAGTTATCGGCATTCACGTCGGGCCTTTTGTATTTGCTTCCTCCACGCCGCGCCTGGACCTGTTCCTCCTGTTCCAGGTATTTACCCGCTTTGCTGTCCCCAGCTTCTTTTTCATTTCGGGATTCGGGTTGTTCTGTAATGACGCGCTGCACAAGCCCTTCCATTATCTCAGCTTCATAAAAAAACACCTGGTCACGGTAGGCCTGCCATATTTCGTCTGGTCGTTCTTTTACATCGCCATGTGGCAGTGGGAAGATATGTACCGCCCGGACCGGAGTTTTTCCGTTTCCGTACTCATCGTGAAATTTTTGCTGGGCGAAGGCTGTTACCACATCTATTTTATGGTAATCTTGCTGTACTTTTATTTTTCCATGCCATTCTGGCGCTGGCTGGTGGACCGGATCAGCAAAAAGTCAGCTTCGGGCATTGCCTTCGGCCTTGTTGCATTGGCCGGGTTGCAAATTGCCCTTTATAACTGGAGCGCCACTTACTGGAACTATCCCCCCTGGACCCAGGGCCATGCCATGATCATCCGGCTCTTAAACGAGCGTATAAACTACCTGCCCCTGTTTTACGGTTTCATTTTCGTGCTGGGCGGTATCTGCGCCATCCATGAAAAAAGAATCCGTAGCTGGCTGCAGTGTCATTTCACTTCCGGGCTGGGTGTTTTTCTCCTGTCCTGTGCCGTACTGGTATGGAAATTCAGGGCGTACGTACTGGCAGGCATCCCGCTGGAAGATATCCCCGCCAAATACATGACCCAGCTTACTCCGGAAGGTCTGCTCTACACCTTGTGCTGGCTGCTGTTCTTCAGCGCCGCCCTGGAAAAAATGGAAGATGATACCTCAGGCCGGGAAGAAGGCGGTACTGACATGGTTGGAACAGCGGAAAGCCGCCAGGATACCAGATACCCTTTGCCCGGCAGGGTACTAGATGTCCTCTCCGAATACTCCATGATCATCTACCTGATCCATCCCCTGTTTCTGTACTACTGGCTCCAGTGGTTCCAACTCCTGGGCTTTTCCATCGCGCAGGTACCGGTATTGGTGTTTTATGTACTAGTGTTAGCGACTTCATTGCTGGCCGGTATGTTAATACATAAATTAGCAAAAAACTGCAGACCGGTTGGTTTAGCGCTTTTAGGCAGACAACCAAAATAAACAAACGAAAACCGCACGCGATGACATCGGCGCAGGCACCTCCCGTTAGCGGAGCGCTATGAAGGCGTTACAGCTCCGGCGTACCCTCACAAGCCAAATTAAAAACCCCGCTCCATCACGGAACGGGGTTTTTTTATTTCAGCATTACGCTTCTTTAGCTTCCAGGGGCTCTACGCTGATAATGCGTTCGGTACGGCCACGACGACCGAAACGAACCGTTCCTGCAACTTTGGCATAGATGGTATAGTCGCGACCGATGCCAACGTTTTTGCCCGTATGGAACCGGGTACCATGCTGGCGCACAATGATGCTGCCGGCAGTTACTACCTGACCGTCGTGTGCTTTGGTGCCCAGGCGCTGGGCGTTGGAGTCACGACCGTTGTGGGAAGAACCGGTACCTTTTTTATGTGCATGTAACTGCAGAATAAGTTTAAACATTCATTTCACCTCCATGTTCGCGAATTCGAACATCTTGCGGACACTGCCCAGCCAGCTGATACAGTACGGTTTCCATACTGCCCAGCAGCGTCTGAGTTTTTATGTCAGGCGTACGCCGCAGCGTTACCTGCAACACGCCTTTTTTCTGATCCACCTGATAGTCCACGGGATACTTCAGTTGTTGTTCCAAACCTACAAGAGCCATCTGCGTCGCCGCGGAGACCCAGGCGCATATGACGCTTTCCCCGGCCGGGGCGTCACCCGCATGGCCCTGGGACCGGAAGCCTGTGATTTCTCCTTTATGGTTCCTGTATAAATCGATGGTAATCATCTTCGTTAAGCCGGGAATCTTCCCTGCTGCTTAGCCCTGGATACCGCTGATTTTAACAGCAGTGTACGGCTGACGATGACCAGCGCGTTTGCGATAGTTGACTTTGGCTCTGTATTTGAAAACCAGAATCTTTTCGCCTTTGCCCTGATCTTCTACCGTAGCGGTAACTTTCGCGCCGTCGATGAACGGTTTGCCTACGGTTACTTCGCCATCGTTGACGATAGCCAGAACTTCATCAAATACGACTTCTGCACCTTTTTCAGCGTCCAGCTTTTCTACGTTCAGAACGTCGCCTTCTGCTACTTTGTACTGTTTGCCGCCGGTTTTGATAATTGCGTACATGCATTGCACCTCCCTCTTCATGGACTCGCCAATTACGGTACGCCACGCTATTTACTGCGGTACTGCGTGTCCGCTGCGCTGCGTTTTACTGCGCGGCAGGGCGTTTCGCATCGCGCCGTGGCGGTTTACGGAACCTTCTTGCGCGGTTGGGGCCGGACAGAATCATCCAGACTGAAATATGATATCACAAAGTAAAAGGACTGTCAATGATTTATTCTACTTCCGGATACAGCGGGAATGCTTTGCACAGCGCGGCAATGCGTTTATTGCAACCGGCAATGACCGCTTCGTCATCCGGATTGCTCAGAGCGTCAGCCATGACTTGCGCGATGACGCGCATCTCTTCTTCCTTCATGCCCCGGGTAGTGAGGGCTGCCGTTCCCAGACGGATGCCGCTGGTGACAAAGGGACTCTCCGTTTCATTGGGAACCGTGTTTTTGTTAACGGTAATGTGCACCGTGTCCAGCACTTTTTCTGCCGCTTTGCCGGTAAGGCCTTTGTTGCGCACGTCAATGAGGATCAAATGGTTGTCGCTGCCGCCGGACACCAGGTTGAATCCGGTTTTGACCAGTTCATCGGACAGAGCGTGGCAGTTTTTAACGATTTGTTCCGCATAGGTTTTAAAACCAGGCTGCAGCGCTTCTTTCAAAGCCACGGCCTTGGCAGCGATTACATGCATCAGGGGACCGCCCTGCATACCGGGAAATACGGCTTTATCAATGGCTTTAGCGTATTCTTCCCTGCAGAGGATAAGGCCGCCCCTGGGACCCCGCAGAGTCTTGTGGGTCGTTGTGGTCACCACGTCCGCGTAAGGCACCGGGCTGGGATGAAAGCCCGCTGCTACCAGGCCGGCGATATGAGCCATATCGACAAACAGGTACGCGCCCACTTCCCGGGCAATTTCCGAGAACCGTTTAAAATCGATGATGCGGGGATACGCGCTGGCTCCGGCCACAATCATCTTCGGTTTGTGTTTTAAGGCCAGCGCCCGTACTTCGTCATAATCGATACGCTGGGTTTCGCTGTTCACCCCGTAGGAAACAAAATGATACAGCTTACCAGACGCATTCACCGGGCTGCCATGGGTCAGGTGCCCGCCGTTGGACAGGTCCATACCCATTACGGTATCGCCTGGCTCCAGCAGGGCAAAATAAACCGCCATGTTGGCCTGGGCGCCGGAATGGGGCTGTACATTGGCATGTTCCGCCCCGAAGAGTTTTTTTGCCCGTTCGATGGCGAGACTCTCCGCAATATCCACGTACTGACAGCCGCCGTAATACCGGTGGGCCGGATAGCCTTCCGCATATTTATTGGTCATGACGCTGCCCATGGCCTCCATAACGGCAACGCTGGTATGATTTTCCGAAGCGATCATCTCCAGATTGCTCTGCTGCCGCTGTTTTTCCATTTCAATCGCATCGAAAATTTCCCTGTCTACGGATTTCAATTCTGCTTTTTCCAGTAACATGGCTTTTCCCTCTCTTACTATAAAATTTTCTTTCTATCTTTTGTTTTCTTTCTTCCTGAATCTGATTTTATATAATTGCTGTTATATTATAACAAATTATTCCGGTTGCACAACCGGATTTCGCATGATTTTTTAAAAGTTCGTAAAAGTTAACTGTATTCGTAGTAAAATCTGAAATCCTCTGCTATAATGTTACAGTAGAAGGATTCTTCAATTTCAGGAGGCTTTCCATGAAAAATATTGAACCGAAAATTAAAAAACTTACTGGCGATATTTTGAAAGATTACAGCCAGGGCCGCACCATCGATAAGATGAACGCCTTTACCAGTCCTGATATGGACGTGGTCGTTGACATTTTGGACAAACTCCAGAAAATTCTGTTCCCGGGCTATTACCGCAACAAAAATTATCATTTTTATACGGCCGAAAACAATCTGCAGACCCTCATTGAGGATGTTCTGTTTAATCTGACCAAACAGATTTCCATGTACCTGCGCTACCTGCCGGAATATAGCGGCGCCGATTACCGCGCCAGCAAGGACAGGGCCCAGGAAATTGCCCTTGAGTTCCTGTCCCGCATCCCGAAGATCCGGGATTTGGTAGAAACTTCCGTGCAGGCCGAGTTCGACGGAGACCCGGCAGCATTCAACAAAGATGAAATTATTTTCTGTTACCCGGGCATGTACGCCATCATGGTGTTCCGGCTGGCCCATGAATTTTATGACCTTGGCGTACCCATGCTGCCCCGCATCATGTCGGAATATGCCCACGGCAAGACCGGCATCGACATCCATCCCGGCGCCACCATCGGCCGTTATTTCTTTATCGACCACGGCACCGGCATCGTAGTAGGCGAAACTACTATCATCGGCGACAACGTGAAGATTTACCAGGGAGTCACCATCGGCGCGTTATCGACCCGGGGCGGACAGAATCTGCGCAGCAAGAAACGTCACCCCACCATCGAGGACAACGTGACCATTTATTCCGGCGCTTCCATTCTGGGCGGCGAAACGGTCATCGGTCACGATTCCGTCATCGGCGGCAACACCTTTATTACCATGTCCGTTCCGCCCGGCTCCAATGTAAGCATCAAAAGCCAGGAGCTCCACATCAGCAGCAAGGGCAGACCGGCCGCTGAAGCAAAGGACCTGGACCAGGATAAAACCTGGTATTATACCATTTGACTATTCTCTTTGAGGCTAAATTGTTTTCTTCAATACTCAGTTGTTTTCTTAGGCATTAATTTACGATTGTTTAAAAATTGTTTCCCTGAAAATTTAAAAGCCCCGGTACATCTTTCTCCCTCCCCAACTGAATCTCCAATGCGCCTTCAGGCAGGCTTTCGGTTTATGGCGACTCAGTCCTACGGGATCCCTCAGAAAGATGTACCGGGGCTTTTGTTCCTATAATTAATTTACACAATAGAACAAAAACAATGGCGGAGAGGGTGGGATTCGAACCCACGGAGGCTTGCACCTCGCTGGTTTTCAAGACCAGAGCCTTAAACCACTCGACCACCTCTCCGGAAGCACATTATGGATTATAATAAAATTTTAAGTTTCTGTCAACAACCGGTCCGGGAACGTAAATCATAATCTCTTGTCTACTTCTTTCAGCACCTCTGCCTGCAAACGTTCCCCTTCTGATAAATGACGTTCCAACAGCTGTTCCGCTTCTGCCGCCACGGCTTTGTCTTTTACGCCGCCCAGATTGATCCGCACGTTATAGGCTGCCACCTGCTGGCAGGCACGGGCCAGAAGAGCCGAAGCCGAGCCATCCGTTACCATCATCCGGTTTCCTTCTGTCACGGTAGTATACGCAAGTTTCATGATTCTGACACAGGCGCCTGTCACTTTCAACGAAGAGGCGACTGCCGTCTTGCTGGCCTCTTCAATGGCCTGTCTCCGGACTTCCGACTCTTCCGCAGTTGCGTTCGGTAATTTATAAGCCTGCAATACCAGGGAATACATGTACGCGTCTTCCTGTGCCATGTCCAGCATTTCCGCCTGAAGAGTTCCGGCCTCAGCAATGATCTCCTGCATCCGGTCTTCCACATCAGCATATTTTTTCTTGCCTACAGTCATATGGGCCGACATACCTGCCAATGCCGCCCCCATGGCTCCACAGATGGCAGCAGCGCTGCCGCCTCCAGGCATGGGCTTTGCGGAGTTAAGATCCTGCACAAAAGATTCTATTTGTTGTTTCGCAAACGCGGTATCCATTCTATCTCCCTTTCTGCCGTTACAACCCTGACTGCCCGGCGTTTCTTCTTACAGGGTTCAGTTTCCTGCGGGGTTTAGCCGTCATCCTGCCCTGTGCCTTCCTGTTCCATAAAACGGTGCACCTGCACCACCGCAGCGTAACCATCCAGGGGTTCCGGTGGTATCTGGAGACCCAGAGGAATCAGGCGGCGCAGACCATGAGGCGGATACAGCTTCCAATACAGTGCTTTGGCTTCTTCCGTTGAGTATTTTTCATCCACGATATAAACCGGATAACCCGGCAGCGCTTTTTCTACCCATTGCTTATGCTCTTCACTTCCGGTACCGTTTCCCAGCACAACAGCCTTCAGTATTTTCCGCAGACCCCAGGTATTTCTCACTTGCAGCGTTTCATATAAAAACTGTAACAGGGCATCGGAAAAATTACGGGTACGCATCACCTGTACCGCAAGGATGCGTCCCGTTTCTTCTACCAACGCCACGCCGGTCTTATCCCGGCCCGGGTCGATGCCCAGATAAAATTGCAACGTCGTTTCCGCTTTTTTCGCCATGAGGCTGTCTCATTCTTCCTTCCCGGAAACCTTTTCCAGTTTCAGTCGCAGCTCCACAGGACCGGCAGTGGTAATATCCCCGTCAGCAAAGGCTGTAAGGCGTATCTTGCCGCCCATTCGCTGCATTTTGGTTACGGTATCCACCATGGTGACCGCATTCATATTGCCTACCTTGCCCGTCATGGGGTCCGGCATGACACCTGCTTTTACGGAGATCTGGTTGATTTCCTGCAGGAACAGCATAAATGCCTGATCCGGAGTTACTTTCTTATCATTCATATCTATGACTTTCTGGTGGATTTTGTTCCCGTCTTTATAAACCAGTTTGTTGGGAATGACTTCCAGACCGCAGAGAACAGGCTGTCCCACCACCGTATTGGCCAGGGAACGAACCCTCACCAGCACGTTGTTGCCTTTTGCTTTCCCCAACAGTTTCAGCAACCGGTCATATTCCTCACGCTGGGCCCAGACGATTTCCGCCTTGGAAGAAGGATCCAGACCGATACGGTTCATGGCAGCTGTATTGGCGCTTCCCATCAGCCAGCTCATCTGGTTACGGTTTTCCTCTTCCGTGCCGGTATGAATGATGCCAGCGAACACCACTTCCCCGCTGCGGTACATCATCTGCCCGCCGCGCATGAAAGCAAGGCCCTGCTGCAATGCATCCGTTTCTTCCTGCAAGCCTTTAATTTCTTCGTTCAGTTTGTCTCTGGCTTCAGTCAGAGACTGTACTTCGCTTTTCGCATTGACCAATGCCCCCTGCGTAGCTTCATACTGCCCGCGGACCTCGTTCAGGCTGTTATTGGCAGCAAGCAGGTTCTTTTCCGCCGCGGTTTTTGCTGCATCGGCTTCCCGGATTTTTACGTCCAGATCTGCAATGGCCGCATTTTTTTCTTTTAATGCGTTCATTGCCTTATCATACTCTTTTTCTGCCGTGTTTTTCTCAGACGTAAGCCGGAACAGTTCCTTCTGCAGCTTTTCCATGCCGAACAACGCTGTGCGAGCGCTTTCAGAAGATATTGCCAGGATGCCGACGGAAAACAGGGCAATCAGTACGCCTGACAGCACGGTCAGCAGCACAGAAGTATCGTGAGGGCGCAGGCCGAACACGCTCAGTTTCTTTTTTCCGATTTTACTTCCCAGCTTGTCTGCAATAAAGGCAATAAGACCGCCCATTACCGCTAACAAAAACATCAGCCGTATACCAAACATGGATAGTTCCCTTCTTTAACTATTATTTAACAAACACTCTTTACGCAAATCTCCTTTGCATAAAGAAGGAAGACGGGCTTTTATAACAATAGTAACTAACGTGTGATCTGACCTCCGGGATCCTGTATCAGTAATCCGCCCTCTTCAGCATAAAGATGCCGGCGACGAAGCAGATGATATTAGGCAGCATAGCCGCCAGCAGTGGAGGAATGACCCCTCCTTTTCCCAGACCGGTGGCAAAGGCCATGATTCCGTAATACATAAAGATAACAATTACGCTGATACCCATGCCGATAGAAGAACCGCTGCGCTGCCGCTGGGTTCCCAGGGGCGCTCCCAGAAGCGCGAACACAAAGCTGGCAAGCGGAATGGCAAAGCGCATATAAATTTCCGTCCACAAGTCAGAGGTGGGCAGCTTCTGACGTTCCAGAACCTTGACATAGGCCCGCAATTCTCCCAGCGTCATCTCGTTTATGCTCTTCTGTTCCCAGTTGATTTCCCTGGGTGTTATGTTCAGCGGGATCACCTGTTTGGTAAAAGCCGCTTTGCTGGTAACGCCTTCTTTTTCATCCACGGTAAAAACGTTTCCATCCTCCAGAACCCAGGAGTCTTCTTTCCAGGTGGCCTTTTTCGCGGTCTGCACGCGCATCAGCTTTTCTTTCTGGAATTCTTCAATAGTAACTTTGCTCATGACGCCCGTGCTTTCGTCAAAAGACCGGGCGTACGTGATGCGCTGCGTGTCCCCGCTGAGGGTCTTGACGACCACATGATCCTGCGTTTTGGGTTTTACATTACCGCGGATATCCACAGCCAGGATTTGTTTGGCTATATGCTTGGAAGGCGGTACCACTTTTTCCGCCCAGATGACGGAAAAAATACTGACTACAAAGCCGACTACGATGACCGGCGCTACGATCCGGTAATAACTGACGCCGCCGGATTTCATAGCCACAATCTCGCTGTTGCCGGAAAGTTTTCCGAAAGCCATCAGCGTTGCCAGTAACACCGCCATGGGAAATGTATAATTGACAATTTCCGGAAGGCTGTATAGAAACAGCCGGGCAACCGTTGGAATCGGCGCTCCATACGTCGTGATGTACTGTACGATTTTAAACAGCAGGCTGCTGGCAATAAAGATACTGGAAAAGGATGCTACACCAAAGATAAAAGGATACAGCAATTCTTTCAGCACATATTTGTCCAATAATCGTAAATGCATTGCTATCCCCCTACATCTTAAAGTTTTCGCCCAGATAATACTTCCTCGCTATCGGATCGTTGGCAATGCTCTCGCTGTCGCCATGAAGCAGCACTTCGCCGCTTGCCAGGATATAGGCCTTGTCCACAATACTGAGCGTTTCCCGTACATTATGGTCGGTAATTAATATCCCGATGCCCCGTTTTGCCAGATGGGCAATCATGTTCTGAATATCTGCCACCGCAATGGGATCGATTCCCGCAAAAGGTTCGTCCAGCAGTATAAAAGCCGGATCTGTGGCCAGGGAACGGGCAATTTCCACACGCCTGCGCTCACCGCCGGAGAGCGCGGTTCCTATACTTTTCCTTACATGACTAATGTCGAACTCTTCCAGAAGATCCTCCATTTTTTCAAGTTGCTTTTCATGGGGTAAAGAGGTTGTTTCCAGAATCGACAGGAGATTCTCTTCTACAGTCATTTTCCGAAAAATGGATGCTTCCTGCGGAAGATAACCGATACCCAGCCGGGCCCGCTGGTACATTGAAAACTGGCTGATATCCTGCCCGTCCAGGGTCACGGTGCCATCGTCCGGCTTTGCAATTCCTACCACCATATAAAAGGTTGTTGTCTTGCCGGCCCCATTGGGACCCAACAGCCCTACAATGGTCCCCTGCTCTACCCGCAGGCTTACGTTATTCACCACTTTCCGCTGTCCGTAAATCTTTACCAGATTCTTTGTCTCAATAATCAAGCTTTTGTATCCTCCGTAGCAAAATCTTCTGCCTTTACCTGATCCAACATGTTGGATTCCGGATTAAAATTGGTCTGACCGTTTGCCATCAGGACCGCGCCTTCTCCGAACGCCGGATTGTCAACATTCTCGTTATCTTCTTTCGGATAATATACCATCACTACATTACCCTGCGCATGTGTTTTGCTGTCCGGACCCGAAACATTGGTAATCCGAAGCTTGTCCCCCGTCACAGTGTTCCCGTCCTGTGTCGCTTTGGCGTTGCCAATCAGCTCTATATAACCGGTTTCTTTGGAATTGTAAATCGCCCGGTCACCGGAGCCGGTCATCTTCTGTGGCTTGTTTTCCATGGTAACGCCGCCGGTAGCATCAGCCACGCCGGATTTCATATCATATACAATCTTTCCGGCAGAAAGCCAACTCCCGTCAACCGAAGAAAGATGTGCGAATCCTCCAAGCGTCTCCGCAAATTGTTTGTCATCATGGTAATCCACGCGGTGCGCTTTCAGCGTTTTGTCCCCTTTTGTCAGAATCGCGTTTCCCACGGCGGAGACAAACTTATCTGTATACATGATCAACTCATCGCTCTTAAGGTGGTTATCTTCTTTATCTGCCACCACGCCGCCGTACAGATGGCCTGTCCGTGTTTTGCTGTTAAAGGTAGAACCACCCTGGGCAACCGCCACGCCCCCATCATGTTTGATTGTGGTTTTGCCGGTAGTCGTTCCGTCTCCACTTTTCATATCATATTCTATTTCTGTAGCATCTACACTGTACTTTGCATCATTGGCAGGCGCTGCGAAAGCCGCGATACAATGCAGCATAACTACTGTCATACAGCCTATCAGAACTGTCAGCATCACTTTACTTTTCTTCATATTTACCGCCTCTTTCCACATGCGCCTTGTCTTTCAGTTTAAAATGCTCCAATTTACTGGAAGTAATAACTTTTTCGGCCATGGCCATCATATCTTCTTTAACGACTTTAACTGCGCCGGTAGCTGTTAAAATATCCTGTTTTTCTTTCCACTCAACTTTATCTGCTTTCAAAAAGCCGCCCTGTTTTAACCGCGCAGTGACACCATTGGTTAACATAAACTCATTGCTTTTGATTTTAAGCTCAGCGGCCTTGGCTGTTACATACATCTCGTCACCGCCACTGAGAAAAACGGTGCCTTCCAGCTGTTTTGCCCTGACCAGGTTATCGTTCACCTGTATTGCTTCGCCCACTTTCAGTTCCCAGAGACGTTTCCCGTCTGCATCCCGGTGCAGTACGGTGTTATACACCGTCGCCTTCGTTGTATCTGTGTCTGCTTTTTTTGCCTTGTTTGTCGGTTCCGGAACCGTGCTGCCCCAGAACAGCCAGGCAAACACCAGCAACAAGGCTCCCAGACCGGCAACAACAGCCAGTATCGTATTTTTATTTTTCACGGCCATCCTGCTCCTTTGCCTTCACTTCTTCATACGGTGTATTCCAGCGGTGCTGGAACCAAAGCCAGTTGTCCGGATACGCTTTAATGATCCGTTCCACTGATTGTGTCATCTTCAGGGTCAGATTATAGTCATCCGTTGTCTTATCGCCGGTATCTTCATAGTAAAAAGGTTCTTCAACAAATACCTGATGCCCATATCCGTCCGGTTTACGCACGATGTAAATCGGAATGCAGGGCGCCTTGAACTTACGGGCAAAATAGGCCGGACCAGCCGGCGTAGCGGCCATCTTTCCCAGAAACGGGACAAAGATACCTTCATAACCTCCGTCCTGATCGGCAATCAGGCCTAACATACGGCCCTTTTTCATGGCCCGGGCACAGCCTAAAATTTCACTGCTGCCCCGTGCGAATATTTCCTGCCCTACGCCTCTGCGGAGTTCGTTCATAAAATCGGAATATACCCTGTTAGGCTGTGGTTTTTCAACAGCGCTGAGCGGAAACCCGTTCAGGGCCAATGCAGCGCCAAGCCACTCCCAGTTATCAATGTGGCAGGCAAGCATTACCACGCCTCTTTTCTTCTGCAGGGCTTCCCATAAAATCTCCGGATGGTCGAAAGTGACCAGCCCCCGGATGTTATCTTTGTTCAGTGCGGGCATGTACAACATTTCCATAACGGAAATACCCAAATTGATAAATAACCGTTTGATCGTTGTTTTTGCTTCATATTCTGTGTAGCCCAGACGTTCCCGGATGGTTTCTTCCGCACGAATCCGTTGTTTTTTGGCAATATGCCAATACAGGTGCCCCAGACCGGTGCCAACCTTCACCAGCAGTTTATAGGGTGTATGAGAGGCAATCCAGCTCAGCGTTTTCAGCAACGCATATAACATTTATTGTCGATCCCCTTTTCCTTCTTCTATGTATTCTTCCACTATGGCGGTCCAGATCCCCCGGGCTTTCAGAATCAGTTCCAGCAAATCCCGTACAGCCCCCTGCCCGCCGTTATGAAGCGCTATATAGGAAACGCGTTGCCTGACGTCTTCTGCCGCGTCTGCCGGTGCTGCCGACAGACCTGCAGCAAGAAGGGCCGGCAAGTCATTAAGGTCATCTCCCATAAAGGCAATCTCTTCCAAAGTTAAATTATATTTATCAGCTAATACCTGGAGCGCTTTCTTTTTCGCAGAAATCCCGCTCATTACGTCTTCCGCAATGCCCAGTTCTTCCGCTCGCCGTTGCACAACGGGTCCTTTGCGCCCGGTAATGACGGCAACACGCAAACCATACCGCCCTGCAGTGGTAATACCCAGCCCGTCTTTGGCGTTGAACCGTTTGAACAGTTCTCCCGTTCCGCCAATATTGATGCTCCCGTCAGTGAGAGTGCCGTCCATATCAAGGGCAACGAGTTTTATCTTTTTAGCTTTTTGCTCCAACTTTTCCTGTGAAAGCTTTTGTGGTGCCATGAGCATACTCCGAAATTATACTACACCCTGACGAACCAGATCCGTCATGTGCAACAGCCCGATTACGTGGCGCTCCCCGTCAATGACAGGCAGTACCGTAATGGGCTTGGGCTTATGGCTCTCCATAATATGCAAAGCCTGCGCAGCCAGTTTTTCCTGTGTTATAAACTTGGGGTTCTTTGTCATCAGCTCCGTGACAGGCCTTTCCAGGAAATCCACGCCTTTGGACAGGCCCCGGCGGATATCGCCGTCAGTGAGGAGACCGATCATAATATTGTTTTCGTCAACCACGGAAACCGCGCCCAGCCCCTTGTCGGTAATAATGAACAGGGCCTCCGTTACGGTAGCAGTTCCTTTCACCACGGGGTTGCCGCTGCCGCCGTGCATGATATCCCCTACCGTCAGCAAAAGTTTCCGTCCCAGACTTCCGCCGGGATGGAACACGGCGAACTGTTTGGAAGTAAAATGATGTTTTCCCATGAGAGCCATGGCCAGCGCGTCACCGAACGCCAGGGCCGCAGTGGTGCTGGAAGTGGGAGCCAGCCCCAGAGGACAGGCTTCTTTTTTTACGCCCACGTTCAGGACTACATCCGCGTTTTTCGCAAGGGTGGAATCGGTATTGCCTACCATGGCAATGAGCTTCGCCCCGATTCGCCGGATGGAAGGCAGTATGTTCAACACTTCCCCGGTCTCGCCGCTGTTGGACATGGCAATGATCACGTCATCCGTCGTTACCATGCCCAGATCCCCGTGGATTCCTTCTGCCGGATGTAGATAAAAAGAGGGGGTCCCGGTACTTGCCAGGGTGGCGGATATCTTATGGGCGATAATACCGGATTTTCCCATACCTGTCATAATGACGCGGCCCTCGCAGGACAGGATCATATCCACTGCCGCGTCAAAATGCTCGTCAACGCGTGGAATCAGATCCATAATGGCTTCGGCTTCCATCTGCAGCACTTTCTGGGCATCCGTCTCCAGTTCGTTCATGGTTCACTGTATCCTTTCAATCTTTATTTGCGGATAATCTTATCTATGGCCAGCACGTCTTTCAACAATGCTTCCAGACGATCCAGACGCACCATGTTGGGTCCGTCGCTCAAGGCCTTGGAAGGATCGTCATGTACTTCGAGGAACAGCGCGTCAATGCCGATTGCCGCCGCTGCCCTGGCCATATGGGGCACGTACTGGCTCTGACCTCCGCTGCTGCTTCCCTGGCCGCCGGGAATCTGTACGCTGTGGGTAGCGTCCATTACCACGGGGTAACCCAGCTCACGCATGATAGCCAGACCCCGCATATCAGTGACCAGGGTATTGTAACCGAAACTGGAACCGCGCTCTGTCAGCAGAATATTCTGATTCCCTGCCGCTTCAATTTTGGCGATGACATTCTTCATGTCCCAGGGCGCCAGAAACTGGCCTTTCTTCACATTGACGCAGCGGCCGGTCTTCGCTATGGCACAGACCAGATCGGTCTGCCGGCATAAAAATGCAGGTATCTGCATTACATCCAGCACTTCCGCCGCTTTTTCCACCTGGATGGTTTCGTGCACGTCGCTGATGACGGGCACGCCTAATTCTTTTTTAATGCCGGCCAGCTGTTTCAGCCCTTCTTCCAGCCCGGGACCCCGGAAGGAAGCGTGGGACGACCGGTTGGCCTTGTCATAGGACGCTTTAAATACATACGGCATACCTAATTTTTCACAGATTCGTTTTACTTCCTGCCCGATGGCCAGACTGTGTTCATAGCCTTCCAGCACGCAGGGGCCGGCGAACAGCAGCATGGGATGCCCCGGTCCCACTTTATAGGGTCCTACATTGACGATATGCATTACTTACCTCCCAACAGTTTGTTAACCGCATCCAGATCTTCCTGGGTATCTACGCCGATCCCCCGGAAATCGCTTTCCAAAACTTTTATCTTATATCCGTTTTCCAGCACTCGCAGCTGTTCCAGGCTTTCCACCTGTTCCAGGGGCGTGGAGGCCATGGCGGCGTACTGCATAAGGAAAGTTCTCGTATAGGCGTAGATGCCTACGTGTTTGTACACTTTAAACAGTTCCGTTTTGTTCCGGGGATAGGGAATCAGACTGCGGGAAAAATACAGGGCGTAGCCGTTTTTATCCGTTATCACTTTCACCGCGGAGGGATCGCCGTACTCACTTTTCTGCATCAGGGTCTTCATGGTAGCCATCTGAAGTTCAGGTTCCACCTGAAAAGCTTCTGCCAGCCGGTCTATAATTTCCGGCGGGATCATGGGCTCGTCTCCCTGTACGTTGACAATAACGTCCGCGTCCGGATATTTTTCCGCTACTTCCGCCAGCCGGCTGGTTCCATTGGGATGGTCTTCCCGGGTCATACAGGCGCTGCCCCCGAAGGCAAGCACGGTATCATACACCCGTTTGTCATCCGTTGCAACAATGACCTCTGCCGGCATCTTTGCTTTTTTTGCCTGTTCATACACACGCTGGATCATGGGTTTGCCCGCAATCAGTTTCAGCGGCTTGCCGGGCAACCGGGTTGAGGCATACCGGGCCGGAATTACACAGATTACTTTCATGAAAGCATCTCCTTTGCTGCTACTATGGATTCATTAAACACAGTGATTCATTTTCCGTCTGGTTATGTGCTTACGGCTTCTTTGAGTTTAGGCACTTCATTCTTCTTATTTGTTTTCTTCAGCACGGTTTCCACCGTTTCTTTCAGTTTTCTGTCAAAGATTTCTTCATTCCGGGTGATCATGATGTCCATATTCATAACGTACAGGGGAATTTCCCGGTTGAAATAAATGAATTCCGTAGGGATCTTTACCGCGTCCTTACCGGTGGTAATCAGGGCATCCGCTTTCAGCGTGCTGGCCCGCTCCGCGATATACTGCATCTCCAGCATACCGTAATCATGATGGTCAGGATAGCGAATGGCTTCCACAATATCCAGACCGCATCCGGAAACATTCTGCTCAAAGGAGGAAGGATTACCGATGGCCGAGAAAACCATGACCTTCTTGCCTTTTAATTCTTCGAGGGGCAGGGGATTCTGCTGAATGCCCTTGTACCAGTCAGCAATCTCAACAAACTCTTTGGCGTGATGGATGCTTTCCACAATAGGAGCTTCCGTATTATACTGCCGAATATTTTCCTCCAGGCTGGTCCGGGTCAGCTGGGAACTTTGGTCAGACTTGGTAAAGAGAAACATGTCTGCCCGGTTCAGATGTTTCAGGGGTTCACGCAGAATACCCCGGGGCAACAGATTGCCGTTGCCAAACAAGTTCAGGGTATCTACCAGCACGATATCCAGATCCCGTTTCAGCTGCCAATGCTGGTAACCGTCGTCCATGATGATGACTTCGGCATGGAGTTTATCCACTGCGTAGCTGCCAGTCACGTCACGGTTCTTACCGATGACTACCGGAATCCCGGGCATCATCTTGGCCATCAGGTAGGCTTCGTCACCGGCCTCGTAACTGGTCATGAAAATTTTCTTTCCGTCGGATACCACGCCCAGAGGCTTATCCCAGTGGGAACGATAACCACGGTTCAGAATAACCACACGGTATCCCATATTTTTGACCATCATGGCTACCCGCTGGGCAGTAGGTGTTTTGCCGGTACCGCCTACGGTAATATTGCCGATGGAGATGACACAGCAGTCCAGTTTCCGTCTTGACAGGATGCCTGCTTCGTACAGCCACAGGTTCACCCGGGCGCCGAAGCCGTAAATATAGGACAGACCGCGCAGAAAACCCATAAGGATAAAAGCGTACCAGGGGCGTTCCGGGGCATGGGCTATGTGGAAAATATACTGGATAATGGCGGCGCCGTGTTTCAGACCGCCACCACCCGCATCGTTAAAGTTACGGGTGTTGACAGGATACTCCTTCGTATAGGCATGGGGAACCGAAGCTTTCTCCAGCAGGTCTGTCAGGTAGTGCATGGTATTGAGGGCAGCACCCCGGTTTTCCCGGATAACCTGCATGGAAGCCTCGCCCATCTTTTTGCGCAGGGAACTGTCCCCCGCAATCTGCAAAAACTCTTTCACTAGATCACTGACGCCTTGTACCGTATGTAAGGCACCTGCTTTGGTCAGCAGGGAGTAGGAATCTTTGAAACTCAGCATGCTGGGGCCTACCAGAATGGGCTTGGCATGGGCTGCCGGTTCCAGCACATTATGACCGCCGTATCCCTTTGTCAGACTGCCGCCCACGAAAACAATATCACCTACAGCGTAAATCCGGCCCAGTTCACCGATCGTGTCAATAAGCACCACGGGATATTCCGGCCGGGCTCCGTCTATATTCTTCAATTTGGAACGCAAACCGCTCTGGTAGTTAAACCTGCCGCTCAGTCGCCGGATTTCATCTACCCGGTCCGTCCTGCGCGGAGCTATGACAAGCCTGGCTTTGGGATACCGTTTGCGCAGTTCGGTAAAAGCGGTCAGCAGGTTATCTTCTTCCGGCGAGTGTGTAGAACCTGCCACGACAACCGGAAACGCGTCATCCCCCAATCCCAGTTCTGTTTTATAGTTGGCCAGGTCTTCCGGCGTCACTTCTGCATAGGTCTGATCAAATTTCGTATTTCCGGTTACAAAAATCTTTTTGGGATCCGCGCCCAGATGGGTAATGTAATTGGCGTCAATGCTGGATTGCATGCAGAAGCGGCTTACGGTCCGCAGCATATCGCGCCAGATACTGAACAGATACTGATATGTCTTTACAGACCTCTCGGAAATACGGCCGTTGACCATCATCACGGGAATGTTACGTTCCCGGATAGCCCGCAGCAAGTTAGGCCACAATTCTGTTTCTACCGGAAGGAAGATACCGGGATGCACGCGACGTACAACGGATTCCGCCACCCACGGCAGATCCAGCGGGAAATAGATATAGCCGTCTGCTTCCGGGATAATCTGCTTCGCCATATTGTAACCGGCTACGGTAAAAGCAGATACCATCACTTTCCGCTCCGGCATGATTTTTTTGATTTCTTTAACAATCGGACTTGTCGCTACAATTTCGCCGACCGACGCACCGTGAATCCAGATGCAGTCGGAATTCATCACATTCGCGATTTCTTCTCTGCGGATCAGACCCATGCTCTGTCGGAACCGTACGCTGAAGCCCTTTTCCGTAAACAGCCGGTATAGAAAAAATGGCAGGATTATGATGAAAAATACCAGCAGACCTAAAATGTTATAAAGAATATACATCATACGTTATGCTCAGCTCTCTTCCTTGTTGGTACGGTACTGAATCTGATACAGATGTGCATATAACCCGTTCTTTGCCATCAGCTCTTCATGGGTACCATCTTCCGCCAGCTTCCCTTTATCCAGCACAAGAATCCTGTCGGCATTTTTTATGGTAGACAGACGGTGGGCGATTATGATAGAGGTACGCCCCACCATGAGGCGGTTGAGGGCTTCCTGAACCACCCGCTCGCTTTCCGTATCCAGCGCGGACGTGGCTTCATCCAGGATCAGGATACGGGGATCTTTCAGAATGGCCCTGGCTATGGCAATACGCTGCCGTTGACCGCCGGAAATGTTCACACCCCGGTCTCCCAGCATCGTATTATAGCCGTCCGGCAGTTCCATGATGAAATCGTGGGCATTGGCCGCTTTGGCAGCTGCCTCGATTTCCTCTTTTGTGGCATCCAGACGGCCATATAAAATATTGTCGTACACCGAACCGTTGAACAGGATGGTCTCCTGGGGCACGATGCCTACCTGGTTCCGCAGAGAATCCAACGTAACATGCCGGATATCCTTTCCGTCAATACGGATTACACCGGCATCACAATCATAAAACCGGGGCAAGAGGCTGGCAACAGTCGACTTGCCGGCACCGGAAGGCCCTACCAGACCAATGGCCTGGCCCGGTTTTGCCTCAAAGGAAAGGTCATGGAGAATCTCATCCCCTGCGTTGTAAGAGAATGTCACATGCTCAAAGCTGACATTGCCAGTCACTGCCGGAAGCGCTTTTGCGTCAGGCAGGTCCTGTACTTCTTCACGCAGGTCAAGTACATCAAAGACACGCTGAGCTGCTGCCAAAGCTTTCTGAATATTTCCGCTCACCCTGGTGATCCGCTTGATGGGGTTGGAAATATTCACCGCATAAGCCAAAAAGGCAACCAGAGAACCGGCTGTGGTTTCTCCCGCGATAACATTATTGCCGCCATACCACAGAATAAGGGTCACACCCAATGCCGCTACAAACTCTATGGTCGGGGTCAGGGTAGCCATGTATTTTGCGTTCTTCAGATTTGCCTTCAGATTTGCCTCGTTTTCCCTTTCGAAACGTTCAATCTCATACTGTTCCCTTACAAAAGACTTGACCACCCGGGCAGAAGAAACCGATTCCTGCAGCACAGAAGTAATATCTGCCGTAGCCTCCTGGATCTGTCCGCCGGAACGGCGGATCTTCTTACCGAAATAATTCATAAAATACAGTACAACCGGAAAAGTCAGAATGGTAAACAGGGTCAGCTTCCAGTCCAGATATATCATGGCGCAGACAGAACCGATCAGAATGATACCTTCCGTGACCAGTTCAATGGTGTTGTCCACCATGGCACCCTGCAGGGCATTGACATCGTTGGTCACATAGCTCATGATGGTGCCCGTCTTATTTTTATCATAAAAAGACATGGAAAGGCGCTGCAGCTTGCAGAACACTTCACTCCGGATATCAATGATGACATGCTGTCCCACATAACTCATGAGGTAATTCTGCCCATACAGGAAAATTCCCCGCAGCAAAAAAATCACCACGATACTGGCTGAAATCACGTTCAGCATGTAATAGTCTTTGGCATTCAGCACCTTGTCGATCATATCCCTGAAAATCCAGGGGAGATACAGGTTTCCTGCTGCCGCCAGCATGGTGCATAAAAGCGCTATCGACAATATATGAAGATATGGTTTGATATAACTTAAGATACGCTTATATAAGATCATCTGAGCTCCTTGCAGATTCAACGATTTTTCTTATCATTATCAGCGCGGCAGGAGATGCCTGTCCCGATTCTGCCGGGCCATGCGCAGCACCAGCTCCGCCACCCGTTTTACGGCTCCGGGGTCCCCCAGCTTTTTCTTCACTTCCCGTAAATCCTGCCGTAACTGTTCATAACGTTTTGCTTCCAGCAGTTCCAGCGCTGTGGACGCAATCTTTTCCGGCGTACAGTCATCCTGCAGCAGCTCCGGTTCAATCAGCCTTCCCGCCACAATGTTGGGCAGGCCGATGTTGGGAATCTCTACCACCTGCTTCGCAATCCAAAAGCTTACAGGCGAAGCTTTGTACAGTATTTCGCAGCCCAGCCCGCACAATGCCGCTTCCAGTGTCACCGTACCGCTGGTAGCGATGGCGAGGTCTGCTGCACTCATTACATCATAGTTGTGGCCTTCGGTCAGTTTTATATCCAGACCAGCCTGCTTAACGGGACCTTCCAGCATTTCCCTGGCAATGGTCACCGCCCGGGGCATGGCGAAATCAATATCCGGTCGCTTCTGTTTCAATATCTTTGCCGCCGCCAGCATATCCGGCAGCAGACGCTGTATCTCCATGGTACGGCTGCCAGGCATCAGCAGGACCAGGGGATGACCGTCCCGTTTTCCCGCCAGCCGTTCCGCCTCTTTGCGGGGCAACGACGGTTTTACCGTGTCCACCAGGGGATGACCGACAAACTCGATATCAGCCCCGTAGGATTTATACAGATCGTACTCAAAAGGAAAAATGGACGCGATTTTGTCCACGACTTTCACTACACCGGCAGCACGGCTGGGCCTCCAGGCCCAGGCAGAAGGAGCGATAAAGGAAACCACTTTGATCCCCCGTTCTTTCGCCAGCTTTGCCAGCCGCATATTAAAACCCGGATAATCAATGGTCAGCAGCACGTCAGGTTTACGGCGGTCCATAAGTTCGATAAACGCACTGCGCAGCTTCCAGATATCCGGAAGCCGTTTCAGCACTTCCACAAATCCCATGACACTATGGTCTTTGATATCGAACAGCACCTCCCCGCCCGCTTCACGCAGGCAGTCGCCGCCCATACCAAAGACTTCCGCTTCCGGTTCCAGTTGTTTAATGGCGCGGGTCACGGCGCCGGCATGCAGATCGCCGGATGCTTCCCCCGCAGAAATCAATATCCTGGTCATGATACCTCTATGCACTGCCGGCCGTTGCAGGCATTTTAAAATGAAAAGCTTACCTTGTCAGGAAGGCTTCCTGCCGCTGCCAACAATTATCCATTTTTATACATACTAAATCATCTTATTATAACACAAAAAAGCAGCTGAATAAACCTTTCAGCTGCTGATTCCATAAATATTTCATTATTTGTAACCGCTGTCCCTGCCACAAAACAGGCCTGTTAACGCACATACGAAAAAATCCGCATTGCCCGGTTTCCGTTACCCCAGCTCCGACTCGTTCATGGACACAATGGTTATGCCTTTTTCGTCCGCCATGGCCAGGGTACGTTTGCGATCCACCAGTAACGTTCTGCCAGCTTCAATGACAATACCGGTGGCGCCCGCGTGAATCATGGAGGTCAGCGTGGTTGTTCCCACGCTGGGAATATCGAAACGGTTATCCTGGGCGGGCTTGGCTGTTTTGGCCACGATTACGCCGCCTTTGCCGAGAAAACCTCCCCGCAGGATGCAGGCGTCGGTTCCCTCAATTGCTTCCAGCGCCATGACCGCCTGATTCTTTACCACTGCCGTCTGCCCGATGTCCAGACGACCCAGTTCCTTTGCCATACGGAAGCCGAACTGCATGTCTTTCCATTCCTGTTCCGTCGGTTTCCGTTTCGTCAGCACACCCGGCTCCGGCAACAGAGGCCGGACCAGCACCGTCTGATCCATCACATGCATGCCGGCATCTTCGATGAGTT
>JAFQZL010000005.1 GCA_017405945.1 Acidaminococcaceae bacterium
ATATCCGCCGCCTGCAGGGAACGGCCCGGGTGGTCAATTATGCCGGGATCATGCGGGGCGGAACCCAGCGGTTTGTAAAACTGGAGATGACCGGATTCACGAACCAGGTGCTGGAGGAACGGATCAACAAAATCGTGCTGGGGTTACGGGACGGCAGCAAAGAGCTGAACCTTATCCAACTGGACGACGAAGAATACCAGAAACACCTTAACGACACGATTACCATCTGGAATGCCATCCGTGATAAAATTGCCGACTTCCGTATCGACCGCATGGATAACAGGGAAGAACTGCTCTTTTTAAGTGAAGACCACTTTGTGACAGCGGATAAGACCGTGGCACTGGCGGAGGAGTATTCGCAACGGCTGGCCAGCCGTATCGAAAAACTGGAATACGGTATATACGCCTGTTTCATTGTCCTCGCTGTCATGTTTTTGCGGCAGCTGATGCATATTATCTTCGCAATCGGAAGCCATAAGGACTTCCGGGAACGGGATACTGTCTGCGGACTTTACAAGAGGGATTACTTTTATGAACATGCGGACAATGTGCTGAAAGAAAAAGATAACAGTCCTTATACGGTGCTGTGTATCTATGTGGAACACCTTAAGGTGATGAACGAGCGGTACGGTGTCCAGAAATGCAATACCATGCTGCAGGAACTGGTGGAAATGCTGCATAAGTATATTCCTGACTGCATAGTGCACGGTCGTCTGGCAGAGGATACATTTGCTTTTCTGATTAAAAAGCAGCCGGACGACGGTTGGCTGAACAGGATGCAGGAGGGTATCGAGCAGGATTTCTGGTATCCGGTCAGCGTAAAGTACGGCATATATGACGAAATTGCCAGGAATCTTTCCATGTCCACCACGTGCGACCGGATCATGATGTCGGTGGAAAGCATCAAAAACCAATACGGTTCCAACCTGGTGCATTATGATGAAACCGTGATAGAGCAGGCCCGCAAACAGCATTTTATTCTGGAGAACATGGAAGCGGCGCTGACCGGCCATCAGTTCAAACCTTATTTCCAGCCCAAGCATTCGCTCCATACGGATCGTACGGGAGGCGCGGAGGTACTGGTACGGTGGATCCATCCGCAGCAGGGCTTTATGAATCCGGGAGAGTTTATTCCGCTGTTTGAAGAAAACGGGTTTGTTGCCCGAATGGACTTTTACATCTGGGAGGAAGCCTGCAAAGCTCTGAAGAGCTGGAAAGACAAAGGATGGCCGGTGGTTCCTCTTTCCGTGAACATGTCACGGAAAGATTTTGATGTGCCGGACGTTGTGGCAAAGCTTGTATCATTGGTGGATACGTACGGGCTGGAACACAGTCTGCTGCATATTGAGGTAACAGAGTCAACTATTTCCGGAGATCCTGGCAGGCTGGCAAGTATTGTGCGGGAACTTCATGAAGCCGGTTTTGTGATAGAACTGGACGACTTTGGCAGCGGGTATTCCTCTATCGCGACGCTGAATGAACTGACTCTGGATGTTCTGAAACTGGACATGAGCCTGGTGCGTAAGGATAATCCGGCGGTTGAAAACAGCGCGCTGAAGTTTGCGGTGATGATGGGCAAAATGCTGAACCTGAAACTGGTGGCGGAAGGAGTGGAAACTGCAGAACAGGTAGAACGGTTGCGGGGTATGGGCTGCGACTACATTCAGGGCTTCTATTATTCCCGTCCGCTGCCGCAGACGGACTTTGAAGCCTATCTGCAAAAGGAGTAAGAGTTACAGTAAAATTGCTGTAACACAGTACATGACTGTACAACTATACAAAAAACAACAGGGTTACAGACTGATAACAATAGTCTGCAACCCCGCTTCTTTTTTACAACGAAAGGGGAGAGTTACTATGATATGACGGACGTTTTAGAAATCAACTTCCGTATCGTAGTAGCAGCACTTCAGCAGCTTCACCATTTCTTCCTGGCTTGGCTGGCGCGGATTGGAACCGGTGCAGGCGTCCAGGATGGCGTCGGCGGCGATGCGTTCCACTCTTTCCAGGAACACTTCTTCCGGCACAAAGCCTTTCTCTTCCGGCAGGCCCTTCGGTCCGTAGTGGTTGATGCTGTGGGGGATGTTCAGGTCGTCGTTCATCTTCCGCAGGTACGCGATCAGCAGACCGACTTTTTCTGCGTCGCTCCTGCCGCCTAAGTGCATGTAGTCCGCAATGACGCCGTACCGTTTCAGGGCGGCAGGGTCTTTGGAGTTAAACTTGATTACTTTCGGCAGGTACATGGCATTGGCCGCGCCGTGGATGATGTGGGCGCCATAGTCCGCGAAGGCAGCGCCGGTCTTGTGGGCCATGGAGTGAACGATACCCAGGAGCGCGTTGGAGAAAGCCATGCCGGCCAGGCACTGGGCGTCGTGCATGATGTCCCGGGCTTCCATGTCGCCATTGTAGGATTTTACCAGGTTCGCCTGGATCAGTTCGATGGCGTGGATGGCCAGCGCGTCCGCATAGGCGCTGTGGGCTGTGGAAACATAGGCTTCGATGGCGTGGGTCATGGCGTCCATACCGGTGTGGGCCGTCAGCTTCTGGGGCATGGTGTGCACCAGGTCCGGGTCCACGATGGCGATGTCCGGCGTAATTTCAAAATCGGCGATGGGGTATTTGATGCCTTTCTGATAATCGGTGATGATGGAGAACGCCGTAACTTCCGTGGCGGTGCCGCTGGTGGAAGAGATGGCGCAGAAGTGCGCTTTCGTACGCAGTTTGGGCAGGCCGAACACTTTGCACATATCCGCAAAGGTGGTTTCGGGATATTCGTATTTGATCCACATGGCTTTGGCTGCGTCGATGGGGCTGCCGCCGCCCATGGCCACGATCCAGTCGGGCTGGAATTCCTGCATGACGGCCGCGCCGTTCATGACGGTTTCCACGGACGGATCGCTTTCAATCCCTTCGATAACTTTGGTTTCCATGCCGGCTTCCTTCAGATAAGCCAGCGCCCGGTCCAGAAAGCCGCCGCGTTTCATGCTGCCGCCGCCCACACAGACGATGGCCCGTTTGCCTTTCAGCGTTTTCAGTGTTTCCAGCGCGCCTTTTCCATGATACAGGTCGCGGGGTAATGTAAATCTTGACATGATAAAGACCTCCTTTAGGACATTAATACAAACAAAATCGTTTGTGAGAGTGCGGCTATTTCAAATCATTGACAAAGTCGTTGCAGATACGGTTCAGCATACCGTCGTATCCGGAATCCTGCCGCTCCCGGGTATCGATGCAGTTATAAACGGTGCGCCCGGTACTGCGGTCTTTCAGTGTAAATTCTACTTCGGCGAAAGCATTGGTAATCCACTGACCCGGATGCTGGACCACTCTCTTGACAGGGATGGTGATGGTTCGTTCCCTGCCGTCCCTGTCTCTTTCGGTGATTTTTTTGTTTTCATAGACTTCTTCAAACCAGGGCTCCTTCCAATACGTATAGGTGGCAAGCGTATGAACGGTCAGGTGCAGATCTAATCTGGCCCGGGTCGGTTCATCCGGGGGAACAATCAGATTTTTATTCTTTTTGGCCATGGCGGTCCGCAGGGAGTTCAGCGCACGACCTGTGGGATTACTGTCTTCCTGCAGATCATGCGGGTGGTTTGATTTGGGAGCGTATGTGCATTCCGCCAGATATACGTTCATGATGTTGCTGAAGCTGTAGTTGGGATCTTTGAACCTGCTTTTTGACGCGGAAGCGGTTCCCATGAATCCCATTAAAAAAACAAGCACGAAAATAAACAGCTTTTTCATAAACAGTTCCTCCTGATAATAGTGGATTTACTAGGTCTTCGTTTGTTGATTCATTCATTGCGCGAGACGGTTATCCTGCTTTGGGATAAAACGTAAAAATGGAAAAAATCAATAACAGACGTTACATTCCGGTTAAGAATTGATCGTCTGTAATCATTATAACAAGTATTTTGCAATTTGAAAATTGAAATCTGCTTTCGTTTTTTATATAATCGAATATATCAGAATTTCAGGGAGTGCAGACAAATGGATAAGCAAAATAAATCACAACCCGATTATGACTTGCTGGTGCAGCAGGTGAAAGCGCTGGGCGAAGAAGAAAACTACTGGCTGCCGGTACTGGCCAATACGTCCGCGTTATTGATGAACTCGCTGCCGGATTTAAACTGGGCCGGTTTTTATTTAATGAACCGGGATTCGTTAGTGCTGGGACCTTTTCAGGGCAACCCTGCCTGCATCCGCATCCCGTTGTGTGCCGGCGTGTGCGGTGCGGCGGCGTTGCAGAACAAAGTGCAGCGGGTGGGCGACGTGCATCAGTTCCCCGGCCACATTGCCTGCGACAGCGCCAGTAATGCGGAAATCGTGATCCCAATCCACAAAAACGGAAAACTGGTAGGCGTACTGGATTTGGACAGCCCTTTAAAGAACCGCTTTACCGAAGAAGATGAAGCGGGGCTGAAAAAAATCGTGTCCGCGCTGGAAGAAATCGCGGAATTTACGGATTAAACTCCGCTTTTCCTTGCCCAACCGTTCTTCTTGTGCTATAATATTTAAGTCAATTGCATAACGTCCCTAACATGATGATTGCACCAGGAATGGGAGAGTAGCGCTTTCAAAGCACAAAGAGAGTCCGGGCGGGTGGGAGCCGGATTGCGGAAACTGCGTGAAGTTCACCCGGGAGTGCCTTTGCTGAACAGGCAGTTCGCAACGGTTGTTCATCGTTTTGCAGTTTTGCAAACAAAATGCAGAATTACAAAGTCAACCATGCTGCGTAATTGGAAAAAGTAGGCAGAGCGTTTGCCGCGTTAAGGCGCAAGAGAACAAACTAGGGTGGTACCGCGGAACATCACTTTCGCCCCTTCACAGGGACGGAAGTTTTTTATTTTATTGCTTTCACAGGAGGCATGAACATGAGCATGAAAGAAATGCTGCTGGAGCTGAAGGAAAAAGCGCTGGCAGATCTGGAAGCCGCAGCCAGCTCCCAGGAGTTGCAGGATTTAAAAGTAAAATATCTGGGTCGCAAGGGTCCCATGACGGAAATTCTCCGGGGCATGGGCAAAGTGCCGGCAGAAGAACGACCGAAAATCGGCGAGATCGTCAATCAGGTGAAGCAGACGCTGGAGCAGTGCCTGAAAGACCGCACGGAGATTTTGCGGGCAGAAGCACTGAAAGCAAAAATTGCCAACGATAAAGTGGACATCACGTTACCCGGACGCAAACCGGCGGGCGGGCATCTGCATCCCATCACGCTGACCAGCCGGGAAATCAAAAAGATCTTCATGCACATGGGCTTCGACGTAATCGAAGGCCCGGAAATCGACAATGATTACTTTAACTTTGAAGCGCTGAACCTGCCCAAGGATCATCCGGCCCGTGACATGCAGGACACGTTCTATATTACGGACAATTTCCTGCTGCGCACCCAAACCAGCGGTGTACAGGCCCGCACCATGCAGAGCAAGGAACCCAATACGCCGATTCGAATGATTTCCCCCGGCGCGGTGTACCGAAACGATTACGACGCCACCCATTCCCCCATGTTCCATCAGGTGGAAGGTCTGGTGGTGGATAAAAATATCAGCCTGGCAGATTTGAAAGGGACTTTGGAAACCTTCTGCAAGGAAATGTTCGGCAGCAGCGTGAAGATCCGTCTGCGTCCCAGCTACTTCCCGTTCACGGAGCCCAGCTGCGAAGTGGATATCAGCTGCGTGATCTGCGGCGGCAAAGGCTGCAACGTGTGCAAACATTCCGGCTGGCTGGAAATTTTAGGCGCCGGCGAAGTGCATCCCAATGTGCTGGAGATGAGCGGCTACGATTCCGGAATTATGAACGGTTATGCTTTCGGCATGGGTGTGGAACGCATCGCCATGCTGAAATACGGTATTGATGATTTACGGTTATTCTTTGAAAACGATCTGCGGTTCATCCGCCAGTTCCGGTAAGGGAGGGATAGAAAATGTTAGCTTCGATTGCGTGGTTAAAGCGCTATGTTGATATTGATGTAACTCCCGAAGAATTGGCTGACAGGCTGACCCGCGTAGGGCTGGAAGTGGAAAGCGTGATTCATCAGGGACAGGGAATCTCCGGCGTGGTAACCGGAAAAGTTACGGCGATTGAGAAGAATCCCAAAAGCGATCACCTGTGGGTGTGCCAGATGGATTACGGCAGCGGCGAGATCGTACAGATCCAGACCGGCGCCCAGAATGTGAAACTGGGGGACATCGTTCCCGTGGCCACGTTGGGCGCGGAACTGCCCAACGGCATGAAACTGAAAAAAGTAAAGATGGCGGACGTGTATTCCTACGGCATGCTGTGCAGCGCGGCGGAACTTGGCATTGACAACAAGCTCCTGCTGCCGGAACAGCGGGAAGGCATCCTGATCCTTTCGTCGGACACTCCCATCGGCAAGGACATTAAAGAGGTGCTGGGCCTTAACGATACGGTGCTGGACATTGACCTCACCGCCAATAAACAGGACTGCTTCTGCATGACCGGCATCGCCCGGGAAGCGGCGGCAGTGCTGGGTAAAACCATGCGCATGCCGGACATCAGCGTAAAGGAAGCGGCAGGCGGCGACGTCCACGACATGCTGCGTGTTGCCATTGAGATTCCGGAACTGTGCAGCCGTTTTACCAGCCGCGCGCTGAAAAATATTAAAATTATGCCGTCACCGGACTGGATGCAGAATGAACTGCGTGCCTGCGGTGTGCGTCCCATCAGCAATGTGGTTGACGTGACCAACTATGTGATGATGGAACTGGGACAGCCCATGCATGCCTATGATTACGACACGCTGGCAGGTCAGACCCTCATTGTGCGCCGGGGCAAAGCAGGGGAACACCTGCAGACCCTGGACGACCAGGACCGGGAACTGACACCGGACATGATCACCATTGCGGATACGGAAAAAGCCGTGGGCCTGGGCGGCGTTATGGGCGGTCTGATCACCGAAGTAACGGATCAGACCAAAACCGTTATTCTGGAAGCGGCAGCGTTCAACGGCCCGTCGATCCGGCGCACCTCCAAAGCGCTGGGCCTGCGCAGTGAAGCCTCCATGCGCTTTGAACGGGGTGTGGACATTGCCAACTGCCATCGCGCGCTGGACCGGGCGGCTCATCTGCTGGAAGAAATGGGAGCCTGTGAAACGGTCTGCGGTATTGCGGACGCGTACCCGGTACCCTATCATCCTGCGGTGATTACCGTAACGCCGGAAACCATCAACACCCGTATCGGCGTGAATATTCCCAAAGAGGAAATGACAGAGATTCTGCAGCGTCTCCAGTTTGAAGTGAAGGAAGACAACGGGGCGCTGGTAATTACGGCGCCTACCTGGCGGCAGGACGTGACCTGCGATGCGGATATTTCTGAAGAAATCGCCCGCATGCATTCCTACGATAAAATTGAAAGCCACAATCCGGAACTGGCCCTGCGCCAGGGCAAGGAAGACCCCATGGAAGAAGTGAAGAGCGAGGCGGAAGACTACCTGGCCTCTGCCGGTCTGGACGAAGTGATGACCTATACCTTCATCCATCCGTCGTTCGTGGATAAGATGATGCTGAAAGCAGACGATGCCCGCCGTAACGTAATCAGACTGATGAACCCCATCAGCGACGAGTTCGGCGTGATGCGCACCACTATGCTGCCCAGCCTGCTGAACACGGCGGCCTATAATCTGGCCCGGCAGGCGGAAAGCGTAAAGATTTTCGAAGTGGGCCGGGTGTACCTGCCCAAGTCTCTGCCATTGACCGAACATCCGGAAGAACGCCGGGTGATCGGCGCGGTGATGAGCGGCCGCCGCAATGAGCTGACCTGGACCAGCGGCAAGGACAGCGTGGATTTCTACGATATGAAGGGCGTGGCGGAAGGATTGCTGGCGAAGATGCAGCTTACAGATTATGAGCTGGCTGCCTGCGAAGAGACCTACATGCATCCGGGCAAGAGCTGTGTTGTAAAAGCGGGAGAAAAGGTCATCGGTTATTTTGGCTGCCTGCATCCGACTGTTGCGGCAAACTTTGATGTTCCGGAAGAGACCTATGTGCTGGAACTGGAACTTGCGCCGTTGGCTGAATCCGCTCTGCGGGTTCCCCAATACACGCACCTGGCAAAATTCCCCGGCACCAGCCGCGACATTGCGGTAGTGGCTCCCAGGAACGTTACCATGCAGGAACTGGAACGTGTGCTGCGGGCCAACGCCGGTGAACTGCTGAAAGATATCCGCGTCTTCGACGTGTACACCGGTAAACAGGTGGCGGAAGGCTGCAAGTCCGTAGCCTTTAACCTGACTTTCCAGGCAGAAGACCGCACCCTCACCGACGGTGAGATCGATCCTGTCATCAAAAATGTGGTGGAAAAAGTGGCGGAAGCTTACGCTGCTGAACTGAGAAAATAAGAAAAAATAGCGGAAACACTTGCCCCCATAAAAAAATAAGGGTAAAATATATAGTGGTATGCGTTTTTGAAATCCGGCCTCAGGGCCTTAAGAAGGGAACATTTTATATGGAAAACAAAGAACGTTTAGTAGGTACTGTATCCAGAGGCATCCGTTTACCCATCATCCGTCAGGGCGATAACCTGGCAGACATTGTAACGGAAAGCGTATTGAAAGCCGCGGCAAGCGAAGGCTTTGCCCTGCGTGACCGGGACGTCATCTCCATCACGGAATCCATCGTGGCCCGTTCTCAGGGAAACTATTGCTCCGTGGATGATATTGCGGCGGATGTGAAAGCAAAGTTAGGCGGCGAGACGATTGGCGTCATTTTCCCGATCCTGTCCCGCAACCGGTTTGCCATCTGCCTGCGCGGTATTGCCAAAGGCGCGAAGAAAGTCGTGCTGATGCTGAGCTATCCTTCCGATGAAGTAGGCAACCATCTGGTAAGCCTGGATCAGATTGATGAAGCGGGCGTGAATCCGTTCAGCGATGTGCTGACCCTGGAGAAATACCGTGAGCTGTTCGGCGCGACGGTTCATGAATTCACCGGCGTGGATTATGTTGACTATTATAAAGAGCTGATGGAGTCCAGCGGCGCGGAAGTGGAAGTGATCTTCGCCAACCATCCGGAAGCCATCCTGAAATATGCGGACAGGATTTTGAACTGCGACATCCACACCCGTGCCCGCACGAAACGGATTTTGAAAAAAGCCGGCGCGAAATTGGTCTGCGGTCTGGAAGATATCATCACGACGTCTATTAACGGCAGCGGCTACAACGAGCGCTACGGCCTGCTGGGCTCCAACAAGGCCACCGAGGACAAGGTCAAGCTCTTCCCCCGGGACTGCCAGGGTCTGGTGGAGGCCATCCAGGCGGAGCTGCTGGAGAACGCGGGGAACGTGGAGGTGAGGAACTGCCGCCGCACGGTGGTGGAGAACTTCAACATGGACTGGGACTGGGAGAACGACCCGCTCGCCGTGTGGTGCACCTGCGTGGGCAAGCACGTGGACGACTCGGACAACGCCTCCTACGCCGACTTCGAGCTGGAGAAGCCGCATCCGAAATACCCGCGCCACGTGCCGGTGCAGCTCCTCACGCCGATGGCGGCGGACAAGTCGGGCGCGCGGATGGACGGCACGCGCGGGCCGCGCGGCTACTTCGGCATGAGCCTCGGGCACGTCGGCACGAAGAGCGAATGGCTCTCGCCCACGCGCCTGCGCGTCTGGCCGTACGTGCGGCCGGACTACGGGTTCGTGACGAAGGAGTCGGCCAACCGGTATAAGCCGAAGAACAACGTCGGCCTGGTGAAGGCGATCGACGTGGGCGGCACGTTCACGATCTCGCACTGCTACTACGGGCTGAACGGGATCGTCCTGACGTCCAACCGCCACTTCACGTTGCGGAACGTGGACGTCTGGGCGTGCCGGGGATTGGGCGTGGAGACACGCGGCGCGCAGAAGTGGTGGCAGCTCGTGAACGTCAACGTCCGTCCGAAGCCGGGATGCCGCTACCCCGTCACGTCCACGGCCGACGCGCACCACGTGGTGCAGTCGCAGGGATTCGGCAAGATGGTCGGATGCGAGGTGACGATGCACCAGGACGACCATTTCAACTACCACGACCGCACGCAGATCGCGCAGACGCGCGGGCTGCGCACGGTCGAGGTGGTCAACAACCGGGGCGTCGCCTACACGCTCTTCGCGGTCGGCACGGAGATCGGGCTGAAGCAGGAGGATTTCTCCGACACGGGCTGGACGGGGAGGATCGTCGGGATCGACGGCGAGCGCATCACGTTCGACCGCGACCTGCCGCCGCAGAAGGGGATGCTGTTCGTGCTGGTGGACAAGTCGTACGCCACCGAGAATTTCATGTTCAAGGACTGCCGCTTCCATGGCGCGCCGTGGAGCCGGGGCATCGTGCAGGGCAACAACGTCACGTTCGACGGCTGCACGTTCGGCCCGATGATCGGCACGCCGCTCCGGTTCATCTCCTGCTACACGTACACGAGCTGGTGCGAGGGGATCGGCTGCTCGAACGTGGTGGTGCGCAACTGCCGCTTCGAGAACTGCCTCGCCGTGCCCGCCGGACCGGACGCGCCGCAGATACTCGTCTCGATGCAGATCCCGCCCGACTACTGGCCGCTGAAGTTCGACCCGATCACGCACGCCGCCTTCGCGAAGGAGGTGGCGGATGCCGTGGCGTCCGGGCGGAAGATCCCGCCCGCCGTCGACGCGATCAGCGACATCCTGATCGAGCGCAACACGTTCGTCAACCCGCGCGGCTGCCTGCTCTCGATCGAGAACGCGAGCCGCGTGACGTTCCGCGACAACGCCGTGGAGCGGACCGACGTCCCGTGGAAGCCCCTGCCCTGCGCCGGCAAGATACAGGTCAAGGGCGGACGCGACAACGCCGTGCCCGCAAATTGAGCGCCGCGCAATTGCATCCCTCCCGAGCGCGGGAATTATGGTATAATGAATGCGCTTACGCGAGGTAGTATGGCAGAAGAAGTGAAAGAGAAACTGCTGGAGGCCGAGGAGGTCCGCCAGCGCATTGAAAAGTTGCGGGCTTCCGTCGACGAGATGGCCGCCTACATCGGCATCGACGAGCGCCGGCGGCGCCTCGCCGAGCTGGAGGGGCTGCAGGCGGGCGCGGACTTCTGGAACGACCAGGCGAAGGCGAAGGACGTGATCGCGAAGACGAACGCGGAGCGCGCCTACGTGGTGCCGTTCGACGCGCTCTCGAAGACCGTCGAGGATGCAGGCGTGATGCTGGAGCTCGCCGAGATGGAGGAAGGCCCGGCCCAGCAGTCCGCGCTCAAGGACACGCTCGCGGAGTGCGTGAGGGCGGACGAGTACTTCGCCAAGCTCCGCATGCAGTCGCTCCTCGGCGGCAAGTTCGACGCCTGCAACGTGTTCGTGAAGCTCCACGCCGGCCAGGGCGGCACCGAGGCGTGCGACTGGGTGACGATGCTCTACCGCATGTACCAGCGCTACGCCGAGGACCAGGGCTGGAAGATCGAGGAGTACGACCAGCAGCCGGGCGAAGAGGCGGGCCTCAAGGACGTCTACTTCCGCATCGAGGGCCCCTACGCCTACGGCATCATGAAGGCCGAGCGCGGCATCCACCGCCTCGTGCGCATCTCGCCGTTCGACGCGAACAAGCGCCGTCAGACATCTTTCGCGTCCGTCGAGACCGTCGCCGAGATCAACGACGACATCGACGTGGAGATCAAGGACGAGGACCTGCGCATCGACACCTACCGCTCCGGCGGCGCGGGCGGCCAGCACGTGAACAAGACCGACTCGGCCGTGCGCCTCACCCACCTCCCCACCGGCATCGTCGTGGCGTGCCAGAAGGAGCGCTCGCAGCACATGAACAAGGAAAAGGCCATGAACATGCTGCGCGCCCAGCTCTACGAGTACTACGAGGACCAGAAGAAGGCCGAAATGGACCGCTTCTACGGCGCGAAGAGCGCCAACGGCTGGGGCAGCCAGATCCGCTCCTACGTGTTCTGCCCCTACACGATGGTGAAGGACCTCCGCACCGAGTACGAGACGAGCGACGTGGACGGCGTGATGGACGGCCACATCCAGCCGTTCGTCGAGGCCTGGCTCCAGCAGCAGGCGGCGAAGAAGACGGCATGAACATCCTCGCGATAGACCGGTCCACGGACACGCAGTCGGTCGCCCTCGCGATCGACGGCAAGGTGCACGCGAAGGTGTTCGCGGGCCTGGACTCCCGCGCGAGCGACTGGCCCGTGAAGATCCGCGATTTTCTCGCCGCGTACGGCAAGACGGTGCGCGACCTCGACCAGGTGCTCGTGGGGCAGGGGCCCGGCAGCTTCGCCGGCATCCGCGCCGCGCTCGCGTTCGCGCAGGGAATCGCCCTCGGGAACCCGTCCTGCGCGG
>JAFQZL010000006.1 GCA_017405945.1 Acidaminococcaceae bacterium
AGGGACAACAAGGACAGGGCCAGGGCTTCAACCGTCAGGGTACGGGCTTCAACAGAGGCGACCGTCAGGGACAACAAGGACAGGGCCAGGGCTTCAACCGTCAGGGTACGGGCTTCAACAGAGGCGACCGTCAGGGACAACAAGGACAGGGCCAGGGCTTCAACCGTCAGGGCGGCGGATTCAATAAAGATAAAGACTCAAATCCGGGTAATAAATTTGGTGGAAACCGCCAGGGGAACCGGAATAATGCCGGAGCGAAAAAACCTGCTGCAGGTTTTGATGATATTCCCCGCGGCAAGGAAAGCCGTGAAAAATATAATAAGAAGCATGAGAAACAACTTAAGGGTTCCTATGCTTCCCGGGACAGCCGTCCTATGCGCAGTGCGGACCATATGCGCCCCACAAAGCACCTGAAATCCAAATCCGGTGCTCCTGTGCGCAATGATCAGCCGGCTGCGGTAGTTCGTCCCACTATGGTACAGATTGCTGAATCCATTAACGTACAGGAATTTGCCAGACTGATTAAACGGGAGGTGGCGGAAGTAATTAAGTGCCTCTTCCTGTTAGGGGAAATGGTAACCATCAATCAGGATATAGATTTTGATACTGCAACATTGGTCGGTAACGAATTTGGCGTAGATGTGCAACCGTTACCGCCGGAAGAAGATCCTACCGAGATTCCGGAGATTGAAGATGATCCGGAAGAACAGGTCGTACGTCCGCCGGTTGTTACGGTTATGGGTCACGTCGATCATGGCAAAACCTCCCTTTTGGACGCCATCCGTAAAACCCATGTGACTGCCCGCGAAGCTGGAGGTATCACCCAGCATATCGGCGCTTATACCGTTAATGCAGGCGGCAAAAAAATCACCTTCCTGGATACGCCGGGTCATGAGGCGTTTACTGCCATGCGTGCCAGAGGCGCACAGTGTACAGATATTTCTGTTCTGGTCGTAGCGGCAGACGATGGCGTAATGCCCCAGACTGTTGAAGCAATTAACCATTCAAAAGCTGCCGGCGTGCCTATTATCGTAGCCATTAATAAAATGGATAAACCGGCGGCAAATCCCGAACATGTTAAACAACAGCTGTCCGAGATGGAACTGATTCCGGAAGACTGGGGCGGAGATACCATCATGGTTCCCGTATCAGCCCATTCCCATCAGGGTATTGATGACCTGCTGGAAATGATCCTTCTGGTAGCGGAAGTCAAAGAACTGAAAGCCAATCCGAAGCTGCCGGCCCATGGTACTATCGTTGAGGCAAAACTGGATAAAGGCCGTGGTCCTGTTGCCACCGTATTGGTACAGCGTGGTACGCTGACTATTGGTGACTATATTATTGCCGGAACAACTCACGGTCGGGTGCGTGCCCTGATCAGTGACCGGGGTGAGAAAGTACGCAAGGCCGGTCCTTCTACACCTGTTGAAGTTCTTGGTCTGAACGAAGTTCCGCAGGCTGGCGACATTCTGGATGTTGCAGATGAAAAGATTGCCCGAAGCGTAGCGGAAAAACGCATCGCAAAAGCAAAAGCTGAACAGCAGAAAGCTGCCAAGGTTTCTCTGGATGATATTTTCAGCCGCATCAAAGAAGGCGAACTGAAGGAACTGAATATTGTTGTCAAAGCGGATGTACAGGGTTCTGTGGAAGCCTTGTGCGCGTCCCTTGTAAAGATCCAGAATGAAGAGGTAAAAGTCTCTGTTGTGCATTCCGGCGTAGGCGCCATCAATGAATCGGACGTCATGCTGGCTTCTGCGGCCAACGCCCTGATTATCGGTTTCAATGTGCGTCCGGATGCCAATGCGCGAAAGATTGCGGAAAGCGAAAAGGTGGATATCCGTCCGTACCGTGTCATCTATGACGCCATCAACGACGTGGAAGCTGCCATCAAGGGTATGCTGGCCCCCAAATTTGAAGAGGACGTAATCGGCCGCGTAGAGGTCCGCCAGGTCATCACTATTTCCAAGATGCTCATTGCCGGCTGCTACGTTATTGAAGGCAAAGTTACAAACAATGCCAAGATTCGTGTGGTCCGGGACGGTATCGTTATTGCCGAGGACGAGATGGAATCCCTTCGCCGTTTCAAAGACGATGTGAAAGAAGTTGCCGCCGGCTACGAATGCGGTATTACGCTGGCCAAATTCCATGACATCAAAGAAAATGACCAGTTTGAAGTTTATGTTATGAAAGAAATCGCTCCCGAATAAGGGGCTGTGTACAGGTGAATTATGGCCAGATTACGAGTTGAAAAAGTACAGGAAGCTATCCAGCATGAGATTTCAAATATGCTTCTGCTGGATATCAAGGATCCGCGTATCAAACTGGTAACGGTTACGGGTGTGAACCTGACAGATGATATGAGCCAGGCGAAAGTTTTTGTAAGCCTGTACGGTTCTGCAGAAGAACAGGAACAGGCCTGGAAAGCATTGAACAAGGCCAAAGGTTTCATGAGAACGGAAATCGCAAAACGCATCCGTCTGCGTTTTGCGCCGGAGCTGATACTGGAGAAGGATACTTCCTGGGAATACGGCGAACATATCGATAGCCTGCTGCGCCAGATTAAGGAAAACGAAGGAAGTAAAAATGACTAAGAACTGTTCATTAGCGGAAACCGGCGAACTGCTGAAAGCGGCAAAAAAGCTGGTGATCGTCAGCCATGTAAGTCCTGACGGCGATACGCTTGGCTCGTCCCTTGCCCTTATGCATGCATTGCGTATGCTGGGCAAAGAAGTTATTATGAACGTTGACGACGACATTTCCACCGTCTATTCGTTTCTTCCCGGAATTGCTGAATACTGTCGGTTTGCACCGGATGAATCTGTAGATGCGGACCTTCTGGTAGTTATCGACGCCAGTTCGGCAGACAGGGCCGGCAATGCCATGGCTGTTGTAAAATCTCCTGCCGTTCTCAATATTGACCACCATAAAACAAATACACGGTTTGCTGATTATCTGTATCTGGATTCCGATGCCGCTGCAACAGCTGAAATCATTTACAGCCTGCTGCTGGAGATGGGCATCAAACCTACCAGGGATATCGCGACCTGTATTTACGAAGGGATATATACAGATACCGGTTCGTTCAAATACTCAAATACGACCTCAAACACATTGAAAACAGCCGCTGACTTACTTAACTACGGGGTCAATCCCAGCCTGATTTCGGATAACATGGAATTAAAATCCCGTTCACAGGTGGAAATGCTTCGTAAAGTACTGGAAACACTGACATTTTTAAAAGATGGAAAAGTCGCTTATATTGAGATCCCGTTGGAATTATATGATCATAATATCGAAACGGACACTTTTATCTCGTACCCCCGTTACGTGGAAGGGGTGGAAATTGCCTTGCTTTTTAAACAGGTAAAAGAGAACCTGACCCGTGTAAGCTTCCGTTCCAAGGAGATTGATGTGGCAAAGATTGCGCTGTCCTTTGGTGGCGGCGGTCATAAGAAAGCTTCTGGCTGCAGTATTTATGCTCCGTTGAAAGAAGCTGAAAAAGTTATTTTGGAAGCTGTCGGGGAATTGTTTATATGACGGACGGTATCATAAACGTACTCAAACCTCCCGGTATGACATCCCATGATGTAGCCAGCCGGATCCGCCGGATCTACGGAATTAAGAAGGCCGGTCATTCCGGCACGCTGGACCCGGATGCTGCCGGTGTATTGCCCGTCTTTATCGGGAATGCGACCCGTTTGCTGGAATATGCGGCAACAGGTACGAAACATTACCGTGCGGAAGGGATTTTCGGCATTCGCACGGATACCGGCGACGACAGCGGAAACATTCTGGAAATTAATCCCTGTACAGCTATTGCTGAAACTGAATTTGAGAAAGTTTTACAACAGTTCCGGGGAACAGTTTTACAGATTCCCCCCATGTATTCTGCATTGAAGGTTAACGGGAAAAAGCTGTACGAATACGCCAGAGAAGGCATTGTAATTGAACGTCCTGCCAGACCCGTAAATATTTCCCGGCTGGAATGCATAAAGCTGTATCCCCCGTATTTCAGCCTGGATATCGAATGTTCCAAGGGAACGTACGTCCGCACCTTATTGGAAGATATTGCAGTTTCCCTTGGGACCTGTGCCTGTATGACCTTTTTACTCCGGACCAGAGCCGGAGATTTTTCTATTAAAGACTCCCATACTTTAGAAGAGATTGCAGACGCCCCGGAAAGGATGCTGCTGCCGTTGGAAACCGCGGTCTGCAAAACCGGGAAATTATATGTGAATGACCTGCAGGCTTTCCGTATCACCAACGGAGTTCGTACCACTATAAAAGGAACAGCCTCCGGTACGTATGCGCTCTACCTTGCAGAAGTATTTCTGGGCATGGTGACGGTAGAGGAGGAAATCGTGAAGCCTGAAAAAATACTGGTCCAGGTTAAACAACCTCCGGGGCTGGTTTGAAAGCACATATTATTTCATTTTTGGAAACAATGGATTTCAGAGATTGGAGTATCCTGATAATACCTGTTGAAGCATTTGATAATTATGGAAATCGTTAAACGTTTGTATTTGGAAAAAACAGAAAAAGAAGCCTTTCAAAAAGTGCCCTGCGTGATCGCCATGGGGACCTTTGACGGTCTCCATAAAGGCCACCGCGATGTGATTGATGCCGCTGCGGATTATGCCCGTAAAAACAAACTGCGACTGGCTGTTTTCACGTTCAGCAATCATCCGTATGCTGCCATCCGGCCTTCGGCGATTCCCCAGGCACTGATTTCTCCGGAAGAAAAGGTAAGGCTTTTGAAACGCTGGGGGGTCGATCTGCTGATCGATGTTCCTTTTAACCGCCAGTTATCGCTTTTATCGCCGGAAGAGTTTTTACACAAACTGAAACAGTTCAATTTTACCTGCCTCGTCTGCGGAACGAATTTTTCCTACGGTTTCAGGGGCACGGGGAATACGGAAATGTTGACGGAAAGCGGTAAAGAAGATGGCTTCGATGTGATTATAAGACCACTTCTCAAATATAAGAACAGGATTATCAGCAGCACGCGGATACGCCGGGCCATTTCCGAAGGCAACCTTCGCGATGCGGAAAGCATGCTGGGGCGTTTCTGCAGTGTCCAGGGAATTGTGCACAAAGGTTTTCAGCGTGGAAGGACACTGGGCTTTCCTACCGCAAACCTGTATGTGAACCGGAACGGTTCCGCCCTTCCGCCTGCCGGCGTTTACGCTTTGCAGGTACGTGACGGAGAAAGGAATTATAACGGGGTAGGGAATCTGGGTATGAATCCCACCTTTGACGACGTGGTCCGGGAAGTGTTGGAGGTTCATCTGTTTGGTTGCAATGAAGATCTGTACGGGCATATTCTGGAAACAGCGTTTTGCCGGTTCATCCGAAACGAGCGCAGGTTTTCATCACTAGATGAACTAAAAGTGCAGCTGGAAAAAGACAAAGCGGACGCCCTTGCCTGGTTTGCCGCTCAGAACAATGAACAGTAAACTATTTTAAAAAAAGATTTGCAATAAATTAATTTCTGTGCTAAAATACTTCAGTATCCTAACCGGAACTACGTAGAGCGCTTCTCCAACGCCTTCCTGGTCCCGGCCGGACAATATAATTTTATGGAGGTTTGTTATTATGTTAACAACAGAAGAAAAACAGGCAATTATCAAAGAACATGCCCGTCACGAAGGCGACACCGGATCCCCGGAAGTACAGATTGCGGTTCTCACCACCCGTATTGCTGCTCTGACCGAACATCTGAAATCCAACAAGAAAGACCATCATTCCCGTCGCGGTCTGCTGAAAATGGTTGGTCAGCGTCGCGGTCTGCTGAACTATCTGCAGAAGAAAGACATCGAACGGTATCGTGCAATCATTGCCAAACTGAATATCCGTAAGTAATCTTTGCAAAAACCAGAAGGCCCGCTTGAAAAAGCGGGTCTTTTTTTGCTTTTTTACAATGTACATTTGTGTTTTTTGGGAAATTTATGTATAATATAACAAGACATTTCGGAGGACGTATGGACACTAACTGGGAAGGCAAAATCAGTTCAGTCAGGAGGCATAGTGTTGCGGATAATGCCGGCATCAGGGCAGGAGAATCCCTTTGTGCCGTCAACGGTATGCCTATGCGTGATATATTGGATGTCAGCTTTGCCGCTGCGGATTTTGAACCTTTGCTTTCTGTACGGGGGACAGACGGGTCCATACGGGAAGTAAGGGTTTTTAAAGAAATCGACGAAGAACTCGGCCTTTCTTTTGAAAGCGCAGTGTTTGACAAAGTCCGTCTCTGCCATAATCATTGCGTGTTCTGCTTTGTTGACCGTATGATTCCCGGTCTCCGCAAAGGTCTGTATGTCAGGGACGATGATTACCGTTTATCTTTTTTGTATGGCAATTTCGTCACGCTGACCAATTTGACAGAAGAGGATTTTGAACGCATCATCCGGAATCATATGTCTCCTCTTTATGTGTCTGTCCATGCGACAGACCCGCAGGTTCGTCAGTCAATGATGAAGAACAGGCATTCCGGGGAGATTATGGAAAAACTGCATCGTCTGTTCGCCGCCGGCATCCATATCCATGCGCAGATCGTCTGTTGTCCCGGCTGGAATGACGGCGCAGTCTTGGAAAAATCTTACCGTGATTTAGTAGCTTTATCCGATTATGTAGAGGATATGGCCATCGTTCCGGTGGGTATTACAAAGCATAAAGATGGCTTGCCCGATTTACGTTTGTTTGACAGAGAGAGCGCATCAGCTGTAGTCGAAACAGCAACCCGCTGGCAGGAAGACTGCCGCCGTCGTTTGGGACGTTCTTTCGTATATTTAGGTGACGAGTTTTATATTCTGGCTGACCGGAAAATGCCTCCCGTTGACTGGTATGACGGGTTTCCCCAGCTGGAGAACGGTATCGGCCTTACGCAGAACTTTTTGTCTGAATGGGAAAAGGCTGTTCAGCGTCACAGGGACGGTTTGCATCCGGCGCATAAGAATTATGTCATTCCTGTCGGTGTTTCCGCAGCGGCTTTACTACAGCCGGTGATGCAGGAATTTAATGTCCGTTATCAAACAAACAACCGCATTGTTCCGGTTGTCAATGATTTTTTCGGCCATACCGTTAACGTAACAGGTTTATTGACAGGTAAAGATATTCTGGCCCAGCTTCCGGAAGAAGCCCCTGTAATCCTGCCTGCAGTTGTATTGAATCAGGACAGCCTGTTCCTGGACGATATGCCGCTGGATGAATTTATACGCAGAAGGGGCAGGGATGTCAGAATCGCCAAAGGCGCGGCTGAATTATATAGCCTGCTGCTGGAACAGCCGCTTTCGCATAAGGACACCGTTGCCAGAAATTCTGTTCCGGAACGAAAAACGATCTCTGCCAAAAATAATACGGAATATGTGAAACAGTTTTCATAAGTGAGGCGCATTGAAATGGAAAATTTCGGAATGCTGCATGTTTATACAGGGACTGGAAAAGGCAAAACCTCTGCCGCCCTGGGACTTGCGCTGCGGGCTATTGGTCACGGAGCCAGAGTAGTCATGATCTGTTTTATGAAAGGTGACGCAACCTACGGGGAAGCGCAGGCTTTCCATTTCCTTCCCAACTTTACCCTGAAACAGATGGGGCGTGACAGTTTTGTGAATTTCCGCGACCCGGATCCCATTGACGTAAAAATGGCCCGGGATGCCTGGGAAGAAGGAAAACGCATTTTGTTAAATCATGATACTGATGTTTTAATTTTGGATGAAATCAATTTAGCCATGGCTAAGAACTTAATTGATACGAAGGAAGTTGTCGCGTTCCTGCATAAATATCGCAATAACACAGAGGTTGTCTGCACCGGACGGGAAGCGCCGGTGGAACTGATTGACGAAGCGGATCTGGTAACAGATATGCAGGAAGTAAAACATTATTTTACTTTAAAAAATATTACCATACGGGATGGTATAGACCATTAACCAGTTTCTTCAGTTGTATTGTCTTTTATAGAAAATTCCATTAGCTATAAATTTGAAATTGATGTTTTTATAAGCCGTAATAAGAAAGTATGAGGATCTTTGTATTATGTCAAAACCTATCGTTGCTATTGTTGGAAGACCGAATGTGGGCAAGTCCACCCTGTTCAACGTACTGGCCAACGAACGTATTTCTATTGTAGAAGACATTCCAGGCGTAACCCGTGACCGTTTGTACGCTACGTCCGAGTGGCTTGACAGGGAGTTTGTTATTATCGACACCGGCGGTATTGAAATAGCCAACACTGATAAGATTGCCGTTTCCATACGGGAACAGGCACAAATTGCCATTCGTGAGGCTGATGTAATTTTATTTGTGTGTGATGCCCGTACCGGTATTACTGACGAAGACGCAGAGGTCGCAAAATTATTGCGTAAATCCAAAAAGCCAATCATCCTCGCTGTAAATAAAGCGGATTCTTTTAAACAGGAAATGGAAATCTTTGAATTCTATAATCTTGGATTAGGCGAACCGATTCCCATTTCCGCGACAAACCACCTGGGGCTTGGCGATATGCTGGATTCAGTCATGGATAAAGTTCAGCAGACTGTGCCTCAGTTAAACGATGAAGATGAAGATGAAATAAAGGTCGCCCTGATTGGCAGACCTAACGTAGGGAAATCCTCTATCTTTAATGCCCTTGTGGGAGAAGAACGCTCCATTGTCAGTGACCAGGCAGGCACCACCCGTGACGCGATTGATACCCCGGTAGTAAAAGACGGGCAGCGTTACCTGTTTATTGATACGGCCGGCATGCGCCGCAAAGGCAAAATTGAAGAACTGATCGAAAAGTACAGTATTGTCCGTTCCCTTCGCGCGGTTGACCGTTCCGACGTAGTGCTGATGGTCATCGACGCGGTGGACGGCGTCACCGAACAGGATAAAAAAATCGTCGGCTATGCCCATGAAGCGGGCAAAGGCATCATCCTTGTGGTTAATAAGTGGGATCTGTATAAAAAAGACACCGGCTCCACGTTGCGTTACACGGAAGAATTACGGAAAGAACTTGTCTTTCTTCAGTACGCTCCGGTTGTTTATGTTTCGGCAGTCACCATGCAGCGCATCCACCGGCTGCCGGAAGTCATCAAATATGTGGCGGAGCAGAACGCCATGCGCATCTCCACGTCGGTCATCAACCAGATTATCGAAGACGCCTGCGCCATCAACCCGCCGCCCACAGATAAAGGGCGCCAGTTAAAGATTTATTTTGTAACACAGGTTAAAATCAAACCGCCGACTTTTGTACTGTTCGTCAACAACCCGGAGATCATGCATTTCTCCTATCAGCGTTATCTGGAAAACAAACTGCGGGAAGCCTTTGGTTTTGAAGGTACGCCTATCCAGATGATTATCCGTGCGAAAAATGAAGAAGACCTGTAACCAATTAAGAGTAACAGGACGTCAGAGGTTATTTATTCCGGAAGAAAAGATTAAAGGAGTTCCTGCGCATGAATTATCTGTTAGCCGCCGGCGGTTTCCTGCTGGGGTATGTGTTTGGATCTATACCTTGCGGATTATGGCTGGTGCAGGCATTTCACGGCATTGATATCCGAAAATACGGAAGCGGTAATATCGGTACGACAAATGTCTTCCGCACGGTTGGACCGAAAACAGCTGGCGCTGTGTTGGCGGGGGATATGCTGAAAGGCATACTGGCTTTGTATATCATATCTAAGTTTTCTGCAGACCCGGTTATTGTGGCAGTGGCGGCGCTGGGTGCGCTACTGGGGCATAACTATTCGCTGTTTCTCGGTTTTAAAGGCGGAAAGGGTGTGGCAACCGGCCTGGGATTGTTTCTGTATATGCTTCCCTGGGGAGCGGCTGCCGGACTTGGTGTATGGATTATCATTGTTCTGATAACCCGTTATGTGTCCCTGGGTTCTGTAATTGCAGCAATTGTCGCCGCATCGGCCGGATGGTATCTTAACTATCCCGCGCCCTTTGCTGTATTCGGAACACTGGCGTGCCTGTTTGTCATAATCCGCCACAAGGATAATATCAGACGGTTATTAAATGGGACCGAAAGTAAAATCAAACCCGGTCATCTGAATGATAATAAATAGTTGGAGGAAGGAGTCAGGAACATGGGACGAACTAGGAATATCGATCTCAACGCAGCAGCAAGCAAACCAGGTTATGAAACAACATCTTTTTATCTTGTAAAAGAAGATATTTTACCGGAAGCTATTAAGAAGACCATCAAGGTGAAAGAGATCCTGAAACGTGGCGAAGCAAAAACCATTAACGAAGCGGTAGAACGGATGAATCTTAGCCGGAGCGCCTATTATAAATATAAGGATTATGTTTTCCCGTTTTATGAAGCCAGCAGGGACAAAATCATCACCCTTTCGTTGTTGTTGGAACATAAAGCCGGCGTGCTGTCCCGTGTCCTCAACCTGATTTCGACAGATTCCGGAAACATCATGACCATCAACCAGGGAATCCCCCTTCAGGGCGTGGCCAATACTACCATTTCTATTGAAACTAAGAATATGACCGTGGATCTGGAAGCATTATTGGATAAACTGCGCATGATCGACGGTGTAAAACGGTTGGAGGTTTTAGGACAGGTGTAAGGAGGTTGTCCTCAGTTTTTCTTTCCCGGCAAGTCTGATTCTTCACGCCGGATGATTTTAATCATTATTTTTTTATAAAATATATTTGAGGGAGAAGGTATTAAAACATTATGAAGAAAACTGTTAAAATCGGCCTGTTAGGCTGCGGCACTGTCGGCGGCGGCGTGATCATCGTCCTGAATGAAAACAAAGATGACATTGCCAGAAAAGCAGGCTGTGCCGTTGAAGTGAAAACCGTTCTGGTCCGGGATAAATCCAAATTAAAACCGGAAATTGAGAAATACAACATTGGCTATACTGACAATCTGGACGATATTTTAAACGATCCGGAAATCGATATCGTAGTTGAACTGATCGGCCGTGTACATCCCGCCAAGGAATATATTGAAGCGGCGTTGCAGCACGGCAAACATGTGGTAACCGCCAACAAAGACGTGCTGGCAGAATACGGTAAGTCCCTGTTTGCGCTGGCTTCGGAAAAACATTTGGATTTCCAGTTTGAAGGCGCGGTAGGCGGCGGTATTCCCATCATCCGTCCGTTACGTTCCTGCCTGGCCGGCAATAAGATTTCCAGCGTTATGGGCATTGTGAATGGTACCACAAACTATATGCTGACCCGGATGACCGAAGCAGGCCTTTCCTACGAAAACGCTCTGAAGGAAGCCCAGGCAAAAGGTTATGCGGAATCCGATCCCACGGCGGACGTGGAAGGCATTGATGCCGCCCGCAAAATCACCGTACTGGCCTCTCTTGCCTTCAACACTGCGCTGACTCTGAAAGATGTGCACATAGAAGGCATCGACAATGTGGAAGCCTGTGATATCAGTTACGCCCGTGAACTGGGCTATGTAGTAAAACTGCTGGGCGTGGCCAAAAACGATCCGGAAAACGGAATCAGTGCCAATGTATATCCTGTCATGCTGCCGAAGAATCATCCGCTGGCCAGCGTGAATGACGTTTATAATGCAATCTATGTAAATGGCGACGCAGTAGGGGACGCCATGTTCATGGGCCGCGGCGCGGGCCGGCTTCCCACCGCCAGCGCAGTCTGCGGTGACATCATCGATACAGCCCGCAACATTTGCCATAACGCCTGCGGACGTGTCTCCGGGAATCTCTTTGTTGAAAAGAAAATGTGCCCGCCCGAAAAAGAAATGGAACCCTGCTACTTCCGGCTGCTGGTAAACGACCGGCCCGGCGTACTTGCCGCTATCGCATCCACTCTTGCCGCCCAACAGATGAGCATCGCTTCCGTAATTCAGAAAGCCGTGGTGGAAAACGGTCTGGCCGAACTTATCATCATCACCTACAAAGTCAGCAGATTAAGTCTGGACTTGTCGTTGCGCACTCTGCAGGTATTGCCTGTCGTGAAAAAGGTTTGCAGCGTGTTGCGGGTAGAGGATCCTAACTTATAAAAAACTGTCTGGTTGGATTATTCAGGCCATTTCGTAAAAAATATTATTCCGCCTGACTACAGGTATGATTGGAGAATTATGAAAAAATCTGTTACCGTCCGGGTACCGGCTACCTCTGCAAACTGCGGTCCCGGTTTCGACAGCCTCGGGCTGGCATTAACGCTATATAATGAATTCACCTTTACCGTCTCTGACGAGCAATACGGCTTTTACCTGAAAGTGGAGGGGGAAGGCAAAGACAGTTTTCACGCTTCCGGGCGTAATATGGCCTTTGCGTCGTTCCTGTCTCTCTGGAATAAATTAACAGACCACAAGCGTATCGGACTTGATGTACAGATGAAAAACCAGGTTCCCAAAAGCCGCGGACTGGGAAGCAGTTCCACAGCTATCGTTGCCGGTGTAACAGCTGCCAGCATTTTGAGCGGTGCCAATCTGACCCAGGATGAAATTTTACAGGAAGCAAATAAGCTGGAAGGTCATCCGGACAATGTTGCGCCCGCCATCTACGGCGGTTTTACCATCAGTTTTCAGGAAAACGGTGTGGCTCATACCCTGCGCACCATTCCGAAAATGCCCCTGCAGTTTATCGCGGTAGTTCCAGACATGCAGCTTTCTACCCATCTGGCACGGGAAGCGATTCCCAAAGTTATCGACCATCCCGACGCAGTGTTCAACGCATCCCGTACCGCCTTACTGACTGCGGCTTTATTGGAGGACCGTCCGGAATTGCTGGAGTTTGCATTGGAAGACAAATTGCACCAGCCGTACCGTGCGAAACTGATTCCGGGGCTGCCAGAAGTGTTTGCTGCAGGAAAAGCAGCCGGAGCCTATCAATGCATCATCAGCGGATCCGGTTCTACGTTGTTGGCATACGCTTCGCCGGAAAAAGATGGGGACGCTATCGGCAAAGCCATGGTAGACGCCTTCGCTTCCTGCGGGCAGACAGCAGTCTATCATATTCTGCAACTGAATACCAAAGGAACAGAAGTCTTACATGTTGAGTTATAAAATCTTCCAGATCATTGTACTGGTTACTGTTTCTGTGTCAGTTGTTTTAAAAAAAGTTATCTTTGGGTAACATAAAAAATAGTTGACAGAAACGCATTTCTATACTAAAATATCCTATGTATTCGGGGCGTGGCTCAGCTTGGTAGAGCGCTTCCTTGGGGTGGAAGAGGTCGCTAGTTCAAATCTAGTCGCTCCGACCAATTAAAAAAACATCGGGAATCCG
>JAFQZL010000007.1 GCA_017405945.1 Acidaminococcaceae bacterium
CTTTAAGAAACAAATTGCCCCACGAATGCCGTTCATCTTCAAGGTATTGAACCTGCATGTGCAGGTGGGTGCCTTACCGCCAGTCGCAAAAGTCCACTCGAAGGAGGCCGGTTTTTGAAAGGCGCGACATCAGGCTCCCTTAGTAAATTCGTTGGCTCAGCACGTAGAAAGATGTAACGAACATCGCAGGGTAACTTTTAAAAGTTTATGAAGTTTTCCGTTTGCAGGCTTACGTTCCGTTAAGCCGGAATCGTTGACCGGCCTGCAAATCCTTACACTTATATAATAACAGACCCGAAGCATTTTTTCAATGCTCCGGGCCTTAATTTTACTGTTTTTTCTCTTTTGCCAGCAACGACAGGCGGATGTGTAATTCGCGCAGCTGTTTTTCGTCAACCACGTTGGGCGCTTCGCTCATCATGTCGTTGGCGTTCTGCGTCTTCGGGAACGCGATGACATCGCGGATGGAAGGACGTTTTGCCATCAGCATGATCATACGGTCCAGACCGAAGGCCAGACCTCCGTGGGGAGGCGCGCCATACTCAAAGGCCTGCATCATGAAACCGAATTTTTCTTGGGCTTCTTCATCGGTGAGACCGATGGCTTCAAAAATTGCATTCTGTACGTCGCGGCGATGGATACGGATGGAACCGCCGCCCAGTTCGACACCGTTCAGCACCATATCGTACGCTTTGGCATACACCTTGCCGGGGTTGGTCTTTAACAGCGGCAGGTCTTCGTCGCAGGGAGATGTGAACGGATGATGCATGGCTACCCAGCGTTTGTCGTCCTCGTTCCACTCAAACATCGGGAAGCGGGTCACCCAGGTAAAGCACAGCTTGTCTTTATCGATCAGGTTCATGCGTTTTGCCATTTCAATACGCAGCGCGCCCAGCGCCTGGGCCACGGTAGCCGGCTTGTCCGCCACAAAGAGCAGCAGGTCGCCCGGTTCCGCGCCGGCGGTTTCTTTAATCTTGTTCAGATGGGCTTCGTCAAAGAACTTGGCAATCGGCGATTTCACGCTTCCATCCGGCTGGATCTGCATCCAGGCCAGGCCTTTGGCGCCGTAGATTGCCACAAAATCTACCAGCCCGTCCAGTTCCCGGCGGGGAATGTTGGCGTCGCCTTTTACGTTGATGGCTTTCACGATGCCGCCATCGGCAATGATATTGTTAAATACTTTGAAATCGGAGCCGGAAACCGCATCCACCATGTTGATCAGGGGCATGTCGAAGCGCAGGTCCGGTTTGTCGCTGCCATACTTGTCCATGGCTTCGTCCCAGGTCATGCGCTGCATGGGACGGGGAATGTCCACACCCAGCGCTCCTTTGAACACATAAGCGATAAGACCTTCCATCATGTCCATGACATCGTCCATCTCTACGAAAGACATCTCCACATCCAGCTGGGTAAATTCCGGCTGACGGTCGGCACGCAAATCTTCATCACGGAAGCAGCGGGCGATCTGGAAATAGCGTTCGTATCCGCCTACCATCAGCAGCTGTTTGAAGATCTGGGGGGACTGGGGCAGCGCATAGAACTTGCCGGGGTTCACGCGGCTGGGCACCAGATAATCCCGGGCCCCTTCCGGCGTGCTCTTGCACAGCATGGGGGTCTCGATTTCCAGGAAGCCGTTGTTATCCATATAGTCCCGCATCAGCTTGGTTACTTTGTGACGCAGGATCAGGTTGGCCTGCATCTCCGGACGGCGCAGGTCCAGATAACGGAATTTCAGGCGCAGGTTTTCATCGGTGTCGATGCCGTCCTGAATATAAAACGGAGGCGTCTTGGCGCCGTTCAGCACGTTCAGGGTGTGGGCCGCTACTTCAATTTCGCCGGTGGCAATGTTGGGATTAACGGTCTCCGCGTCCCGTTCCCGCACTTTGCCGAAGACCTGGATCACATATTCGCTGCGGATCGCTTCCGCGTTTTTAAAGCTCTCCCCCGCATCCGGGTCGATCACCACCTGGCAGATACCGGAACGGTCCCGCAGGTCAATAAAGATCAGTCCGCCATGGTCGCGGCGTTTGGACACCCAGCCGCACAAAGCTACCTCTTTGCCGGAATCCGCTTTGGTCAGGGTTCCGCAATGCTGATCGCGTTTAAACTTTTCACTCATTATTCTGCACCTCTGTTTTTAATATAGTTGTAATCTCAGCAAGAGGAATTTCCCGCTGGTTGTTATCTTTATCTGCTGCCTGCATGTCCCTCAGGGTCACACAATTCCGCGACAGTTCGTCTTCCCCGAAGATCAGCACATATTTGGCGTTTAACCGGTTGGCTGCTTTCATCTGGGCCTTCATGCTGCGCTGCTGGTAATCATAAGCTGCGCAGATGCCTGCTTCTCTTAATTTTTCCACTGTTGTGAAAGCAAGAGCCGCGGCTTCCGCTTTCGGTGCAACGGCAAACACATCGATAGCGTCATCCGCAGCGGGAAGCAGATTCTGGCTTTCCAGCGCCAGGATCACCCGCTCCATGCCCATGGCAAAACCGATGCCCGGCGTCACAGGCCCCCCTACTTCTTCCACCAGGCCGTCGTAACGGCCGCCGCCTAATACGGCGCTCTGGGCGCCCAGGGGCGTGTACTGGATTTCAAAAGCAGTCCTCGTATAGTAATCCAGACCGCGCACCAGCGTGGGATCGATGACAAAGTCCACGCCGGAGGCTGTCAGCAGTTCCTGCACTCTGGCAAAATGATCTTTACAGTCTTCGTCCAGAC
>JAFQZL010000008.1 GCA_017405945.1 Acidaminococcaceae bacterium
ACCAGCAGGTACGCGGCGCTATGGTGCTGCCTCACGGAACCGGCAAATCCAAAAAGGTTCTGGTATTTGCGGAAGGCGCGAAGGCGGAAGAAGCAAAAGCTGCCGGCGCGGATTATGTTGGCAGCCAGGATTTGATTGAAAAGATTCAGGGCGGCTGGTTTGACTTTGAAGTCTGCGTAGCAACCCCGAATATGATGGGCAAGGTTGGCCGTCTTGGTAAACTGCTGGGCCCGAAAGGCTTAATGCCTAACCCGAAGGTTGGCACCGTTACCATGGACGTAGCCAAAGCACTCAGCGAGATCAAAGCCGGTAAAGTTGAGTACCGCGCTGACAAAGCCGGTAACGTACAGGCAATGATCGGTAAATCTTCCTTCTCGGAAGAAGCCCTTCTGGATAACTACATTGCGTTAGTTACTACTTTGATTAAAGTAAAACCGTCCGGAGCCAAAGGCCAGTACATTAAATCTGTTACCTTATCCACTACGATGGGACCTGGCATCAAGATTGATGTGCTCAAAGCGGACAGCGCAAAATAATCCGGAACACACATTTTTAAATCAGAAGATAATCGGGCCACAGACAGCAGGTGCGTAAGCGCAAGTGCAGCAGTGTACGCCTGCCGAGGCTGGAGACGTTAAAGATAGATCAGTTCTTTCACGACCTCCGGCTGCATCGGCCGAGAGGTCTTTTTGATTTATAAAAAGTAAGTCAAAATCTGAAAGAAGGAGGTGCAACTCATTGAAAACAAAAGCAGAGAAACAGGCTCAGTTAGCTGAGATCAAAAATGTTCTTGCTGAAGCTAAAGGAGCAGTATTAGTTGACTTCAGCGGTCTTACCGTTGCGGAAGATACGGAACTGCGCCGTAAGGTTCGCGAAGCCGGTGCCACCTACACCGTTTATAAGAACACTTTGATTGCTCTGGCCGCAAAAGAATACGGTCTGGATGCCCTGAATCCCGTACTGGAGAAAAATACTGCTATTTGCTCTTCTGCCAAAGACGCGGTAGCAGCCTGCAAAGTAATCTGTGATTTTGTAAAAGATCATAAGAAGATGCAGCTGAAGGCCGGCGTTGTAGAAGGCAAAGTGATTTCTGTTGACGAGGTTAAGGCAGTTGCTGCGTTGCCGCCGAAAGAAGTGCTGGTTGCCAAAATGCTGGGCAGCCTGAACGCTCCGATTTCCGGTCTGGTCCGCACGCTCAACGGAACTGTTGCGAAAATCGTTTACGCATTGGATGCTGTACGCGAACAAAAAGAAAAACAATCCGCGTAATGCATGATTAAAAAGCTTTTTATTGATAGTTAAATACTATAAAAATTTAAAAATAATTGATTAATGGAGGAATTTATAATGAATAAAGATCAGATTATTGAAGCAATTGAGAAAATGACCGTATTAGAGCTGGCTGAACTGGTTAAAGCTCTGGAAGAAAAATTTGGCGTATCCGCTGCCGCTCCGGTAGCTGTTGCTGCTGCCGGCGCTGCTCCGGCTGCTGCTGCTGCTGAAGAAGAACAGACCGAGTTCGACGTAATCCTGAAAGAAGCTGGTCAGGGCAAGATCAACGTAATCAAAGCTGTCCGCGAAATCACCGGCCTGGGCCTGAAAGAAGCGAAAGCTCTGGTTGACGGCGCTCCGAAGGCTGTTAAAGAAAAAGTTTCCAAAGCTGATGCTGACGAAGCGAAAGCAAAACTGGAAGCTGCCGGCGCAACTGTTGAAATTAAATAATTTTACGGTACGTCATCAGGACCGGTTCCCAAGGGAACCGGTCTTTTTTTCTTAAAAAACATGTTGACAAAATTCCAATGCTTGTGGTATCATTATTTACCACAATTGTGCTTTTTGTGTTTGTGACCAAAATGCAGGCTTGACTACAACGGCCAGATAGTGTAGTGGTTCACATCGGCTGCCATATCGTAGGGATGAAGTACGTTCGTCTGATCTGAATAACAGGGTGATCTTGCGGTAAGAACCTTGTTTTTTTTGGCTTTGGACAACGTGCGTAGTTTTGTATTGCCTGACTTATATAACAAGGAGTGAAGACCTACATGTTTAAACCGGTTCAGACAGGTGACAGGACCCGGTATAGCTTTGGCAAGATCAAAGAAGTTTTGCCAATGCCTCATTTGATTGACCTGCAGAGGAAATCCTATGAGTGGTTCATGAGCGATGGGCTGAATGAGATTTTCCACGACATTTCCCCGATTAAAGACTTTAACGGGAATCTGGAACTCTCTTTCCAGAGCTTTGAAATCGGTGAGCCAAAATATACCATTGAAGAGTGTAAGGAACGGGACGCTTCTTATTCTGCACCGTTGAATGTCAATGTTCATCTGCTGTATAAAGATACGGGAGAAATTAAGGAATCCCGTGTGTTTATGGGCGATTTCCCTTTGATGACCCCTACGGGAACCTTTGTCATTAACGGGGCGGAGCGTGTCATTGTCAGTCAGCTGGTTCGTTCCCCCGGGGTTTATTACGATAAAGTCATGGATCCCAGCGCAATCTTTCTGTACGGTACCACTGTAATCCCGAACCGCGGCGCATGGATTGAATTTGAAACAGATTTGAACCATGTGATTTACGCGCGCGTGGACAGGACCCGCAAGGTTCCTGCTACTGTGCTGCTGCGGGCCATGGGGATGGAAACCAATGAAGATATCTTAAACTTCTTTGGCGATACCCAGATTGAAAACCATACGGAAGACGGGACCGAGATTATTGAAGCGGTAAAGGCAACGCTGGAAAAAGACAGTACGACAAATTGCGAAGAAGCGATGATCGAACTGTATAAAAAGCTGCGCCCCGGTGAACCGCCTGCCTTTGAAAATGCCAAGCAGCTCATAGAGCAGACGTTCTTTGACAGCAAACGGTATGACCTGGCCTATGTAGGCCGTTATAAGCTGAACAAGAAATTAGGCTGGAGAAACCGGCTGGAAAATTGTGTGCTGGCAGAGCCGCTGGTTGACAGGGAAACCGGCGAGATCATCGTTCCGGAAGGGACGCTGATGACAGGCGAAGTGCTGGATAAGGTGGAAGAGAGCCAGGTTTACAAAGAATGCGGCCTCTACCAGCTGAAAATTAAAGAGTTAAGCGGAAAGGTGCTGCGCATCGTCTTTACGTCCGGCATTCCCGAAGGACTCCGCACGATTACCAGGGAAGATATCTTTGCCGCGTTCGGTTATCTTCTGAATGTAATGGACGGGCACGGTGAAAAAGACGATATCGACCATCTGGGCAACCGCCGCGTCCGCTGCGTGGGCGAACTTTTACAGAACCAGTTCCGTATCGGCCTGGCCCGTATGGAACGTGTGGTAAAAGAACGCATGACCATCCAGGACGTGGATGTGATCACCCCCCAGGCGCTGATCAACATCCGCCCGGTGGTGGCTGCCATTAAAGAATTCTTTGGCAGCAGTCAGCTGTCCCAGTTCATGGACCAGAACAACCCCCTGGCCGAACTGACCCATAAACGCCGTCTTTCCGCATTGGGACCCGGCGGTCTGTCCCGTGAGCGTGCCGGTTATGAAGTACGTGACGTTCACAACTCCCATTATGGACGCATGTGCCCGATTGAGACCCCTGAAGGTCCCAACATCGGTTTAATCGGTTCCCTTTCTACCTTTGCGGTTATCAACCAGTTCGGTTTTATTGAAACGCCTTACCGCAAAGTAGACAAAGCGCATAAACGCGTTACCAATGAAATTGAATACCTGACCGCGGACGAAGAAGATAAATATATCGTGGCGCAGGCCAACGAACCCCTGGACGATGACGGATATTTCCTGGGCGAACGTGTTACGGCCCGCCGTAAGAACGACGTACTGAGCATCCCCCCGGAACGTGCGGATTATATGGACGTTTCGCCGAAACAGGTAGTATCGATCGCGACCGCCCTGATCCCGTTCCTGGAACACGATGACGCGAACCGCGCGCTGATGGGCGCCAACATGCAGCGTCAGGCAGTACCCCTGCTGACCCCGCAGGCACCTGTCGTCGGTACCGGTATGGAATACAAAGTGGCAACCGACTCCGGCAACTGCATACTGGCAAAACATGCCGGCGAAGTCATCCGGGTAACCGGTGACGAGATCCAGATCCGCACGGAAAATGGCGATATTGATCATTATGAAGTACTGAAATTTAAACGTTCCAACCAGAGCACCTGTGTCAACCAGAAACCGATCGTTTTCAAAGGCGATTATGTCAAGGCCGGCCAGGTACTGGCGGACGGTCCCGCTACCGACCGCGGGGAACTGGCGCTGGGTCATAACGTGATCGTAGCTTACATGCCCTGGGAAGGCTATAACTACGAAGACGCGATCCTGCTTTCCGAAGACCTGGTACGGGATGACACGTACACTTCTATTCATATTGAAGAGTACACCTGTGACGCCCGGGATACGAAACTGGGGCCTGAAGAGATAACCTGTGAGATCCCGAATGTTTCCGATAAAGCCGTCGCGAATCTGTGCAATGATGAAAACGACAAAGATTATATCGGTGTTATCAGAATAGGTACCGAAGTTCGCCCCGGCGATATTCTGGTAGGTAAAATTACACCTAAAGGGGAAACGGAATTATCTGCGGAAGAACGCCTCGTAAGGGCGGTATTTAATGAAAAAGCCCGCGAAGAACGGGATAGTTCCCTGCGCGTTCCCCATGGGGAATCCGGTATCGTAGTGGATACGAAGGTGTTTACCCGTGAAAACGGCGGAGAACTGCCGCCCGGAGTAAACAAACAGGTTCGTATCCAGATTGCGCAAAAACGCAAGATCCGTGCCGGTGACAAGATGTCCGGCCGTCACGGTAACAAGGGCGTAGTATCCCGTATTTTACCGCGGGAAGATATGCCGTTCCTGCCTAATGGTGAACCGGTCCAGATCGTTCTGAATCCGTTAGGCGTTCCGTCCCGTATGAATATCGGCCAGATCCTGGAAACCCATCTGGGATGGGCGGCCCTGGCGTTAGGCATGAAAATCCAGCGGAAAGAAGCCGGCATCGGCGAACAGCTGGAAGGCACCGGGTATGACCGTGCCCAGTACGGTATGCCGAAGCTGACAGATATCGGGTACGCAGGAAATGAAAAACTGAGCGCGGTCAAGATGGCTGTTCCTGTATTTGACAGCGCTAATGAAGAAGACCTGCAGAACATGGTGAAGCTGTCCGGTGTAAGCCCGATGGGCAAAACGGTCCTTTATGACGGCCGTACCGGCGAACCGTTTGCCAACCCCGTAACAGTCGGCTGCGTTTACATGCTGAAACTTCATCATCTGGTAGATGACAAGATCCATGCCCGTTCTACCGGCCCGTACTCCCTGGTTACCCAGCAGCCCCTGGGCGGCAAAGCCCAGTTTGGCGGACAGCGTTTCGGTGAAATGGAAGTGTGGGCACTGGAAGCGTATGGCGCGGCATACACATTGCAGGAAATCCTGACGGTAAAATCCGACGATGTGGTAGGACGTGTAAAAACTTACGAATCCATCGTTAAAGGCGAAAACATTCCGGAACCCGGCGTTCCTGAATCCTTTAAGGTACTGGTAAAAGAATTGCAGAGTATCGGTCTGGATATCCGGGTGCTGGATGAAGACGGTGAAGATATTTCTCTGCAGGAAGAAGAGGAAGATGTGGTGGAAGCTTCCCCTGAAACCATTGCTGAGCTGCAGGGTGAAGGTCAGTCTGTCATCCCGGATGTCACAAGGGAATCTACCGCCTATAATGAAGACGAAGAATATAATGGTACCGAACAGGAAGAAGACAGCATTGCCGATTTAGGCAACCTGAACGAAACGACACTCGAAGAACTGTCCGGTTCTGCTGATGATATTAATTAAGAAGGGAGCGAGGGATTCTTGTTAGACGTTAACAATTTTAATTCCATGCGCATTGGACTTGCTTCCCCGGAACTGATCCGTTCGTGGTCTTATGGGGAAGTAAAAAAGCCTGAAACCATTAACTACAGAACACTGAAGCCCGAGACAGACGGTCTGTTCTGTGAAAGAATCTTTGGCCCCATTAAGGACTGGGAGTGTCATTGCGGAAAATATAAACGCATCCGTTATAAGGGGATCGTCTGCGACAAATGCGGCGTTGAGGTAACCCGTTCCAAGGTCCGCCGCGACAGGATGGGTCATATTGAGCTGGCGGCGCCGGTTTCCCATATCTGGTATTTTAAAGGGATTCCCAGCCGTATGGGACTGATTCTTGATGTGTCCCCCCGGAGCCTGGAAAGAGTTTTGTATTTTGTAAATTACATTGTTCTGGATCCGGGTGATACGCCGTTAGAGAAAAAACAGCTGCTGACAGAAGCGGAATATATGAGCGCCCGGGATAAATACGGTGATCAGTTCCGTGCCGAGATGGGTGCTTCTGCTGTTAAAGAGCTGCTGGAGGAAATCGATATTCCGGAACTGGTTGCTGAACTGCGGGAAGAGATGAAGGATGCTACCGGTCAGAAGAAGGTACGCGTTGTACGCCGCCTGGAAGTAGCGGAAGCGTTCCTGAAATCCGGCAATAAGCCGTCCTGGATGATTCTGGATGTGGTTCCGGTCATTCCTCCGGATCTGCGTCCTATGGTTCAGCTTGACGGCGGGCGTTTCGCCACCAGCGACCTGAACGATCTGTACCGCCGTGTAATCAACCGCAATAACCGGTTAAAACGGTTACTGGAGCTGCACGCGCCTGACATTATCGTCCGCAATGAAAAACGTATGCTGCAGGAAGCGGTTGACGCACTGATTGACAACGGCCGCCGTGGCCGTCCCATTGTGGGGCCCGGCAACCGTCCTCTGAAATCCCTGTCTGATATGCTGAAAGGCAAGCAGGGACGTTTCCGCCAGAATCTGCTGGGTAAACGTGTCGACTATTCCGGCCGTTCCGTAATCGTGGTAGGCCCCGAGATGAAGATGCATCAGTGCGGTCTGCCGAAAGAAATGGCACTGGAACTTTTCAAGCCTTTCGTTATGAAACGTTTGCAGGATAACGATCCCGCCCTGAATATCCGTGCCGCCAAACGCATGGTGGAACGGGCGACCCCGGAAGTATGGGATGTCCTGGAAGAAGTCATCAAAGAGCATCCGGTTCTCCTGAACCGCGCACCGACGCTGCACCGTCTGGGCATCCAGGCGTTTGAACCGGTTCTGACCGAAGGCCGTGCCATCACGCTGCATCCGCTGGTATGTACGGCTTACAATGCCGACTTTGACGGTGACCAGATGGCTGTTCATCTGCCTCTGTCTGTAGAGGCGCAGGCGGAAGCCCGTCTGATGATGATGTCCGTAAACAACATCCTGGCTCCGAAAGACGGCAAGCCGGTAGCTGTACCCACACAGGATATGGTTCTGGGCGCATATTACATGACTATCGAGCGGCCCGGCGCGAAAGGTGAGGGTAACCGTTACAGCAGCCTTCATGAAGCCCTGATGGCTTACTACCATAAATATCTTGACCTGCAGGCAAAAATCTGGATCCTGATTCCCAACGAAGATATTGTTGCTGAGCCGGAAAATGAGGGTATGAGCCTGGTAGAAACCACCATCGGCAATGCGATGTATAATGAAGAACTGCCGAAGGAGCTGCGTTTCTTCAGCAAACGCAAAAACGAAGAAACCGGCGAAGAATACTGGCATCTGGGACAGCTGATCACCAAAAAGGAACTGGGCAAGCTGGTTGCCAAAGCGCATAAGCTTTACGGCAATCTGGGCACTGCCAACGTATTGGATATCGTGAAGAAAATGGGCTACGACAATGCCTGCAATTCCGGTATTTCCATTGCGGTATCCGATATCCATGTGCCCCAGGGCAAACAGGAAATCATCCAGACTTCAGAAAAACAGGTTGACCGGACGGAAGCCATGTACCGCCGCGGTCTGATGACGGACGATGAACGTTATAAAAAGGTTGTTGAAATCTGGAACAAAGCGACGGATGATGTAGCAGACCTGTTGAAAGAAGCTAACACAGAGGATAAATTTAATCCTATTGCCATGATGGCTGATTCCGGCGCCCGCGGCAGTATTGACCAGATCAAACAGTTGGCCGGCATGCGCGGCCTGATGGCTGATCCTTCCGGCCGTATCATTGACCGGCCTGTTAAGTCCAACTTCCGCGAAGGCCTGACGATTCTGGAATACTTTATTTCCAGCCATGGCGCGCGTAAAGGTCTGGCAGATACCGCATTGCGTACGGCTGACTCCGGTTACCTGACCCGCCGTCTGGTCGACGTTGCGCAGGATGTCATCGTCCGCGAAGACGACTGCGATATCCATACCTGCAACCTGGTGAAGGAACGGAACCGTCTGTGCAAGGCGGAATTGGGAGCCAGCGCGAAGAAAATCCGTTCAAAAGTGATCAACCGCATGCTGGCAGCAACTATTATTAATGAAGAAACCGGCGCGCCGATTGTGGAATCCGATAGCATCATCACCAATGATGTTTACAATCGCCTGATGGATGCGAAGGTAACTTCGATCAGCATCTATGTCCCGAACGGCGACGGTGACGTGGAAGAAGCCCGTGAAGAGGTTGCCATCAACATCCCTGAAGACTTTGCCAACAGTAAGCTCAAAGATATGCTGATGCATCACTATGCAAATAAGGAAGTTTCCGAAGATGTTGTCAACGGCAGCGGTGAAGTGCTGGTCGGCACAGGCGCCACGCTGACGGAAGCAGATATCGACCGGATTCTGCAGGACGGTACGGTGAGCGAGGTTTCTGTCCGGAACAATGAGATTGACGGAATTGAAATAGAAGCCATCACGGAAAACGGAACGGAAATCGAGTCCCTGCACGACCGCATCATCGGCAGGACCCTGGCGGAAGACATCAAAGATGCGGAAGGCAACGTGCTGTTCCACATCAATGAATATATTACGGAAGATATGGCAGATCAGATTGCCGTGATGCGTGATAAAGTCAAGATCCGCACGGTTCTGACCTGCAAATCCAAGTTCGGCGTCTGCCGCAAATGCTATGGACGCAACCTGGCGACAGACCATAATGTTGACGTAGGTGAAGCCGTGGGCACCATTGCCGCGCAGGCAATCGGTGAACCGGGTACCCAGCTGACCATGCGTACCTTCCATACGGGCGGTGTTGCAGGCGCTGAAGATATTACCCAGGGTCTTCCCCGCGTTGAGGAACTGTTTGAAGCCCGTAAACCCAAGCATCCGGGCATTCTGGCAGAAAATGCCGGCACGGTTCATATTGTGGAAGAAGCCGGCCAGAAACAGCGCAAAGTCATCATCACGGGCAACCCTGAAGATGAAGTGCCGGAACAGACCTATATCATTCCGTATGGCGCCAAGCTGGCGGTGGATGAAGGCGACGAGGTGAAAGTAGGGAGCCGTCTGACCGAAGGCTCACTGAATCCCCATGACATTCTGCGGATTCTGGGGCCCCAGGCGACACAGCGTTACATTGTGCAGCAGGTGCTCAGCGTTTATAAATCCCAGGGCGTAGGCATCAATGATAAGCATATCGAGGTAATGGTGCGTCAGATGATGCGTAAGATCCGCATTGAAGATGCGGGAGACACCTCTATGTTACCGGGAGAATATATCGACATCGGCGACTACAACGAGCAGAATGCCATTGCTGTGGCCGAGGGCAAAGAGCCGGCAAAAGGACGGCCGATTCTGCTGGGCATCACCAAGGCTTCCCTGGCAACCGACTCCTTCCTGTCAGCTGCTTCCTTCCAGGAGACGACACGTGTCCTGACCGACGCTGCGATTAAAGGCAAGGTTGATCCGCTGCTGGGCCTGAAGGAAAACGTTATTATCGGCAAGCTGATTCCGGCAGGTACCGGAATGAGCCGGTATCGTGATGTCAGGGTGAAATACCTGACTGACGTGAGCGCGGATGAAGTCCCGGTGAACGGGGACAAATAAGTACCCGGATCTGAAAACAAAATACTTTAAGTAAAAATAACCATGGTACCGGATAAAAAGTACCATGGTTATTTTATCGTTTCTTATGTTGTTTTTAAGGTTTTTTAACGGGAATTGAATCATTGCAAATCAACGTTTGGAAAACTTTTTATTCATAAGTTTGAAACACCAGGATACGTGTAAAAAGAAAATCCCATGAAAACACTGCTTGACGTAATAAAAAATCGTAAAAAAGTGTTGACACGTTGTGTAAAAGATGTTACAATACACAAGTCTCACGGGATAAGTGCGCTCATTTTTAAGGAGTGAAAGCAATGAGTCTGGACGACTTGAAGACAGCCGTGGCCAAGGTTGTAGGAGTTAAGCAGACAGCGAAAGCGCTGCAGAAACAGACGGCCTCAGCCGTGTATATTGCGGCAGATGCGGAGGAACGGATCACGGCTCCCATTAAAGCGGAGTGTGAAAATCAAAACGTCGACTGCCTGGTTGTGGAAAGCATGCAGGCGTTAGGCAAAGCCTGCGGCATCCATGCGGGAGCTTCCGCGGCGGCGATACTGAAACACTGATAGGGATTCCGGAAACGGAATTTTTATAAATACTAAATCTAATTGACAGAAAGGAGGTGCCGATATGCCAACAATCAATCAGCTGATTCGTAAAGGCAGAGAGGTGCTGAAGACCAAATCCACTGCGCCGGCATTAAAAGAATGCCCGCAGAAACGTGGTGTGTGCACCCGTGTATACACCACCACCCCGAAGAAACCTAACTCTGCATTGCGTAAAGTTGCTCGTGTACGTTTAACCAACGGCATCGAAGTAACGGCTTATATTCCGGGTATCGGTCACAATCTGCAGGAACATTCCGTTGTTCTGATCAGGGGCGGCCGTGTAAAGGACCTGCCCGGCGTGCGTTACCATATCATTCGTGGTTCTCTGGATACTGCCGGCGTTGCCAACCGCAACCAGGGCCGTTCCAAGTACGGTGCAAAACGCGCTAAAGCTAAGAAATAATTGATGCGCAAAAACCAAAACTTTTGAGAAATTACGAATTGATATAAAAGGAGTGAAAAAGCATGCCGAGAAAAGGCGCAGTTCCAAAAAGAGACGTACTGCCGGATCCGGTGTACGGTTCCAAATTATTAACCAGATTTATTAACAAAGTAATGCTGGACGGTAAGAAAGGCGTTGCTGAACGCATCGTATATGATGCATTTGACGTAATCCGTTCCAAAACGGGTAAGGATCCTTTGGAAGTTTTTGATACCGCTATGAAGAACGTAATGCCCCTGCTGGAAGTACGGGCGCGTCGCGTGGGCGGTGCGAACTACCAGGTTCCTGTAGAAGTTCGCGCAGACCGCAAAACCACCCTGGGTATCCGCTGGCTGGTAAATTATGCACGCCTCCGTGGTGAAAGAACCATGTGCGAACGCGTTGCCGGCGAAATCATGGATGCCGCCAATGGTACCGGCGCTGCCGTTAAGAAGCGTGAAGATACCCACAAGATGGCCGAAGCAAACAAAGCGTTTGCACATTACCGCTGGTAACGGCCTGTCCTGTTGAACGAGTGAGGAGGATAAAAGAGTGGGCAGACTAATTCCGCTTGAAAGAACAAGAAATATCGGCATCATGGCTCACATCGACGCCGGTAAGACGACCACCACGGAACGCATCCTGTTCTACACCGGTAAGACACATAAGATCGGTGAAGTTCATGACGGCGCGGCCACCATGGACTGGATGGTACAGGAACAGGAACGTGGCATCACGATTACCTCCGCTGCAACCACCTGCATGTGGGAGGGTTCCGAAAAACAGTACGATACGCACCGTATCAATATTATTGATACACCGGGCCACGTTGACTTCACGGTTGAAGTAGAACGCTCCCTGCGCGTGCTGGACGGAACGATTGCAGTATTTTCTGCCAAAGGCGGTGTTGAACCCCAGTCCGAAACCGTGTGGCGTCAGGCTGACGAGTACAAGGTGCCGCGCATGGCATATGTCAATAAGATGGACATCATCGGCGCTGACTTCTTCCATGTAATGGACATGATGCGGGACCGGCTGAACGCCAACCCGGTTGCCCTTCAGGTTCCCATCGGAGTGGAAGACCAGTTCCAGGGTATGGTTGACCTGATCCGCATGAAAGCCATTGTGTATGGCGACGACATGGGAAAGGACGAAAAATTCGTTGATATTCCTGCCGATATGCTGGAACAGGCTGAAGAATACCGCGGCATTCTGGTGGAAACCGTTGCCGAAGGCGACGACGACCTGATGATGAAATATCTGGAGGGTGAAGAAATCACCAACGAAGAGCTGAAAGCAGCGATTCGTAAAGAAACCATCGAATGCAAACTGAATCCTGTGTTCTGCGGTTCTTCCTATAAGAATAAAGGCATTCAGCCCCTGCTGGACGCGGTTGTGGATTATATGCCGGCTCCGACGGATATCGAGAGCATTAAGGGTATCAATCCGGAAACCGGCGAGGAAGATTCCCGGCCGACATCCGACAGCGAACCATTCGCAGCGCTGGCATTCAAGATTGCTACCGACCCCTTTGTCGGCAAGCTGGGCTTCTTCCGGGTATATTCCGGTATGATCACCGCAGGTTCCTACGTTTACAATTCTTCCAAAGAGAAACGTGAACGCATGGGCCGCATCCTGCTGATGCATGCCAACCACCGTGAAGAGATTCCGGAAGCTTATTCCGGTGACATTGCGGCTGCTGTAGGCCTGAAGTTTACAACGACCGGCGACACGCTCTGCGATGAAAAAGCCCCGATTATTCTGGAGTCCATGGTGTTCCCCGAACCGGTTATTTCCGTGGCGGTAGAACCCAAGACGAAAGCTGACCAGGAAAAGATGGGCATTGCGTTGCAGAAGCTGGCCGAAGAAGATCCGACCTTCAAGGTACATACGGATCCGGAAACCGCGCAGACCATCATCTCCGGTATGGGCGAACTGCACCTGGATATCATCGTTGACCGTCTGCTCCGTGAATTCCGGGTAGGCTGCAACGTAGGCAATCCGCAGGTTGCGTACCGTGAAACGATCCGCAAGGCAGTTAAGGCGGAAGGCAAGTTCATCCGTCAGTCCGGCGGCAAAGGCCAGTATGGCCACTGCTGGCTGGAAATCACCCCGTTGGAAATGGGCGCAGGCTTTACCTTCGACAACAAAGTCGTGGGCGGCGCGATTCCGAAAGAGTATATCGCTCCGATCGAAGCCGGTGTCAAAGAAGCAATGGAGAACGGTGTGGTAGCAGGTTACCCGATGGTAGATATCGGTGTTACCGTGTACGACGGCTCTTACCATGAGGTAGACTCTTCGGAAATGGCATTTAAGATTGCCGGTTCCATGGGCTTCAAGGCCGGTGCTGAAAAAGCTTCCCCGGTTCTGCTGGAACCTTACATGAAGGTTGATATCACCGTACCGGAAGAATACATGGGCGATGTAATCGGCGATGTAAACTCACGCCGCGGACGCATCGAAGGTATGGAAGCGCGCAACGGTGCGCAGGTTATCCACTCTTTCGTACCGCTGGCCTCCATGTTCGGTTACGCGACGGACCTGCGCAGCAAGACACAGGGCCGCGGCACCTACACCATGCAGGTTGACCACTACGAAGAAGTCCCCAAGAGCATTGCGGACGACATCGTAGCCAAAAACAAAGGCACAAAAGCTGAATAATCAGTTACGCTGATCCTAATAAATTTTTAAATATATTTTAACTTCTAAGGAGGAAGGAAAAAAATGGCAAAGGCAAAGTTTGAAAGAACAAAACCGCATGTTAACATCGGCACCATCGGTC